>JABMOM010000032.1 GCA_013204105.1 Flavobacteriales bacterium
AGCTGGTTCAGAGCACCTCGTTTACACCGAGGGGGTCGGGGGTTCGAACCCCTCAGCTCCCACTTGAAGATCTAAAAGCCTTCCGCGCAGCGGAGGGCTTTTTTTATGGGTCAAATCCAACGGGCCGCCCTTTCCATCTATTTAAGAGGGATAGAATGATCTTTGCAAGATTGCCAATTGCACGTTTGAAAAATGAGGCTATACACTTGAAATCCAACAGGTTTTAGCAGGGTATTCAATGAAAAAGCGTATTTTTTCCTGACTAACCTAAAACCCAACTCCATGTCGACCTATAGTTGCCCTCACTGTAATGTCGCGTTAAATGTCAATGGCTATCTGATTTTATCGGTCAAGAATTCGGCGGGAATGTGCGGTGTCGTTTTGATGAGCGATAAGCTTGGAGACTACAGCGTACATTATCATCCTAGCCTCCATTTTGAAAAAGGTGAGAACATCGATTTTAGGTGTCCTGGATGTCGTGGTGAACTCAGCTACGCGGGAGATCAAGAGCTCGTGCGCATCTTTCTCAAGGATGACAATGGCGATGAGAGCACGGTGATATTTTCGGCCATTTTTGGTGAGAATTCCACCTACCAAATATCCGAGCAAAGGCAGAAAACCTACGGGGAGATGATTGCGAAATTCAAGGATCCGGATTGGTATTTGAAGGTTAGGGAGGAAGATGAAGTCTAGGTCAGTGCTCCTAAACATACCGCAGTACTCTTTCCTATATTTGCTTGGACTAACCTAATCAACCCACCAATGAGAACGAAACGTCGTTTCTATGTTCGTCTTTTGGGTACGTTGTTAATGCTGGCTTTGATGGCTGGTTGCGGCTCTGAATCCGATGTCAATGTGGATGAACTCGTTCAAGAAAATCAGGACCTGAAGAAAAGGGTCCGAATCCAAGACTCGATCGTTGCGCGGGTAGGTGTTGGGGCGAAGTTTGTGAACGCTTATCTCGATTCCCTTGAACATCTTGAAGCCTCTATTAAGCATGGTTTGGCTGAGCAGGCGAGCGATTCAGTTATTATAGCCCAGGTGAAAGCGGTCACATCCTTGGTCAACATCAATCGCAACATTGTAGATAATTTGCGGAATTCACTAGGGAAAAATAACCTGGCAGCGCAGTTGTTGCTCGAGCAAGTCGTCAGTCTGGACAAAAGAGTCAAAGCCCAAGAGCTTAAAATTGCTGTGATGAACCGCGGCCTCAATGAGTTGGGCGCTGAACTCAATGACGTGTTGGGCGAATATGCGGAATTGCAAACAGAATATGATTTGCAATCGCAAGGATTGAGCAAATACAAAGACCAGGTCAAGGATCTTGAGAGTGAGTTGACCAGCAAAGAAGAGCAACTCGTGATTCGTGAACGAAAGCTCAATACGGCCTTCTATTTTTTTGGGAGTAAGAAGGAGCTCCAATCGATGGACATCATCAAAAAGGCCAACTTGGTGACGTTTGAATTGAATGAGGATATCAATCTCGACCAATTGAACAAGGTCGACGTGCGTGAATTCAATGGCTTGACCATTCCGACGAAGGCCATTAAGATTATATCAGATCACCCAAGCGCATCTTACAAGATCAGCGCAAGTGGGAAGTCAAGTTCGATCAAGATTACCAATGCAGGAAATTTTTGGTCGATCACCAAAACGTTGATCATTCAAACCGATTGATGAAGATGGGTCAAGTTAAAATAGGTGCCGTTTTGTGGCTTGCGTTTCTGCTTCCGTTCATTACATCTTGTTCTAGCGACACAGGTGGAAGTAGTGAACTATCTGAGGGGGAGATACTGTACGAGGTTTCCTATCCAGACCTCGATACTGACGGCGCCATCGTGATGATGTTGCCGAAAGAATTGAAATTCACCTTCAAAGACCACAAGATGAAGACCTCATTCAAGACAGCTGCAGGCATCTTGAAAATGGAAGTGATCTCGGACGCGGATACATACGAGATGATCAACACCATTGAGATATTTGGTGATCAGTACGGGGTGAAGATCGATTCATCGGCTGAATTCAGGTTAGGATAAAGCCTTGGGAATTTCAAAGCTGAGAAGACCGAGGAGGTGGTAGAGATGGCAGGCAAAACGGTGAGAAAAGTGAACCTCTTCTTCGAAGGAGATACCGAGCCAAAGACCATTTACGTCTCCGATGAATTTGGGGTGGTTGACCCTAATTGGGCAACGGTCTACGGAGCCATCCAAGGAATGTTAATGGAATATGAGATTGAGCATTACGACATCCTGATGCACTTGAAGGCAGCGGATATTCGACTGAAGGCGATTGATGATGCGGAATTCACTGTGGATGAGGATTGCAAATTCTTGACCCAGCAAGAATTCGACGCCTTTGTCAAGGATAATCTAAAAATCCTACTCGAAGATCTCTGACGACTTACGTTTTAGCAAGGCATGTTATCGTCACGTCAGAAGAATGCGATTAAAAAGGCTATGCGTATCTTGGTTTTCGCTACAGAGACTTTCAGAACCATGAGAAGAATATTTGTCATTGCCTTACTTACCATTCTATGCCTGGCTTGCTCTAAAGAGGAGCAACTTTCCAATCGACTTGTGGGAACTTGGTCGGTGGATCGACTGGAAATCAGTGTTTCTGGATCCCTGCCCTTTACTGCGCCACTATCAAATGTGGGAACCATCACGTTCAAGAATGATGGAACCGGTAAGAACAACATTGATTATTCCTACACCTTCTTAAGCGAGACCTACGCTGTCAATGATAATGAGGCATTCAAATGGGAGAATTCGGAAACGACCGTGACCATGGAGGGAAATGCTAATAGCGGCGAACAGACCATCATTTGGGAGGTGGCCGATAACGCTAAGAAGAAACAGGTTTGGACACGTGTCGACGACTTGGGTTTGAATTACGAAATGGAACTATCGAAACAGGATTGACCCCTTAGTGCGGAAGGATGAAGTGTGGATCCCTGTTCTCATCAAAAATCACCGAACCAGCCAGCGAAATTTGAATGATGTACCGATGCCTTCCAAAAGGATCCAGAGGTGTGAAATGATCTGCATAGTGGATGAGCGCCGCTTTGCCCTCCATAAGGCTTGAAAGCACTTCGTTCTGCATTCCAAAGGAGGTTCCCTGATTTACACAGAATGCTATGTCACTTCCTTTGATGTGCAGCGAAATATCTCCTGCGCCTTCATTGGATCCTATGCTATCGACAATCGCTTCGATTGAAGAGGCGTGTTCAATGGATGTGTCAATCGGTCTTAGGGTGAGGATGATCAGAAAGCCCATAACCAAGCCCATGAAAAGTAGCAGGTTCTTTTTCATAGTATTACGTGGATTTCAAAAATAACGTTTATAGAACATGCGTAGTTATTTCTCGTGGTAAAGAATGCAGATTTTTAGACCTCTTGACTACTTTGCGCTTCGAAACTATTTCCCATGATTAAACTGACCTTCATCCTCACGTTTTCGATCTGCCTTGTTGGTCAAACGAGCTTCGCACAGAAGAATCAGTTGAAACCGGCATCAGAAATTCCAACGCATTTTCAATCTGATGCATACAAAGCGATGCACTGGCGATTTGTCGGAACCCACCGTGGAGGAAGGGCTAGTGGGGTCTGTGGTGTGCCTGGCCAACCGAATGTATTCTATCTCGCCGCTACTGGTGGTGGAATCTGGAAGACGACCGATGGAGGAAATAGCTGGCAAAATACGTCCGACGGATTTTTTGGAGGATCGATGGGGGCAGTGCGGGTAAGTCCGTCGGATCCCAATATTGTATATGCCGGCTGTGGTGAGAAGACAGTTCGTGGAAACGTTTCTCCTGGATACGGTGGAGTCTATCGCTCTTATGACGCGGGAAAGACTTGGGAGCCCATCGGATTGGCGAAAATGACACAGATTGGAGAAATCCGTGTACACCCGAAGGATCCCAATACTGTCTTGGTCGCGGTGATCGGGGATCTCTTCAAGGATAGTCCTGAACGTGGCGTATTCAAAACCACCGATGGTGGAAAGACGTGGAAGAAAGTGCTTTACGCAAGCGCTCAAGCCGGAGCCGTAGATGTGACCTATGATCCTAACAACCCACGGATCCTATTTGCCGCTACATGGAATGTGCGACGAACGCCTTACAGCCTGAGCAGTGGTGGAGAGGGATCTGGTCTTTGGAAAAGTACGGATGGAGGAGATACGTGGGAGAACATTTCGGAGAACAAGGGATTGCCCAGCGGACCTTTGGGTATCATCGGTGTCTCGGTTTCAGGAGCAAATTCTGATCGTGTCTTCGCCATGGTTGAGGCAAAGAATGGAGGCTTATTCCGTTCGGATGACGCCGGAAAAACTTGGGCAAAAGTTTCGGAAGACCGCAATTTGCGTCAGCGAGCATGGTACTATTCCAAGGTCTTCGCCGATCCGATCAATGAGGATCGGGTGTATGTCATGAACGTGCAATTCTGGCGATCGGATGACGGAGGAAAGAATTTCAAATCCTACCGCACCCCACACGGTGATCACCACGACTTGTGGATCTCGCCAGACAACAACGAGAACCTGATCGTCGGAGATGACGGAGGGGCCCAAGTGAGTTATGACGCGGGAGAAAACTGGACTTCTTACCACAACCAGGCAACGGCACAGTACTACCGGATCAGCACTGACAACGCTTTTCCCTACCGCATTTATGTGGCCCAACAAGATAATTCTACCCTGCGCATTCCGCATCGAACCGCAGGAAGAAGCATTGATGAGGGCGATTGGGAATCGACGGCAGGAGGAGAAAGCGCACACCTTGCGCCTGACCCCGAGAACCCAGAGGTTGTCTATGGAGGCAGTTATGGAGGATATCTATCAAGGATTGACCACTCCAACGATGCATTTCGACTGGTAGATATCTGGCCCGATAACCCAATAGGACATGGCGTAGAAGATTTCAAGTATCGCTTCCAGTGGAACTTCCCTATTTTCTTTTCGCCGCATGATCCCAACAAGCTATACGCCGCTTCGAACCACCTACACGTCACTACCAATGAAGGACAATCCTGGGAAGTGATCAGTCCTGATTTAACCCGTGATGAACCCGAGAAGCAAGTTTCGTCTGGGGGTCCGATTACCCAAGACAATACCGGTGTCGAGTACTACGCAACGATTTTCGCTGCATGTGAATCGCCGTATGAAAAGGACCTATTATGGACGGCATCAGACGATGGTCGGGTAAATCTTTCGAAAGATGGAGGCGAAACTTGGGCAGAAGTGACGCCACCCAGCGCACCAAAGCACCTCATGTGGAACAGCATCGATCCAGATCCGTTTACGAAGGGCGGCGTTTATTTGGCGGGAACACTTTACAAAACCGGAGACTATCGACCTTATTTGTTTCGATCCAAGGACTATGGGAAGACCTGGACAAAGATCACCAATGGCATTCCAGCCGATCACTTCACCCGAGTCGTGCGGGCAGATCCGGATCGTCAGGGACTCTTGTATGCTGGAACCGAATTCGGCGTGTTTATATCCTTCAATGATGGTGCAAATTGGAGCAGTATGCAGCTTGACTTGCCCATCACGCCGGTCACGGATATGGTGATCAAAGACAAGAACCTGGCCATCGCAACGCAGGGTAGAGGTGCTTATATCCTCGACGACCTATCGCTTTTTCATCAGCTCTCTTCCAACGCAACCGATGATGTCATTCGGCTATTCAGGCCTGTGGATGCCTACCGAATGGGAGCCTTCAATGGAAAGCGCAAACCACCGCGATCGGCAGGTCAAAATCATCACAACGGCGTGCAATTCTTCTTCAACGTCAATCAGGCAGTTTCATCCAAAGACACGGTCATCTTCGAACTGCTTGAAAAGGATGGAAGCTTGATCCGAAAGTTCAGCTCAAAAGCCAAAGAAAAGAAGGACTCGCTTACAGCAGAGCAAGGGAGTAACAATTTTGTTTGGGACATGCGCTACCCTAATGCGGATGGATTTCCAGGCATGATTTTATGGGCAGGTGGACTCGCTGGCCCAAAGGCGCTGCCGGGCGAGTATAAAGCTAGGCTCAGTCTGAATGGAGAGCGTGTTGAGACCGACTTCACCATTTTGGCAGACCCTCGATCCACGTCTTCCATCGAAGACCTCAAGGCGCAATTTGACTTTGTTCAGCAATCGAACGAAAAGCTGAGCGAGACCCATGAGGCCATCAAAGATATTCGCGCCATTCGCGGGCAGCTGAAGGATCTGAGTGACAGGCTTGGCGATGATTCGGCACACGTTGAGATCAAGGACCAAATCAAGTCCATACAAGAATCCATGACGGCCATAGAAGAAGCCCTTTATCAGACGAAGAACGAGAGCGGTCAAGATCCTTTGAATTATCCGATTCGATTGAACAACAAATTGGCCGCAGTCAAGAGCGAAGCTTCCTACGGAGATTACCGACCGACGGATCAGGCGATTGCTGTTGCCAACGAAATGACAGGGATGATTGATGCAGAGTTGGGCAAGTGGGAGGCTTTGAAAACTACTGAGATCAAGGCACTCAACGAAATGGTCTTAAACGCCAAAATCGAATTGATCCAAGTTCCAAAGGATTAGATCACAGCGAAGCAATAACGCGCTTCAGTTTTTCTTGCACCTCTCCTGCAATTGGCTCAAGTGCTGGATTCTCGACCGCCTGCATCGAAGCGATTGGATCTACGATGGCAATCTCTACTTCACCTGTTTCGGTCTCACGTACCACCACGCTGCAGGGTAAGAAGACCCCGATCTTATTTTCTTCCGATACCGCCTTGTGCGCAAATTGGGGATTGCAAGCACCGAGGATCTGGTAACGTCCCATTTCTACGCCTAGCTTATTCTTCAGTGTTTGTTGCATGTCGATCTCGGTAAGAATACCGAAACCCTCAGCTTTCAGTGCTTCAGTTACAGATGTGATGGCACTTTCAAATGAAACCTTGGAAAGCGTTGTGTTAAAGTAATAGGACATATCTGATGTATTGATTTCATCAAAGGTGGCCCTAAAGGATCGGGGATTATGTGACTTGGGTTACGTCTAGAGGCTGTTGTTGCTCAATATTCCATCGCCACATTGAGTTGCCTTCCCTCTGCCAAGGCCTTCTTGTCCATGGATGTTCCGATGGCGATACCTATGACCATTCCAAGAGGTATTCCAACTCCAATCATACCCATGTTTTCAGCCGAAATCCCCCAAGAGACGCCGATGGGTACGCCGAAAACGGCCATTCCTAACCCGACCCACATGTTTCGATGGTAGTTTTTTGGAACGAGTTTCAGCTCTTTAACCAGCAGGTCAAGGATCTTCCTTTGCGATCGGCGCATAAGTCGTCGAAATTTGGCCTCAGAACCGCTCAAGCTATTGATCGTGAGTATATGTGTGTTGATCTTTTCGACCATGTCCTGCGGGATATCTCGTCCACGCAATTCATCAAAAAGCCGCTGAAAAAAATCGAGCTTTATAGCGGTTTTGGATCCGATGTTTATGCCATGAGGCGCTGTGACTTGTCCAATGGAGTTCATGCTAGTAGGTTAAATAGAACGATTGAATTCAAGTGCCTTTTCCACCCACCAGTCCAAGTCTTCTTCAGTGTCGAAACCGTCGGGGTCTACGTAGAGGAATCCGCGCATAGTCCTTCCTGTAAAGTCCATGGCGCGACTGCCTTTATTGAAGATCAGTTGTTCGTGAGATGCCTTGCCCACGCGAACCATGAGGCGGTCCATACCCGTCTTTTTGTCTATATCGATACCGACGCACATTTTTTCATTTACCATGAAAATGAGTCCGCCCATCATCTTTTTCATCTCCGTGAGGCCCTTGCTGCGCAAGCGTTGTTCGACACGGTCGGCTAGGAAACTGCTGTATGCCATTTGGTGTTATTAAGTGACTGCGAATGGAAAATCGTGCTGAACATGCATGAGGGGTTCTTACATATGTTGGAAAACTAAGCCCATTTTTCAACCTAGCATGCTATCAAGGAAACGATGAGCTGATTAAACGAGTTTCACTCGGATCTTCTTTTTCTTCAAACGGGCGTTGTCTGTTGCTTTGATGAGTTGTTCGACTCCGTCCTTATGGACACCAATAAATGCACAATCATTTTTGACTTCAATTACGCCGAGCTGTTCTTTGGACAACCCTCCTTGTTTGATAAAAAGGCCAGCGATGTCGCCTTTAGATATTTTCTCACGTCGGCCTCCTGAAATGAATACTGTTTCCCAAGTTGACGGAGAGGGGACAGGGGATTCTGTCAGCTTTTCATCCTCCATTTTATCCATATAGTCCGGTAGCTTCTCCCCAAGACCTTGAATGACATAAGCAGTTCCACCACTGTGCATCCGAGCGGTGCGCCCATTGCGGTGCGTGAATTCATGCTCGCGCAGGGGAAAGTGATAATGCAGGATAAACGCGATTTCGGAGATGTCTAATCCACGGGCGGCGAGATCCGTGGCGACGATCAGTTGGTGGGTTCCATTTCGGAATTTGATCAATGCCCGTTCTCGGTCTTGTTGTTCCATACCTCCGTGAAAGCAGCCATGTGCTATGCCATGTTCATCCAGGAACGTACTGACGCGATCAATGCTGTCCTTAAAATTGCAGAAGACAATGCCCGGTTTGTTTCCGAGGTGGGCGAGGGCCTTTACCAGAGTGTCTAGCTTGTCTTTGGAGGGTGAATGGATTACCTTGAGCTGGAGCTTTGATGTCCCTTTCTGGAGGTAGTTGATTTTTGTCGGTAAAGTGAGACGTACGAAAGGTGGAACATCCAATTCTTGGGAGGCCGAAGTGAGTACCTTTTTCTTCAGGTTATGGAGCGAGCGCAGGATCTCCTTCATTTCTGATTCGAAGCCTACTTCAAGCGATTTATCAAATTCGTCCAGCACAAGGGTGTGAATGCCGTTGGTCTCAAAGGTGCTCCTCCTTAGGTGGTCTGCGATGCGTCCTGGGGTTCCGATCAGGATGGTGGGTGGATGTTTGAGCGCCTCGCGATCTTTCGAGAAAGACTGCCCACCGTAGAAGGCATTGATCTTAAAACCCGTTCCCATGTCGCGGATCACCTGCTCGATCTGAATGGCCAATTCTCTGGAGGGGATCAAGATGAGGAGTTGAACACCCTCAGCTGTTCGGTCAAGTGATTGGAGCAGCGGAAGCACAAAGGCCAAAGTCTTTCCTGTTCCGGTTGGAGAGAGAAGGATCGTCTCGTCACCCGATTGGATGGCGGCGAATGCCTCTTTCTGCATTGCGTTGAGCGCTTCAATGCCCATTTTCTGCAGGATGGCTTGAGGAGTTGTGTTGGCTTCTGGCATGAGTGTCTTTTACAAGTGGTCCGTCTTTTGGGTCGCATCCAATACTGAATCAACCCTTCAGGGAAGAATGCAAAGGAAGCCCTAAAAGTTGATCCTTGCGTTGAGCCCTTATCGATCGTGGAATCCTTTTCCACTCAAGATGTGGGGGATGTATTTTTCGATACGGGCTTCGCGCGTTTTGGATTGCTTGGGGGCGGAGAAATGCAAGATATACGCGCGTTGTCGTCCAGGTGTCAACCCTTCAAAAGCCGCTTTCAGCGAGGGAAGGGCATCCAACTTCAGCTGAAATTCATCGGGCATCGAAAACTCCGAGGTCTTTTTAAGAGGGACTTTCAATCCAGCTTTTTCAACTTCAATGGCCTCATAGACATAGGCTCTGAGGGTCGCTTTTTGGTCGATTACATCTTTGATATTGGTAAAACGAATTTGTCGCGCTGATTGAACGTTTTCCGTTTGCTGGATTAGGATTCCATCGCTGTCCTTTAGCAGGGCTCCTTTGTGAAAGAGGAGAGCACAATACTTCTTGAATCCGTGCATCAGCACAACATTACTGTTTTGAAAAGTATAGCATGGAACGCCCCATTTCAACTCTTCGCTTAGGCCGCAGTCAAGCACCAAGGATCGCAGTTGCTCGAAGGCTTCTTTCCAAGGCGTTTCCTTGGCGAAAAAAAAATCGACAGAGGGGTTCTTCAATTGGGTCATGCCGCTAAAGGTTCACTACTCAGAGAATGGTAAATGTACTTCAGTTCAAGGCTGCTTTATTCCATCTAGGGTGTTACCACGATCTTGCCTTTGGCTTTGTTGTCTTCCATGTATTGATGGGCCTCCACCATTGCGTCCAGCTTAAAGATGCGATCGATGTTCAGGTGTACGTTGCCTTTTTCTACCTCTTCAAGGAATTCCTGCAAGAGGTCCTGCGCTAAATCCATGGAACCTCCGGTGTATACGGTCAACCTACCTGTAGAAGGAATGTCATCCATAGGCGTGAACTCCTTCATCGTCCATTCGTTGCCGAGGATCCCCGTCATGCATACAACGCCTTTTTTGCCAATGCACTTCAACGAATCTTTGAGGGTGCGCGTTCCTATCAGTTCGAGGACTTTGTCGACTCCATTTGGAAAAAGCGCCCTGACTTGCTCTATTACACTGCCTTCATCGATGACAACATGGTCCGCTCCGTTGTGAAGAAGCGCCGACTTTTTGTCCGGGTTTCTCGTAGTAGAGATGACGGTCAGTCCTTTGACTTTTGCCAACTGACAGGCGAGCATCCCGATGGAGGAAGTTCCTCCGCGAATCAACAGACGTTCGCCCGCCTGCATCTCTAGTGCTTCGTTCAAGGAACCTGAAACAGTCTGGAACATTTCAGGTACCGCTCCCAAGGTGGTCCAAGGAAGGTCGCTTTCGAACGGAATTACGATGGCAGAGGGAACCAAAGCAAATTCCGCATACCCCCCGTCAAACTCCCTTCCCATTCCACCCATGATGGCGGCTACTTTTTGACCTTTTTGCAGTGTGTTGGAGGGGTCTTCCTCTACCATTCCAACGCATTCAATGCCTTGGATTCGCGGAAACTGAACGCCGGGTGAATCTCCACGTCGTGTGAAGAGTTCGGAACGATTCAGACCAAAGGCCATCACTTTGATCAGCACCCATCCAGACTTCGCTGTCGGGGTGGGAACCTGCTTTATTTGAATGACGGTTGGGTCGCCAGGTTTTCCGGTAATCGCGGCTTTCATATGGATTTAGTGAGAAAAGTGTGCAAGCATAGGCTGGAAGTAGTGTTCTTCCCACCCTTGCTTGTAATCAGGCTGGCTGTCTGGAATGTTTGCATGCACGAGTGTTACGTGGCAATGATCACCGTGGTCTCGAAACGTGAGGGTAATTTGTGAGTCCTTGTCCCCATCAGCGAAATCAGTAGTACGCCAAGATTGAACTATTTTCTGACCAGGAATCAATTCCAAGTTTTGGCCAGAGATGTAGCCATCCCAAGCAATGAATTTCCCGCCAACTTCGTGGCTGCATTCCGCCGTTCCACCTGTCATTTTGGTGTGGGCGTCACTGTTGAGCCAAGCGTGGTAAAGAATAAAGGAGGGTACGTGAAAAACGACTTCAAGTTCAATGGATTGCATAGGCTAAAAATTGATGAGACGTTGTGATGAGGGTTGATTTTCTGAAATACGAAGGGTACAGATTCAATAAGTTGGGGGTGCGTTTGAAGGCTAAATTTAGAACAATGCTTTTGTGAAGCCAAAAGATTTGGCGGCCTCCCGCAGAGGGAAGGTGATATTTGAGAGGATTTTCCAATCTTCGCACTCGAAAGAAAGGTAGGTGAAGGGCACCGCACTCTTTTATAAAACGTTCATTATTTCTGGGGCATTAGCTCAGTTGGTTCAGAGCGCTACCTTGACAGGGTAGAGGTCACTGGTTCGAGCCCAGTATGCCTCACGTACAAAAAGGCCTCCGCGAAGCGGGGGCCTTTTTAGTAGGCGCTAGGCAGTGGCCAGTAGCCAGCTTCCAGCCTTGCCTTTACTTTTTTGCGTCGAGCTCCATGCTGATCTCGATCTCTACTTCATCGCTTACTACAGCTGTTGCTGCCCAGCTTCCGGTTCCTAGGCCAAAATCGGTGCGGTTGATGGACGTGTCGATCTTGATGCCTAGGATTTCGTATCCTTCTTTCCATGGGTTGTCCATGCGACCTTTGATTGTCAATGGCAGGGCGACTTCCTTGGTGACATCTCGTAGAGTGAGCTTGCCGTGAACGATGTACTCTTTGTCTGACTTCTTTTCAAAGCGGGTAGAAACGAATTTCATTTCGGGCCACTTCTCTGCGTTGAAAAAATCTTCGGATTGCAGGTGGCCATCCCTCTCTGGCTCATCGGTGTCAACGCTGCGAACGTCGATCGTGAAAACGGCCTTGCTTCCTTTGAGGTCGTTGGGGTCAAAGTTGATTTCACCTTCAAACTTCTTGAACTTGCCGGGAACGGAGGAGAAGAAGTGATCGATCGAAAATTGAACGGATGCATGGGACTTGTCGATGTTCCATTGTTTTGCGGTTTGCGCCGACGCGCTTGCCATGATTCCCAAAAGAAAGATGGCGGTGAGTAGCTGTTTCATTTGCCTTGTGTTTTTTATGCTGTCGATTGGAAGAGAAGAACCTTACAGCCGTGAAGAGACATGTCAGGATGGAAATCAGATCGACAGGCGGATTATTCTCCCGTCTAAAAATGGATCATAAGGATTATTTTTGGGATTCAATTACGATACACTATGCTACGAAGTACCATCTTGATACTGATCATTTTACTCACATTTCAACCCATCCAAGCACAAACTCAGCTCGGATGGATGCCGCTTCCGGCAGAATCCTCTGTCACCAACGGAGCTACCAATGGAATGTGGTTTACTTCCCCTGCAGACATTACCATCAAGGCGTTAAAGGTGCCGGATGACTCAATGAATCCTTGGAATCCTCAGAGTATTGCAGTGCTTAAGTTCACCGGAAGCGGTGCGTCAGGTAGTCCAGCCACCAATTACACGGTTCTATTTCTGGTTCAAGACACCTCTGCTGGGGACTCCATTCCGTGTGACATTCCGATCAGCGATGGAGACCACATCGGCATACTTGGCTCTCGATGGGATGCTAGCAGCAACGTTGGGCAATGCTCTAATGCTGGTTCAGGAGGATACTCAACAACGATCAACGGCTACTCAACGCCTCTCTACAAACTACAGGCGAATTCTCCGTTGAACAACCAAGCTCCAAGCAACGTCTCATGCCCAGCACTTCAGCTGCTATTACACGCGTTGAGGTTTACTTTGAAGGATGCGAATTACCCTATCCGGATGGGGTCGATGTTTCGAACCTTCTATGCTACGGAGATACTAACGGGGCTGTTTCTGCCTCGGTTTCCGGTGGACTCGGACCGTACGTTATGGAATGGTCGAACGGAGATTCCAACGTTACTAGCATCACAAATCTCGGGGCCGGAAATTATACGGTGACGATCACCGATTCCACTGGCTGTAAGTATGATACTACCGTATCCATCACCCAACCCGACAGCTTGTATTCCACAAGTTCATTTTTGGAACCATTGTGCTTTGGCGATGCCAACGGAAGCGTTACGGCTTCTGCATTTGGAGGCATACCCCCATTCAGTTTCTCGTGGAGCAATGGTGGGACATCAGCGGCGATTTCGAACGTGCTCGCCGGGCAATATACACTGACGCTGACCGACTCCAATGGATGCGAATCCATTGCTTCATACGACCTCGATCAACCAAGCCTGCTCACCGTGGTCACTGATACGGTGGTTAACAATGCATGCCCTGAAAGTGAGCTGGGTCAGATATGGACCAATATCCAGGGAGGGGTTGGTCCTTTTACCTCTGTTTGGGATGACCCCGCGACTACATCGGGGACCGTCGTATTTAATTTAGCTTCTGGCACCTACAACCTATCCGTTACGGACTTTAATGAGTGCACTGCGTCTTATACAGAATCGATTGTTGCCCTGCATCAAAATCCAACGTTCGATCTTGGACCCAGTCAAGAGCTTCCTCAAGCGGGAGTGCTTACGATCAATGGTCCTGTAGGGATGACCGACTACTTTTGGTCTACGGGAAGTACGAATGACTTTATTTTTGTGGTTACTCCAGGACTCTATTGGCTGCATGTGACTGATTCCAACACTTGCACCGCTTCTGACAGCATCGAAGTCGTGCCGTTCACGCCTGCGGGAATCAATGCAACCACCGAGCGGCAATTCGAGGTATTTCCATCTCCTTCTTCTGGTCAGGTACAACTCCAAAGCGTCGAGGGAAAAGGTGACTTGGTCATACACGACCTCTTCGGAAGTGTCGTATTCAAACAGCAGATTGTTGCGCCAAAGACCATGTTAGACCTAAGCGCCCTGATTTCTGGTCGTTACACCCTTCATCTCAATGGTGAGGTAGCGCCCATATTAATCATCCATTAATAGGCAAAAGGTTTCCTATAAAAAACCTAGCTCCTAGTCCCTAGCTCATAGCCCCTCTCTAAACATACATCGCCTCGCGCTGCTCCTGAATCTTGGCGCTTTCGATGTAGTCGTCATAACTCATCATCTTGTCAATGCAACCCGTTGGGGTCAATTCTACGATGCGCGTTGCGGTGGTGTCGGTGAAGGTGTGGTCATGTGAGGTGAATATGACCGTACCAGGGAAGTTGATCAAGGCGTTGTTGAAGGCCGTGATCGACTCGAGATCGAGGTGGTTGGTGGGCTCATCGAGGATCAAGAGGTTGGCTCCTTTGATCATGATACGGGAAAGCATGCACCGCACCTTTTCTCCTCCAGAAAGCACGTTTGACTTCTTCTTAATATCATCACCGCTGAAGAGCATTTTGCCAAGAAATCCGCGTACATCTACATCGTCCATTCCTGCTGGTGAATATTGACGCAGCCAATCCAGTAGTTCGAGCTTGTTGTCAAAGTATTGCTCGTTGTTTACCGGGAGGTAACCCCAAGTGATGGTCTGTCCGTACTTAAATGTTCCGGAAGTGGCCTGTAGCTCTCCAGCCAAAATGCGAAACAATGCAGTCATGGACTGGCTGTTGCGCCCGATCACGGCAACTTTATCTCCTTTGTTGACGGTGAGCTCAAGGTCCTTGAAGAAGGTTTCTCCGTCTTCGCTGACGTAGCTCAAACCATCGATGTTGAGGATGTCGTTTCCAGCTTCACGCTCCTGTTGGAAGATGATGCCTGGGTACTTACGGCTAGAAGGCTGAATGTCATCTATGTTGATGCGTTCGAGCAATTTCTTCCGACTGGTCGCTTGACGGGCCTTGGATTTGTTGGCGCTGAATCGCTGGACGAATTCTGTTAATTCAGCTCGCTTGGCTTCGATTTTCTTGTTCTGCTGGGCTTGCTGGCGGAGCGCTAGTTGACTGGACTCATACCAGAAGGTGTAGCTACCGGTAAAGAGTTTGATCTTTCCGTAATCCAAGTCGGCGATATGGGTACACACCGTATCGAGGAAGTGACGGTCGTGGGAAACGACGATCACGGTATTCTTAAAATCGAGGAGGAAGTCTTCTAACCAGGTCACCGTTTCGATGTCCAGGTCGTTGGTTGGTTCGTCGAGGATGAGGATGTCAGGATTGCCGAAAATGGCTTGTGCGAGCAACACACGTACCTTTTCGTTGCCATTCATGTCCTTCATCAATTTCGAGTGGTCGGATTCTTTGATGTGCAGTCCGCTCAGCATGGCTGCGGCATCTGATTCAGCATTCCAACCGTCCATTTCTGCAAACTCCTCTTCGAGTTCAGAAGCTCGGATGCCGTCGGCATCCGAAAAGTCCGTTTTGGCGTAGATCTCATCTTTCTCTTGCATGACTTCGAAGAGGCGTTGATGACCTCTGAGTACCGTTTCTAATACAGGTACTTCATCGAATTGGAAGTGGTTCTGATTGAGCGCAGCCATGCGCTTGCCGGGTTCGATGGCAATGTGCCCGGTATTCGGTTCGATCTCTCCTGAAAGGATCTTGAGGAAGGTTGATTTGCCGGCTCCGTTGGCGCCAATCACACCGTAGCAATTCCCTTCGGTGAAGTTAGCGTTTACCTCATCAAAGAGTTTCTGTTTTCCGAAAGCGAGGGATACATTATTGGCTGCGATCATGGTTGTTCCTGATTTTGGGGCTGCAAAGGTACTGAGTATGAAGAGAAAACCTTAATGAACTTTAGGTAAATACGTCTGTGCAAGAAGCGAAATAAATTGAGGGTATCTACACCTATGTCTCAACCTTTTACTAACGTTGTGCGTCTACTACCAAACCAAAAACCAAAAACCAATGAAACACAATTACTTATTGCTCTCTTCTTTCATCCTTGTCATAGGAGGAATCATCTTAACATCGAATGCAAATGGGCCTGCTTCAAACGGAAACAGAGCTACAAATGCCCCTGGAGATGGTGCCACAAAGTGTACCTCATGTCATACGGGTGGATCCTTTGGGGATGTGAGCATCGATCTCACGGTAAACGACGGTAACGGTGCGGAGGTAAGCGAATACGCCCCAGACGAAGTCTATTCGGTCAGTGTTAATGTATCGAGTTCAATGGGGACGCCTTCCGGTCATGGTTTCCAGGCTATCGCGCTTGAGGATGCCGGCGATACGCCACTCAATGGCTTCAGCAATGCTGGTAGCGGCGTGCAATTCTCAGTTTCCAGTTCAAGGCAGTATGCCGAGCATTCTGGACCAAGTGCTTCAGGTGCTTTTGCGTTCGATTGGACGGCCCCCTCTGCTGGTACGGGAAGCGTTACCTTTTATATGGGAGCGAACGCAGTGAATGTAAATGGTAGCAATGGAGGAGATAACGCTGTACTCTTTGAAGTCAGTTTCGCTGAAATGGCGGACACCAATGATACCAACTCTAACCAGCCACCTGCAGGAATCTTTGCGATTTCAGCTCAAGAGGCGGCGATCCAAGTATTTCCCAACCCGGTTCAGGGCATTGTTCAGTTGAAGGGTTTAGCCAGCAACCAAATCGTGGAAGTATATTCCATTAAAGGAGAATGGATACTTAGCGAAAAGGTCATGGCAAATACAATGGATCTATCGAGTCTACAATCCGGTGTCTACATCCTTCGATCGGAAGGAAAGAAATACAAATACGCTGCCTTCAAACGGAAACTTCTAGAGATCTATGAGCACCCCATGGATCAACAAAAGGAGGCACTATACAATACGATTCTGGATTGGATGGGAACCGACCACGAGCAGATCGATGACATCTGCATCGTCGCGGTCAGGATTTGATCAGCGGCAGTATGCCTTGATGATTTCATAGGCTTCAAACTTCCCTAATTCTCCGGCTTTGCTCAGTGCCGGACACGCATCTTCCTTTTGACCGAGCTTGTAGTGGGATATTCCTTTGTAGTAGAAAGCTTCGGCGTCTGATGCGTCGCGCTCGATCACGTGATCCATGTCTTCGATGCAATTTGCATAACGCTTTAGATTGTAGGCCGATATTGCGCGGTTATAGTAAGCATCCGTAAAGTTGGGTTTTAACTCAATGGCTGCAGTAAAATCATCGATCGAACCGAGGTAATCCCCTAGCATTGCCTTGAGTTTACCTCTCTCCTTGTGCGCCAATATATGCTTATCATACATTGTAATGCATTGATTCAAATCCGCCATCGCGTGTTCATAGTCGCGCATAGAGAGATAGGTTTTACCCCGGAGGTATAGCGCATCAACATCCATAGGATTTAATTGCACAACCTTGCTCAAATCGTCCTTAGCACCGCGATAATTTTCTTGCTGGAGGTAAACCAAGGCTCGGTTATAGAAGGCATCCGAGTAATTGGGTTGGATTTGAATGGCCGCATTGAAATCAGTCAAGGCTTGCGTGTGCAATCCCCGTAAGGCGCTGATCTTTCCTCGTTCCTTATAGGCCTCAAAATAACGCGGACCAATGGCAATAGCCTTTGAGAGATCGATGTGCGCTTCAGAATAGGATTCCAGGCGTGCGCGGGCCATACCCCGATAGAAAAAGGCCATGCTGTCTTTGTCTGACTTTTCAATCAGTTGATCCAAATAGACGATACAGCCTTGATAATCTTGCAGCTCAAATGCGGCGATGCCATCAACGAGTAATTGCTTCTTGGATTGCGCAAATGAAGGTGCAGTGAGAAGGATTAGGAGAAAGCTTATTATGGATCGCCATCTGCTCATTGGTCAAAACTCACGGTGATCACGGCCCGTTCTTTTCGATCGGCAGCATTCCACTTGGGGCCTTCTTCTACCAACCGAATGGCCTCTGCATCGCATGCGGTGCAAAGCGAGTTTGCAACGTTGATGTCTTTTGGACTTCCATTGCGGTCAAACTCAAAGCTCAACACTACACTTCCGCGTGGCATTCCTGGCGAGCGCTGCAAGTTGTTTTTCAGGTACTTGTTGTACGCATCCATCCCACCCTCGGGTAGCGGAGGAGGCGGTGTTTCTGAGGCTTTTGATTTTTTCATTGGCGCATTGGCGCTGTAATCTATTGACTCTGCTTGAACGGCTAAGGATCGCTCAACCCTCTGCGCTGTTTTCTCCATGACAACGAAATCTGATGCTTCATTCGCAGCAATATCAGCCACGCTATCAGTTTGGACGCCATTACCAGCGCTCGTAAATGCAATTGATTCCGGCTGTGAAGAATCCGAGGTCTTTAGGTCCTCTTCCATATCGGCTTCTGCTTCAATGCGTTGATAAGCCACCGCATCGGGCGGAGAAGGAAGCGTTGATTCCTCTTGGATAGGGTTTGTGATAAGTGCCTCGTCTTTGACGAATGAATCGGCCACTACATATGCTGGCTCTCCTTCCATTGCTTTAAATGAAGGTTGGGCGGAACGTGGAGCGTAGTTGTTTTCCTCAATCGTTGCCGTATCGATCTCCTCATTTTGGCCACCTAGGATCGCAAATACAGCGGTTCCAGCAACGATGATTAGGCCTATGGCAGCTGCTTGCCAAGTAAAGATGAGCCCCCTTCTATTTGATCGCTCATCCAGTCGGTCATCCAACTCGTCCAAGGCCTGTTGGATCTCTGAAGTTAGCATGTCCTCGTATCCTTCCATGGCCTCATACAGAAAAGCGTCGCGCTCCATTTCACGCTCAAAGCGGTAGGCTTCATCGACGCTCTTGCGGCGCATGAAGTAGCTTTTAATGCGTTTTAATATGTCGCTTTCGTGCTTCATTGTCCTTCCTCTATGCAGACCTTTAAATTGCGTTTGCCGTTTTGGATGTGGCTTTTCACAGCGTTCAATGTGACCTTTAATTCACGACTTATTTCCGAGTAGCTCTTCTTTTTCAAGTAGAACAAGTGCACACAATCCTTCTGCAGTTCTTTTAATTTTTTCAGGCATTTTTTAAGGAGTTCTTCTTGCATTTCCTGATCATCTGTATCAATAGGATGCATTTCCAATGCGTTTTCCATATCGGCATCCGAAATATCTATGTCGAGCATCTTTTCCCCTCGTTGCTTCATCAAACAATGATTCTTGGAAACCACATACATAAAGGCCTTGAAGTTTTTTACATCTCTTTCGGATTGATACTGCATCAGTTTCTCGAAGATCTCCATCGTGCTGTCTTGGGCCGCGTGCTTTTCTCGTTGGAACTTCATACACACACCAAAGACCAATGCCATGTACTTCCGAAAAAGCAGGGCCATGATCTCCTTGTCCTTATTATCGGTGTACGCGCGAAAGAGGTCTTCATCACTGCGTTGAGGCGCGTTAGCGATGTCTATGATGGTGGTCTCTACCAAATTTCTTTAGGTCGGTTTATGGAATCTTGAATGTGCTTGCATCCTATTGGTGAACATCAAAATTTATGGACTATGAAAAAGCTAAGCATCTTCATCGCCTTCATCGCTCTGATCATGAGCGCTCAGGCCCAGCAAAAGAACACAATCCTCAAAGGACAAGTAACCGATCCTCAGGGAAAAGCACTTGCTTCTGCGGTTATCTTGAATTCTAAAGATACAACGGAAACAGCCTTCACAGATACGAATGGACTCTTCACGCTGTTTTCTTCCTCGCCTTTCCAAGCAATCATTGTTCACAAGAAAGGATTTGAACGCCGAAAATTGCGAGTGGGCAGCCAGACCTTTATGAGCGTGGTCATCGCCCCCAGGGTTGAGCAATTAGATGAGTTAGAAGTAATTGCACAAGAAGAGGATGTGCAATACAGCATGGATATGAGCTCCCCTGCTGCTCCTAGAATGGCACACCACAAAGCCCTCGCTACCTCCAATGGAATGGTTGGGAATTGGCATCACGTTCCTGCTGAGTCCAGAAACACGGAGTCGTACAGCGCGATCAATGAGAATATATTTCACCGAGTCCAGGACGAGCCGCTCAGCACGTTCAGTGCTGATGTGGACCGTGCGTCATACTCGAATGCGCGTCGCTTCATCAATCTGGGGCAATTGCCTCCGATCGATGCAGTCCGAGTGGAAGAGATGATCAACTACTTTGACTACGACTATGAGGCTCCGAAAGGGGATGATCCGGTCAAGGTATTCACAGAAGTGGCGGAAGCTCCTTGGAATAAAGACCATTATATCATGCACATTGGCATCAAGGCCAAGGAGCTGGATAAAGGCAAGTTGCCTCCGAGCAACCTCGTATTTCTAATTGATGTTTCAGGGTCCATGGGTTCTCCCAACAAACTGCCCTTGCTGAAGTCCGCCATGAAAATGTTGGTCAACGAATTACGGGATAACGACCGCGTAGCAATCGTGGTCTATGCTGGGGCAGCGGGCCTTGTGCTGGAATCAACTCCTGGATTTGAAAAAGGAAAAATCAATCAAGCCATCGATCAATTGGAATCGGGAGGTTCTACGGCGGGCGGTGCGGGCATTAAGCTAGCGTATAAAGTTGCCGCTGACCATTTGCTCAAGGAAGGCAATAACCGCGTCATCATTGCCACCGATGGTGACTTCAATGTGGGGGCGTCTTCTGACGGAGAGATGCAACGCTTGATCGAAGAGAAGAGAGAGGAAGGAGTCTTCCTTACCGTGCTCGGTTTTGGCATGGGTAACTACAAGGATTCCAAGATGGAGACGCTTGCAGATAAAGGCAATGGCAACTATGCTTACATCGATAACTTGACGGAGGCCAAGAAGACCTTGGTGAGCGAGTTTGGTGGCACACTCTTCACGATTGCTAAGGATGTGAAACTGCAAGTAGAGTTTAACCCTGCTGTTGTTGCGGAATACCGACTCATCGGATACGAGAATAGAAAACTCAACAACGAGGATTTCAATGACGACACCAAAGACGCCGGTGAGATGGGCGTGGGACACGTGGTGACCGCATTGTATGAAGTGATTCCGGTTGGAAAAGGCATTGGTGCTAAAGTGGATCCTTTGAAGTACCAGGGAAGTGCGGTAGAGGACGTGGCGATCGCGGGCACGTATTCAAATGAAATGGCTACGGTGAAGGTGCGGTATAAGGAACCCAATGGTGAGCAGAGCAAGCTGCTTTCAAGAGTGGTGAGCAACGATGTGAGTAAGCTGAATATGGCTTCTAATAACTTGAAGTGGTCTTCCAGTGTAGCCGGCTTTGGAATGCTTCTCCGAAAGAGCGAGCAAAAAGGTGACGCTACGTACGAGAACATCATTGAATTGGCGGAGTCTGCCTTGGGCAAAGACAAGGAGGGTTACCGAAGGGAGTGCCTTCAGTTGATGCGATCCGCCGAGATTCTTGAGAAGAATACCGCTTCTCGCTAAAAAGGCGAGGTGGGTTAATCATGCCGCAGGCTTCGGTCTGCGGCTTTTTTATTGGATGGCCGCGAGCAAGTCAGCAACTACAAAGGTGCTGCCACCAACGAAGATGGTATCCCCTGGGTCTGTGCTTTTTAGAGCTGCGCTATAGGCGTCTCGAACTTGGTGGAAGAGATCGTGTTTGATGCCCATTTCGGTGGCCATTTCAGAGAGGTCTGTGATGGAAAGAGCACGGGGAATGCTAGGCGCAGTGAGCAGGTATTCAGCGTCTTTAGGAAACAGAGAGAGCAATTCCTTCGCATCCTTGTCCGTCACGAATCCAAGTATCAAATGGAGCCTTCCTTTGCGTTCCTTGGAGAGCTGTTGCACGACGTGCTTGATGCCTTCTGTGTTGTGTCCTACATCGCAAATTACCCGCGGTTCTTCTTGAATCGTTTCCCACCTGCCCCGCAGTCCTGTATTTGTCATTACGTTCTTGAAACCAGCTTCGATCTGATTTTCGGTGATGTTCCACCCCAGCCGTTTCAATTCTGCAATAGCAATGAGAACCGTTTGAAAATTCTCGGTCTGATACGTGCCTGTTAGTGCGGATTCAGGTACGTCCAAGGGGAATTGCTGGTCTGCAAAAGCGATGGCTGAATCAAGCTGGAGCGCAATGCCTCTGAAGACGCCTTCGGTTTCACGCTGTGACCGTCCAATGACCACGGGCTTTCCGCGCTTGATGATGCCCGCCTTCTCCTTGGCAATCTTGTCCAATGTGTCGCCCAAAAATTGCGTGTGATCCATTCCGATGTTGGTGATCACAGATAGTTCGGGTTGCACAACATTGGTAGAGTCGAGCCGACCGCCCATCCCAACCTCGATCACCGCTACATCTACCTCATAGGACCTGAAATGATCGAATGCCAAGCCAACTGTCCACTCGAAAAAGGAGAGGCCCATCTCTTCGCATGAATCCTTGTACTGTGCTACGAACTTGATGACATCCGCTTCAGGAATCATTTGTCCGTTGATGCGGATGCGTTCTCTGAAATCAACGAGGTGTGGAGAGGTGTACAACCCAGTTTTAAAACCTGCTTCTTGCAGAACGGAGCAAAGTAAATGGGAGACAGAACCTTTGCCATTCGTACCGGCCACATGAACGCACTTCAGCCCCCGTTGCGGATGATCGAGCAATTTCATGAGCTTGTTTGTCCCGTCAAGATCCGCTTTATAGGCGGCCTGTCCGATGCGTTGGTACATGGGAAGCTGTTGGAAAAGGTAGCTGAGCGTCTCTGTGTAAGACATCGACTATTGGAGGATGATGGGGTAAGAGATCCTTCCCCGCTGCTCCTCAGGAGCCGAAGGATTGGGTGTAAACTTTACCCTTCGGGCTTCGGCTTCCGCTGCCTTTAACAAAGAGGCATTGGTGATGGTGGTCTTCCTACCCACCGATGCGCGCAATACATTTCCCTCTCGATCTACCACGATGTCGATAACGATGAGTCCTGATTCTTGGTAGTTGCCTGGTATGGCCCGCAAGTTCTTTGCTGAACGTCCTCCCAAATCGAAGGAGATTCCTCCTCCTGCTGCATCCCCATGCAATGAATTACCATCAGGAGATCCATCGGGCTTGCCGTGATCTCCCGCTTGGCCCGAATCACCTTGGCCCTTACTGTCGTTGTCATCCTTGGTTTGGAAAGGATTGCTTTGAAGCACCTTTTTAAGCTTTTCGTCTAGCTCTGGTTTTTTCTCTACTGGCTTTTGAGGTTTGGTTTCCTCAGGAGCAGAAAGATCAGATACCTCGTCTTGAGTAGCTAAGTCTTCGGGCGATTCTACAGGAGTAGCTTCAGCCGGCTGGGGCTTTGAAATGGGATCAGATATCTCTGGTTCGGTACTGCTTAGTGGTTGCTCGTCGCCCTGGCCAAAATCCGTGTTTCCAAGGTCCAACTGAACGGGAAGGCCCTCTTCCTCAGGAATGGGCACTGGCATCGTCAGGCCTGTGAACAGGAATACGATCAACAAGATCAGATGGAACACAAGGGTTCCAATGAGTCCTCGGCGTTTGTTCTTTTCCTGTTCCGTTTTCATATCAAGGCTTCGTTGCTATAACGACGCTAAAGCCATATTCTTTCGCAATGCTCAAGAAACCTACAGTTTCTCCGGTGGGTACTTGCTTATCTACACGCAAAACGATGCTAGGCTTGTCCACCTCGCTCTTGCGTTTCACAAGCATTCCTTCTACCTGCTCCTTGCTCACGTCCTGTCCATCGATGCTGTACGAAAGGTCAGGGCGAATGGTAACCGAAATCTTCGGATGTTCCTTTGTTCGAGCCTTGCCCGTAGGTAGATCGACTTTAGCGCCATAAGGCGAGACTAAGGTAGAAAGTATGATGAAGAAAATGAGCAGCAAGAACACGATGTCGGTCATACTCGACATATTGAAACTCACGCTCACCTTATTTCTAGATCGGATGCTCATTATTCGGCGGGTTCTTGGAGGAGGTCCATGAATTCGATCGTGGTAGCCTCCATCTTGTAGACCACCTTTTCAACCTTAGCAACCAGAACGTTGTAGGCGATGTACGCTATGATTCCAATGACGAGCCCTGCAACTGTCGTGACCATGGCTTGCATGATACCACCTGAAAGTTGCTCGATCTCAATGCCGCTGTCGCTGATGCGCATTTCGTGGAAAACGACAATCATTCCGATCACCGTACCAAGAAATCCGATCATGGGGGCTGCCCCTGCAATGGTAGCGAGCGTGGAAAGGCTCTCTTCGAGTTTGTATACTTCGAGTTTACCGACATTCTCGATGGCGGTGCTGATATCACTCAGGGGTTTACCGATGCGTTTTACCCCCTTTTGAATCATGCGAGCGAAAGTGGTGTCTGTCTGCTTACAGAGATGATTGGCAGCGTCGATCTTTCCATCGTGGATGAAATCTTTGATCTGATCCATGAATTTCGGATCTTCTTTAGTCGCCTTCTGGATCGCGAGGAAGCGCTCGATAAATATGTAGATGGCCACAACCGACAGGATGGCGAGTGGTATCATTATGTACCAGCCGCCGCTGGCGAGCAGTTCGATGACGGAGAGCGTCTCTTCGTGCGGCACGACCTCTTCAATGCCTTCAGCGGAAGTGTTGAGATCTGGGGTGATCTGTAGAAGCAGATTCAATAACATATCAAGGGATTATTTGGATTACTAAGGTATTAGCCATCCGTCCCTCAACGCTTTCAATAAAGGGTAATTGTGAAGAGCGTACTGTTAATTCAATGCAGGAACATATCCATCAAGATGAATACCGCGGCACCAGAGATGTATCCGGCCAGAGCGAGCAAGGATATTCGCTTGATGTACCAGATAAAATCAATGTTCAAGATTCCCATCACAGCAACACCAGCAGCAGATCCGATGATCAAGCAACTTCCTCCTGTTCCAGCACAATAAGCAAGGAATTCCCAGAAGCTGTGGTCAACTGGATAGGCCGTGCCTGAAATAGCTTCGGCACCGGCAGGGAGTAAATCATACATACCCATTGCTCCTGCAACCAGTGGAACATTATCCACGATCGAACTGAGGAGGCCAATGATTACGTTGATCGCATACATGTTGCCTACAGAATCTTCAAGGAATTTAGCCATCACGCGCAAGTGCCCTGCTGATTGAAGGGATCCCACTGCGGCTAAAATTCCTAGGAAAAAGAGCACGCTAGGTGTGTCTACCTTTTGCAATACACCTATGACCGTGAGTTGTGATTTATCCGTCTTGTTCTTTGAGCGGTGCATGATTTCGGTTACTGTCCAAAGGACGCCAAGACCAAAGAGCACACCCATATACGGGGGAAGATGCGTGACAGTTTTAAAAATGGGGACGAATAGTAAACTTCCCACTCCAAGGAATAGCACTAACTTCTGTTCACTTGGAGTAGTTCGATCTTCCAGGTGAGCACGGTCTACCATCCCCAGTTTGCGTTCTACTTCTCCTTTCAGCGTGAAGGTGAGGATTAGCAAAGGCGCGAGCAGAGCCACCATGGAAGGGATGAGCAATTTAATGACAATATTGGCAGCAGTGACTTGACCACCAATCCAGAGCATGATAGTCGTTACGTCGCCAATGGGAGACCACGCACCACCAGCATTGGCGGCGATGATGACCATACCTGCAAACAGCCAAAGGTCTTCTTTGCTTTTGATCAATTTCTTCAAGAGCGCTGACATGACAATGGCTGTGGTAAGGTTGTCAAGTGCGGCGGAAAGGAAGAAGGTAAGAACGGAGAGGACCCAAACAAGCTTCACCTTGTTGGCAGTGTTGATGCGGTCTGTGATGAGCGCAAATCCTTCATGGGCATCGATCAATTCTACAATCGTCATCGCTCCCAACAGGAAGAAGAGGATCTCAGCAATTTCGGAAAGATGGTGTCCCAATTCATGGGTGACGTAATGCAAGGCATCTGTCTGTGCTCCGTCGTTCAACAAAGCGTACTCTCTCATGTACTCCGCGAGAAGCGGACTGCCGTCCATGATGGTCTCGGCACTTAAGGCGAAGATCGTCCAAGTGATAGAACCAATTAGGAGGGCGGTAGCGGCCTTGTCTATCTTGATAGGGTGCTCGAGAGCAATGGCGAGATATCCAATAACGAAAACGACAACCATCAATAGATACATAGTCTTACTGTTTTATTCTTTTGCTAGGTGAACGGTCTGCGTAGGGAACGCGAAGTCAGCGCCTTGCTCTTCAACAATGCGCATGATTTCAAAATTGACTTCTTCTTTGATCTTCAAAAAGACCCCCCAATCCATTGTGTCGATGTAATAGAGAATCATGATATCCAATGAACTTGCGCCAAACTGTACAAAATGGATTTCTCCATCTTGATTCGTATGGGGATGCTCATCGATGTATCGCTGAATGTCAACGACGATTTTTTTGAGTTGCTCCTCGCTCGTGCCATAAAGCACGCCAATGTTGAAGCTTACCCTTCGGTAAGTCCGCATGGATAAATTGTCCAGAATATTGTCGATCATTTGGCGGTTCGGAAGTGTGAGGTAGCTTTTCTCCAAGGTTCGAATTCTTGTGCTTCTGAAACCGATTTTTTCGACCGTCCCTGTTACTCCACTGACCGTGACCAAATCACCTATCACAAAGGGCTTGTCGAAGAAAATGACGAAAGAAGCAAGCAGGTTTTCCAGGCTCTCTTTTGCAGCCAGTGCCAACGCCAATCCGCCAATGCCAAGTCCGGCAATTAGGGCGCCTACGTCAACCTTGAAAACGGAGCCCATGAAAATGAAGATGCCGAGTACGATTACCAGGATCTTGATGATCTCCATCAAAAAGGGGATGACCTGATCGTCGCTTTTACTTTCCGTCAGTTCGGCGCGGGCCATTAAGATGATGCCTAAAAACTTGGTAATGCGCAATGCAGCCCAAGTGATAACGATGATTAAGAAGGCAACATAAGATCGATGCAAGAACATCCGAATGCCGAATTCGTCCTTTGACGCCATGTTCCATTCCTCCGGATAATCAAGAAGGCTCGTTGCAACAAAGAGAAAAATAAGCATGATCAGCCACTTCAGTGGTTTCTCAAGCAATTCATAAAGCTCGTGTTTGTCAACGCCTTCTGTCTTTCCGACAATGAGTCGGAAAATCACGTTGCTTATTCGATGCGCAATAAAGCGGAGTAATATAATTCCGAAGAGCAATGACCCTAAGACCCACAAGTAGTCTTGAACGGTATTGCCAAAATATATGTCGTCTAAGTATTCCATTTTGATCATCAGAGGAGTTGCTGCAATGCAATCTCAAAAGCTGTTTTGGCGATCTTTTTATCAGCGGCATGCTTGTCGTGCACTTTTTGCAAGGCCTCGCCGATCGTTTCCGAAGTATCCTTGAAGATGCTCTCGTCGGTCTGAACGTAATCGTCGCTCATGCAATAAGCAAATACCCGTGCCATGCCGCAATTGGCAATAAAGTCAGGGATGAGGCTGATCTTGTTATCTACATGGTCGCCTATTGGGCCGAAAAAGATCTCTGGGTCGGCAAACGGAACGTTCGCTCCTGATGAGATCACTTCCAAACCACTTTCAATCAATTGATCACTTTGCCCTTTTGTGATAAGGCGCGATGCTGCGCAGGGGAGGAAAATGTCCGCTCCTATGCTCCAGATGCGTTCATTCAAATCTTTGAATGGAATCATCTTCTTTGACACCAAAGAATTGCCTTCTTTCTCAAGGAATAGATTGCGAATCTCTTCAAACGTGAACCCATCTTCATTGATGAGGCCACCGTTGCGATCGATGATACCTACGATTTTCGCTCCTGCTTGCGCCATGTAAAAGGCCGCGGCAGAACCTACGTTGCCCCATCCTTGAATAATGACGCGCTTGCCTTGAACGTCCGACTTCTTCCAGATGCGATAAAAATGCAAGACCGCCTCGGATACGCCGTAACCCGTGATCATGTCTGCAACCACATACTGACGAACGATGTCAGGAGAATAGAGAGGGCTGTTGAGGACCTTAGAAACACCTTGTCTGAGGTGCGTTACCTTGCTCAAGTGCTGACCAGGGCCTGGAATGAAGTGCCCGTTTACAATTCCTTCTTGTGGATGCCATAATCCGTAACTCTCGGTGATGGGGATGACCTCATGGATTTCATCAATATTGAGATCGCCACCAGTACCGTAATAGTTCTTGAGGAGCGGGTATACCGCCTTGTACCATCTGCGGAGAACACCGTCTTTGCGTGGATCGCTCGGGTCGAAATTGATGCCCGACTTTGCCCCACCAATAGGAGGACCGGCCACCGTGAATTTCACTTCCATCGTCTTCGCAAGTGACTCCACTTCACGCTTATCAAGTCCTATACGCATGCGAGTACCACCACCCGCGGCACCCCCTCTGAGGCTGTTGATTACAACCCAACCCTTAGCCTCGGTTTCTGGATCACTCCATTCGAAAACGATCTCGGGCGTCTTGTTCTCAAATCTCTCGAGCAGTTCTTTCATAACGAGGTATTTTATACCCTTTAAAATGGCGCTGCAAATGTATAAAAAGCGCGCTCGTTGACGCTATGTCAGCAGGTTTCTGAACGAATTAAGGCAAATACAAGGCACCTGCGCATGAGTCGAGCTTGCTTCCGGTGCTGGAGCCGTAAATATTCGTTTTCCCTAAAAGCCTCTTCAATCCAAGGAAGGCGAAACAAATGGCCTCTTTCATATCGATCAATTCTGCGCTTGGAACAACTACTTCGCACCCGGACTCCAATCGTATCAGATCCACAAGAAACGCATTGTGAGCACCTCCACCAGTAACGAGCACATTCTTAGCATCACGTAAGTGTTTTGAAATTTGTTGGGCGATGTGATGGCTTACCGTACAGAGGCGATCTGGAAGAGGTAGAAATCCAAATTCACTAATTGTGGGCACCACTGCGGACAGTACCCATTCCGCGCCTAGTGAAGCGGGTTTGCCTTGGTAGTAGGGCAATGCGTTTAGCGCATTTAAAAATGTGGAGTCAACAGAACCACTCCGAGCAAGGTCGCCATTTTCATCATAAGCGAGTCCTCGTTCATTTGCAAGGTGGTTCAGAAGTAAATTGCACGGGCCAATGTCGAATCCCCTGATTACCCCGTCCAGGATGGATACGTTGGCAAATCCCCCGAGATTGAGCGTACGGGCGTAACCAGAGAATAAATGCACGTCACAGCTCGGCACCAAAGGAGCGCCTTGCCCCCCTTTGCTTACATCTTGCTGCCGAAAGTTTGAGACAGTTTGAAGCCCCGTTAAAGCCGCAATAACAGCACCGCTTCCGATTTGAGTTGAGAATCCAGCATCAGGCTGGTGAAAAACAGTCACACCATGTGATCCGATGAATGAAGCCGTGGAGCTAGTCTTTTGAACATAAGCTTTGACAATTTCGGCTGAAAATGTACCAAAGGCCACGTCGAGCTTCGCCAACTCCAATGCTGAGGCTTCTTTCGCGTCGCTCAAACGTGATTTAAGCGCTAGTGGTAAAGGATACGTCTGTCCGAAGTGGAGGTTGTAGCTCCAGCCAGACGCACGATGAAAGGTAAAACTGACGTCCGCTAGATCAAGTCCATCCTGCGATGTACCGCACATCAAACCAATTCCTCTTTGTACTGTTGATTTCACTGCAAAAGTTACTTTTGTCCGCCAGCACAAAGTATAACAGGAAAACGCAATAATTAGATGATTTTCGAATTAACAGAGGAGCAAAAGGCCGTCAGAGATGCTGCCCGCGATTTTGCGCAGAACGTTTTGAAGCCAGGTGTCATCGAGCGAGATGAGACGCAAACCTTCCCGAGGGAAGAGGTAAAGCAACTCGGTGAATTGGGTTTCATGGGAATGATGGTCTCTCCAGAGTATGGCGGAGGCGGGATGGATACGGTGTCTTACGTGCTTGCTATGGAAGAGATATCCAAGATTGATGCGAGTGCATCCGTGTGTATGTCTGTAAATAACAGCCTCGTGTGCTGGGGATTGGAGAAATTTGGTAACGAGGAACAAAAGCGTAAATACCTGGTCCCACTTGCAAGTGGTGAGAAAATCGGAGCTTTTTGCCTAAGTGAGCCTGAAGCTGGATCCGATGCTACCAGTCAGCGGACGACCGCGGTTGATATGGGAGATCACTACCTGCTCAATGGAACCAAAAATTGGATTACCAACGGAGGAAATGCTGCGATCTATTTGGTCATTGCCCAGACACATGTGGAAAAAGGACACAAAGGAATCAACTGCCTGATCGTGGAGCGCGATATGGCAGGTTTTATAGTTGGCGCAAAGGAGAATAAGCTCGGAATTCGCGGAAGTGATACCCATACGTTGATGTTCAATGACGTGAAAGTCCCCAAGGAGAATCGCATCGGCGAAGATGGATTCGGATTTAAATTCGCCATGAAGACGCTTGAAGGTGGACGGATCGGTATTGCGGCCCAAGCCTTGGGTATTGCATCGGGTTCAATGGAGTTGGCGACTGCTTACTCGAAAGAAAGAAAAGCGTTTGGAAAGCCGATCAGCCAGCACCAGGCAATCGCTTTCAAGTTGGCCGATATGGCTACCGAAGTGGAAGCGGCCCGGCTACTTTGTCTAAAGTCGGCTTGGTTGAAAGATCAAGGCCTTCCATTTGGAAAGTTCAGTGCGATGGCGAAATTGTACGCATCGGAAGCGGCCATGAAGGCGTCGGTAGAGGCGGTCCAAGTACACGGCGGCTATGGTTTCGTGAAGGAGTACCACGTTGAGCGACTCATGCGTGACGCGAAGATCACTCAGATCTATGAGGGTACCAGCGAAGTACAGCGCATTGTGATCAGTCGCGCCGTTCTGGACGAATGATGACGCCTAGCTATCAGTGTTGAATGTCATAGAAGCTCGAGCAATTGCTCGAGCTTCATGCGTCTTGACCCTTTGAGAAGTATATATGCGTCAGTGAGGGGCTTTGCCTTCAAGTAAACTCCCAATTCCTCGGTAGTCTGAAAATGTCCGAAACCGGCCGTATCTACCTGGCCGAAAAGGGCTCCCACCAAAAATCCTTCAATTCCTGCTGCGCGTAATTGGTCTACCGTTTCTTGATGCTTTTTCAATCCAACTGACCCTAGTTCTAACATGTCTCCGAGCAATGCTACTTTTCTTTCTGAAGATTCAAGGTTGAGGTTTTCAATGGCCGCCTGCATACTGCTTGGATTGGCGTTGTAACAGTCAATGAGCAGCGTGTTTCCACGATCGCTATGTTCTACCTGGGATCGGTTGTTGTCAGGACGGTAGTCCTCGATTCCGCGTCGGATGTCTACATCCGGAACTCCATAATACCTGGCGACAGCAATGGCTGCCATTACATTGGAAAAGTTATAGCTTCCTGTGAGTTGCGTTTTAATCGTTCTCTTAAACGGATCGATGTCCCGCCACCAATGCACGATGAGGCGATTGTCTTCCAACTCAAATTCCCCTTGAAAGTGACAATCGTTCGAATGACCATAAGTAACGCTGGCTGCGCCCTGTGCTGCCCGTACGACCTTGGTGTCATCTGCATTCACGAAAAGTTTACCATCCTGTTTGATTAGGTGATCAAAGAGCTCTTTTTTCCCAATGTATACCCCTTCTTCTCCCTCAAACCCTTCAAGATGTGCCAATCCGATGTTGGTGATGAAGCCGGCATCTGGGTGAGCAATGGTGCATAGGAATTGAATTTCTTTCTGATGATTGGCGCCCATCTCAATGATCGCGATTTCATGATCGGTTCCAATCTCCAGGATCGAAAGCGGGACTCCAATATGGTTGTTGAGGTTTCCTCTGGTGGCATAGGTGGAATACGTACGCGATAAGGCAGCGTTCAACAATTCTTTGGTGGTCGTCTTCCCATTGCTTCCTGTCAGCCCTATAATGGGTATCCTGAGCTTATGTCGATGCTCTTGAGCGATAGCTTGCAGGGCCATCAATCCATTTTCTACCTGGATTACCCTTGGGTCATCTTCGAATTCAGGTCGAATCTCATCCGCCAATGCGTAGCTGGCGCCTTTGTTGAGACTAGAAAGAACAAAGTCGTTTCCATTGAAACTGGGGCCCTTCAAAGCGATGAAAAGGCAGCCTTCCTCGACCTTACGTGAGTCTGTACAGATCTTACGGGTTTCGGAAAACAATCGGTAAAGTGTCGAATATTGCACGTTCCTAAATTAAAAAAGGCCTCAGATGAGGCCTTTCATAATGCTGTGAAGATGTTAACAACCGGATCTTACTATCGAGAACCGCCGAGTCCAACCGGACTTCCTACGCGATCCATCGCGCATCGGAACCCAAGTGTTGAGAGCGATTGACGCTCATCAAGGAAACGTCGTGTTCCAGGAACCATCCAATAAGCACGGTCGTTCCAAGAAGCTCCTTTGTATACCCTCGCTTGATCATTGATCAAGGATGAAAAATCAGAAGCTGACTCGCCTTGACCAGGATAGGCATACATGAATCCCGTCTCGCCTCTTTCCTCACTCTCAAAGCTTGACCAGTTTGGAGAATCCAAGTGAGACTTCGGATCACCATCCATGAAGTTGATGTTGTCTGAACGCTTGTAATTTCTTCGGTCGATATTTTCTTCCACCTTCGCTTCTCGGTATCGAAGCGCACCGGGCCGCTCAGAGATGTACGAGCTATAATCTTTCAAAAGGGTCGGTGCAATTTTCACCATCTCATCAGAACCCTTGATGGATTCAATGGATTCCTCTACAATGATGATGTTCGCCTCGTATTTCTGATCCTCGTTGAGCAACTGGTTGGCTCGCTCTGCCTGCTCCACAAGCGTTGACATCAACTCGCCTTCTTGGTCATTGAATTCATTTCCTGCCGTTTGCTGGAATTCTTGGAGGTAGCTAATAAGGCCTGGAATATCGTATATCGGAATGTCGTATTTGTCTAGGAGGAGACCTTCGTTGTCACGCTCCTTGGTTTGAAATACGTTTCCACGGAATGGTCGGAAGTCATCCATATCCTCAAAGGACAACGGACGATATACGTCCATGACCCATTCGCTCACATTTGCAGCCATGTTGTAAAGACCGTAATCGTTTGGCCAGTATGAAAAGACAGGGGCAGTTATATCCGCATTGTCATTAAGCTTGCCTGCAACACCCATGTTGTCACCACGGCCTCGCTTGAAGTTCGCCAACATCATACCTATGTACGCTTCATCCGGATTACGAACCGCATGTCCGTTCCATGGATACAAACGACGCTCCACAACGCGTTCGCCTACACTGTTACCTATAAGTCCAAGTGCTGCAAATTCCCACTCAGCTTCTGTTGGAAGACGATATTTAGGAAGAAGGATTCCATCTTCCATACGCACGTTTCGGTATCCAGAACTGGTTGAGTTCAGGTTTGGCAATCCTTCGATGCGTTTTCCTGAGTTGTATTGATTCGAGAGGTAGGCGTCAGTGTTGAAGTTGTCTTCACCGATCTGATCTGGGTAGTGGTTCATGATACCCTCACGGATGAGGATGTACTCATTCACACGGTCCGTTCTCCAGCTGCAGAAGTCGCTTGCTTGAAGCCAGTTTACACCTACTACAGGATAATCACGAAAACCTGGGTGACGCAGGTAATAATCTACGTAAGGTTCGTTGTAGGCGAGTTTGGATCTCCAAACCAAGGTATCAGGAAGCGCCTTTTTGTAAAGTTCAGGATAATCAACGCCGTAAACGCGCTTGATCCAGTACAAGTACTCCAACCAGTGAAAGTTGCTGATCTCGGTCTGGTCCATGTAGAAAGAAGACACCGTGGCACGGCGTGGAATGTTGTTCCAGTCGTACATGAAGTCCTGTTCAACGCGTCCCATGGTGAATGTACCACCCTCAATGAGCACGAGGTTGGGTCCTGTTTCTTGTTCTTCGAATGGATATTTCTGAAATCCACCGTTGTCAGGGTCGTTGTAGTTCCATCCTGTGATGGAAGACTTCTCGTACCCGCACGAAGCGAGAATAAGGGACACAACTAATAGAGCAAAAATGCTTTTTGCCTTCATAGCACTAGAGTTTATAGCGATGTGCGCTGATTTTAAAGGAAAACGAAGATAACTGAGTTTTTATTACCGCGCAATTAAAACTGCGGACACTTCATCTGTCGGAACTTCCTACGAGGCTCTCTACAAGGGAAGAGCATCGTCACGCTGATCTCGTGAGAACCAAGGGTTTGCGTTCCGAGTCCGGAGACGGTAACGTCGTAACTATATCCAAAACGGAACTGATCCGTGTACAATCCAACGAGGAAGATCAGTGCATCGTTCCATCTGTACCACACACCTCCTGTGATAGGCCCTTTATTCAAATAGAGGCCTAAATTCAAGTGGTTGAACTCACCTTGACGCTGGTAGATAATGTTCGGAGAAATACCACCGTCTTCTGGATTGTCATTATCCAAAGGGATCAACGCTCCAGCGTGTGCAGTATACTTCCGAGGAAGCTTGCTTTCAGTCGACTTGAAGAAGGATTCGTCTGGTTGTGTCAAGTGATGGGTGGCAAATCCTAGGTAGAATTTGTCCGTGAAGAGCAATGCGCCAGCAGAGAAATCAAGTTTGTTGACTGGTGCTTCTATGGGAACTTCTCCTGTGGGATAGATGAAACCATACCTAGCATCAATCATATCGTTAAACGTAAGCTGACTCCAATCTATAGACTTATTATAGAAGGTAGTCTGGAAGCCAGCTTTCAGACTCAAGTTTCGGTCGATGGCCAATTGGTAGGCATACATCCCACTTACTGAATTCGTTTGAATGATTCCAGTTCCAGCGCGGTCGTGGTAGGCTTGAATGCCAACACCGCCACTGAGAGCATTTACATACTGGTCATAACCAGCTGAGTACGTAACGTAAGTTGAGGGAATACCTGGCCACTGGTTGCGGTAATTCAAGGAAATTCTTGGGCAGCGAGCGGATCCAGCAAGCGCCGGATTCAAGTAAAGTTGGTTGGCATAGAATTGACTGAATGGGGCGTCCTGCGCCTTTAGGTCCATGCACATAATGCCGACCAATACCAATATCAGTATTCCAAATTTCCTCATTTGTGTATTCCTTGCAAACTCCGCAATTATACGAATATATTTACCCGGCAAACCTTTCACTCCAAACAATCGTTATCCTTACTAGCAATAACTTTTTTTCGAGCACGTTTGCTGTGACTGAAAAAGAATGACAAATATAACCACAAAAAACATTGATTGGTCGAATAAAGATGACGTTTAGTATTCGCGCTGGAGCCTTGTTCGCGCTTTTCACTTTGATGAGCTTATTTGGGTCCGCTCAGCAGGTCAGGAAAGGCACGAATGGAGATGTGCGAGAACGCGGCGGTGACCAAGCACTTAGCAGCGAAAAAAAGCCTGTTCGAGAACATCGAATCGAAGGCTATCGTATTCGTGCTTATCAGACCTTGGATCAACGAGAGATCACCTCTATTGAATGCGATGAGTGCGGATTGAAGAGCGATGGGGTTTCACCCTATTGGTCCACGCGCAAGAGGGTGTCATCTCAAACTACAGAACTGAATGTGCTTGTTCGAAATGCCATCGTCGTCGAAGTCACTCCCGATGAAGATAAAATCCTGAGGTCGATGAATCTTAGCGAAGGGTTTGATGTGAGCACCTCAATTGGCACAGCTGCCGGAAGGCGAATTGGCGTGGTTGAGGTAAACCCGATCAGAAATCGTGGAGGGCGAATCGAACGTCTGGTAGCATTTGATCTTGAGTGGAATGAAATCGCCAATCCCAGCAGAGGTGGTGAACGTGCTGATCATATATGGGAGGCGACCAGTGTACTCGCTTCTGGTGATTGGGTCAAAGTAGCCACATCGTCAGATGGAGTCTATCAGCTGACCTATAAAGACCTTCAAGGCTATTGGTCAAATCTTTCGCCCTTTCCATCTTCCTTGTTGAGGTTGTACGGCACGGCAGCCGGAATGCTCAAAATGAAGAACTCCGCTGAACGTCCGGATGACCTCGAACCCATTTCCATCAGGGTGGAAGATGGAGGAGATGGCACTTTTGGGGCTGGAGATTATTTTCTCTTTGCAGGCGCCGACCAGGTAGTCTGGGAGCTGAAGAATGATCGTTTCCGCCACGAGCTCAATCCCTTTGCTGACTCCGTTTACTATTTTATAAATTTAGAGGGAGTAGGACAGTCGAGTAGGATAACTACCATCACAGAATCGGCTGCCGCGATTGTGCAGACCTCGTCCTATGACTTCGTAGATTTCCATGAAGAGGACATCTCAAACTTGATCAAATCGGGAAGGGTCTGGTATGGAGAGCAATTGGGTACCATTACCGAACTCGACTTTGGGTTTTCGGTTCCACAGATCGATAAGAGCGTCGCGGTGCATGTGAGGGCTGAATATGCTGCTCGTTCGATTGGCGTTTCGGGAGTGGAGCTTAGGTTATCTCTGCCCAATCAAGGGGGAGCAGCGGATACTGCATCCGTCGCCCCAGTCGCGGATTTTTATGGCGCGTTGTACGCTGATGATGGAGTGCTTGACCTCGCTGTTCAACCCAGGGATGGTGACCTTTTGACCAAAATTTCGCTGAATAAGGGTTCCAATTTGCTGGCGACGGCTTGGATCGACTACATCGAAATCAACGCGAGAAGAAATTTAACCTTCCTAGATCCTTTTATGTTCTTCCGAGACAAGGAAAGCATCGGAGCTGGAAATGTGACCTCTTTTACCATCCAAGCTAAAGCTCCAATTACCATCTGGGATGTAACCGACCCGCACGATGTGCGCGAAATGGTCTTGTCTGGGAATGTACAAACAGGATTCCGGTTCAAACGAGAGACCTCCGTCCTCAGGGAGTTTGTGTGCTTTGATGGAGAAAGCTTCCTCAAGCCTCGGTTCTCGAAGCGCGTTCCAAACCAAGACTTGCACGCAGCAGAAAATGTGGATTACTTGGTCGTCGCCCATCCTTCTTTTGTGGGTCAGGCGGAGCAACTGGCAAACTACCACGAGACGGTCGATGGATTCAACACTTTGGTGATCACACCGGATCAAGCCTACAATGAATTTTCAGGAGGAGCACAGGACATCACAGCCATCAAGGAGTTTATTCGCATGCTCTATTTTGAAGGCTTAGAGAGTGGAGGCAGACCGATAAGATATGTGCTCCTTTATGGTGATGCGTCTTACGATTATAAGAACAGGATCTCCGGAAATTCAAACCTAGTTCCTACACATCAGATGTATACCAGTCTTTCACCGACGGGTTCCATTGCTAGCGATGATTTTTTCGGCCTCCTAGATGACGATGAAGGGGAAGCGGCAGCAGACTATCTAGACATCGGTGTTGGGCGGCTTCCAGTTCGATCGAAGAAAGAAGCAGACGATGTGGTGAAAAAGATTCTTGCCTATTCCAATAGCTCGGCCTCTTTTGGAGAGTGGCGAAATGTAGTAGCCTTTGTGGCCGATGATGCTGAACCAGGTCTAGTATTCATGCGTGATTTTGAGAACAATGGAAAGATTGGTTTGAGGATCGATACAAGCACCTTTGAGATCATTACCCGAAAACTGTATCTAGATTCTTATAAGCAACAGTCAGGATCTGGAGGAGAGCGCTATCCTGAAGGGGCGGATGCGATAAGCGATCAAGTCAACAAGGGTGCGCTTATGATGTATTACATCGGCCATGGAGGAGAATTGGGCTGGGCGCATGAACGCATTCTTGAAGTGCCTACCATCAACAAATGGGAAAATCTTCCTCGTATGCCGTTGTTCATTACCGCTACGTGTGAATTCTCTCGCTTTGATGACCCTCGTCGAACTTCTGGCGGTGAGTATGCGCTCCTCAATCCGAATGGAGGAGGTGTCGCTCTTCTATCTACAACACGAGCCGTGTATGCTGGACCAAATCTTACCCTGACCAAGAAATTTACAGAGCAAGCCTTTAACGCTGATAACGTCCTCATTCCAAGGTTGGGCGATCTGGTGTTGCAGACAAAGATTCAAACATTGGATGTGGGTGAATTTTCGCAATTCAATAGCCGCAGTTTTGCCTTGCTCGGGGATCCTGCACTTAGACTAGCGCAGCCCGTCTTTGATGCGATCATCACTGAGATTCCGGATACCATCAGGGCCTTGGAAAAAGTTCGAATCAGTGGCTACGTGGCAGACTCTAACGGTGTCAAGGTTGAGGGCTTTAATGGCATTGTTTACCCCAGTGTATTTGACAAGGAATCTGAGCTTCAGACCCTTTCCAACGATGGTTTAGGGCCATTTGATTATAAAGAGTGGAAGAATGTGATCTTTAGAGGCAAGGCCAGCGTAAAGAATGGGGAGTTTTCCTTCGAGTTTGTCGCGCCAAAAGACATCAATCGCAAATTCGGTATTGGAAGGGTGAATATCTATGCGGAAGGAGGAAGCATCGACGCACACGGAGATTTTAGGGATTTCATCATTGGTGGATTGTCCAAGAATCCGATTCAAGATGAAGAGGGCCCTCTGGTCGACCTATTTATGAACGATGCCAAATTTGTTTTCGGTGGACTTACCGATGAACACCCTGATTTGTACGCAGAAGTGAGCGATGAAAATGGAATCAATATGGTGGGCAGCGGCATTGGACACGACATCACTGCCGTCCTTGACAACGTCACCTCCAATACCATTATTCTAAATGATTATTACGAAGCGAAGATTGATTCGTATACCGAAGGAGCCATTCGCTTTCCGTTTTCTGATCTGGAGGAGGGGCGTCACTCTTTGAAATTGCAAGTATGGGATGTCAACAACAATCCGGGTGAAGCCTATACCGAGTTTGTCGTTGCGAGCTCGGAGGAATTGGCGTTAGAACACGTGCTGAATTATCCGAATCCATTTACGACCAAGACACAGTTTTTCTTCGAACACAATAAACCAGGACAGCAGTTAGATGTTTCTATCGATGTCTTTACCGTCGCCGGAAAGCTAGTGAAGTCATTGGGAGGTGATTATTTCTCCGATGGATTCCGTGTCGGACCCATTGATTGGAATGGTCGAGATGAGTTTGATGATCAGCTTGCGAAAGGGGTTTATTTATACAAAGTGGCCGTAAAAACACCCACAGGGGAATCCGTTGAAAAATTTGAACGTCTTGTTTTACTGAGATAGTACCTTACCTAATGGCTATATTTGCCGTCTTATTTTTGAAGGCCTATCGCTTCAAATCTACCTGTAAGAAAGGAATCATATGAGAATTAGAGTTCTGGCAGCATTATTCGGGATGCTTGGTGTCTATACCAACGCCATGGGTCAGCTGAACCTTAGTCAGGTAGATGGTGGCACATTGCAATTGAACACCATCACTACGGCAGTGCCTTTTTTGATCATCAACCCTGAAACGCGCGGAGGTGGTATGGGCGATGTGGGTGTTGCAACAAGTGCGGATGCAGCTAGCATGCACTGGAACGTGGCTAAATACGCATTCATCAAGAACAAATCAGGGGCTTCCATTTCCTATACGCCTTGGCTCCGAGCCCTGGTACCGGACATATCTATGTCATACCTGACTGGATATTACCGGATCGATCGCATGAGCACTGCTGCCGTATCGATGCGCTATTTATCATTGGGAAGCATTCAATTCACGGATCAATTTGGCAACAGCACCATTCAATTTACACCCAACGAATTTTCTCTTTCTGCCGGGTACTCACGGATTCTCGCCGATCGACTTTCTGGTGGACTCAGCGCTAAGTTTCTCAGTTCGAACCTCACTGGCGGACAAACCGTAGGAGGTGCGAGCTCTCGACCTGGGCGTTCCGTTGCCGTGGATCTAGGCGTTTATTACGAGAACAAAGACATTGAAATGTTTCAAAAGGACGCAACGGTAGCCTGGGGTGTGGCCATCAGTAACCTGGGAGCTAAAATTTCATACACGGATGCGACAAGAAGGGATTTCCTTCCGATGAATTTGCGATTGGGTCCAAGGGTGACCTGGGATCTAGATGAGTCCAATAAATTGAGCTTTTCGGTTGATCTGAACAAGTATCTCGTTCCCTCTCCTCCCCGTTATGCGCGTCTACCGGATGACGAAGGCGGTGGTTTCCTTATGGATGAAAATGGCCGGGTGGTTTCCTCGGGAATGGATCCAGACCGACCCGTTCCTTCTGCTGTATTCACTTCTTTTTATGATGCTCCTGGGTATGGCGCATACAATGACCAAGGGGTATGGGTGCCTTACGGAGGTGGCGTCTTCAGGGAGGAGCTCAATGAGTTCTCGGCTGGACTCGGACTTGAGTATTGGTACGCAGAACAGTTTGCCTTTAGAATGGGTTATTTCACGGAGCACTATTCAAAAGGGAATAGAAGATTTGTGACGCTTGGTGCTGGACTCCGCTTGAATGTTTTTGGATTGGATTTCAGTTACTTGATTTCAACCTATAATGTGCGCACCAACCAAGGTGCTCAATCTCCACTCGCAAATACTTTGCGATTCACTTTGTCCTTTGACTTTGCAGAGGCGGTGAATAAGGACGAACCCCAAGAATGAGAATAAAGGTCGGATTTGGTTACGACGTGCACCAGCTCAAAGCGGGCAGGGCCTGTAGGTTGGGTGGTGTGGATATGGAGTCAGAACTCGGTCCGGATGGGCATTCTGATGCAGATGTGGTTTTGCATGCTATCTGTGACGCCATTCTCGGCGCAGCAGGCCTCCGAGACATAGGTTACCATTTTCCCAATACTAGTGTTGATTTTAAAGATGCAGACAGCCGAAACTTGCTAACTGAAGTCATGAAGTTGATTACTGCGAAAGGATACACAGTCGGCAATATCGACGCTACGCTTGTCTCGGAAGTTCCCAAAATCGCTCCTTACATTGGCGAAATGCAGTCGACAATTGCAGGACTGTGTACTATCCAAACCGACGACGTTGGGGTAAAAGCAACCACCTCAGAAAAGTTAGGTTTTGTTGGATCAAAACAAGGCATCGAAGCCTACGCAGTCGTCCTGCTGGAGAAAGAAGCTTAAACGGCATGAAACGACAGATAACCCTTTCATTTGAAGAGGTGGATTCAATAGATGCCTTGTCTGTTGAACAAAAGACCTTGGTAGAAGCTTCGATGAAAGCATGCCATCAAGCTTACGCGCCCTATTCCAATTTTCGCGTTGGTGCTGCTGTGCAACTGGAAAACGGGTCTGTAGTCACCGGAAGTAATAAGGAGAACGCCTCTTTTCCCGCAGGAACATGTGCTGAAAGAAACGTCATCAACTATGTAGGAGATCACCATCCTGGTGAACGTGTGCTTCGTATGGCCTTGAGCGCAGATCCAAAAGCATTGGAGATGACAGGCGTATTAACGCCTTGCGGCATTTGCAGACAGGTAATATGTGAGCTGGAAAAGGTGCAAGGTTCATCCATAGAACTTCTCTTGCATTCTCCCTCCGGAAAGGTGTTGATCGTTCCCTCAGGAAAGGACCTGCTGCCCTTCCATTTCTACCTCCCTCAGCTCAAGAAGTAAGCAATTCGGCTTCAATGCTGTTTCATTGTGTTCAAGTTATATTTTTGCCCTCCTTGAAAGAATGACAATGGCGAAGAAAAAAGCATCGGAAAAACTGGAGTTCAGCAAAGCACAATACCTCAAGTGGTATAAGGACATGCTGATGATGAGAAGGTTCGAAGAGACCTGTGGAAACCTGTACCTCCAGCAAAAATTTGGAGGATTTTGTCACCTGTATATCGGCCAAGAGGCAGTTGCTGCTGGATTTGCCTCAGCGATGATAAAAGGGGATAAGATCATAACGGCTTACCGTGACCATGCGCATCCTATTGCGTTGGGAATGGATCCAAAATATGTGATGGCTGAGCTCTACGGTAAAAGCACTGGCTGCTCGAAAGGCAAAGGGGGCTCTATGCATATGTTTGATAAGGAACTGAACATGATGGGCGGACACGGTATCGTGGGTGCTCAGATTCCAATGGGCGCAGGTATCGCATTTGCAGAAAAGTACAATGAGTCCGGCAACGTGTGTCTGACCTTCATGGGAGACGGCGCCGTGCGTCAAGGTGCATTGCACGAGACCTTTAACATGGCCATGATTTGGAAGCTTCCGGTTGTTTTCATTGTTGAGAATAACGGGTATGCAATGGGTACTTCTGTAGAGCGTACTACCAATGTGACGGATCTTTCGAAACTTGGACTGAGCTATGATTTGCCAAGTGAGTCGGTTGATGGAATGAGCGTGGAGGCTGTGCATAACGCGATTAAAAAGGCTGCGGATCATGCAAGAGAAGGCAATGGCCCTTACTTGCTTGATATCAATACCTATCGATACAAAGGTCACTCGATGAGTGATCCTCAGAAGTACCGTACGAAAGATGAAGTAAACGCATACAAAGAGAGAGATCCTTTGGCGCAAGTGCTTAGCAAGATCATGGAACAAGGTTGGCTGAACGAGGCTGATGTGAAGAAGATCGAAGGCGAAGTCAAAGCCAAGGTGGAGGCGTCGGTGACCTTTGCAGAAGAGTCGCCGTTTCCAGACGAAGATCAACTCTACACCGATATATACGACCAAGCGGACTATCCATACATCATGGATTAATAAGATTTTGAAAAATGGCTGAAGTAATCAGAATGCCCAAGCTGAGTGATACCATGGAAGAGGGTGTCATCGCTTCATGGCAAAAGAAGGTAGGAGACCAAGTGAATGGTGGGGATGTCCTCGCGGAAATCGAGTCGGATAAGGCGACGATGGAGTTTGAGTCTTTCCATGCAGGAACATTACTACACATTGAAGTAGACGCCGGAAAATCCACCATTGTGGATGGCGTGATTGCCATCATCGGTGAGAAAGGTGAAGACATTCAGGCGCTGCTCAAAGAAGCCAAGAGTGCTAGTCCTAGCAAAGAAGCAAAGAAAGAAGAGCCAAAGACAGATGCTTCAAAGGCTGCGCCTGTGAAAGCGGCTAGTGCACCGGAGAAAAAAGCCCAGGCAAGGCCTGTCGAGAAAGCTCCTACAAAGAGCAATGCTGCTGATGACCGCATGAAGATCTCTCCGCTTGCTCGAAGGCTTGCCGAAGAGAGTGGTGTAAGCTTGCGTGGCATCCGTGGTTCAGGAGAGAACGGACGCATTGTAAAACGAGACGTAGAGAATGCTGGAAAGCATTCCATTCCACAAATAGAGCGTAGTCGAGATGTAGAGGTTTCTCAAATGCGAAAGACCATCGCGCGTCGCTTGAGCGAAAGCAAATTTTCAGCACCGCATTTCTATCTGACGATTGATCTAGATATGGATCGTGCAATGGAAGCTAGGGTTGCCATCAACGAAGCCATTGCTCCCGAGAAAATATCCTTCAATGATTTAGTCATCAAGGCGGTGGCAGTTGCTTTGAAAGATCATCCAGATGTCAATGCTGGATGGCACGGAGACTTCATTCGATACAATGAGCACGTGCATATTGGAGTGGCTGTGGCCGTGGATGAGGGATTGTTGGTTCCCGTTGTACGCCACGCAGATGGAAAGCCGCTGACTCAAATCTCTGAGGAAGTGCGCGACTTTGCAAAGCGAGCTAAGACCAAGAAGCTTCAGCCGGAGGATTGGGAGGGAAATACGTTCACCATTTCCAATTTGGGAATGTTCGGTATCGAAGAGTTTACCGCCATCATCAACCCGCCAGATAGCTGCATCATGGCGATTGGATCCATTCGACAAGAGCCGGTAGTGAAGAAAGGGGAGATCGTCGTGGGTAACCGCATGAAGGTTACCATGAGTTGCGATCACAGAGTAGTGGATGGAGTCTTAGGTGCTCAGTTTCTTCAGACCTTTAAGAAGTACATGGAGAATCCAATCGTACTCCTAGGAATGAGTTCTATTTGATAGGGGCAGCTTCTGCGACGTCCATCTTCATTGCTGTTTTCCCTACTTCTTCTAGACGCTGTTGCCAGCGCTCTAGGTGATGCTTGAATGCTTCCTTGTAAGCATCCTTGATCGGCTCGCTAGGTGGAATCTTTTCTTGCCGATGATCTACTTGTTTCCCGTATTTCCAAAATCGGAAACAAACATGAGGACCCGTTGCCAATCCTGTGCTTCCCACATATCCGATGGTCTGCCCCTGTTTTACCCTTGCACCTGCCTTCACGCCGCTTCCGATCTTGCTCATGTGCAAGTATTGTGTGGTGTAGGTGCTGTTGTGTTTGATCTTGACATAGTTCCCATTGAATTTTGAATACTGGGCTTCAGACACTACGCCATCTCCTACCGCCATGATTGGTGTACCAGTGGGGGCAGCGTAATCGGTCCCCAAATGGGCTTTCCAACGCTTTTGAACAGGGTGGAATCGTCTCATGGTGTATCCTGAGGTCATCCGGCTAAATTTCAAAGGGGCCTGCAAAAAGGCCTTGCGAAGGCTGTTTCCATACTCGTCAAAGTAATCGACCTTATTCCCCTGTTGAAATAGAAATGCATAGTAGGGCTCCTCCATGTGGTCAAAAATCGCCGCCTGTATCTCGTCAACCCCCACCGCTTTTCCGTTGACCATCTTAACGGTGTAGATAGCCCTGAAGCGGTCTCCTTTTTGAATACGGTAGAAATCTATCGACCACGCATATATATCTGACATTTCCATAGCCAAGGCCGGGCTTAGGTCCTGATCGATCAAGGTCTGATACAGTGAACTGGAAATCGTGCCGGAGGCCTCTCGTTCTTCCAAAATAATAGGTCTTGAACCCATATAGATGTCTATGGTATCCCGCAAGTCAAATACCACGTAGTCAATGGCGGAGGATTCGTAAATGAAGAACTCTGCGTGCAACTCACTGTCAGTAGAACAGATGAGTGTATAGTTTTTACCCGCGTTCAGTTTGCGGATATCGTAAACCTTTTTGGATTTTTCGGCCAAGCGCGTGATTCGCGTATAGTCCACGCCATAGGGTAGAAGGATGTCCGCGAGAAACTGATTTTGGCGAATTTTTCCTTTTTCCACGTGGAATCCATCGAGGTCAATTCCAAATTCTTCATTGCATTCCTCGGCGATCAATGAGTCCGCTGTTTCTATCGTCTCCATCTCGGCGTTGTATTGCCGTTTCGAGCGCATCGTGCTGATTGCAATGACACCTACTATCGCCAAAGGCACAATGAAATACCAGCTTTCTTTTTTCACCTATCCCTTCACTTTAATGTGGTCTACCAATACTTCTTCAACCCATCCCCGCCCCCAGTTCTTCAATTCTTCTTCTGACCATAGACTTGGGTAAAACACACGCAGTTGCAAGCGAGGAGGAAGGTACTTCTGCCAGTTCGTACCACCAGTAGCGGGAGCGTCGCCTTCCTTCGAGGCAAGGTAGCGCACGGCACTTTTGTAATGCTGCAACGGCCAGTTGACGTTCACATTCACATCCAACTGCCGCAGTTGACGCACGAGCTCAGGATCTTTCTGATCCTCCACGGATAATCCAAGGTATTTCTGCCAAATGTTCTTTGGAGCATAGTCCCTCGCCATTTGAATGAGTCTGGCGCTGTACTTCTCCTCAAATTGGTTTAGCGTGAGGGTTTTTTTCCCACTTGCGGCTTCCGTAGCACCTTGTTTCCAGTAAATGCTTTCAAACATTTCTTCAATGCTTCTATTGTCCTTTTCACCTTCAGTTTGGCGCAAGTCCTTCTGTATCAAGCGCGCCATATCGGTCGATGCAATTTCAATCATCCGGTATTGGGCACTCTGAAATCCGCTTGCAGGTAAGAGGGCCATTCTGAACTTAAGGAATTGGTCTTTTTCCATACCCTGCACCATGATTTCAAAGCTCTTCGTCAGGGCTTCGAAGTAGCTGTTGATTCTCCTGAGTCGCTCTGTGAAGAATGCAGGCTGTAAGTGGACATTCCAACCTTGGTTATGACCATTCTCGCCAATCACTCTCCCGTTTCGACAGATCTGATCGAATTCATTCAGACTCAGCTTGAAGTAGAGCTCCGTGATCTGATGGTACATAATGAAGATCTCTTCATCGGGAAAGTCTGTCTTGGGATGCTGGAGCGTGAGAAGCGTGTCTAGATGTACGTAATCCCAATAGGTTAGATAGTTTGAAAGTAAAAGTCCATCGAGGTAGGCATTGATATCCTGCCCCATGGACGCATACTTTTCTTGCAGTTTTTGGATCTTGTCCTGTATGCTATCGCTCACGTTTTGCAACTAATTGATGATCCGAATGTAGCATCAATTGCCTTGCTTATAAGTTAGGCTGCACCACAGTTTCTAACAGTGCACGGTGAAGGTCTCAGTGCATCGCAACCGGGTTGGCCAGTCCTTTGAATGAGCGCAATTCCATTTTGATAGAACCTACCAAGATACTGGCCTTTGCCAATACAGGAATCCTGTTTTTATCATCGGTCACCCAAACCATCATGTCTTCGTCTTGCTTGAAAATACGCCCTTCCTGAACCACCGGCACAAACACCATGCAATCGAAGGTGCCATGATCAATGGTGATGGCCTCCTTTCTAAGAAATTTGATTTTAAGTGGCCAAATCTCATTATCCATGAAGCTTTGGATCTCGAACGTTTGACCTGGCATTACGCCATCCAAATCCAAGGTGCGCGCTCGGTAAAAGGAGGAGATCATGTCTTGCACTCCCAATGGCACTTCGAATTCTTTTCCTTTATCGGTCTTCACCTTTTGATTGTATTGATCGAAGGTGTAATACTGCTGCATTTCAAAACCACCTTCATGGATATCGCGAACGAAAGCCCAAGGGAATACGCCTTCTTCATCTAAGTAGGTTTCATAGCGGTCACGCACTTTGAAGAACCAGTTGAAGGTGCCCTTTGAATTTCCGGTTCCCACAACGTGCATTACATCGCGTTCGCCGATCTTTTTCACTTCGTCTTTGATTTCGATGATGGCTTCGCCGGCGTCTAACCAGCCGTAGCTCACATCATACTCTAGGCGTTCGCCACGTTGAAAAGCGCTGTGGTGAACGATGGGCAGTTGAACAGATTCATTGGAGGTTGAAATTTCCTCGAATGAAGGTTCAATCATAGGAGTCAGACCTTGTGTTGCTATCAGAGCTCCAGTAAGTAGGATGCTGTTCTTCATGATCCTTGGTTTTCGATGCAAAGACAAAGCGCATGCCAAGTCTGATCAGGGATAGAAGTTTACTTGATTTTGAGCGCTCTGAAGTAGGCTTCGGCCAACGCCGTTCCGATGCATCCTTTCACCACTAATCCGGGAATGAATGGAGCGATGTGCGTTGACCAGGCAATGGTGCTGGTGTCGAGCAGAGCAATCCAAGACAGGCCGAGAACCGTGAGTAAGACATGCTGAAAAAAGAAGACTGCGAATACATAGACGAACCTCGGTGTCTTAATCCAAGCCTTCCAAAAATGGGACGCTGCCCCCAGCGCAACGAAGCCTATCAAGTAACCTCCGCTGTTTCCGAGGAATGGTTCAACTCCACTCGCACCGCCGGCTAAAACGGGAATTCCAGCAAGGGCAAATGAGAGATAAAGAAGGATGCCAAGGCTTGCACTGGTCGTTCGAAAGATCAGAGGAAGCAAAATGGCGAACATGCTTTGCAATGTGATGGGCAATGCAATGCCTATTATTTCGATCTGGAACTGTCCGCTGGCCGACATGAGCAATGCCGTTACCAATAACTCTATCGCAAATCGGCCGTAATTTTTCATGCGTTATACCACTACGTTGACAATCCTGCCGGGCACTACGATGACCTTCTTAGGGGGTTTTCCTTCCAGCCATTTCTCAGACATTGCATGGGAAAGCACTTCTTTTTCGACTTGTTCTTTGCCCATGTCTGCAGGCAGCTCAAGTTGAAAACGGGTCTTGCCGTTAAAAGAGATTGGGTAGTTGACGTTGTCGTCCTTCAGGTGCTCTGCATCTGCAACGGGCCAATCCACTTCTGAGATGGAGGTATCGTGTCCGAGGCGTGACCAAAGCTCCTCCGCGATGTGAGGTGCGTGGCAGCTCAGTAATACGGTTAAAGGTTCCAAAATTGAACGCTTGTTGCACTTCAATTCGGTCAGCTCGTTGACCGCTACCATGAGCGCGCTTACGGGCGTATTGAAAGAGAAGCGTTCGAGGTCTTCGCTTATCTTTTGGATGCTCTTATGCAAGGTTTTCAATTCCGCCTTATTCGGCGCGTCTTCAGAAATCGAGACCTGATCCCCTTCGTGAAACAAGCGCCATAATTTTCGCAGGAACTTGGAAACCCCTTCGATGCCTTTGGTATTCCAAGGTTTGTGCATTTCTATGGGCCCAAGAAACATTTCATGGAGTCGAAGCGCGTCGGCGCCGTGCTCTGCAACGACATCGTCTGGATTCACGACGTTCCCGTGTCGCTTGCTCATCTTCTGTCCATCTTCAGCCTGAATCATCCCTTGATTGATCAGTTTTTTGGCAGGCTCATCAAACGGAAGAAAGCCGCGATCGAACAAGAATTTTGTCCAAAAGCGGAAATACAACAAGTGACCAGTAGCGTGTTCTGCACCTCCCATGTAGAGGTCTACTTGCTTCCAATAGTCTACTGCAGCCTTGCTGACAAATTGCTCTGCACGTTCTTCTGGATTTCCTTCCATCATGTAGCGGAGGTAATACCAACTCGATCCTGCCCAACCAGGCATGGTGCTCAGTTCAATCGGATAGCCCTTGCCGTTCTCTACTACCTTCCCATTTTCTCGGTCCCAATTCCAATGCGTGGCCCTACCCAGTGGTGGGTCGCCGTCTTCTGTCGGTTTGAATTCATCTACCTCTGGGAGTACGATTGGAAGTTTGTCCTCGTCCATCGTAAACGGGATGTCGTCTTTGAAGTAGATAGGGAAAGGCTCGCCCCAATAGCGCTGGCGACTGAAAACGGCGTCGCGTAGTTTGTAATTGATCTTTTTGGTTCCGATTCCGAGCTCTTCTACACGTGCAAGTATTTGCGCGATGGCTTCCTTTACCGTAAGGCCGTTGAGGAAGTCTGAATTGATCATGGTGCCGTCTTTTCGCTCATCTGCACCTTCCACTACGTCTTGACCTTCAATGACCGGGGTAATCGGTAGGTCAAAGTGGGTAGCGAAATCCCAATCACGCTGATCCCCAGCTGGAACAGCCATCACTGCACCGGTTCCATATCCTGCCAACACGTAATCTGCGATCCAAATGGGAACTTCCGTTTTGGTGATCGGATTAATGGCGCAAGCACCCGTGAAGGCACCCGTAACTTTCTTGGTTTCTGACATCCGTTCACGCTCAGACCTCGCTTTAGCATAAGCCAAGTAGTTCTTGATTTCTTCAGCTTGAGCTTCAGTTGTGATTTGACGGACCAGTTCGTGTTCTGGCGCTAACACCATGAAGGTTGCGCCGAAGATGGTGTCAGGTCTGGTCGTGAACACTTCCACTGAGGCATTTTTACCCTTCACATCAAATGCAATCTGGGCGCCCTCGCTTCTACCAATCCAGTTGCGTTGTATTTCCTTGAGAGAATCGGTCCAATCTACCGTGTTCAACCCATCGAGAAGGCGTTGAGCGTAAGCGGTGATGCGCAAGGACCACTGCTTCATTTTTCGTTGCTCTACCGGATGTCCGCCTCGTTCGCTAAGGCCGTTCACTACTTCATCATTGGCCAGCACCGTACCTAGTGCTGGGCACCAATTCACAACGGTCTCAGCTCGATAAGCAATGCGAAACTTCAACAGCATTTCCCGTTGCTCAAGAAGTGAGAAGTTATTCCAATCATCTGCCGTAAAAGCTTCATAGGAATCGGCAGTCGCCTGGAGGCCCTGGGTTCCGTTCTTCTCAAAGTAGGCGATGAGTGTTTCAATAGATTCCGCCTTATTGGAAGAATTGTTGTACCAAGAGTGAAACAATTGAACAAAGATCCATTGTGTCCATTTGTAGAATGCAGGATTGGAGGTGTTCACCTGACGTGTCCAATCGAAGGAGAATCCTATCAAATCAAGTTGCTCCCTGTAGCGCTTGATGTTTGTGTTCGTCGTCGTGGAAGGGTGCTGTCCGGTCTGGATAGCGTACTGTTCGGCAGGAAGACCGAAGGCGTCATAGCCCATAGGATGCAACACGTTGAACCCTTGGTGGCGTTTGTAGCGAGCGTATATGTCGCTGGCGATGTACCCAAGTGGATGGCCTACGTGCAGCCCAGATCCCGAAGGATAAGGAAACATGTCGAGCACGTAATACTTAGGTTTGGCTGACTTGTTGTGTGCCTTGAACGTTAGTTGCTCCTGCCAGTGTTTTCTCCACTTCGGTTCTATACTCGCGAAATCGTACTCCATGTGCGCCGTCAAAATTGACCGCGAATTTAGTGTTACTGTAACTTTCACGTCACAAAATGCGTAGACTATCTCGTTATAAATGACGCCTTTCGCTGAATAAAATTCAAAAACCCCATTGAATATCCACGTACACGAATATCTGATGTTCGTTATTCTGAGTGACAAAGGAAATAGTAGATTTGCGCTCCGGAAATTTTACGGCTTAGACGCCAACCTTTTGGGTTGATTAAACGTACTAGCGGTTAGGTTTCAAGACTAAAGACTGATTGACTTGAGGAGAAGTTATGCCCATATGGTTGTGTTATTGATTGCGCTGTTCGTTTCGTACGATCTCAGCGCTCAAATCAATATTTCAGGTACCATCAATCAAAACACGGCCGTTAGTTCGGTAAGTCAGCCAAATTGCTCGGATTGCAGTCCAACATGTAAGGATACCATTGCGGTAGATGATGCTTCTTCCTTTCAAGTGGGAGACAGAGCGCTCATCATTCAGATGAAAGGTGCTTCTATCAGTGTGGCAAACACCTCTTCGGGTGGCCAGATTTCGGATATAGCGAATGCCGGTAATTACGAATTTTTCATTGTAGACTCGGTAGACAATACCGGCGATTTGATCTTTCCTGTATATGGATTGGTGAAGCAATACGATGCCGCAGGACAAGTGCAGGTTATTCGCATTCCAAACTATGGCAATGCCACCGTTACCGTTACCGGAACGCTGACCGCTCCAACTTGGCAAGAGTCTACTGGCGTAGGAGGGGTGGTTGCACTCATCGCGAAAAAACTTGTGTTGAATGCGGATATTGATGTGATCGGGAAAGGTTTCAAAGGAAATACGATGACAACCAACGGAACGCCGGACAACTGTTCGGTAAGCCCTACCTCTGCTTATACATTAGCTGCAAGTGCTTCTCAGAGTTATACCAAGGGCGAAGGCATCGTTGCGGACGATACTTCGTATAACCGTGGACGGGCACCAAGAGCGAACGGAGGTGGATCTGGAATCTCTGGGGACTCTGGAGGTGGCGGTGGTTCGAGCTACGGTGAAGGCGGACAAGGTGGATACCGATGGTGCGATGAATTGGGTTCTCAAGATGGAGGTCCTGACATCCCTGCGGGCGGATTGGGAGGTGTTTCGCTTTCCTCTTACTTCACACAAGATAAATTGTTTTTAGGTGGTGCTGGGGGCTCGGGCTATGTGACCACGAGTAATCCCTCTGACGCAACCGATGGCGGGGGTATTGTAATACTCTTCGTCGATACACTCGTAGGGAATGGAAATGCTATCCTTGCGAACGGCACCACTCCGGTGGCTGTAAACCCAGTTGGCGCTCCAGATGGCGGCGGCGGCGGCGGCGGCGGTGGAACAGTCCTCTTAAATGTATTGGCGCTTCCTGACTCCCTAATCGTTACGGCAAACGGTGGAGATGGCCAAGATTTAAATACCAACAACTATCACGGTCCAGGCGGCGGTGGTGGCGGTGGTGTGTTGTTGTACTCTCTTCCTTCCTTGCCTGCTGCGGTTACGTTTGGTGCGGATGGGGGTGCTCCAGGAGAGCACTCAGACGGCTATGATAATGGTGCGGATTCTGGTGCCGTTGGAGGAACCTTCGGGCTATATGTACCAATCGAGAATGTGAATTATCGGGCGAACATTGACAATGATCCGATCGCGCCTGTTTGTGATATTGACGACGACGGAGATGGCCTGACGGACATTCAGGAGATTTACACGTATGACCATGACGGAGACGACACCTTGGATTGGGCGGATTCGGACTTCTGTTTAGATGTCTTTGACGGCGTCTCAGGATGGAGTTGCGCAGTGAGTGGATTGCCTAATCCTACGGCCGACATGGACGATGATGGATATGCCAATTTCATCGATAGTGATTTCCCTTATTGCGGATCCTTTACGCTAGGAATCGACGCGATTTGTTCCAATTTCGATCCGGATGGCGACGGTATTCCGAGCCACTTAGACCTCGATTCTGACAATGACGGCATTCCAGATATCATTGAGGCTGGGGGTGCCGATACCAACGGAGATGGGCAAGCCGACGTAACCCTGGATACTGACGGCGATGGACTCTACGATATATTCGACAATGATGATACGGACGGTCCTCAAGGGTCAAGTCCATGTTCTGTGCAGCCAGGCTGCCTCGACCTCAACTCATACTCCATTCTTCCGGCCTACGATTCTGACAACGATACCATTCCAGATTATTTAGATTCTGATTCGGATAATGATGGAATTCCGGATGTTGTTGAAGCGGGCGGTACAGATGTAAATGGGGATGGACGACTTGATAATTTTGGTGATTCAGATGGCGATGGACTTTCTGACCTGATCGATGCACTTATTTGTGAGGACAGCGTCGATATTGTAACGAGCAGTAACCTTGCTTATGGGTCCTACCTCAGTGGTTCTTCTACAGGAATCACAAATGGTAATAATACCACAGGAGCTCCCGATGGCACATTTGGTCAAGTATATGATGCAACAGACCGGCTTGTTTTAGACCTTGGAAGTGTATATCCGATTGGATCTACCTACATACTAAGATGGAGGCGTAAAGCGACTTATGGTTCTGGACCGACCGCTGACATGGTTGTGCAAGAGTCGTCAGATAACTCGACATACACCACGAATTCGGTTACTCCACAAGACAATACGCAGGTATTCAAAAGTACTGTGATGACTGCTCAGGTGGCGACGAGATACCTGCGGTTGTATCCGTTGACAGGAAGCAACGACGACATTGACTTTGACGCTGTCACGGCAGGGGATTCGACGATTAGCTATAACGTGTATGAAGTTTGTATTTCCAACACTCCAATTTTCACTACAGGTAGTGATACAGACGGTGATGCACTGCCGAACAGCTTGACCTATGGCGATTCCGATGGCGATGGCGTTTTTGATTTCATAGACCTCGATTCGGATAACGATGGCGTTCCGGATGTTGTGGAAGCGGGCGGAACGGATAACGATGGAGATGGAAGAGCCGACAATTACGCAGATGTCGATAACGATGGATTCAACGATGCTGTGGATGGTGATCCGACGAATGTGTTGGTTTTGGCGGACGACAGTGATGGAGCTAATTCTGCCAATGCCTTGCAGATTACGGGTTCAGATACCGATAGTGATGGAAAACCTAACTCGGTCGTGTCGGATGATTTTGATGGAGATGGCATACCAAATCAACTCGACCTAGACAGTGACGGTGATGGTATTTCTGATGTACTCGAAAGTGGAGGTTCAGATGCCAATTCTGACGGTCAGGTGAATGGAACAGGAACGGACACCGATGGAGATGGCTTTGCGGATGGGGTAGATGGAGATGTCGGAAATGATGGTACTGCAGAGAATACTGCCTCCGCCTTGGTGGTTACAGGAAGCGACGGCAATGGAGATGGCGCTCCCGATACCTATCCAAACGCAAATACGGATTCGGACAGCTTGTACAATGCCCTCGACATAGATGCAGATAATGATGGCATTACAGACAATATTGAAGGTCAAACAACAAGCGGATTCTCGGCACCTTCTGGCGTGGATACCGATGGCGATGGACTAGACAATGCATATGATGGGGACAACGGCGGAACGTATGTCGTCCCAACGGATACCGATTCGGATGGAGACGCGGATTATGTAGACCTTGATTCTGACGATGACACCTATCCCGATGAGGTCGAAGGGCATGACATGAATGGAGATGGCCTTCCAGATGCTACTAGCCCTGCAAATACAGGTCTTTCTGGAGGAACGACTGATGTGGATAATGATGGCTTGCTCGACGGATGGGACAACAACACGTCGAGTGCGGATGCTACGAATGGCTCCTTGACTCCTTCAAGCCATCCGGATGTACATAATCCTGGAGGAGATAGAGATTGGAGGGATAACAAGGACACCGATTCTGATGGCGTTTCTGATCACTTGGATATCGATGATGACAATGATGGAGTGCCGGATGTAGACGAGGCGCTTGGATATGATCCAGATGGCAATGAAGACGGGGATGAATTCCCGAATTGGTTGGACGTCTCTGATGCTGGCAACGGAGGTGACGGTAGTTCAACAGATTACACGGATGCCAATGGCGATGGAATTGCAGATGTCTATGATTTCGATCGAGACGGTATTCCAAATCACCTAGATAAGGATTCGGACAACGACGGCATCGTAGATATTTTGGAAGCTGGAGGAACGGATGCGAACCAAGACGGCGAAGTGGATTACCCCACGGCCGGCGATGCGAGCACCATGGTCGACGCCGATAATGATGGTCTTGCTGATGCACTCGATGACGTTGATAGCGGCAGCGGAGGCGGAGAAGTAACCTCAGGAACACCCCTTCCTCAGACCGACACGGATGGTACTGGCAACATGGATATGTTGGATATCGATGCAGATGGCATTATCGACAACATCGAACTTCAAGTGACTACCGGCACACCCGCACAGGCAACCGCTGCAGACACGGATGGGGATGGTATTTCGAACGTTTTTGACCCGGATAATGGCGGCACATATTTGACGCCAGTAGATACAGATGGTGACGGCACACCAGACTATATGGACACAGATTCAGACGACGACGGTGAATCTGACCTGATCGAAGGATGGGATACGGACGGCGATGGTGTAGCGAATACCTCACCAGCGAATAGCGACAGCGATGGAGATGGACTGGATGACAATTTTGATAATGTCGCGACCATTAATGAAACGACAAACCCATCCAATAATGCACAAGACGCATTGGACTTTCCCAATACGGACGACGGCACCTCAGAGCGAGATTGGAGAGAGGCTCCATGCGCGGGTGGAAGTGTTGTCATGGCTCCTTTAAATGGAACGTCCGCCGTGAGTAATTTCTGTCAGATGGATGCGGATTGGACGTATTACTACAATCCTGCGGATCCAACGGAATTGCTTTTTGCCATCGAACACAATCCTGCTGGGGGAAATTCCAACGCTTTTGCTGTCACCGTTTCTTTGACGGTCTCATCAGATCCGCAAACGGAAGCAGGAGTTTACAGTGCTGAAGACATTCCGAATCAGGATGCGACGTTTGTAATGGGTAGGTATTACAACATTTCTGTGACCAGTGGGTCGTTGAATGGCAACGTCAACATCCGCTTCTATTACGATCAGGTAGATGCTGACACCTTGCTTGCGGTAGCTCAGCGATGGAACGCTACGAATGCGGGAGGGACGAGTTTTGTCTCTGGTCTCAGGTGGTTTGCCATGAACAGCGGAACCTTTGATCCGGGTAGCGCTGATCTTACAGATGAGGGTATCGCCAATTCCACAGAGTGGTTTCCTACGGCCACGGGCACTGAAGACGGATTTAATTTCGCCCAATTCAGCACAACCTCCTTTACCGGAGGAGGACTTGCTTACTCGGTTGGAACCAATTCGGTCATCCTTCCGGTTGAATTGCTCAATTTCAACGCTCGCGCACTTTCGCAAGATGTAGTTAGTGTTACTTGGGCAACGGCATCAGAGGTCAATAATGATCATTTCATGGTGGAGCGATCATCAGACTTGAATCATTGGGATGATATCAAAAAGCTTTCTGGAGCTGGAAATTCTTCCATCACGTTGTACTACGAACATTTGGATCAGGATCCACTCATTGGGCGGTCCTTCTATAGACTGCGACAGGTGGATTACAATGGAACGACCTCGCACAGCGAAGCACGGGAAGTGATGATCAACGACGAAGTGCGTGGGGATGAAGATCTTTTCATGGTGTATCCGAATCCATCTTTTGGGTCTGTCTTTGTTCGCGTCAACAGCGATGATTTCCAGATGCTCAGTGTGAGAAATGCAATTGGACAAGAGGTGCGCTCTCTTCAGACCAGTGGTAATGAAATTGTAGAAGTATCAGGATTGGCTCCAGGCGTTTACTTTCTCACCGCAACTGGCAAGGACCCGATCAGCTTGAAGTTCGTTATCCTGAACTGATTAAGCTCACAGCTTACTACTTTAGCACCATGATCATTTACAACGTGACCGTAAAGGTCGAAAACGATGCCCACGACGAATGGTTGGAGTGGATGAAGCAAAAACACATTCCGGATGTAATGGCTACAGGCCATTTTATTGATCATCAAGTCGCGAAGGTGCTGGTGGATGATGAAGATGGGGTCACCTATGCCATCCAATATAAGTGCGAGAGCATGACGAGCCTTGAGACCTATTATGCTACCCATGCACCTGAACTTCAGCGTGAACATGCGGAGCGATATAAAGATCAATTTGTTGCGTTCAGAACCCTTTTGGAGATCATTTGATGGCGGGGCCAGTACGTGCGAAAAAGCACCTCGGGCAGCATTTTCTCAGAGATGAGGAAGTCGCAAAAGCGATTGTCGATGCGCTTCCCCCACTTAAGGAGGAGCAGCTCATTGAGATAGGGCCTGGTGATGGGGTACTCTCCAAATATTTACTCGAGCGCTATCCAAAGGTGAAACTCTTCGACGTCGATCTTGAGTCCATTGCCCATTTGAAGGAGCATTTCCCAATGCACCGTGACCAAGTGATTGCACAAGACTTTCTCCAATATGACATTGAAGGACCCCATGCTATCATCGGCAATTTCCCGTACAATATTTCCTCGCAAATCGTCTTCAAGATGCTGGAGCGTAGGACCGAAGTCACTTGTTTGGTAGGGATGTTTCAAAAGGAAGTGGCCCAGCGTATTGCTTCGAAGGAAGGGAGTAGGGTTTATGGGATATTGAGTGTGCTCACCCAAGCATTCTATGATGTAGAATACCTATTTACGGTGGATGCACGCAGCTTTGAGCCAGCTCCAAAGGTGGAGAGTGGAGTGCTTCGAATGATCCGAAAAGATCAGATTGACCTAGCGTGCGATGAAAAGCAGTTCTTTTCCATCGTAAAACGAGGCTTTAATCAGCGGCGGAAAATGATCCGTAAATCGCTCAAAGATCTGATCCCAGATCCAGTACCTCCAAGCATCGAGAAGTATCTTACCATGCGACCGGAACAGCTTCACTATTCTGACTTTGTTACCTTGACGCTGGCCTTGGCCCCGAGCAAATAATCTTACTTTTGATCGCCATCACAGGATCATGCAGTTCGAGCTGACCAGAAAATATATTGAGGACCTCAAAGAGGCAATTGTACGGAATGACGAGATCGCACTGATCGAGCTCCTTCAGGACTTGCACCCGGCCGACTTGGGCGAAATACTCGGAGAGTTGGATGTCGTGGAGTCCACAGTCGTGTATAAGGTGTTGGATGCGGATCGAGCCTCGGATGTGCTCACTTTCATGGAGGAAGACCGCAGGGATAAATTCCTTGCCTCGCTCTCCTCAAGAGAGATCGCCGAGCAGCTGATCGACAACCTCGACAGTGATGATGCGGCGGACATGCTTAACCTCTTTTCGCAAGAGCAGAAAGAGGAGATCATTTCCATGATCGAAGACCGTCAGCAGGCACAAGACATTGTGGACTTGCTGCATTATGAGGAAGGTACCGCGGGCTCCCTCATGGCGAAGGAGTTGATCAAGGTCAACATCAATTGGACGGTTTCCAACTCTGTCAGGGAAATGCGCAAGCAGGCGGAGTCAATCGAGCATGTCTACACCGTCTACGTCGTAGATGATGAAGGGTGTCTCGTCGGAAGGCTTCCGATAAAGCGTTTGTTGCTCACACCTCTTAAAACACGCATCGCTGATATCTACGATTCGAAGATTCGATCAGTAGGTGTGGATGAGGACCAGGAGGATATTGCCAGCATGATGGAGAAGTATGACCTGGTTGCACTTCCCGTTGTAGATGAATTGGGAAGGCTTCAGGGTAGAATCACGATTGACGACGTTGTCGATATAATCAAGGAAGAAGCCGAACGGGATTACGCCTTGGCTTCTGGTATTTCTGGCGATGTTGACTCTTCTGATACGGTATATCGATTGACACGTGCGCGCTTGCCATGGCTGCTTATTGGCCTAATTGGTGGAGTGCTGGGTGCTCGCGTAATTGAGCTTTACGAGGGGGACCTTCAACTATACCCTGAGATGGCATTTTTTATTCCACTCATTGCGGCGATGGGAGGTAACGCAGGGGTGCAGTCCTCCGCGATCATCGTTCAAGGCCTGGCGAATAAATCCATGGGAATGTCTGGAATATTGCCAAAACTGGGAAAGGAGTTCATGGTCGGCTTGCTGAACGGAATCGTATGCGCCGCACTTATCCTTTTGTACAACATAGCCTTTGGTGATTCTCTAGATTTGAGCTACACGGTGAGTGCGGCTTTGCTGAGTGTCATCGTCATCGCCACCCTTTTCGGGACCTTCGTTCCGCTGCTTTTGGATAAATACGATATAGACCCTGCCTTGGCTACCGGGCCCTTCATTACCACTGTCAATGACGTGTTGGGGCTGTTCATTTATTTCATGATTGGCCACCTCCTTTATATTTAACGGTATGAGGTTCTTGGTTGCTTTCGTCTTTTCGTTCCTAGTAGTTCCAGGGTTTGCCCAAGGCCGGAAGTTGCCTCCCATTAGTTTTCAAGAACACTCCACAGGATTTGCCGATGCCAACCGCAGTTATTCCAATACGGGTAGTTATACCCAAGCAGATACCTTAAGCGATGAGGTGATCCTCAATTCCTTGGCGAAGATCATGGAACTCAATCCAGCGCTGGTGGTTCAGCTTACCGGCCATACTGCGCTGAATGAAGACCCAGCGTTGGGAATGCAACGAGCGGAAACGGTGAAGCAAGCCCTGGTCGATCGCGGGGTAGACGCTATGCGTATGCAGAGCGAAAACAGTGCTCACAATGATCCCATCCTATCTGAAAGTGTCATCCTGAGTCTACCGTCCAAAGTGGAACGAGACGTCGCGAATCAAAAGAACCGCCGTGTTGAAGTGAGCGTCGTGAAGACCGTTGTAGAATGAAGGTGCTCGTAATCGACACGATCCATGAGGCCTTGGTGTCTATGCTCCGCGCGGGAGGGATGTCTTGCGATGTATTGAATACGGAAGATCGAGGGCGAGATCAAGTGCTTCGCAGATTGAGTGCATATGAAGGACTGGTATTGAGAAGCGGTGTAGCGATTGATCGTGCGATGATCGACGCGAACCCTCAGTTAAAATTCATCGGTCGTGTAGGTGCTGGATTGGAGCATATCGATGTGGAGTATGCCGAAAAGAAAGGCATCCATGTCTTGAGTTCTCCCGAGGGCAACCGACAAGCCGTTGCCGAGCATACGATTGGGTCGCTTTTAACCTTGCTTAATCACATCCATACGGCTGACCGTGAAGTGCGGCGAGGACAGTGGCTGCGAAAAGAGAACGAAGGCGAGGAGCTTGCTGGTAAGACAGTAGCGATCATAGGCTTCGGAAATACAGGTTCAGCCTTTGCAGGTGTGCTAAAAGGATTTCAGGTGGATGTTATCGCCTATGACAAGTACAAAGAGGAATGGGGTGATGATGGAGTAGAAGCTGTTTCCATGGAAGCCGTTTTCGAACGGGCGGAAGTCGTGAGCCTTCACCTTCCGTATAATGAGGAAACGCACCATTTGGTCAACGCCGAATGGATCGGTCGATTCAAACACCCGATTCACCTGGTCAACACGTCAAGAGGAAGTATCGTGCATACGCACGATCTTTTAGAGGCATTGAACCAAGAAGCCGTGAAGGGCGCTTGTCTGGATGTATTGGAATATGAGACGGAGACCTTGAAGATGCCTCCGATCAAGTCCTTACCAGAGGAAGCCAGGGTGCTTATGGCACATCCGAAAGTGTTGCTCACCCCACATATTGCCGGATTGTCGGTTCAATCTTACGAGAAGTTATCGAGGGTGTTGGCCCAAAAAATCATCGACTTTTTCATGCGCGCATAAGCAGTCGCATGGTGTGACGCGTCTTTTGCTGTAGCATCACCTCCTTGCCTTGGACCAATTCCTCGACGATCTTTTCGTTGTAGTGGCGGATGGTCAGTAATTCAAGTCCATCGTTGTAGAGTACTTGGTAATCTTTCTGGAGTTCCTCAATCAAGGCTTCAATTTGAGACCGCTGATCGGACACGCTCACTGATAAACTGATCGCGGAGTTCTGCATCGTCTGGATTTTGAGCTTGTGCCGTGCAAAGCAGGCAAATATTTCGCTCATGTGTTCTTCGACTATGAAGGAAAAATCGCGGCTTGAGATCGAAAGCAGCACCTGGTTGGTTTTGAAGATGTAGCTGGGAATTTTACTGTCTTCGGAAGTGTTGTCATTGATGATTGTGCCTGGCTCTGTTGGTTCAAGAAAGCTTTTGACGTGGAGCGGAATGTTCTTGTTCTCGAGCGGTTTGATTGTCTTTGGATGAATTACAGAGGCCCCATAATAACTCAATTCAATGGCTTCGCGGTAGGAAATGTTTGGCAGCAAGGAGGTATTGGTGAAAAGTTTGGGGTCCGCATTGAGCATGCCTGGCACGTCTTTCCAAATGGTTACAGACTTTGCATCCAAAGCATAAGCGAAGATGGCAGCGGAAAAATCAGATCCTTCTCTTCCGAGGGTAGTCATCCTTTGGTGTTCTCCCCCGCCAATGAAGCCTTGCGTCACGATGGAATGTGGTGCGTTTCCTTGCCAGTATTCCTGAATTTTTTCTGTTGTATGCTTCCAATCCACACGCGCGTCGCGGTAGGTGTTGTCGGTTTGAATCAGCTTACGTGCATCTGCCCAGATTACATCGATTCCCGCGTTTGAGAGAAAGCTGGATATGATCTTGGTGGAAAGTATTTCTCCTAGCGCTACGATCTGGTCGTAGATGAAGTTGACGTCTGAGCCTTCATCTTGTTCAAGAAAGGTGAAAGCGTAGTGCTTGACTTTTTCCAAGGATTGCCCCGCATCGTTCGTATCGCTTTGGAGAAGGTCAATTAGCACCTTCTTGTGGAAATCGAAGACCTCATTCAATGGCGTTTTCCAATCACCATTTGAAACGAAAGCGTTCACCACCGATTCGAGCTTATTTGTCGTCTTGTTCATGGCGGAAACCACAACGACCTTTCTGGTGTCGCCATTATTGTGAAGGATGGTAGCCAGGTTGCGCACAGCCTCAGCATCTTGTACCGATGCTCCTCCGAACTTGAAAACGATCATATCATCCATGCCCATCATTCAAAATATAAGCGTCCATTCAACCACTCATCAGACAAGTCTGCGTTGTATCTCTTATAGAATTCAATGGCTGGTTCGTTCCAATCCAATACCTGCCATCCCATACGCTTTACTTTTTCTGACTTCGCATTTTCTACTACTGCATCAAACAGAGCCTTCCCATAACCTTGGCCTCTGTGAGCCTCTTGGACGATGAAATCTTCCAAGTAAAGGTACTTTCCTTTCCAAGTGGAATACGCGAAGTAATACAAGGCGATGCCAATTACTTCTTCGTTTAGCTCGGCAACTAATAAGTGAAAGAAGGGCCTTTCACCGAAGCCATCGCTCATCAATTGCTCTTCCGTTACGATCACTTCGTCCGGTGCTCGTTCGTAGTCTGCAAGGTCCTTGATCAAGGCTAGCAGCACGGGGACGTCTTCTGGAGAGCCTTTTCTAATTTGCAGTGTTTGCTTTGTCATGGTTACGCAATATTCAGAAAACTGCAGAGATTATGAAAACGGCGTCACCGATTGAATGCAACATTCATAGAATTACACCTGAATGTAGCACCTCCTATTGCAGGGGGTGTGGTAAAAGGAAAAGTGCATCAAGGCCATTGAATGCTCCATATTCCCCTCAATTCACCAGCCCCATATCCAGTTGCACGGTCAGCGGGATAGAGCTGATTCAGCGTGTGAGCGACTTCAGGTTGAATGTCTCCTTGATTTCCGTGGCATCGGAGGCACATGGCATTAGTCAGGATGGGAGCATAGAAATTAAAGGAGCCATCCGCGTTTGAGTCAAGTAGGGGTTCTATGACTTTTCCAGCGCTGAGCGCTCGCTTCCAACGTCCAATGATCTCTGCTTCCGTCGGATTGGCTTTGTTCTTGGCATTTCTAGCCTGATCCGTAACGCGTTTAATGGCAGCGTTATGTTTCAGGGACATGCTATCAGTGAAGTGCATAGCCTGGAGATTGCAGAATTCAAGGGCCGCCAATGTTCCGTCGCCATGGAGCTTGCCCATTAGCTGCTTTCCCAGCACGGCTTTTGTGCTTGAAGCAAAGTACTGACCCTTCTCGTATGCGGTCATCGACTCTAACGGAACAGGTCCATCCTGCAAGCGATCACTAGGATGCTTGAATGCCTGCTTTGCGATGTAGTCCGCAATCTGAACAAGGTCATCCTCAGGATACGCCATTGGAAGCATGAGATTGAATTTCCTCACCGCATTTGACATGAGTGCTTTTTCTTGAGCTGGATGCAAGACGAAGTCAACAATGGCTTTTGTAAATGATGCTGAATCTGGGTGCGCATTCTGGTAGCGTTGTTTGATGGCTAACATTGGGGGAGCGAGCCGTGCGCCTTCCATGGCTACATCGTTATGGCATGAATTGCAGTAAGCATTGAAAAGTACTTCGCCTGGATGAATGGCAAGTGAATCTTTCTGAACTGCCGTGCTGTTCAGTTCGATTTTTGAAGGTGTACACGACAGAAGGGTCATGATCATCACAGGTAGCCAGAGTAAGCGCATAGTTGTTCGTTTTTCCGTCTTTCACAAAGAAAAAACTAACCCTTATCATAGGAAGTGCCTTTTATCACCAACACCTTTGCGCCATAAAATGAGTAACAATGAAATGGGTTAGTGCAGAAGAAGCGATGCTGAGTTTAAAGACCGGCGACAACGTATACATACACAGCGTTGCGGCTGCTCCGGCCGCCTTGATAAGCGCAATGACAGAGCGTGGAAAGCAACTAGAGGGTATCAACGTGTATCACCTGCATACCGAAGGAGCGGCTCCCTACGCGGCCCCCGAATTGGCAGATAAATTTCACATCCATGCTTTGTTTGTGGGCGCCAATGTTAGGGCTGCGGTGCAAGAAGGTCGTGCTTCTTACATTCCTGTGTTTTTAAGTGAGATGCCGATTTTGTTTCGTGAGAAGCACATTACGCTGAATGTTGCGCTAATTAGCGTTTCTCCCCCAGACCGTCATGGGTATTGCACCCTAGGCCCATCTGTAGACGCAACCCCCGCAGCTATCGAAATGGCCGATATCGTAATTGCGCAGATCAACAACAAAATGCCGCGCGTACAAGGCGATGGATTTGTCCACATCGATCAGATTGATTTTGGCGTTGCGCATGATGAACCCCTGCATGAAGTAGTGCCTGGACCGATCAGTGAAGTAGAAAGAGCGATTGGGCAACACGTGACCGGATTGATTGAAAATGGCTCTACCCTTCAGATGGGCATTGGAAATATTCCAAATGCCGTGCTGGCAAGTTTGACTGGCCATAAGCACTTAGGAGTGCATACGGAAATGTTTTCTGATGGCTTACTTCCACTGCTAGAGAATGGGGTGGTAGACAATAGTTTGAAGCGCAGTCATCCTGGCAAGACAGTGGCGACTTTTGTAATGGGTACCCAGAAATTGTACGACTACGTGGACAACAACCCCGGGGTAGTGCTGCTGGATTGTCAATACGTCAACAATACTGCGATCATTCGAAAGAATCCCAAGGTGGTGGCGATCAACAGCGCCATCGAAGTTGATCTTACCGGACAAGTCTGTGCAGACTCCATTGGAAATAACATCTACTCAGGTGTGGGAGGACAAATGGATTACATACGTGCGGCTTCTTTGAGTCCTGGTGGTAAGCCGATTATTGCATTGCCTTCGACTACTAAAAGGGGTGAGAGCCGCATCGTATTCATGCTTAAACATGGAGCTGGAGTCGTTACCACGCGAGCCCACATTCACTATGTATGCACAGAGTACGGTGTCGTGAATCTGTATGGCAAGGATCTAAAGGAACGTGCCAGATTATTGACCAGTATTGCACACCCTGACCATCGTGAAGCACTCGAAAAAAGCTCATTCGAAGCATTCAGATAAAGAACATCCCATGCGGATGGTTTGTGCGGTTAATTTTGCGGCCGTGAAAAAAGCCAGCGCACTGATTTTTATACTGATCCTTGGTACAGGATTGTGCTTCGGACAAGTCAAGGAATACGATTGTTTAGTCCTGCAAGTGATCAGCGAAGTAACGGTGCAGGGGTCAGCTAATATTGGTGGATTCAAATGCTACACGAGTCCGCTAACCCCAGAAGATCCGCTGCCTTCTTGTTTTGAAAAAGCACCAGGCTATATCAGGATCACCGAGGTTCAATTTGATATACCGGTAGATGATTTTGACTGCGGTAATCCACTTATTCTTCGTGATTTGAAAGATGTGCTCGAATGTGATGAACATCCATTCATAGCATTCAACTTAAATCATTTGATGGCGCGAGACGTGAATGGACTTTTTTATCAAGGAGAGGTAGAGGCTACCACTACGGTTCGGGGTCAACAAAAGGACATCTTAATCCCAATCGAGGTGGATGTTTTGGGGCCCCAAGAGTACAAAGTCGCTGGCCGAACAACCATAAAATTGTCTTGGTACGGTATTGCACAACCCTCTCGGATGTTCGGATTGCTAACCTTGAACGATGAGGTAGATGTCTGTTTTGATCTCTACTTCACAAAGAGTAACGGAATAGCCCCCACTCCATGAGTGAGGGCTATCGCAGTGTCTATTTTGGTGTGATTAGAAGCTAATAGCAGCTTCTACAACTACCCCACTGAATTCAGCGCCTTGGAATTCAGAATAATCCCATCCAGCTCCGTAGTAACCTTGCTGAACGTACTCCACTTTGGTCATGATGTTCTTGGTAAGAAACCAGCCACCGCCAACATTAAGTCGAGAAATTCGAGTTACTGGGGCTGCGTCATAGTCGACGCCCGCGTCGTCTGTTCCGGCTGCGTATGCGCTGCCAGTCACCATGTTGTAGCGACCTCCAAGGTAGAATTGTTCCATTCCACCGAAGCGGTAGATCAATTCAGCACCTACCTGAGTGTAGTTAGCATCTGTGAAAACATCTCCGTCTTTGTTGTCTCCCATCACCATTTCATAGAATCCGAAGAATTCAGCTCCCTTGAACTTGGTGAATAAGGCACCTTGGAAGGAGTTGTAGCTCTTCAATCGAGGGTTCAGACGTCCAGAGAAGTCATTTCCTAGTGGGCTGAACAACTTGTAGTAGCGAGATCCACCACGGTCACCTCCGAAGAGGTAGGTTCCGTTGTCATAGCTGAGTGAAGAGATGTACCCAGAACCTGTAACACGGATTCTAAGGTCTTCATTGATTTGATCATCGTATCCAGCTTTGAAGTACACTACAGGGGCCAAGCTTTTGTTGTTGTTGACCACACTTTGATTCAACTTGCCATTGGAAATAGCCGCCATCGCTATGATGCCTGACTTGCGGAACAGTACTTCACCGAATGCTTCTGTTGTGAATGCATCCATGATGTAGTTACCTACAAATGGGTTAAAGATGGCGCGTCCGTTGTCTGTTCTTCGGAAGTGAGCGTCACCGTAGTTGATCTCGTCCATACCTACCCGGATGGTCACCATCTCCATAAGTCCAGAGGCAAGACCTTCTTTGATGAAGTCGAGCTTGTCGATCTGCAAGTAACCTCCTTTCACCCATGCTTCCGCATGGTGGCGGGCAGAAAGGTATGTACGTAAGTGCATACGAAGCCCGTCCGCGAACTGAGCATCGATGTTGAAGTTCGCTGTAGGAAGGTTGAAGTCGGCGGTCAAGGTGTCGAGGTACAAGGAAGAAGGACTCATGCCATAAATTCCGATATATCCTGCGGTATCATCTGAGTAGCTCATGGCTGTGTTGGTCTGACTTAGCCCTTGGAACTGTAGTGCGAAGTCTCCTCCGACTCTTACTCTTACACCCTCGAACTCGACGTCGGTCTTAGGGTCTTCAAACACGTTCAGACCCCGCTGATCATTCGGTCGCCAGTTCTGAAGATTGTCATACTTGGATAATTCGTCTTGTGCAAAGACGTTGAGCGAAAACATCGCTGCTGCGGCAATAACTGCTAAGCGTTTCATTTTTATTGGATTAGTTTGGTGTGACTTAAATGTTTTTCTGATTGGATGAATCATTTGAACTCTATTTCGTAGTGGATCTCGACTTCCTTGCCTACCGTCATGGCTCCGAACATCACGCTCGGTGGTTCAATACCGAATTTGGTCATGTCAACGACCTTTACTCCAGAGCATTTTAGCCCATATGGTGAGTAGGTACAGGATGCATTGATCCTCTCAGTTTGCGTATTTCCTGCAATGGTCAACTTACCGTCGGCGACCACCTTTAATGATAGTGGTGATCCACTGGTGGTGACTTCGGTTGACTTGAAGGTGATTGTCGGATACTCTTCTTCCAAGAGTGCTTCATAGGTGTAATTGTCCATTGTGTTTTTACCGCTTTTGATGTCGGTTACCTGCACCTTAAAATTTAGACCTTCGAGGTCTATTTCATCACCTTCTTGAGTCAATTGGATGGTTCCTTTTACTGCTTCGCAGTGTTCTGACCAGTCGTGTACGTTGCTCGTTCCGTAAATCGATACAGACGACTCGTCGGTCAAGTGCATGTCCTGTTGAGCCAGTCCGAAAGCAGGAATTAATGTCAACAGTATCCAAGTAAGTATTTTCATTTCGTTTCTCATTTCAAGACCAAAGGTGAGGCCGGGGGGGTGAAGGATGTATGCCCCCTATCAAAATTGAAGTTGATAATTCTCACCTTCAATTATTATCGATTCACAGCACAAACTTACCACTCCTTCGGGCTGGCTTGATTAACATTGTAGGTTACAATATAAGATCGTGGAGAGAACACTTGATTACGTAAAAAAACAGGATAAACGGGACGAACTTTCATCTTTCCGTGACCGTTTCTATCTCCCCAAGATAAAAGGAAAGGAAGCCGTCTATTTCACTGGGAACAGCCTTGGACTTCAACCCAAGTCAGCGGAGTCTTTCCTAAAACAAGAATTGGAGGATTGGGCGAAGTACGGGGTAGAAGGGCATTTTGAAGCACGAAGACCTTGGTATGCCTACCATGAATTCTTTAGCGAGCACTTGGCGTACATAGTGGGCGCAAAATCCAAGGAGGTGGTGGCTATGGGCTCATTAACGGCCAATCTGCACAGTTTGATGGTGAGCTTCTATCGCCCAAACGGAAATCGAAACATGATCCTTTGTGAAAAAAAGGCCTTCCCTTCGGATACCTATGCACTGCAGGCCCAAGCGACGCTACATGGCTTGGACCCTAAACAAGTGATCTTTGAAATGGAGCCTGCGAAAGGATCCGAGATCATTACCGAGGATGCGATCATTGAAAAAATCTTTGAATTGGGAGACCGCTTGGCCATGGTCATGATCGGAGGAGTGAATTACTATACGGGACAGGCCTTTGATATGGCTGCCATCACGGATGCGGCGCATAAAGTAGGAGCTTCTTGTGGTTTCGACCTTGCACATGCCATAGGAAACATTGAATTGAAGTTGCACGAGTGGCAAGTTGATTTTGCTGCGTGGTGTACGTATAAGTACCTCAACAGCGGGCCAGGTTCTGTGGGAGGTCTGTTTGTGCATTCGAACCACCTTAAAAAGAAACTACCAATCTTGGCAGGTTGGTGGGGGCACGACAAGGAAAAACGCTTTCTTATGGAGCCTGAATTCATGCCGATGCAAAGTGCAGAAGCTTGGCAAATGAGCAATGCACCGGTCTTCAATATGGCCATTCACTTGGCTTCCTTGGAGATCTTTCGTGAAGCAACCATGGGTCGTCTTTTGGCAAAGAGTTGGCGACTGACAGACTACCTTGCATTTATCGTGGAAGAAGTAGCCTCTGCCACAGGAGCTGACTTGGAAATCATCACCCCTCCGGAACATCATAGACGCGGGTGTCAATTAAGCATTGTTGCTCATGGATATGGAAAACGGCTATTCGATTCCATTACCGAGGCTGGAGTGATCGCAGATTGGCGCGAGCCAAATGTGATTCGCGTAGCTCCTGTGCCATTGTATAATTCCTTCTTAGATGTTTACCGATTTGGTGAGATCCTGCAGAAGTCACTAAAAGCATAAAATAAGATGAAGGAAGTCACGATTGTTGGAGCGGGCTTGGTCGGGTCCTTGTGGGCGGTCTATCTCTCCAAGGCTGGATATAAGGTAAGCATCTATGAACGTCGTCCAGATATCAGAAAGGCGGAGATCTCCGCGGGCAAGTCAATCAACTTGGCGCTATCCGATCGAGGATGGAAGGCTCTGAAAGGGGCTGGTGTCGATCATCTCATCCGGGAGATTGCCATTCCGATGCCCGGGAGGATCATGCACAACCTCGAGGGTAAACTAACCTATCAAGCTTACGGAAAGGAAGGTCAGGCGATCAATTCTGTCTCTCGAGGAGGTGTGAATGCGCGCATGATGGATATTGCCGAAAAAGTGGGCGGGGCCACGATGTACTACGATATGAAGTGCACCGGGGCGGATCTCAAGGAAGGGATCTGCCATTTTGAGCACACTATAACCGGGGAGAAGAAAACCGTGTCGTCGGATCTGATTTTTGCATGCGATGGCGCCTTTTCTGCTGTGCGATATAACGCGATGCAAAAGATTGACCGCTTCAATTACAGTCAGAACTACATCGAAGATGGGTATCGAGAAATCCTCCTTCCTGCGAATGATGATGGGTCGTACAAACTCGAAAAGAATGCACTGCATATTTGGCCACGCGGCCGCTTCATGCTGATCGCCTTGCCCAATGAGGATGGATCGTTTACGTGTACCCTTTTCATGCCCTTTGATGGCGAAAACAGTTTTAGCAAACTGACGAGCAAGGAGGCTGTGAATGATTTCTTCCAAACTACCTTCCCTGACTTCTATGCGATGATGCCAAATATCGCGGAGGCATGGGAAGACCATCCTCTCTCTTCTTTGGCCATAACCCGATGCTATCCTTGGCATCACGGAAAATGTGCACTCATGGGTGATGCCGCTCACGCTACGGTTCCATTTTATGGCCAGGGCATGAATGCCGGATTCGAAGATTGTACCGTCATGTGGGAGCTCATGCAAAAGCACAATGAAGACTGGGATAAGGTCTTTGCCGAATACAGCGAACAACGCAAGCCAGATGGTGATGGATTGCAAGATCTTTCATTGCATAACTACCATGTCATGCGCGACTACGTCGCTGACCCTAAATTTCTACTTCAAAAGAAGATCGAAGCACGTTTTTCGGAGAAGCATCCTGAAAAATGGTTGCCCCTGTACAGCATGACGACGTTCAGTGAGATCCGGTATTCTGTAGCATGGAAAGAAGGCCAGCGACAGCAAAAGATCATGGATGAAGTCATGGCAATGGATAACATCGAAGAAAGATGGGATTCGCAAGTCGTGGAGGATGCTATACTGAGCCGCCTCTCACATACAGCTTCTGCTTAACCCAAAATCCAAAGCCGAGATTGATGGCTACGAAGGGAACCATGGCGTTCTTTCGGTTCAGGCGGAATTCATAGGTGCCTCCTGCTTGAATATTCAAGCTCAGCGCGAAACTCCGTTTGTCTTCAAATATGGCTCCGAATTCTAGGCCGGGAGAAGCGGTGTATAAATTCCGGTAAAAGTCACGTGTTCCGGAGACAAAGGGCCCTAGATACCAGCCTTTGGATTTTTCACTGTAGCGTTGTTTGGCCTTGAAATACCTAGGAAACACTAGCTGCCCACCAACTGCAGAAAGCCTTGGGGAATCCCCATAACGATAGATCCCAATGGATGCACATTTGATATCTGTAACAGTATTGATCGGTGTCTCGAAAACAAAGGGTACAACATTGATATCGTACCGAGCGATGGGGTAATAAGGGTCGATAATATCTATGGCTCCACCTGGCATCAGTCCAATGTATCGGTAGCGTTTTTGAGCGAAGGATGCAAGGGTGATGCAACAGAGTAGGGCTGCTAGCAAGGCGCTTTTCATGGTCCAAACTTACGCTCGACGCAATCAGAGATTTAGGCGACTTTGCAATCTTTCAAACAGCCTATAGAAGAAAACCATTGATGGGTTCAACAGGACTTGGAATGTCCGTGTCATCGATCATTTCCCTCATGTCGATCTCAATACCTCTTGAGATGGAGCTTATGGGAATATCGTTATAGGTCCCTTCGAAGGGATTTTCAGAATAGTCGCCAATCTTTTCCATCAGCATGAAGATCCAAATGACGAGAGCTGATATGAAAGGTGATATCCAAAAAAGCATCCCCGGTTGGTTCTTGAATACATCGACCAAACCAAAGGGCACAAAGACGCAGAAGACAATGGAGAGCCAGAGCGCCGTGGAAGCGTATTGCCGTGGAAAAGGAAAATTCTTGATGCGTTCGGATTTGCCTTGGTCCGCGTAAAAACTCACGATGAGCTGATGAAATTCCATGTGACGGAAGTCATCCATATGATGGTCATCCTTTATCGCTTGAAGTCTTTCGGATTGATGCCTGAGCAGTTGGGTAGCGCAATTGGAGTAGGTCAAGATTTTGTCGAGTTCCTCCTTTGATAAATAGGGTTTGAGTTCAACTGCGAGTTCCCCTTTTAAGTCTTTGGTAGACTCGGGGCCAAAAAGTGAGTTGAAAATGAGCTCATTGTGTTCCCAGGTTCGAGGGGTGCGCAATTGATGACGCAAGGCGGTCAGCCAGGCTATGTGTCGATAGATGAGCTCTCTGCGTAAAGCGTCTTGTTTTTCACCTTGAATGAGGGAGCAGGCAGCGGCTCCAAGAGACCTGCTGTTGTTGACAATGCTCCCCCAAATTTTACGCGCCTCCCAGGTCCTGTCGTATGAACTGTTGTTCTTGAAACCCAAGTAAAAGGCAACGGCAATACCAATCACGCTCAAGGGCTGCCATGGAAGTGCTACATAGAAGTCTGTGAAGTAGGACCCAGCTGCAATTACCGAAGCATAAATGAAACCTAGGATGAAGGGTTTTTTGGACCAATTGAAGGTCATCCAAAACCCGTAATTTCTTTCGATGTACATGTTGTTTGGCTATTAAGTTGACAATATACCTCTTCCTTTCAGTTCCTTGAAAATCTCGAAACGTCGATCTAATGAGCGTGGTTAGAGTAGCACGTTGTTCACTGGTTGAATGGCCGGGGGGAGATCTGTCTCTCCTAGCATTTCCCGCAGGTCGATCTCGATCGTCCTGCACAGCGCTAACATAGGAATGTCGTTTCCCAGCCCTTCGAAGGGGTTTTCGCTGTAGTCGCCTACCAACTCCATCATGATGTATACCCAGCCTACTAGGGCCACAAAAGGAACCGATACCCAGTGCCCCCAAGCCGGACTCAATTCCATAAAGGCGGGAATCATTCCGAACGGCAAAAGGATGATGAAAAGGGAGACGAAAACAAAGCTCATCGAAGCGTATTGACGCGGTAATGGAAACTTCTTGATGCGTTCGCATTTCCCTTGATGCGTATAAAAATCATTCAACACTTGCTGCATTTCCATGTGCCTGAAATCGTCAATGAGGTGGTCTGCACGGAGTGTTTTAAGCTCTTGTGATTGATTGTCGATCAGCTGCGTTGCCGTATTCTGAAAGTTGATCACTTTTTCGAGCTCACTTTTATCAAGTAATAGGTTGAGTTCCTTGCGTGTGACATCTTCCCCGAGCATTCCAATACCAAAGCTGTTTTTTCTAGAATCATAGAAGCGCTTTACCCAACCAGTGTGACTGTCTCGAAGGTGCTCCCATTGCGTGGGAATGAGCAGTTGATCACGTAAGACGTAGAGCCAGGCTATGTGTCTATAAACCAAACGTTTGTGCACGGCGCTGATTTCCGCCTCCGACAAGGGGGAATCCTTAAATTGATTGCCGATAAATCCTTTCACGACGGTGCCCCACATCCTGCTGCTGTTTACGATGGCACCCCAAATTTTGCGGGCCTCCCAAAGTCGATCGTATGCACTGTTGTTCTTGAAGCCGATGTAAAAAGCCACCGCAGTACCCATGATAGAAAGGGGTAGCCACGGAATTTTCATCCATTCGAAATGAAAATAGTGATAGATTGTTGCCATCAGTATGGCCCACAATGAAAGCCATATCATGTGAAACCAACTAAAGGAAATGATACCCAATAAGTCGATGTTCTTTTTTACGATCATAAGTTCAGATTGATGGTTACAATATAGTTATCGCGCAGCCAATGCATTGATCATTCCCGGATCTAGGATGCTTCTGTCCGTTTCATATTCAGGTGCGTTGATCATGGCAAGGCCGATTCTGGTGGTGTCAGTAATGGAATTAGGGGAGATCTTTTCAATGAGCTTGAGAAGCCAGGTGAGGTAAGTGTACATGAATCGGTAGGCCTTGGTTCTCGATTGGATACCGCGCAACGGAATGATGCCGCCTGGCCGAAACATGATGGCTTTTTTAAACCCTAGTTTCATCAAATCATTTTCTGTCTTTCCCTTTACGCGTGCCCACATCATGCGTCCTTTTTCGGAACTGTCTGTTGATTGTCCAGAAACGTAAATGAAAGTCATGGCTGGGTTCATTTGAACAAGCGTCTTGGCAACGGATAATGTGTAGTCATAGGTCACCTTCGTGTAGTCGGCTTCGCTCATCCCTGCTGCGCTGATCCCCAGACAAAAAAAACAGGCGTCATAGCCTTGCAATTCCAAGGTTATTGCGCGCAAATCCATCAAATGAGCATGCTTTATTTGCTGCAGCTTTGGATGCTTAAGTTCAAGGCTCGAGCGCCCAAGGCTGAGCACTGTTTCAATGTTCGGGTGGTCTAAGCATTCTAGAAGAACGCCTTTCCCGATCATGCCTGTTGCACCGAGAATGATTGCTTTCATAAGAGAGTGTTCGTTTGTTCAGTGCGGATTGGCCCCGATAATGTTACTTCCACCAGGGGGTGGTTTTATCTGTCGATGAGAATAGGGACCCCAATTGCGGGGTGAGAATGGTAAGCGACTCGTCTTGAGCGGCTGCGCTGAAACGTTCAGCTGGCTCTGTCCATGTGTGCAGGGAAAGTGAGAACCCTCCCCAGTGCACAGGTACCCCAACTTGCACCTTTGAATCAAGAGCAGCTTGAACGACTTCTTCCGGGTACATGTGGATTTGATGCCAATGTTTATTGTACTGTCCGCATTCCATAAACCCAATATCGAAGGGTCCGAATTTGTCTCCAACAGCTTTGAAGTGATCCCCATAACCGCCGTCACCGCTCCAGTAAAAGTTGAAGTCTTCAGACCGGATTACCCAACCACCCCACAACGAAGTGGCTCTATCGGTCAGTCCTCTGCCAGAGAAGTGTCGGGAAGGAGTGAAGTGGAATTCCAAACCGTCCAGCGTTGCAGTGTTCCACCAGTCAAACTCTCTGATCCGATCACTTTCTATTCCCCAAGCTTCGAGATGCCTTCCAACGCCTAAGGCTACGTACCACTTATCGGTCTTTGCGCGCAATCTTCGGATGCTCTCTAGGTCTAAATGGTCATAGTGATCATGGGTCATCAATACGAGGTCGATTGGAGGCAGCTCCTCGATCAAGTCCAAGGTGGATTCAGAGAAACGTTTCGTTCTGAACGGCGCGATGGGCGAAGCATCAGGGCCCATCATGGGATCTACGAAGATGGTTTTATCCTTCCAGCGAATCAACACGGCTGAATGGCCGTACCAAATGAATTTGGGTGCCGCGCTGGGGGCTATGAATGACGGCAGGTCAAATGCTTCGACCGGCAAAGGCGACGACGGATTTCGCCCTTTGGTCTTGAAGAATTGCTCGTACAACAACTTCGGCATGGAGTGGAAGGAAATATCCATGGTTGTCGTTTCCATGTTGTAGAATTTTCCTTGTTTCCATTGCTCAGACCGAGCGTACTTCTCGCTGAGTGCCTTGGTGAGTTTTCCTCCGAATTGTTTGGTCATAGCATGTGTTGTTTCTCCGTATACTGCGAGCTGCGTCAGATCAACTTGTGGTCTATCAATACCTGGAAAGAGTCTTCCATTGTCTCTGTGAGTGGTTTGAATTCCATGCCTAGGTCCTTTTTGATCTTTGAATTATCTGCATTCCACGGAATGTTCACGTTGTCTCGTATGAATCTTCTGCTAAAGGCTTTATTCACCAAGGGGCCGACGAGAACGAGCAGCCATTTGGGGAGTGCCCGCGTCGGAAGCGGATAGGATGAACCATACTTCGGTTGCAGCGTTTTAGCGAGCTCAAGAATGTTGGTGTTGTGGCCTGAAGTAATATAACGTCCCTTGGCTTCAGGATAGAAACCCGCTCGGAGGTGTGCCTCGGCTACATCCCGCACATCCACTACTCCTACTCCAAGCATGGGCGCTCCTGCCTTCATGGTGCCATTTCCCAATTGTTCCAAAACGCGGTAACTCTCAGAGGTGACAGAAGCGGCATTCAATGCTGGTCCGAGCACAAAGCTTGGGTTGACGGTGACGAGGTCCCATCGATCCTGCCGCTCATTGATTTCCCAAGCCTTCTTTTCTGCAAGTGTCTTGGAATAGGAATAAGGTTAGTAGGTCAATGAAGCCGTTTTATTCCACATGGATTCCGTCAATTTCTTGCCGGGAGCGTTCACCGTGTCGATGGCGTCGTTGTAGATGGCTGCGCAACTGCTGGTGACCACGACCCGTTTCACAGATGCCGTCTTATTGGCCTGCTCCAATACGTTAGCCGTTCCTTTCACGGCGGGGTCGATCAGGTCTTTTTGCGCGTCCTTGAAATTAAAGGTGAAGGGAGATGCTGTGTGGAATACGACCTCGCACCCCTCCATCGCATCGGCGTATGATCCTTCTTCCAATAAGTCCGACTTGAAGTATTGGATGCTTCCTGGCAGTGCTTCAGCGAGCTTGTCAAGGTGTTCAATCTTCTTTTTGTCCTGAGGATTACGGACCGCCGCATGAACGGTCATTCCTTCTTCAAGTAAGCCTTTAACGATCCAGGCGGCTACGTATCCTGTGGCTCCCGTGACTAAGACGGGTTTCGTTTTATCGGTTATTGTCATAATAAGTAATTAATCACTCGCTTAGGGAGTGAAATTTTTTAAAGCTTGTATTTGGCTTTGAGTGTGTTTAATATTTCGGACCTGTGCTCAGGTGGATGCAGAAGAAACGAAGTGGCTGCCCCGTCGATGAACATATAGATCAGCTCTGCTTCCGCAGCAGGGTTTTCATAGCCCAGTTTTTCAAAGGCATTTCGAAGGGCGAGTTTAACCGGTTCCTGGCTGCTTGCGTCGTAGCTATCGGTTTGCCACTTAAGCGCGTAGGTAAGCCGCCACATCTCGTATTCCTCTTCTTTAATTTTGAAAGGAAGCGTTAGAATTTTGCTTATCAACTCCTTTGGGTCCGCGGTCATAACGATGTCAGCCATGTGCAGCTTTGCTGCTTCCATACTCATTTGCAGTACAGCCGCCAGGAGGCCTTCTTTGTTTTTAAAGTGGCGAAAAATCAATCCTTCAGACACGCCAGCCGACCTTGCTACTTTACTCGTAGAGGTGGATGCATATCCCTCTTGCGCGTATAACTTCAATGCTGATTTGAGAATATTTTTTTGTTTTTCCGTCACAATAGTGAGTAATCACTTACAAATGTAAAAGGAATACTGAGCGAAGCAATACATGGGCTTTATTTTTTCTTTTTTGGAGAAATAGAGAGGTGTACGTTGATAAAATCCATCCCCGATGCAACCGTGTGATTCGAACGAACGTAGATTTGATGTATGCGTTCTATTCTTCTCTTCTTCTTGTTCTCGCTGATTGTTGGCGGTGCTACTGCCCAATACAAGGGCAAGCAAAAGCCTGTTTCTTTTCAGAAGCATTACAATGAGGTGCTTCCTAAGACGCCGCAACACAAAAAGAGTGGGTGGTTATTTGCACCGGGTGCCACGTATATGTTGACCCCGTTTGTCTACCAATCACGGACGTTTGATGAGACCGATGGTGCCAAGTTCGACGCTCGGGCTCGAGGCATTGGAAAACCAGGCATATATGGTGAGGTAGGGCGCTATCAAATGCTTGAATATTGGTACTTCTTCAAGTACATGGATTATGGTATTTCTTATACAGGATTGAGAGGAAATGAACGTGCGAATGGCCAATACGTTTCTATTCCTGCTGAAGCGGAGCTTTCGCCGATCGAGCAAACCCAGGGTACGTTTGAGTTTCATTACGCCCAGGCCTTCGTGAATTTCAATCACGTTTGGCGCATCAGTAAGTATAACTTCATTCAAAACTCGATCGGCGCAAACGCCGGCTATGCATTTTTAGCGAACCAAGGAGGTACGTCGCTCTCTCCAGTTGGGTATGAGAATCCAGGTAAAATAGCCGCACAATTGCACTATAAACTTGGTTTCGGCATCAAGATGCGTGGCAATTGGTTGTTGATCCCGTCCATAGAAACGCCGATCCTCAATGGCTGGCCATGGGAGAACGGGCGCTCCACATATGGCTTCTTCGCGAGTCGCTATCGCCCGCTCATCTTTAGCTTGCGCTTCTTCTTCATCAGAAATGCCAATACCTTGGACTGTACACCCGTCCGCACAAGGGAGGGATTGAAGATGCCGACCGACATGGATAAGCAGCAGCAGATGGAAAAGGTGAAGTAAGCTGTAAGGGAGACCGCTGTCGGGCTTCATTCATTGAAAGATTACCTTTCAAGCATGAAGGACCCACGACTGAAAATCCCGAATTCTAGAGGCCATTTACTCAGCGCGACGCTTGAGCTTCCCTCGGATCAACATCCGCATTCCTACGCCATTTTCGCGCATTGTTTTACGTGCAGTAGCTCCTTGGCAGCGGCGCGCAACATCAGTCGTTCATTGACGGCCCATGGTTTCGGTGTTGTGCGATTTGACTTTACCGGATTGGGTAAAAGTCAGGGGGAGTTTGCGGACAGTCATTTTTCAGCCAACGTTGATGACTTGATCGCTGTCCATGATTACATGTCCGAGCATTATAACGCCCCGAAGCTGCTGATCGGACATTCCTTGGGAGGGGCTGCTGTGATTGTGGCGGCTTCAAAGATCGATGCAGTGAAGGCGGTTGCTACGGTGGGAGCGCCTTCGAGTGTGGCCCACACTAAGCAACACTTTTCGCATCAGCTGGAAGAGATGCAAGAAAAGGGAGACATAGAGGTGAATATCGGGGGAAGGCCATTTACGATCGATCGGACCTTCATCCAAGATTTTGACAAGATTGACCTGCTCGATGTGGTGCGTAACCTGCGAAAGCCACTGCTCATTATGCATGCTCCGTTTGATAAAACGGTAGGCATTGACAGCGCTCAGGAATTGTACAGCGCTGCGCACCACCCTAAGAGTTTCATCAGTCTGGATGGTGCAGATCATTTGCTCAGCGATGGACGAGATAGTATGTATGTCGGCAGTGTTATTGGTAGTTGGGTGCAACGTTATTTTTCGGTACCGGCGAAGAAGGAGACCGATACGGGGGATGAGCAAGTGGTTGGAAGATTGGACCTCAGGGAAGGGCATTTCACCACCGAGATTCAAACCAAGCATCACCACTTGACAGCAGACGAACCAAAAGATGTGGGAGGAGATGATTTTGGTCCTTCTCCGTATGAATTATTGAATGCATCGCTCGCAGCGTGCACGGCTATGACCATCAAGCTATATGCAGAGCGAAAGAAATGGCCATTGGATGAGGTGTTGGTGTATTTGAGTCATTCCAAAAAACACATCATTGATATCGGCGAGGATAAAAAGGGAGCCTACTTAGATCACATTTCCAAAAAATTGGTTTTTCATGGCGATCTAAATGCTGAGCAACGCCTTAAGTTGAAGGAAATAGCCTCTAAGTGTCCAGTTCACAGGACGCTTCTGGGGGAAGTAAGGATTGAAACAGAGTTGTTGGACGCAACTATTTAGTCGGCCGTCCAGTTGTTCTTTCTGTGAGAGCCGTCGCAATAAGGTTTGCTTCCAGACATTCCACAGCGACACAAAGCCGTGGTCTTTTCTCGACGTTCTTTTGTTCCGTTTGGATGCTGCAATTCAATCGTTCCATGCACAAGCAGCGGTCCGTTGTCGGTGATCTCCACTTGCGTCTCTGCTGAAATCGATTCTTGGCTAGGCTTTCCTTCGCTGTTGCGATACCAGCTCAATGCTCCAGAAGGACATGTTTCCACCTGAGCGATGATCTCATTGGTAGAGGCGCCTTCTACATTGATCCATGGTTTGCCTTTTGGATTAAATACCGTTCCCAGGCCTCTCCAACATTTTTCTGAATGGATGCAAGTATTGGGTTTCCAAACAACGGTAATCTCACCGTTGGTATACTCTTTCACGATGTTAGCGCTCATGTTTTCGGTTGGTAATTGTTCTGAAGGTGAAAGGTGGTTTCGCTTTCAAGACGTTCGAACTGTAATTTTTCGCAAACTACAGGATCAATCATTTCAGAAATGACGCGGAAGTGCTTTGGATCGAATTCTTCCAAATAGGATCCTTCTGTGTAATACTTCTTCCGCTTGAAATTGAATTTCTTACTCATGCCTACCGCCTTAGGATTGTGCCACTCCTTGGCTTTTCGTGTCATGCCAAACCTGTCTTCAATCCGTTCTAAAGAAGGTCCCAGATCCTTGAGCAGGTCTTTGTATCGGATGATGTGGACACGGTCAGGAGCCTCTTGTTGAAATTGTAGCCATTTCCCGTAAAAAAGGTTCCATTCCAAAATAAATTGTCCGTTGGCGTCTTTCTTTAGGAAGTTGATCTCTGTGGTTCGATGGGCGTAACGCAAATAGCTCAAGTACCACCCATACGGATCCTTGACAACCACCACGTACTTGAGGTCTTTCTTCTTTGTCAAGCCACTTACGTGTGCATCGAAAGACTGAAAAGTGGGATAGTAAAATTCATTGAGATAATAAAGGCTAGGCACCAAATGCTTCTGTTCATACAAACGGAAATGCTTGTGTGTAGGAAGGCTTTTCGGGTAGTGCTCATTCCAGAAGGAAGTGTGCTTGAAGTTCTCAAGAATGAGAGCTTCCGTATAGTTCGTTCCCGAACGCTGCAGGCCGTAAATCATCAAGTCCATAGGAGAAAGAAAAAGCGCATCCAAGGACGCGCTTCAAACATAATTATATTAACAAGACGACTCAGGAGAGCTGCATCGGAACTTCCATGAGCAGGACCTCCGCATCTGCATCTGCTTTAATGTCAAGGTTGTCAACATTCCAAACGCCGATGCCATCTCGTTTGCCTAGACGTTGGCCACTGATGGTCAGGCTTCCATCCAAAACGAATACATATACTCCGTTACCAGGCTTCTTTATGTCGTAGGAAGTTGTGAATCCCTTGTCAAATGATCCCAGGTGGAACCACGCATCTTGATGGATCCAAACGCCTTCGTCCTCCGCATGTGGGGAAAGCACCTGCTGCAGCTTATTCTTTCGATCCTCGACTTTGAAATTCATCTGGTCGTATCGGGGTTGAACGTTCTTCTTTTTCGGGAATAACCAGATCTGAAGAAACTTCACTGCACGGTCCTTGTTCTTGTTGAACTCGCTGTGTTGAATGCCGGTTCCAGCGCTCATAACTTGGACGTCGCCCTGTCGGATCACACCTTTGTTGCCCATGCTGTCTTTGTGCTCTAAGTCTCCTTCCAAAGGAATTGAAATGATTTCCATGTTGTTGTGAGGGTGCGTGCCGAATCCCATACCAGCCTCGACATGATCATCGTTGAGCACCCGTAAAACACCAAAGTGCATCCGCTCAGGATTGTGGTAGTTAGCAAAGCTGAAAGTGTGGTTTGAGTCGAGCCAACCGTGGTTGGCGTGTCCGCGCGTACTGGCGCGGTGCAATACCATGTTTTCCATGATTTTGGGTGATGTATTGGGTAAATGATTGAATCCAACCCGGTCGGCCTCAGGTTGGAAAATGGAATGTTCGAGGTCAGAGACTTGCAGGTTGCTAGCCAAAGCTTTTGCCGCAGCCAAACCACCTACAACTCCCATTGCCGATCGCTTTATAAAATCTTTTCTTTTCATAATCGATTCAGTTTTGCGTCCAACGAAAATTTACCGGGTCCGGTAAGAAAGAGGGTGACGTAAGGGATCAAGAACAACAACCCGAATTCTTGTTTCGCAAAAGGGTCATCGCCGTGAATGTAGAATACAGCCACCAGCATGGTAATGATCAATGGAACAAGTGAGAAGCGCGTGAAGAGGCCTAGGGCAAGGAAGAGGGAGCAGATTACTTCAGCGAATACGGCTAGCATCAAAGAAGGTGCTTCACCGATGCCCATGACGTCCGCAAAGCCAAAGTCGCCGTCAAGCATGCGCATCATCTTTCCCCAACCATGACTGAAAAGCATTGTCAGTCCAACGAAAACGCGCAAAAGCAAAAGCCCAGCGTCAATATGCAGTGCTTTTGTATTGGTCAGTATTCTTTTCATTTTCTCAGGACATCTCGCATTTCGGGCGTCTTTTCAATGATCGCCTTAGCGAAAGGACAAAGGGGAAGGATTTTTTGATCATGCTGTCTTGCCCAATCCACAGCGTACACCACGATCTTCTTTCCTGCTCCAGTGCCTTTAGCCGATGGGTTGACCGCTGTATGGTTAATGATGAAGTTGTTGGCGTCAATCCTCGAATAGCTCATGCGAGCCATCGTATCATCCCCAACGCGCATTTCGAAAAGACCGCGGGATTGTTCTTCGCTTTGATGAAAAGTCGCTTCCATTAGTGCTTATGTTCTTCGGCAATCGCGTCAATCGGCTTCCGTGCCCGTTTTCCGGTTTCACGCGATTTGAACGGCTCTTCTAGCCGAGATGGGTCGTCAAGATAGCCCAAGACAATGAAACAAGCAGGATCCCATTCTTCGGGGTTAATGTTAAACTCTTGAAGTGTTTCTTGCATGTGAAAGCCACCCATCATGTGTCCGAAGATGTCGTGGTGTGCGGCTTGCAGCAGTAAACTGGTGTTCGCCGCACCCGTGTCATGCATGTGATGGTGATTCAGTTGCCCGTTGCGCTCGAAGTGTTTTTTGGCAAGAGAAAGGAGCATTACGGCGCCCTCCTTTGCCCAAACCTTGTTGCCATCCATAAGGCAGGCCGCCATGCGGTCAAAGGCCTCTGTGCCACGATGGGCATAGATGTATTTCCACGGCTGTTCGTTCATGCTACTGGCAGCCCACGAGGCCGCTTCGATCAATGTGTCGAGGCTTTCTTTAGAGATCGGCTTATCGGAGAAAGAACGCGCGCTCCACCGCTTCTTGATCAATTCGTGCACATCGTGCTGCGTCTCGGCTGTCTTGGTCATTTTTGTTGTTGTTTCCATTTCAATGACAAATGTATACAAATACAATAAATGTATCTACATACATATAAATCATCTTCTTCACATCGAAACGAATGAGCGGCGAAAAAGGTTTAATCTGGTTTAGAAGCGTAAGGGTCTTCCGTGATGCCATCTTCCGGTTTTTCTCGGTTTAGCATCTCGAGAACTTCGTCTCCCAAGTCCTTGTCATTCGCCCGGATCATAGCCCATGTCATGACCAAAGCGGTGGCTATAATAACGAACAAGAGAATGCCCGTATCAAAGGATGCGACCTGGAGTTCTTGAGGAATGGCAAAGAAGAGGAGCACGGTAATCAAACCACGGGGAGCTACATAGACTTCCGGGTAGATGTCCCTGCCTAAGAACCATTGAAACATCATGAACCGCAAACCATAGATGGAGGCGAGGATGAGGGCCGATACGAGGATGACCTTTATGCTGAGCAAAGAGCTCAACATGATCGTGATGCCGAAAATGATGAAGAAGAAGGTGCGAACGATGAAAGCCGTTTCCCCAGTGACGATATGTAATTCGTGAAAGAGTGTCTTGACACTGTCTTCATTGAGGTGCTTTTTAAGAAAGCCGGGAAAGAAAATATTGGCATTGCTGATGACCAGTCCGAATACAAGTATGATGATCAAGCTGGAGAGATGCAGCTGCTTTCCAATCGCATAAAGCAGGATTAAAATGGCGATCAATAAGAATGTTTTTACCTGAGAACGCACGTTTTGAAACACATAGACCAATCCATAGGAAGCGACCGCACTCACTACGATCGTGATCAATAAATTGATGAAGAAATCTCCGACTGCTCCTGACCCAGAACCTGGTTCTGTCAAAGAGATGAGGAAGTAAAAGAACATGATGCCCAAGATGTCACTGAACGTACTCTCGTAAATACAGAACTCCTTCTTTTTCTCAGGAAGAAAGGAAACGGATGGAATGATAATGGCGCTGCTGAGTATGGACAATGGCACTGCGTAGATCATCGCTTGTAGCCACGTGAAATCTGGCAGGATCAGTAAGATGATGAATGCTGCAATGATGGATGAGACTACGAGGCCGAGCAATGCGATTAACATCGATAGACCGATCAAGGGCATCTTCTTCTTTTCCAGCTTCAGATCCAAGGCCGCTTCAAGCACGATCATGATCAGTCCAACGATTCCAAGGATTTCGAGGTATGGAAACCAATCGATGCGGCCCACATCAGCGTAATTCATCGCTTGTTTTATCAGAATGCCGGTGATGATCAGCAGCAATACGGAAGGGATGTTATACCGCTTCGCGATGAGGTTGAAGAAATAAGAAAGGATGACCAGCACAGACGCTGCGATGACCAAGGTATAGGCGCTCATAGGCTCTGTTTAGCTACCAGGTAAACCAGTTGTTGGGCGGAAAGGTAAGCAATAGGACATAGGCCTAAACTCAATCCACTTGGATGACCAGGCGGAGTGATTCGGCCTTGCAACGGGCTTTCAACCAGCTCTCCAAGCGATCTGTTTCTTCTTTTTTAGGACGTTTCTTGAAATGCACGTAGGCAAAGGTCACCGTGTCGATCCGCATGCTGTCCATGTTTACAATCGGATTGCGCATCAGCGTAAATTCTTTAACATTCTCGTGTTGTGCCTTGAGTTCCGCAGAGATGTCATCGATCGGTAATTCGTGCGATTTTAATTTATAGATCTCATTTTCAAGTACTTTGATCTGTTCATCTTTGGATTGGATCACATCCTCGTTGCGTTTGTAAAGGTCTTCGATGATCCCCGTCTTCATACTCTGGTTCATGAGCTGTACCGTTTCCATGTCTAAGCCGGCATCGTTGATGGGGCCTTGTCGCACTACAAGCACGGCATCTGAGAGTCGACTGTTTTGCTTCAACTTGTTCTCAAGGAGTTTGATGGTCTCAGAAGATATAGGTTGCCCGATCAGCGCAACTTCAATCCTTTTGTTCTCACCCTCTACCACGACGTTTTTACTGATAACCTGTGCCTGATCAAACACGAAGTTTTCTGTGATGAAAACGCCCGCTTCTCGCTGGAAGACACTTTCCCTAACCAAATTGTAAGCGATGAAAAGACTGGGTAGAATCACAATGATCACAAAGCCCGCAATCCAGCGCTTCACCCTTTTCTCTCGCGCAGCATCCACAAAATCTCGCGTCGGATACTTGAGAAAGCGAACGATGATAGTGGTAGAAAGACTGATGAAAACCGAATTGATCGTGAACAGATAGAAAGCTCCGAGGAAGTAACTGAGGTTACCGGTGGCAATCCCATAACCGGCCGTGCAAAGGGGAGGCATGAGCGCGGTTGCGATGGCAACACCCGGAATGGCATTGCTCTTTTCCCTGCGAGAACCAGCGACAATGCCCGCCAATCCGCCGAAGATCGCAATGAGTACATCCCAGATGGTTGGTGTGGTGCGGGCGAGTAATTCGCTCTGTGCATCGTTCAGAGGGGTTAGAAAGAAGTAAATCGTGGAAGTAAGAACGGAGATGCCTACCATGAGGCCTAGGTTCTTCCCAGATCGTTTGATCAGATCGAAATCGTTGATACCCACGCCCATGCCCACGCCCATAATGGGACCCATGAGTGGGGAGATCAACATCGCTCCGATGATGACCGCGGCTGAGTTCATGTTGAGTCCGATCGATGCAACGAGGATCGCAAAGACTAGAATCCAGACGTTGGTGCCCCGGAATTCGATCCCCTTTTTGATGTAATCGATCGTTTCTTGTGGATCTGCTTTGTCTTCGTCCAAACTGACACGTTGACGAAGAAAAACCAATATTTCCTTTATAGAACGAGAGAGGCCCGTGCGGGGAGTAGCTTCAGGTGGGGTGCTTTCTGGTTTCGGATCGGCGCCGGAGGAAGAAGTGTCAGAGTCGTTTTGCATGGCCGTATTTGGTCTGACTAAAGTGCGAAAGATTTTATTGGTGTACCCAAGCTGCTGAAAATATTTCTAGTCGATTGCCCCGGGGGCTATTCCTATGCCCTATACTATCTTTGGCAGCCCGAATTTTGGAGATATGCGTGAGACAACGAAAGAGGTGAAGACGAAGCTGCCGGTTGAAAAGAAGACCTTACTGAGGGCTTGGGAATTGATGAGTACGGCCAAGCGTATGAGTGACTTGTACAACGAGAACATTCAATTGACCTCCAAATACGTCCACGCCACAAGCCGAGGGCACGAAGCAGCCCAATTGGCATTGGCGCTTCAACTCAAACCACAAGACTTTGTAGCACCTTATTACCGAGATGACTCTATTCTGCTCGGAATTGGGATGCGGCCTTACGACCTTATGCTACAGCTCTTCGCCAAGCGCGATGATCCCTTCTCCGGAGGTCGAACGTATTATTGTCACCCGTCGCTCAACGATCCTGACAAACCAAAAATCCCGCATCAATCGTCGGCCACGGGAATGCAGGCGATTCCTACTACGGGTGTTGGAATGGGCATACAATACAAAGAGAAACTAGGACTGGCGAAGGATTATAAGGGTGAGAATCCAGTGGTTGTTTGTTCCCTTGGTGACGCGTCTATTACAGAAGGTGAAGTAGCCGAGGCATTTCAAATGGCTGTATTGAAGCAATTGCCGATGCTCTATTTCATTCAAGACAACGAATGGGATATTTCGGCAAGTGCTGATGAAATTCGTGCGGGTGATGCAACGCATTATGCAAAAGGCTTCAAAGGGCTCGAGGTAATTACCGTTGAACACGGCCATGATTTCATCGCTTGCTACGAAGCCTTGAATCGCGCAATCACAACCATCCGAAAAGAGCGCAGGCCGTTTTTAGTCCACTTGAAGGTTCCACTGCTCAGTCACCACACTTCAGGGGTGCGCATGGAATGGTACCGCGATGACCTTGAAGACGACCGCAAACGCGATCCGCATCCCTTCTTCAAGAACCAACTCTTGGCCTTAGGGATCAAGAGCGACGACCTCGAAAAATTACAGATGGAGGCGATTGAGCGGGTAGAAAAGGACTTCAAGAAAGCACAGAAGGCAGAAGATCCCAAACCGGAGGATTTGACCGATCACATCTTCGCCCCCACCCCGATCACGGAGGAAAGGGGAGAACGCGATCCGAAAGGAAAGGAAAAGACGGTCATGGTCGACAGCGCTTTGTTCGCCATGCGGGAATTGCTTGAAAAGCATCCTGAAGCCTTGCTCTATGGACAAGACGTTGGCCATCGATTAGGCGGCGTTTTCCGTGAAGCGGCTACGCTTGCGGATAAATTTGGAAAGGATAGGGTATTCAACACGCCGATTCAAGAGGCATTCATCATCGGCTCTACCGTTGGCATGAGTGCTGTCGGTCTTAAACCAATTGTAGAAGTGCAGTTTGCGGATTACATCTGGCCAGGGCTGAACCAACTCTTTACCGAAGTGAGTCGAAGCTACTACCTCAGCAACGGCAAATGGCCAGTCAGCTGTGTGATCCGAGTTCCGGTTGGAGCCTATGGAAGTGGGGGTCCCTACCACAGTTCTTCCATCGAGAGTATACTGTCCAATATTCGCGGAATCAAAGTCGCATATCCTTGTACAGGGGCGGATTTGAAGGGATTGCTCAAGGCAGCTTACTATGATCCAAACCCTTGCGTGTTGTTGGAACACAAAGGGTTGTATTGGAGTAAAATCAAAGGCACCGAAGGCGCGAAGACCACCGAGCCGAGCGAAGACTATGTCGTTCCATTTGGAAAGGCGCGCATTGTACAAGAAGCCGATCCTGATATGGTTAAGCGCGGTGAGAGCTGTGTAGTGATTACATACGGACGTGGAGTTTATTGGAGTGAAGCAGCGGCCAAATCTTTCCCAGGAAGGGTTGAGATCTTGGATCTACGTTCCATTCAGCCGGTCGATGCGGAAGCCATCTTCGCTGCTACCAAGCGACATGGTAAGGTGGTGGTGGTGACGGAAGAGCCTCGTGGAAGTAGTTTCGGCCAAGGCATCGCAGGACGGGTGGTGGACGACTGTTTCGAATACTTGGATGCGCCTGTGATCACGGTAGGGGCTGTTGATACTCCAGCCATTCCATTGAATGAGATATTGGAGGCTACTTATCTTCCCGATGAGGATCAGGTCAGAGAGGCCTTAGAACGAGTGCTTTCTTTCTAAAGGCTCGCGAGCGAGCGAGCCAATAAGTCGTTCTCCTGCACTGTTCCTGTGGAGATCCGAACGCAATGGGCTAATCCAAAGGCGCGCAAGTGACGTATGAAAACACCTTTGTGCAACATTGCGTTGACAAACTGTTTCGCGTCTTCTTCTGAACCCAAGTCTACCATTACAAAATTCCCAAAGGAAGCGGTGTAGCTTAACCCAGCATTTTCTAAGGCGCCGTAGTATTGAGACAAGGCTTTTCTGTTGACTTCTACCGTCTTTTGCACGTGTTCCACATCCTGGATTGCGCCCACTGCTGCGGCTTGTGATAGATGCGAAGGGGCAAAGGTCATGCGCACCTTGCGGATAGACTCGATCAAAGGCTGTGGCCCGAGGGCATAGCCTACCCGAATACCAGCAATGCCATGTGCCTTGCTAAAGGTTCGGAGCGTAATGACATTTGGTCGTCGCATTTGAAAGCTGTCGGGGTATTCCTCTGACAAGGCCTTGGCGTACTCAAAGTAAGCTTCATCCACAATCACAAGCACCTCCTTGGACACGGAATGTACCAAGCGTTCTAATTCAACGCGGCTGATCATAGCCCCAGTTGGATTGTTAGGATTGGCCACATAAATAGCCTTGGTTTTTGGTCCTACCGATGCGATGAGTTGATCGATGTCAAATTGATACCCTGCCGCGAGCGGGATCTTTTCACAGTGGACATTGTTCGCTTTCGCCCAAATATATACCGCCACGAAGGTTCCTTCGCAGGTGAGCAATTCGTCGCCAGGTTCAAAAAAAGCGCGCAGCATGCAGTCGAAAACGGATTCCGACCCGTTGTCCACCGTTACATTGGCGGAAGTGCAGTCGTTTTCCTGCGCAATGAGCGAACACAGCTTTTCTGCGGAAGGATCGGGATAGAGATGAGAAAGTGCTAAAGCGCTTTGAATCTCACTCAACGCCTTGGGTGAAGGGCCAAGGTTGTTTTCGTTGTTCCAGAGAACAGCCCATTCTTTCAGCCCCAGCTCTTGAACGATCTGCGCGACGGGTTTACCGGGCTTGTAAGAAACTAGATCTTGAATGTTGGAGGGTATGCGTACCATAGCGCCTACGATTCACACGATGGGTAGGTCCATCGCTTTGCAGGCTAAATGTACGCTTTCGGGTATTAACCCAAAAGAAGCAGCAAGAAGATGACGATCAAAAGTGCAGAAGACAATACGATGCCGAATCCACCCATGGTGCTGTCGAATACTGTATTTAGGAAACCTTCTGGCTTTTCTTCGTGATGATCGTGTGACATGCCTTTGAAATTTGAGACGAAAATAATCGATTCACTCAATTCTAACGTCTGTTCGAAAGGAAACCTTTTTGTACGGGTATATTCGTATGATAGAAACTCTTGCATATGCGACTCATACTAGCCTTCTTCTTTTCGATTTCTGCGACACTTTCGTTTGCACAGGACCATTCGCGCGTTAAAATCTGGTTGGACCCGATCACGGAAGGACTCCTTCTCGAACAGGGATTGGAAATGGACCACGGCATTCGCAAGCCTGGCGTATTCATGATCAACGACGTGGATGAGGAAACCTTGGCATGGATGGATGATGCTGGAATTAGATATGACGTGGTGATCGAGGACGTAAAGGCATTTTATCGTTCCCGTACTACCATCGATCAGAGTGCGCGTGGTGGGAGATCGGCTTGTTTTGAGGGTCAAGGTGATACGGTTGCAGTACCGGATAATTTCACTACCGGGAGCATGGCAGGATTCTATACATATGAAGAGTTCCTGCAACAACTCGATTCGATGCATACCCTGTATCCCGACCTGATTACGTTGCGCGATTCCATCGATACGTTTCTGACGCATGAGGGCAGACCCGTCCAGTGGGTGAAGATTTCTGACAACGCGGCGGCCAGCGAAAGTGAGCCAGAAGTCTTGTATACTGCGCTGCACCATGCACGAGAGCCAGAATCCATGACGCAGTTGATCTTTTATATGTGGTATCTCTTGGAGAACTATGGTAGCGATGACGAAGTGACCGGATTGGTGGATGCAACGGAAATGTATTTCGTGCCCATGCTCAATCCTGACGGATACATTGAGAACCAAACCGAGGATCCTAACGGAGGTGGTTTATGGCGAAAAAACAAGCGCGACAACGGCGACGGAACCTACGGCGTCGACTTGAATCGGAATTACGGGTACGAATGGGGGCATGACAACAGTGGCTCTTCTCCGAATACGAGTAGTCAAACGTACAGAGGTCCATCCGCGTTTTCTGAACCGGAAACCCGAGCAATCAAATGGTTCTGCGAACAACACAACTTCGGCATAGCCTTGAATTACCACAGCTATGGCAACTACTTGATCTACCCATGGGGTTACAATGATCAGTTCACGCCAGACTCCAGTACTTTCATCGCCTTCGCTACCGAAATGACGAAATACAACGATTATGTCTTTGGTACAGGAATGGAAACCGTGGGATATCCAGTTAACGGAGACTCTGACGACTGGATGTACGGCGAGCAGAACACCAAGGGAATGATCATTTCGATGACGCCGGAGGTAGGCAATCAAGGGGATGGGTTTTGGCCTTCTCCTTCGCGTATCGTTCCGTTGAGTCAGGAGAACGTTCATCCAAACTTGACATTGGCTCACTTGGTCGGTGATTACGCGAGCATCGCAGATAACTCATCGAATTTATTGGACAGTTTAAACCCCATGATTCATGCAACGGCGACCCGATTGGGGATGCAGTTCAATGCACCCTATACCTTTTCAATTGAAGCAGTGAGCGCCAACATCACATCTGGTGGGAATGCAGTTGTGCTCACGACGATGGATCAGCTCGTTCCCAATCCGATTGAATGGCAGCTCACACTCGACCCTCAGATTGCTCAAGGTGATGAGGTAGTCTATGATCTGGTGGCGGCTTTCGGTTCTTTTGAAATCAAGCAAAGGGTGACCAAGATTTACGGTTCTCCAACACTTCTCTTGAGCAACGATGGAGACATGGACGATTTCGTTTCCGGAAGCGAGTGGGCAGCGACAGACGAGGAATATTTCTCACCTGATCATTCCATTACTGATTCACCGTATGCTCCATATCAGAATGGCGCCTACAGCGAATTGGAGTACAACAGAATCATTGATTTACGCGAAGCGGACAAGGCTATCTTATCCTTCAAGGCGAAATGGAGCATTGAGGCGGGATGGGATTTCGCGCAAGTCTTGGCGAGTCCAGTAGGTGAGGAAAACTGGTCTCCACTTTGCGGGAAGTATTCAGTGGAAGGAAATCAATACCAAGATTCTGGTCAGCCCCTTTGGGACGGTTATCAGAACGATTGGGTGAGCGAAGAAGTGAGACTGGACGATTATTTGGGTGAACGCATCAAGATCAAGTTCAAGCTAGAGAGCGATAATTATGTGACATACGATGGCTTCTACTTTGACGACATAGAGGTTGTTGCTTTGCTTTCAGAGAGTGTTACTCAGTTTCCTGATACTGGCTACGTAGACACGATTGGAACGGGGCCTATTGATACCAGTGATTCTACAATTGGAGTCGGAGCTATCCTGCCTTCATCCTTTCTATGGACACCCTATCCAAATCCAACGGAAAATGTGATCCGAATGGCCATTCCCGGCCGACTGCAAGTGGATGCTGCACTCTTTTCTTCTACGGGTGTTTTGGTGCGTAAGGAGCGCATCCAGAGCGGTCAAATCAACGTAGAAAGCTTACCAAGCGGAGCCTATTTTTTACGCCTCAAGTCTGAGTCGACGGGGCGTGTTGAAGTGCATCAAGTGGTTATTTTCCACTAGACCTTTCGCAATGAGAGTGGATAACTATCGGTCGAATACCTGATTTGGTGTAGGTTTCAAGAATTGGCGATGCGTTAAGTTCGTCAGAACATTTAAATCCTACTATGATCGAACGCTCCATGTCACTCAACGAGGCCATGCACCTCGAACCGCTTACAGAGTTAGCGTTGCGGAGATACACGTTGAGAGAGGTGAACGGTGAATTAACCTTTGACGCACTGGGGGAGAACGCGGTTAAGGACGTACAATTTGTAGTTGATTTGATCAATTTTTATACTGAACCGAAGGCCGCACAGATTGGACAATTCAAGCAATACTCGCTGGGAGTCATCATGGATTACCTCAGGCGGACCCATGAGTTTTACTCATTGCGAATGTTGCCGCGCATGGAAATGGCAATCCAAAGCATTCAACAAACGTTTAGCGATCATCCGATTGTCGGTATTTTAGATCATTTCTACAAGAATTACCAAAATGAGCTATTGGAGCACATCGAGCTGGAGGAGAATCGCTTGTTTCCCTATGCGGAAGAATTATACGACGGAAAGTTTTCCAGTGACTATTCGATAAAGGAATTCGTGCGTCATCACAACCACAATATTGAAGATCATTTACAGGATGTTTTGAAGCTAATCGAAGAGGATTACCCCGAAGTATCGAGGTCATTCGCTTATCGATCGTTTAAACTTTTATTGAATCAATTTAAGGCCGATTTGAAGATTCATCACCTGATCGAGGAGTCCATATTTCTCCCAAAGGTTTTGATGCTGGAATGCAGTTGATGCGATGTAACTGTAAATCTAAGGGCATAAAAAAAGGCCCAAGTTGGGCCTTTTATAACATTGGATGAGGTGTGAACCTATTTGAGCGTTCTGAGGTAGTTCACGATGTACCAAACATCTTCTTCTTCTGTAATCTTCTTTTTAAAAGAAGGCATGTCATCCCTTCCTTCTCGAGTCTTGTAGAAAATAGACCCGTCAGACTGGGATTGAAATTCTTCCATGGTAAAGTCACCGCAATCGGTGTCTAGTTCTCCAGCCTTTGGACCATCTCCCATTCCTTCTGATCCATGGCACGACTTGCAATGTTTGTTGTAGAGAGATTTCCCGATAGCCATGCCCTCCTTGTCCGAGGAACTGGTTGGATTTTTCATGTTTTTTGCTGCGTCGGGAACTTCCCAACCTTCTTCGCCAGCACTGGCCAATTCATTGGCTCCATTTGTAAAGGAAAGGAGCGTCAGGAAAAGTCCTGCGACTCCTAAAAATGTAAATGCCTTAAGTTTCATGGTAATGTGGTTTTTTATTTCTCTAAAAGTGAGGTTGCTTTTTTACCTAACGAGTTCATTTTTACGATTCGAGTACCAATATAGATGATAACTGTCCAAATGCCAATGATCATGCCAATGATAGTTATCATTAGATATATTGGCGCATTGGCACCAGACGCCCATAAAGCGCGTTCATTTATAACATCTAAGGAAGAAACAGGAATTCCCCAATCGATGATCTTGTGCGCTTCTAGCGTTCCAAAATCGGAATGATCGTTCACCCTGATTACGAGTGTTACATTGCCTTCTTCATCCCCGGGTATTCCCTGAGGAAATTCTACATGAAGCCTTCCATCTTCGTCGGTCATCAAGTAATCACCACCGATTGGCAAAAGACTGTACATACGCTTTACAAATACCTGTATCGCTTCCTGGGCAATTCCGACACGCTCGCTATCTCCGGGTATGGAAAGTCGAACATCGAAGGACAGCACGGAATCCGCGTTGAACTGTTCAAATTCGAGCAGTGCTTTATCGATGAATATTTCCTTGGTTAGATCCTCGTAACGAGGGTCATTGATCACACGTGCGATGAAATGGAATGAGTCTACGGTATCGCGCGCTAATTCAAATTTGTTGACCAATGGAAAGACACACATTCCTTCGGCATCGGTAGCTAAGCTTCCCATCATTCCTCCTTTGCTGATCTCATTCATATAGAGGTTGACCAACATTTTGACAGCGGGAAGGCGTTCACGACCATTCCGGACGAATGCCTTTAGCTTTACGACGTGACTATCGTTGCCAAGCTGAACGTAGTTTAGACTGACCCGAGGGGCCAATTTTTCCTGATCGTCATCCTGTGTCAACCCAGGAAAGGACAGCGCAAGGACAAGTGCGCAAAGAGCAATTTTCTTAAGCGTTCTCATTGTATTCTAGGTTTTCATGCGTAACTCCTTTCTGTTCTGCAATTTCCCAAATAGGAATGATTGGTAGAATTCGGATAAAGAGGGTAACTACCAAAAGTGCCCCTGCGAGGGATCCTGCAGTGATGGACCATTCTTCCCACGTGGGCATATAATGATGCCATTCTTCTGGAAAGCCTTGGATTGGCACAAAGGGATGTAGCAGCGTTGGAATGACGATTAGAAATCGCTTGAACCAGGCCCCGACGATAACCATCAGGGAAATAATGAATACGGGCCAAGGACGTCTACCACCTTTAAAAAAGAGCACAATGATTGGAACGATCATTCCAAAGATCTGGACGGACCAAAAGAGAGGTGCATAGCTTCCCGTGAACAGCGCATCTAAGTGGGCGGCCTCAGCCAATTTCATCTTGTAAGCGGGCACTAAGTACTCGTTGATGTTGAAATAGAGGTAGATCAACGATAAAAGAACCAGGAGTTTGCTCATCAAGTCAAAGTGTTTATCGGTTATAAACTCTTTGAGATTGTATTGTCTTCTCAGTACAAACATGCCTGCAATAACCGCCGCAGCCCCTACCATGAACGCTCCGGAAACGAAGTAAGGTCCGAAATTCGTGCTGTCCCAGCCGGATCTAAACGTAGTGGCAAACAACCAGGATGTCACCGTGTGGATTCCCAATGCAACGGGTATGATCAAGATGCTTAGGGTGCGAATCGAACTGTTCAAGATCTTGTATTGGCCGATAGGTGCGGCGGCCCATTTGATGGAGAAAAAGCGGATAATGCGTTGATGCCAACCGCGGAACCGTGATTGGTTCGCTTTCATAATGTTCAAGTCTGGAATCAGAGGCAGGTAGAGCAGCAGTAAGCTGATCGCTAAGTAGGTTGTAATGACAATCACGTCCCATATAATCGGCGACTGAAGTCGTCCATGGGCGAAGAGATTCAGCATGCGTTCTGGACGCCCCATGTCTACGATAATGATGAGTGCAGCGAACATAATGGCTGACACTGCAATGATTTCGGAGATTCTCGTCAAGGGAATCGCCCAACTGACTTTGAGCAATTTCAAAATTGCACTTATGAGCGAACCGACCAAACTGATCGCCACGAAGAAGACGAAGTTACTCACGTAGATTCCCCAGGATGTGAAATCCCGCATACCGGTGACGATCAATCCATCATCGAGTTGACGCAGGTAGGCGAAGAGACCTACTGCGCAAATCATTACTAAGACCACGACCCAGGCTTTACCCAGAGGGCCAAATTCGGTCGGCATAAGGGTGTTTTTCAACTCCTTAGCAATGGAGCGTTGCTCCTCGGTTGTCAATGCGTTAGCTCTTGTCTGTTCCATCGTTCAAGGTTTCTTCAAAAGGAAATAATCGATCAACAGGAGGGATGTAATAGACCCTTGGTTTCGTGCCTAGCTCCTCCATGAAACGGTAGGCTGCTTTTTCTCGGATCAGTGTGCTTAACCGAACGGTCTCACCTCCATTGGTCACGGTATCTTCATTCTCATCACCGAAGTAAAAGACACCATTGGGGCAAGCAGATACACAATCAGGAAGTTCGTTCTTCTCTGCCATTTGGGGACAGAAATCGCACTTTTCTACCGTTCCTACTTCGTGGGAAGAGCAAGCCAAGTGAGAGGAGATTGCTTCAAGGTTTGATGAGTCCATTTCGAGTACTTCATCTCCCCAATTAAAGACACGAGACGAGTATGGACATGCGACCATGCAAAAACGACAGCCAATACAGCGTTCATTGTCGATGGCAACAATCCCGTCGGAAAGTTTGAATGTTGCATCAACCGGACAAACCTTCGTACAAGGTGGGTTATCACAATGGAAGCAAGTGATGGGCATCCAATACGGAGCCGTTGTCTCGGCGTCCTGCATTTCGTTTACCCTTACATAGCTGCGATCTTCAGGTAGGTAATGCATTTTAGAACAAGCACTCTTGCATTTAAGGGCATTTCTGCACTTCGAAAGGTCGATCACCATTACGAATTTCTTGCCTTTAACGCCTTGCCTTATGTCCCGATTTGCTACTTGAAATTGGGGCATTTCTTTGACCACCGCCGAATCTATCTTGACAATTTCTCCTTCTGGAGTAAGCAGCTCTAATGTGTCGGATGTGGTTCCCACAGGAGCGAGTTCATCGCTTGCAGTTGAGCAAGAAGAAACGAAGCTTGAGGCGGCTGCGAGAGCGACCGTAGTCCGCAGGCTTTCTTGAATAAAGGCCCTCCTGGTTTTTTTATTTGCTTCCATAGTTGTCTGATGCTTTTCCTGATTTCATCCAGGAGTAGAGTCTCTGATTGCTTACTTTGACCTTTTTGGATTTATCCAGGGTAGAACGTTTAACGTGTACCAGCTTTCCGTCTGAGGTCAAGAGGGGAACTTCTTCATCTTCCGATGCAGAAGGCATTACCCACCGAAGAAAGGGCAGGGCCAAAAGGCCTAGGCCGAGTGTTTTAATGAATTTCCTTTTTGTCGTTGCCATGGCTAGTATAGGTTAGAAATTCCAGAGTCTTGTCATGTTGAATCCCAGCAAGAAGTCGAGATCTGTATAACTGTTATCGTTGTACATATAGTCGTATTGACTATTGATCCTATTGAAGGTGCTGACGAATATTTGGAATGCATGTGCACTCGTAACGAGTTCTATTCCTAGACCAATGTTTGGCAAGGATTCATCGGAGGGCTGAGAGGTCAAAGGATGATCATATTCCAGTAGGATGTTCATCTGATCCCGAACCTTGACCCGCGCCGTGGATGAAACCCCAATCACGTCATGATTTCTTCCCTCAGCAACGATGTTGAAGTGGGTGAAGCTCGGAGATACCTGCATAGAGAATCGACGATGAAACTTTCTGGCGATGATCAGCTGATGGAAATAGGTGAATCGATTTGAAAAGCTGGTGAAAACATCTTTTCTGACGTCGATACTTACATTGCTGAAGTAAGTCACCCCAACGGGTATATTGCCCGATCGCGTTTGTCTCAGCAAGGCTACTTTGACGTTGGCATCCTGCAATTTGTTGTTCTTCGTCGATCCAACACCCACTTGAAGGAAATCGGTTAGACTGTAACAAAGCCCAAACCGAATGTTAGAGGGGGCGTAGAGGCCTAATAAATCAAAGCCCTCAGAGTTCATTTTTCCAAAGCGGTGCTGAATGACATACTCCAGGGTCTTGGCTTGGTTGACTATGATCGTTTGATTGTTGATCAGGTAAGAACTTTCAAATGGATCTCTAACGGGTCGCGTATCCTTTTTTTGCTCTTCGGTCTCCTCTTGAGCATACAACGTAATCGTTAGTGTGCACATTAGAAACAACAGGAAATGTTTGGTAATCTTCATGGCTTTCAGTGTTGTCTAGTTTTCTTTTGCTCCTTGTTTGATCCACAGTAATACCTGCTCAATTTGTAAATCGCTCAGCGCACCGGATGGCGGCATGTCTTTTTCGATGCGCAGGTAGAGCGTACTTTCTTCAGCGTTCAGCGTATCGACATAATTGCCTCCGATCAAGCTGAGATAGGCAAAGTCTGCCTCCAAATTTGGAGGAACACCGCCCGCCGATACGTGGCAACCAGAACCGAGACACGATGCCTCGAACATGGGTTGAATTATTTCCGAGTAACTGATGGTATCAGTGTCGTCTAACACTACGGGTTCGAACTCCTGGTATTCACAAGCTTGGAAAAGAATGCTCACGCTTAGTAGGAATATTGCAAAACATAGGTTTCTCATTGCCTTCACTCTTTAGGTAGAAACGTAAGGATCTCAAGTGGGGATCCAATATGATTAATGCCATCGTTGTCCATGAGAGCGACCGAGAATGGGTAAGATGATTGGGTTGCCGGATCGAATTGGATATCATCTTGATGCTCATTCTTCAAGGCTCTTTTAAGCAAAACAGTGTAGGTTTTTTGCTCTGCATTATTCTCAATTTTCACAAGAGATAGGTTTGACGAGGCGGTCACATCTGCGCAACTTCCAGAGGGATCTTGTAAAATATGTCCCGGAACTCCAGCAAATCCACGAATCCTTGCGACGACATCGATTTTTTCTTTTTGTGTTAGGCTATTGTAGTATACCGACCCGCTGTGTTCATTAGAAGGGGCTAACTCCGCTATTGCTTCCCTGGAAAGACGATTAGAGAAGCCGATATTATTGAAAGGAGGACCATCCCCACCTTGTGCTTTGTCGCCGTGACAACTTGCGCACGCGTGTTGGTAAACCTCCTCGCCGTTGGCGACGTCGCCTTCAAAGACCGTTGCATTGTACAGGAAGAATCCAGCGTCTAGGAGCGCCAAGGATCCGTCTGGTTTGGTAGTCGATTGACTTTCTCCGCTCCATTCATGGGAAGGGCCACTTCGGGGTCCTTCTACTAAATTTCTTACGTAGGATAATACGCCATCATCTTGCAACAACCCGCTGTCTGGCGTTACGTTGTAGTCCATCGCATAACCCAAAGGTTCGGTCAATGCTGGCATCCAATTCCAAACGTCCACGGAGCCGGATTGGGTTTTCATTTGGTCATTATGACAGGATGCTTCACAACCTGTACTCGCAAAAGTTCCCGATGCTCCCGTAGCTCCATTGATGTCGAACATGAGGGACACTCCATCGGTGTTGAGTTGGGATGTCCAGCCCTCGCTTGAATCCGACTTGAGGGGATCAATTGGGCCATCATAGAATGAAGTTCCGCGGGAAGCGTTCAGATCACTATCTGACCACTCCAACAGAAGGTATAGGAAGTTATCGTCGTACGCTGCCTTCATTGTAAGAGCGGGATCATTCCTGTCATTAAATCCAGCCATTCCATCGAACGTACCCGTCATATTTAAATTTCCGTCAGGATAAAGGCTACCACTGCTAATCGCAGCTAAGGTGATGTCAACGTAGTTTGCTGTTTTCCAATACGGGGATTTGATGGAGTTGGGTCCCGATGTAACGAACTCTGCTTCAAGGGTCTCGGTGGGCTCGCTTACTTTGGGAACAGGAGGGGCAGGGAAGTATTCGTATTGGCAACCACTCGTCACAGACAAGAAAATACCCATAACGAAGACTATCCTTCCTAACGGTAAAGCATTCATGAGGTGATGAGTTTTGAGTGAAAACAACAATGCACCCTGAGAATTCAGGGTGCATTGAAATGGTTTTAGTTAACGGTCAGGTTTACGTCTGCTAGATCGTCTTTTTTATTCTCCACAGTAACAACTACTCCAGGAGAGGAATACTCGAGACCGAAGTCATCCATATACGTTGCATTGATATAATATGAACCCGGGTTAATTGCTTCAAAAGAGTAGCTTCCACTTTCGTCCGAAACCGTGGTGTAATTGTACACGTCAGTTGCTTCAGTAACATCGAATGCGATATTAACGTCAGCACCTTCTACAGCGACACCATCAAGTGTGACTGTGCCTATAATTGCTTTCTTTCCTCCAAATCCAGGATCTTTGGTACAAGAGACGAAGGCTACAGTGGCTACTATTAGTACTGCCAGTGTTGTTATTTTTGCTATTGTTTTCATTGTATTTCAGTTTTGTTAGTTGGTCAAATGCTTAGATTTTGCGGAGATTACAGTCGATTCTAACCACAATTTCATCCTCAATAGATGTGGATGCCACACCAAAATCTGAGATTGCATTGAAGGAGAATTCGCCTACTAATCCGGCATATGTTCGGTCTCCTGAAGTACCCGTATAAGTATTCTGACCTGTGTAGTTAAATTTCAGCTCTACCTCTTTGCTCACTCCTCGGAAATCCAAGGTGCCTTTTGCAACATAGCCGCTTCCCGCTCGAGAAATTGAAGTGCTCTTGAAATAGGCGAAGTCTGTGGCAGATTGTGGCTCAAGGATGGCGTTTCCAGCGGTATCCGCTCCTACGCTGTCAAAGGCTACACCACAGTAACTAGGGCCGCATTTGCCATATGCATCGCGTCCAGGCTCGCCGGTGTTAAACGTAGAGAGTTGTACCCAAGCTTCGATGGTAGAGTTTGCTGGTGTCTGTTCATCAAAGTAGACGTCGATGTCGAAGCTATTGAATCGACCGGTTAACAATGCATTGTCACCGTAATACTTTGTTTCCCACATTACGTTAGAGTGGACCTTATCAAAGGTCCAGGTTCCATCATCACGAGAATCGAGTATATCCGATCCAGTAGTAGTTGTGGCTTCAACAGGTTCCCAGGAGTCCTCCTTGCTGCAACCTATCAGGATCATGGCTGAAAGGATTACTACTCCTGCAACAAGACCCACCGCGTTTTTTAAATTCTTTGTTTTCATTGTAAAGGTGTTTTTGATTTCAACTACAAAGCAATTCACTGAGCGATAGGGTTAGCATGACTAAGCACAAGCAGGAATGTGACCTTTGTCACATGGACCTATTTGAGTAGGAATACATGAGGGTTTATGTTTGCCTAAAGGAGTGGGCAGCGCTTGGTATTTGGGAGTTTTTACTACGCCCAACGCTCAGACCCAAGCATGAAAATGCAGGGAAGGAGGTGCCAAGATTGTCTGAGATACTTTGGAAATCTCTATTCTGACTGTCGGATGAGGGTGTATTTGACCCGTCGATCACAGCGCCGATCTAAATTTTCACCGACCGAACGACCTATCATGAAGCCATCGTTGGAAAGATCATCCAGCACTTCACGTATCGCGTTGAGGTTATAAAAATTGCTCGCTGCATTTCTTAGGTTAGAGTCGTGGTATAGAAAGGCGACCTTTTCTCGTTTACCATCAATCAATTCGTAGATCGAAGATTCATAACCAAGGCATTCTTCTGCGTTTCTAACGATGAGAATCTCCACCTCTTCCTTTATATCGGTCGGTTTTAATTCCGCAGTGAAGTTGAGCTGAGCGAAGAGTGACGAGGTGAGCAGCAAAAAAGCTATTGTCAGAGTAGTCGCTTGCATGGTTACTAGGATTTTTAGTTCTAGTAAGACTACAAAGTCTTCTTGATTAAAGCTTGCGGCGATTTCCGACCGTGTCCATCGAATTGCCGATGGTGTGAAAAATGACTGCGCCTAGAGGAATTGAAATTCATTTAGGCCTGATCATTCTTAAGAATACCCCATCGGGCGACTGTCTTTTCGAATGATTTTCTTACTCTCTCGACCACGAAGACTTCCCTTTTCTTTATCGAGCCAGACGATAGCTCCGGTTGGACAGCGTTGAATTGGATCCATAGTCTGGAGCGCTTTTCCGTAGTCGACATGTGGGAGGTTCTTAATCATCGTGATGAGGTCATCGGGAGCATCCATGGCGCATTTCCCACATGCGGTGCATCCAACTTGGCAATCTTCCAGCACTTCATCACCGGTCTCAAGGTTTTTACAAGCCACCCATAATCGGTTACTAATGGTCTGAAGGGAAAATAGATCCTTGGGGCATACCTCCACGCAATCGCCGCAGGCCGTGCATTTGTCCTCATCTACAACCGGAAGACCATGGGCATCCATTGTGATCGCATCAAAGTCACAAACGACTTGGCAATCTCCGAAACCTAAACAACCCCAGAAACAACCCTTGCCTCCCCCAGATACCAAAGCCGCTCCTCGGCAGCTCTGGAGACCTGCGTATTCGGCTCGATTGACCGCCACATTAGTACCCCCTGCGCATGCCAACCTTGCCACTTGTTTCTCCTCGGCACCCAAAGCAATCCCCAAATAGTCGGCGATTCCTTCGCGTCCTTCTTCAGAGCTTACCGTGCATTTTCCCGGTAATACCTGTCCCGTGACCAAGGCCTCTGCAAAAGGCCGACATCCTGGAAATCCACAAGCACCACAGTTTGCGTGGGGAAGCATGTCCTCCACGGTGTCAATGCGTGGATCTTCATAGACGTAAAGCTTCCTGTTGGCCACAATGAGCATGATGGCCAACAGGAGTGTCAAGCCTCCCAAAGCGAGTAGTGCAGTGAGGATGGTCATTTTCTAGTTCTCATTCATGCGTCATTTTGAGCGGATTTCTCAATAGATGATTTCAGCCCATTTATTTCCGGCCGACAGTTCTGCTTTGCGTGTGTTCCAATTTTCTTCCGAACCTAAAATGTTGCCGAAGGCTTTGTCGAGTTTGTCCAAAACGCGCTCGTAACCGGCCACATAGACATAGGTGTTGGATTTTTCCAGCATTTCTCGGATTTCCTCAGCACGCCCTTCAAGTGCTGCATCCAATGCAATTGGGTCCGACCATTCAGGTCTTGGACTCACTGCGTGGAATGCCTTGAACGTTGCTTCATCATAGTAATTCGTCAAGTCGCCGTCCTTGTCGTTCAAGTACAACAACTCCAACCCACTGCGTGCGCCGTAGAACAATCGGATCTTTCCTTTCCAGTCTCCTACTTCATTGTAAATGTGCTTCACGAAAGCGCGAAACGGTGCGATACCCGTTCCCATTCCTATCAGTAGAAGGTCGGCCGTTTTGTCTTCAGGAATCTGAAAAGGCAGCTTGTGCGGTCCAGTAATCGTGATGGCATCGCCCTTGTGTCTATCGCATAAGTAATTCGAAGCCGCACCGTGGTATAGCTCTCCACTGAATTCATCTACGTAAGAGCACCGCTTTACGAGCATGGTGAGGCGCGTTTTGTCCTTCTTTTTAGATGGAAGATCGGCTACGCTGTACAGGCGATGATGCCACTCGTTGCCGAATTCATTGTTTGACTTCACCATCACGCCAAAGCTTTGGTCTACTTGACATGAAAAGGAAGGGTCATCCACTTCCAATTGAATCTCCCGAACCTCCTCAGTGTCAGGCGGAGTAAGGCGATCTGTTTTCAATACCGTAGCGCGGTATGTTACGTCCGTGTTGTAGTCAGTTAAATTGGCCATGTCAAGTTGTTTTTTCGTTCATTCTAGTATGTAAGTCGGTCCTGTTACTACAGGCCGTTGTGCAACCGCAATTACCACATTCGGAACGCCCTGCCAGCGCATCATCATTGATGACGTCCTCGGCGAAGGACTTTTTCCACCATTCCTGCACGGTAACCCAGATCACCATCAGTCCAATGATGCTCGCGATTCCTATGATGTAGCTTGCCATATGCATTTTTCTTTATTCAATATTCAGTCCTGAGAAACCCATGAAAGCCAGCGAGAGAATTCCCGCGATGACCAGTGTGAGTACGGTACCCTTTACCACCTTGGGCACCTCTGCAAAGTCTAGCTTCTCTCTAAGTCCAGCGATCAATATCAGCGCGAGCGTGAATCCAAGTCCAGCGCCGAGGGCATAAACGATGCTTTCTCCGAATCCATAGCCTTTGTTGGTTTGGAACAAGGCGAGACCGAGTATGGCGCAATTGGTCGTGATCAGAGGTAAAAAGATGCCCAAGGCCCGAAAGAGGGATGGGCTGATTTTCTTGATGAACATCTCCACCAACTGAACGGTGGAGGCGATGACCACTATGTAGCTGATCAACTGCAGAAAAGGAGCGTTGATGGCCACTAGCAGAGCGTGAATGCCATAGGCACACATGGAACTGATCAGCATGACAAAGGTCACGGCACCCCCCATCTTAGTGGCGGTTTCCATTTTGCCAGACACGCCTAAGAATGGACAAATGCCAAGGAAGTAGGCCAAGACAAAATTGTTGACCAGACAGGCATTGATGAAAATGGTTTGGAGCGACTCGTTCATGATCTTTTTCTTTCTTTCGCCACATTGAATAACAAGAGCCAGAGCGCTAGCGTAAAGAAGCCTCCAGCAGGCAAGATCATTACGATCCACTTCTGAAATCCTCCCGGGAAAAGTGAGATCTCGAAGAGGGTGCCGTTTCCTACGATTTCTCGTACGGCGCCCAAACAGAAAAGCGCGAAGACGAAACCAGCCCCCATTCCAAGCGCGTCAAGCAATGATTTGTAAGGTGTATTCTTTGAAGCAAATGCCTCGGCTCGGCTCAGGATAAGGCAGTTGACCACGATCAATGAGATGAAGGCTCCCAAGCTTTTGTGCAATTCAACGCTGATGGCCTGTATGCCATAGTCGGTGATCGTAACAAAGGATGCGATGATGAGGATGTACGATGCGATGCGGACTTCCTTGGGGATGAAGTTTCTCAGTGAGGCAACCAACAGGTTGGACATGACTAAGACGAAGGTCGTTGCCAATCCCATCGCCAATGCGTTTTCTGCGGTGTTCGATACCGCTAGTACCGGACACATTCCAAGCACCTGCACAAAGACGGGATTGTCCTTCCAAAGACCTTTGATGAATTCATTGGTCGATTGGGTGTTCGCGCCCGAGCTATGCGTAATCATTGACTTGTCATCCATCTGTTCCAATATTGTCGTTCACCGATGATGATTTTTTGTCGAAACTGTCCCTCGCACGGTAGATCAGCGGCACCCATTCCTTGGTGCTGAAATCGATGATGTCCGTGATCGCCCTTGAGGAGATCGTAGCACCAGTAATGGCGTCTACTTCCCATGGGTTTAGCTTGGTGCCATTCTTCACGGAGAGTATATTGTTGCTCAATGCTCCCTCTTCTGACAGCGATACGTCGAGCGCATTGAAATTGGCGAGGAAGTTGGAATCCTTCTCGATTCTATCTCCAAGTCCAGGCGTTTCGTTGCTCTGTAACACGTAGAATCCTACTACTTTTTGGGCATGTGGGTCATAGCCATAGAGAATGCGGATTTCTCCGGCGTATCCTTGACCGCTTGCTTCAATGGCGACTCCTTTAAAGGATCCTTGTTCATCGTATCCAGCGTAAACGACGCTCGCAGTTTTATCAGGGTCTGCGGCTATTTCAAACCGACTTTCTTCGGTCAAGGCGAAGGTTTCCATGGTGCTGGACCCGGGAAGTACTTTGAAGATGGCTGATTTGAGGGCTTCATCCTGCAGGTATGCAATGCGGTCAAACGTACCCTCATAGGTCATGGCAATGAGCAAGGCGCAGACGGTACCGATACTTACCATGGCAAGAAGCATTTTGCTGCTGCTGGTAGAGCTGTTGACCGATATGTTCTCCGCTTGACTCATGTCCCTCTAGATTTGGCTGTTCCGTAAACCCGCGGCCGAATAAGATTGTCGATGTGTGGAGAGACTGCATTGGCCAATAAGATGGCGTACATCACTCCTTCAGGTAATCCACCCCACAGTCGAATGACAACTACCAGCACTCCGATGAGTACGCCGTACACCACTACTCCCATAGGGGTGAGTGGAGATGCCACCATATCCGTCGCCATGAAAATTGCGCCGAGCATGAGACCGCCGGAGAAGAGCATGAATAAAGGAGAAGGATAAATAGTGCTATCCACTAAGTGGAGAACACCACTGAATACATAGACCGTCAGCAGTATCGCGACGGGGATGCGCCAGTTCATCATTTTCCTCACTACCAAGTAAAGGCCACCCAGGAGAATGAATATGGCACTTGTCTCACCAGTGGATCCACTTACCAATCCGAATGCTAGGTCATACGTCGGCGTGATCACGTGGTCAAATTTGAATGCGGACAAGGGGGTCGCGCCTGAAATAGCATCTACGGTTGGTTCCATGAATGGGAGTGCCAAAACGGACGATGATACATGTTGGAAGCGGTCGATGGCAAAGGAAGGTAGCCAGGTGGTGATGGCCACAGGAAATGCTGCTTGCAGTACGGCTCTGCCCACAAGGGCAGGGTTAAATACATTATATCCCAGACCGCCGAACATGAATTTTCCCAGTCCGATGGCGATCACTCCTCCGCAAAAGGTCATCCACAGCGGAAAGATGGGTGGTAGGGTCAGGCCAAGTAACAATCCTGTGATCACCGCCGACCAATCGGAGACGGTGCTTTCCTTTCTTGAGAGCCTGCACAAGACGTGCTCCGTTAAGACGCAGGAGACTACCGCCGTTGTCATCACGAACAGGGCGTTGAGTCCAAAAGAGTAGACAGCGAAGGCCGCCACAGGAAGCATTGCCCATACCACATTGCGCATGATCGCATCGGTACTCGTTCCATCTGTGATGTGCGGAGATGTGCTGATATGGAGGGTGCGATTAAGCATTCGTTACCTCCTTCGTTTTTCGTTTTCTGACGATGGACTTTGACAGCCTGAAGTACTGCACCAAAGGGATGTGCGAAGGGCATACATAGGTGCATGAGCCACATTCGAAACAGTCCATGAGGTTGTACGATTCAGCCATCTTATCGTAGGCTTCGAACTTCGCGAGGATGCCTAGCTTGGATGGGTTCAAGAAAATAGGACAAGCGTCTACGCAAGCCCCGCATTTGATGCACGGAAAGATCTTCTCTGATTTTGTCACGTGCTCTTCGCCGAACACAACGATACCCGAGGTGCCTTTGACAATCGAAATGTCCAGGTTAGAGACAGCTACCCCCATCATGGGCCCGCCCATGTACACTTCGCTGATGTTGTCCGTTACGCCCACTTCCTCCAATACAAACCGCAAGGGCGTTCCGATCGGGATCAAATAATTGCCCTTCTTTTTAACGGCAGGGCCAGTAATGGTGACCACCCTTTCCTGAATGCCTCTTCCGTGGGGGAGTAAGCGCCCGATCTCTGCAGTGGTAGCTACGTTGACCACAACGGCTCCTACATCGATTGGCAATCCTCCCGATGGCACCTCATGCCCAAGCAGCGAGGTGATCAACATCTTTTCAGAGCCCTGCGGGTACTTCACAGGGACCACCTTGATCTCTACGGGAAGTCCGCGGGGGATGTGCCATGCCAAATGTTTCGCCGCGTCTTGTTTGTTCGCCTCGATGCCGATGATGACGCGCTTCGCACTAGTGACCTTAATTAAGTAGCGAATGCCCATGAAGATGTCGTCCGCCTGTTCCAACATGACGCGATGATCGGTTGTCAAGAAAGGTTCGCATTCGATGCCGTTGATCAGGAGTGTGTCGCAATGCTTGCCGTCTGGCACCTTGAGCTTTACGTGGGTAGGGAACGCAGCACCACCAAGACCTACGATTCCCGCATCTTGTATTGCTTGAAGGATCTGTTCAGGGTTGGCGCTCTCCACATCTACTGGCGTTCCTTCCATGACCTCCTGGGTAGAAGATGGGAAGGGCTCGATGTAAATGCCTTGCACCATCTTTCCGGAAATCGTATGAACGTTTCCCAAGGAGCGAATGGTGCCTGAAACGGGTGCATGAATCGGAACAGAGACATATCCTCCGGCCTTCGCCAGTACCTGCCCTCTCGAAACCTCCTGTCCTTGCCTAACCAAGATTTCGGCCGGTGCTCCAATGTGCATCTCAACGGGCAAGATGAACAATGGTGCAAAGGGGAACTGCCGGATGGGAGACTTATTGGTCTCATCCTTGTGTTCCGGAGGGTGAACACCGTGCTTGAATGTATTGTTGGTCAACACGTTTTCTAGCCCAGGTATTTAGTTGAATTTATCTGCTCGCTTCACCCATTTCTCCAGGTCTTTCATTTCTCCATTTGAGGGTAAGCCTGGGTGAATCACACCAGCCGTGCATTTCTCAGCGGCTTTCACGAAGTCTTCAAAGGACCCCGCTTCGGGATCCTTGAGGTAAACCTTTTTGGCGTCGTTATAAGCGAATACGTCTGGGTTGATTTTAATGCATTCGTCGCAAGCGGTGCAGCTTTCTGTTTCGATCCAGGGCGATGAGCCGCCACCGCTGGTCGGTGCCGCGTCCTGCGTTCCATGCGCCGCCTTGCCTCCTGATTCACCAAGGGCGAGATCTAATAGGCCGTTGCCATTCCCTCCTGCCATTTGCATGAGGCCCTTGGCAATATTCCCAACCACCTCTGTGCGAATCTTGCTTTCCACCTCCTTAGCGTTGGGTTGATTCGGACGAATTCCGGCAAGGTCGCGCAACATGATCCAGAAATCTCGGCGTTCTTCGCAGGATTCTACGATCTTCTTCGCGACGAGTACACGGCTGAGGTTTTGCTTTCGGTCCACGGCCCATATGAATGGGAACTTGCCTTCGCGAGCGTCGATGTCGAATTCAAGGAATTCGGCCAACGGAACCATGTTTTCATTCCAGCTATCGCGTGGAACCTTTCGGAAGTGCTTTCTGAAGCGAGCCTCGGTGATGGCGAAGTCAGCGAAGGTCATGGCGACCTCCATGGATTTCTCCCTGCCGTTCTCTTTGTATTTGAGTTGGTACGTAGGCCAGAGGTTGTTCATGTCTGGGTTTCCGCTCAGGTCAAAGGCTTCCTCGACCGTTTTACCGTCGTCCGGATTGTACTTGAAGATGGGGTAAGCCCTAGATTCAACTGCTAATTTCGCCTGATTCACACCCATATCATCACCGATACCGTGTTCCGGTTGGCAAGTGGTGTAGAGGTTAAACAAGGCGGGGCGCTTGGTCATTAATCCATCGATGAATCCTTCGATCATGTGACTGGTATTCGCCAATGTTCCCTGCATTACATAGGTGGTGCGGTGTGCCATGGCGATCAGTCCGATCTCCTTTCGAGGCTCGGGTTTTCCTTGCCATACTTTTCCGAATTGAGCCATGTCGGATATCTGACCGATGAAGCCGGATGTACATGCCTGGCCTCCTGTATTGGAATAGACCTGGGTGTCAACCACGATGACCTTGATGGGTTTTCCGGAAGCCATCATGCGCGACAGGTTTTGGAAGCCGATGTCGTACATCGCTCCGTCGCCTCCCAAGGCCACTACTGGCGGACATAAGTTCCATTCTTCATCGGTAAACTGGTGCCAGTTAAAGTAGGTGAAGAAGGAATCGTGCTCCTCCCTGTTATAGGTTCCAGTCAACTCGAGTTCGGCCTTTCGGATGACCCTGAAGCCATCTGCCATCTTAGACATGTGGCCTTCAAAAATGCCCATGGCTATCGATGGAGAATCTTGGAAGAGGTGATTGGTCCATGGGAAAGGATAAGGATTGTAGGGCCAAGTACTGCCCCAAACTGAGGTACACCCAGTGGAGTTGCACATTCCCATGTTTGATCGTCCTTTTCCCGTGGTACCATTGGTATACTTCCACTTCAATTGTTTGAGTTTGGCGAGCAGTTGGGTCACATCCCTCAACCATTCCTGATCGATGGGTTCGCTTGACTTTTCGCGTTCCATGCGTTGCGCAATTTCCGATACGGTTAGGTCGTGATCCTGTGAATCGGACACGATCTTGCTGATCATATCGGCGTCCCCCACATTCACCGAGCCCATGAGCTTCACCTGTATGTGCTTCTCCAGCTTCTCAATCAATCCAGTGAGGTAGACAACATGTTTATCCACCCTTGGCTGCATGAGTGACTCTACGGTAGCTGTAAAAAGGTGAACCACTGACTTTTCGGAGCATCCGAGGCAAGCGCCATCTCCACTAGCAAAGTTTAAGTAGGCATCCTTGTTGAGCAAGATGGTCTCCAATGGACCGATCTTTTGCTCCAGGTCATCGATGCGCTTGAATTTATCGGGGGTGTTTGGTAAATCACTCCAGAAGTCCCATTCCTTGCGCATGCGATCGATGGAAGTTTCTGTCTGGGGGACAGACCTCAAAGCGTCATCATCGCATACCTGCACGCATTCCATGCAGCCCTTACATGTAGTTGGGTTGATGGTAATGCTGAAGAGACCGCCACTTCCGGCTTTCTTTTTCTCGTGCAATTCAAAGTATGGTCGAGTAAGGGCGAACTTGAAATCACCCAGTTCATCTCGGAACCATTCAAATTCCTGTGACAGTTTTTGGTCGCTGCCCTCTTCTTTGATCATTTGATCGATGGCGTCGTACATGAGCACCTGAACGGTCGCTCCGTTTTTTTCCTCCGTGAAGAGTGCTTTCACCCTTCCTTCCAATCGGCGCACTGCCTTTGGTAGGAGTTCGACGTCAGCATGTTTTTTCTTTACACGTCGTACCACTGTGTCCAATACATCTGACAATTCACTTACGAGCCCTGGAATTGCTGTGTCTGGACAGACCGTATAGCAGTTGCCGCAGGCCGTACAGTTATTAGGCACCCATTCTGGGTGGTCGAATCGAATCCCCGTCATGTCTCTGAACAGGGAGGATGCCGCGGGCATAACACTCAGTCCGATGAAGGGGTCTGTGAGGTTGTCGTTGCCCATCCCTCTCTGGTAGAAATTCCCGGTCTGTTCCCAGAAACGATGCACGTCGCTGAGCTTTGATTGGCTTTTGGGAATATCCTTCAACATGTTTGGAATAGGCATGGGGGCCTGGCCATTGTTTTGCTCAGCCTTGTGATTTCCAAGTGCCTTTTCAGTGATTTCATGCACTTCGTCAAAACCGCGTTTGACCACGCGCATGTTGTCATCTACCACGCGCTGGCCTTTTCCTCCGAACTTGTGTTGTAACTGTTCTTCGATGGCTTTCAGTAGCGTAGCCTGCGTTAGACCCGCTTGTTGCATCAACGGGGAAGCGGCAAAGAAGGCGCCTTGAAAGGCGATGCCTTGCATCCTAAGTTGCAATTCTGGATCGGTGGCCTCTTCACGCGCAATCTTAAATCCGTCGATATAGAAAACGTGGATGTTCTTTTCTACGATGGTCTTTTGGTAGCGTTCGGGGATGTCAGCCCATACCTCCTCTGGCTTGGATCGTTCGCTTTGGATGATGAGGTATCCTTCTTCCTTGAGTCCAGCCAGCGCATTGGTATGCTTAAATACATTAGGGTCTGGAGAAAGGACCACATCGACGAAGAAGTATTCGCAGTTCACACGGATGGGTTCCGGCGCTGCCGCTAAATAATAAGTGGTTGGTTGCCCTTTCTTTTCTGAGCCGTACTTAGGATTTGCCTTGATATGGTAGCCCAAGAGGTCGAAGAGGGTCATGGCGAGGTTCTTACCCGTTGTGATGGCGCCCCATCCTCCAACAGAGTGAAAGCGTACCGTGATGGCACTCTTCGGCATGAGGTTCGGGTTCTCCGAACCGTGGATGGCCAGGTCCTTCACCTTTGGATAGGATGCCTGAATCTTTTCTTGATATGCCTTTTGGGTAGGCGTGGCTGCGTTTTCGCGGATGAAGTCGATGGATAAGTAGAATTGTTTCTTGTGCTTACCTGTCGGCAACATATTCTCTACCGCTCCGATGATGCCTTCTGGTTGAAGGTCGCGGCTTCCCATACCGAAGGAGCCGGAATAGATGATGGGAATTTCGGAGGCTTTATAACTGGCCAAATCGGGATATGCCTTATACTTATCGGAACCTCCGTTCTCAATGCACTTGGTGAGCACCGCTCTTACCTCTCTAGCAAGGGGTAGGTCTTCGGCAAGCGGCTGGTCGAGTCGTTCGAGGATCGCTACTCCTTTCTTTCCTTTTAATATATGTCCGATCAGGTCGGCGGGGAATGGTCGGAACATGACCAAGTTGACTACACCTACCTTGATCTTGCGTGTGGTACGCAGGTAGTCGGCGACCACCTCAGCAGATGGAATCACGCTTCCTTGCCCTAAGATGAGGTAATCGGCATCCTCTGCGCGGTATGTCATCACACGCGCGTATTCACGTCCTGTGAGCTTTCCAAAATCCTCAAAGGCCTTGTCCGTGATTTCCTTTATATGGTCAAAGAAGAAGGGCCGTTGTGCGGCGACGCTTTGCATGTAAGAGTCTTGATTCTGCACGATGCCCGCCATCATCGGATTGTCCACGTCCCAAATCTCTGGGATGCGCCTACGTTGATCCCCATAAATGATCCGTTGGGATGGCGTGGGGGTGTCGATGATGTCGTCTGGTTTGCCTAAAAATTCCTTGATCAGTTCTCGTTCAGGAATATTCAGCGATTCGATGAGGTGGGTGGTCAAGAAGCCATCCTGAGCGATTGCGCCTGGGGTCAGCGACATTTCAGCCACTTTGTGTGAGATAATGTTTAAGTCAGCCACGTGCTGGGCGTTCTTAGCAAAGAGCTGAAAGAAGCCTGTGTCATCGATGGCGTGGTAGTCGTCGTGTCCAGCATGTACGTTAAGGGTAGACTTTGTCATGGCACGCGCTCCGATGTTGAGCACATAGGTCAAACGTTTTCCCACAGCAGCATACAGGGATTCATGCATGTACGCGATCCCTTGGCCAGAAGAGAAGTTTGATGACCGAAGCCCGGTCATAGAAAGACCAGCCGTCACTGCAGCGGCGGCATGTTCTCCTTCTGGTTCGATGAAGATGAGGGGTTTGTCGGAAATATTCAGGTGTCCTTTCGCCGCTTCTTCTGCCCAGTACTCACCCATTTGGGTAGATGGAGTAATAGGATATGCACCAGCCGCGTCTGACGATTCGCGCTCACACATGATGGCGGCAGTGTTACCATCCATGGCGGCACGGACACCGGGGTACTTGACCTTGTTTTTATTCTTTTCCATGTTTTCTCAGGTACGTGATGTATTGTTCTCTTTACGTGAATAGTCTTGGTCAGACACGAGGTAGGGGGTGTCGATTTTTTGCAAGACGATGGTAGTTGCCTTTCCCTGCCACAATGCGGGGTGGCTGTGCGCTAACCCAAGATTTAGGGTATGCACGTTATATAAAGGCGCTCGAGCACGAGAGCTCGTGCTTGATGATTCAAGCCTTTGCATCCTGGGCCACCATTTCTTTGGTCTTTGCGGCCAGGTTGAGATGGTCTTTTGCGACCTCTATGTTCATGTAGACATCCTCCGGATCTTCAAGTTTGAGGAAAGGAGAGAGGTCCAAGGCATGGAAGCGCTCGTCGACCTTTTGGCATTCATTCAGAAGTGCTTGAAGGGAGTTGATCGGGTATTCGGATATTCCGTGTCGATGCAGTAATCCGAACAGCGAGTGCTGCACAGAGTTATAAGCGTGTTTGCATACCATATATACGACAACGTCCTCTTCGGGACGTGCCATTTCCTCCCACGCGGCATCGTAATGATCCTCCGCCTCTTGGAGTTTGACTTTGAAAAGTTCTTCGTTCATGGCTAGGTCTTTTGTTGGTTTCACTTGGAGTGCACGCAGGGAGTGCATTTTCGAAGCGAAAACTAGCCATAGTCAGAACCGACCCATATGATAAGGGTCAGCAGGAAGAGTGATAGAGGTTAGTGGGCCATACCGTTTGCCCCTATCCATGAGGATGAAGATCAGGGACTGAGGATGCCGGTCATAAAAAACATCCTTGGCGTGTTTATTAATCAGAGCTATCACAACTCCGGGCAGGATCCCTGGCGGGGGTAAACTTCTCACCTGCCAATGCTGCTTCGCATCATGTGTGACTTGCTTCGCAAATCACATCGTGTCTACTTCGTAGCCCCGGGCAGGATCGAACTGCCATCTAAAGTTTAGGAAACTTCTATTCTATCCATTGAACTACGGGGCCAAAACGTCAAATAACGCTTCAAATGTCGGAAACTTCTATTCCCTGCCCGAATGCACCGTCAGGTGTGAGCGGGTATCCATTAAACTACGGGGCCAAAGGAAGGTGCGAATTTCAATAAAATGAACGAAATTCCGGCAACGAAAAAACGGGACCCTTGCGAGTCCCGTTTACCTAACTAAACAGTGTGAGATTGCCTTACCCTGTTATTCTATAATCAGCTTGCTGGACATCATCCCGCTTTCCAGTCCCACAGTCACCACGTAGGTTCCAGGCGCTAAATCCGAGACGTCTAGGTCCATCAGGGACTTCTTCTTGGCATTGCCGTTCAGTTGGCGAACGACCCCACCTTCAAGGCTTGTAACCTGAATGCTATACCTTCCGTTGAGCGCTTCTTCAAAGCGCAGAGATACTTTATCGTTTGCCGGATTTGGATAAAGATTGAATTGAGGAGAAAGCGACATCGCACTCACTGCTTGGTGCTTCTTCTCTTCTGGTCGAACAATGACCAAGGCCTTTTTTTCCATATCGCTTGAGACTACCGTGTGGATCTCTTTCTTGTGAATCGCGTCGAATTGCTGCACTGCTCCTTCACCGATAAAGACCATCTTCTTGTCGGTTGAGATATCGGTCGAGATCTCGACGTGGTGTTCTTGCATCAATGCGTCAAGCTCTTCCTGAGACTTTTCTTCTCCATTGACGAGTATCACCTGATGGGTCTCGCCATTCTCCACCGACTTTTCAATCTGGATTTCCATGGGTTCTCCATCCCCTTCCAGTTCTTTTCGAACTCGAATAGTGTGAACTTCACCGTTTGATGCAGCGTCTCCCTCGGGGGACCACATATGCATGCGTCCTTCTTTGATCATGGCGCGCTCTTCCTCACTTAGACTTTCAAGGTCTGTGTCCTCTCCATTCACGCGGATCATTTTAATCGTATGCGGCTCTTGCTCACCGTCTGAGATGTCCTCGGTGTGCACCATGATGATTTCTGCATGTTCTCCTCCTTCGGTCATTTCAGACATGAAGTCGCTGATGCGCATCAGATGCACTTCCTCTATGCTGAGGCCTTGAGATGTGAGGAGCAATTCTAGGGATTCTTGACCTCCGTCGATGACGGTATCAATGGTGTGCGTGGTTGCTGAGGAAGTAGGGATGATGCTCACAAATTGTGAGCTTGCTAACTTCTGGGCTGATGCGGTCAAACCAATAAAGAGGCTTGCGATCAGTAAGGTGTGCTTGATTGTTTTCATAACTAAACGGTTTTTGATTTTCATAGACCGAAAGTATCCTGAGGGCAATGCTGCTATGGTTAATGCCTGACTAAAACCGGTTAAAATTGGGTTAAAGCCATGGGTGGCGCATCTACTTAGGGTAGTTTTGAAAGGTGAAAAAGAGGAACTACAACCACTTTCTTGTCTTAGCAGCCTTCGCATTGTTAGGAAGCACCTCGGTTCAGTGTTATTGGATCGTACAGGGCTATGAGCAGGCGCGCGCCCACCTAGAAGAGCAATTGGATGGAGCTGTAGCCCAGACAATCACCGACTTGACAATGGCCGAGGATATCGCCTTTATCGCGCAAGTCGCACATCCAGACTCCACCCACGACCAGGTGCAAATGCAAGAGGTTCATTTTGTGCAAAAGTCCAATGCTGGTTGGAGCGAGGAGCATGTGGATTCCATGGCTGAATCGGGCGATATTCGGGTGGTCGTAAGAAGCGGAACCAATGTGCATGAGATCATTTCAAATGACGGAGAGGATGTGCACATAGAAGAAGCTGACTCGGTTAATGAGACCGTGATCATCGACGCCAGTCCTGGAGATAAAGCGGTTACTGAGGTCCTCCACCTTGAACGAGAGGGACGCTTGAATGCAGTAGTGCAACGTATTCGTCTTGAAAACCTGAGTGCTTCAGAGGGCATCGAGTCTCGGATAGACAGCGCCGAGATCCATGGACAACTTTCAGAATCGCTGAGAGAGCGTGGATTACTGCTGCCGTTTGCGTTTGCTGTGGTCAATGGAGAAGGCACCGAGTTCGAACAATTCGGATCAAACACATACACCAAAGATTTCGATGGGATTCAAGTCACCCGTTCCCTTTTTCCATCGGACTTGTTCTCAAAAGGGATTGCATTGAACGTCCAGATGCAAGCTGATTTCTCTGACATTTTTGTGGAAGTATTGGGCATGACAGCGCTATCCCTCTTATTTACCTTGGTGATGCTGTTGCTCTTTGTCGCAATCTGGAGAAAACTATTGAGCCAAGCGAAACTCTCACAAATGAAAAGCGCCTTTATCAGCAACATGAGCCATGAATTGCGCACTCCCTTGGCGACCATCTCTCTTGCTACAGATGCTCTGCTACATCCCAAGAATAAAGACGATCAGGAAGCTATGGGTGGATTGGTATCCACGATTCGGAGCGAGCACGATCGCATACTTCAACACGTTGACCGCGTTCTTCAGATGGCCAATGCCGAAGCGGGATCACTTGAACTCAAACGTGAAAAGCTAGCCCTTGACCCTTGGCTTTCGAAGAGTGTGACGCATATTTCTGCAATGGCCCTTTCGAAGGGAATGGAGTTGGAAATGGACTTACAAGCATCCGTCACGGCTGATATAGATCCGTTACACATGCAGAGTGCAATCGAAAACCTTCTTGACAACGCCATTAAGTACAATCCAAAAGAGACGCACATTAAGTTGAGTACTCGGGTGTCAAATGAATGGATTGAGATAGAGGTTGCAGACTCAGGTATAGGTATCCCAGCAAAGGATCAGCCATCAGTATTTGATCGCTTCTACCGCGTGCAAAGCGGAAACATTCATGCCGTAAAGGGATTTGGGTTAGGGCTCAGTTATGTGCGCATGGTAGTCCTTGCCCATGGTGGAGATATTCACTTGCAAAGTCAAGAAGGGAAGGGAAGTACATTCACGATAAAGCTTCCTGTCCATGGATAACATCAAGATCCTTCTGGTAGAAGATGAGATCAACTTCGGTTCGGTGCTTAGCCAGTTTCTTAAGCTCAGTGACTTCGATGTGACATGGGCCAAGAATGGCAAGGAGGCGTGGTCTATGATCCGAACGCACAGGGAATTTGATTGCTGTGTGCTCGATGTCATGATGCCAGAGATGGATGGCTTGACACTGGGTCGGGAGATCCGCCAAGCGAGGCCCGAGCTTCCGTTTGTCTTTCTCACGGCCAAGACGATGAAGGAGGACATGATTGAGGGATTCGAAGCCGGTGCGGATGATTACATCACCAAACCATTTGACTCAGAATTGCTCGTTTACAAGCTGAAAGCTTTGGTGCAGAGAAAGGGTGTCGCAGAGCCGCTGCCAGAAATGATCCAGCTTGGGTCGTTTGTATTTGATACTGAGCGGAGACTGCTTTTGAGAAAAGGAAAGGAAGATCGGTTATCGCCCAAGGAGGCGGGCATTCTCCAACACCTGAGTAGGAATTTGGGGAGAGTGGTCTCGCGCGAAAAAATCATGGTCGATCTTTGGGATGAGGACAATTACTTCAACAGGCGCAGCATGGATGTGTATATGACTAAGCTGAGAAAGCACCTGAAGGCAGATGCTTCGATTGAGTTGTCGAGCTTGCACGCTGGAGGCTATATCCTATCCGTGGTTGAATAAGAAGTCAGCGAGCCCCATGCGTTGACCAAACTAGTTCAAGCTGATTTCCATCAGTCCGAATGCTCGATTCTTTTGCTGAGCGCGCTAAGTTTTCTAATATTGTTTAGGCCTGATTTTAAATGGCTTAGCATTTACAGGTTTGGAAGAACCGAAAAGCCTTACGAGTAGGACAACCTAAAATCGATAAAAATATGGACGTATTAGCAGGAGCGTTGGCCGCCATGGGCGTGGGATTCATCATCGCGGACATCGTTATTTTCATCTTAATTATCTTAAGCTACTGGATGATCTTCGACAAGGCCGGTCAACCCGGCTGGGCAGCGATCATTCCGATCTACAACATCATCGTTTTGTTACAAGTGATCAAAAAGCCCATTTGGTGGATCATTCTGATGTTGATTCCGTTTGTGAACATCATCGTTGCAATCATCGTGATACACGGTTTGTCAAAGGCCTTTGGGAAAGGAGGCGGATTCACCGTAGGACTTATCCTACTTCCCTTCATTTTCTTCCCTGTGCTTGCCTTTGGCGATGCTACTTATCAACTTGGAGGAGCCGATAATGGGGGAGGAACTACCACCGCATAATCGAAGAAATATGCAATAAGCCACGAAGCCGTTTCCTGTTAGGAGACGGCTTTTTAATGCCGAAAAGAATATTTCGAAATCGATTCTGAACTATAAGGGATAGAAGAGTGAGCGAATATTAGGCTGCCAATTTTTTCTCGTGGCCCAGCATGTAGAGCATTTTCGCATGCTCTGCAATGGCCTCTCTGAATCTTCCAATCGTATGATAAGGAATGCCGTATTCCTTGGCCGTGGCCTCTACGATTTTCGAGATCTTTCGATAATGAACGTGACAGACGTTTGGAAAGAGGTGGTGCTCCACTTGGAAGTTCAAACCGCCGACATACCAAGAGAGGAGACGGTTGTTAGGAGCAAAGTTTGTCGTAGTCATCAGCTGGTGAACTGCCCAATTGCTGTCCATTTTACCCGTAGTTGTCGGTGCTGGGAATGACGTCTCGGGCATGACGTGCGCCGCCTGAAAAATGACCGCCATGCACATCCCAACCACATAGTGCATCAGGAAGAAACCTAGTAAGATCAGCCAAGGTGAAACCGGCATAAAGATGAAAGGCAACACGAAAAACAATCCGAAATAAACCGCCTTCCAGAGGCTGATCTTCATCACCAATTTGTTGAACTCTTTTCGGGTCTTGATGATCTCGATGTCCCGATAATGAAAGGCTTGCTTGAAATCGGTATAAAGCACTTTTAAAATAATCATGAAGCCATACAGAAACCAAGCGTAGATGTACTGGTAACGATGGATAGGCTTGAGGGGGCGATGTGGTGAAAAGCGCAAGAATTCAGGAGAATTGATGTCTCCATCTGCTCCCTCGATATTTGTAAAGCTGTGGTGCAGCACGTTGTGTTGAAGCTTCCATATGCTGCTATTAGCGCCAAGGAAATTCATCAGGTTTCCCAGGGCCATGTTGACGTACTTATTCTTGGAATAAGCCTCATGGTTGGCATCGTGCATGATGCTGAATCCAATTCCTGCGGCTCCAAGTCCCATGATCAGCCAAAGACCCAGAAAGGGAAGGGTGCTGGTTACGGTCCCCGCTAACAGAAAGATATAAGGAACAAAATACATTGAAATCAAAACGATAGTCTTGATCACCATGGAAGCATTCGCATGGCGCGAAATATTGTTCTCCGTAAAGTAAGAACTGACCCGGCCACGAAGGGTTTTGTAGAAATCAGCGTCAACTTTGCGATCAAAACGATAGGAAGTAAAACTCATGTCTGGAACTATGTAATTCTGAAATAATATTCAGGGTGCAATATTACGACGCTATTGGCCAGCAGGGAGGTTAATTCTTCCTATATGATGGAAATCAGCGATTTATCATCGAATCTCGGCGCCGGTTTCGAAAGCGCTGAGCGGAGAGATAAACTGAAGTTTGCCTGTTGCATCTTCAGCCATCAAGATCATGCCTTGACTCTCAACGCCTCGGATTTTCCGAGGTTCGAGATTGCAGAGTACACTGACTTGCTTCCCTATCACCTCCTCGGGAGTGAAGTGCTCAGCGATGCCAGAAACAATGGTGCGCACCTCAGTGCTTAAGTCCACCGAAAGCTGAAGGAGTTTGTCAGCTTTTTTTACTTTCTCCGCGGACGTGATCGTCCCGACTCGGATGTCCAATTTCATGAACTCATCAAAGCTGATGTCGTCTTTGAAGGGACGGGCAGCCGGTGTTTCCATTTCTGAAGTGCTTTCTGTTTTGTCGGCAACGGCATCTTCTTTTGCCAACTTGGCCATTTGACGGTCAACATCCGTGTCTTCGACCTTGGCGAAAAGCAATTTAGCTTCTCCGATCTCGTGCCCATCTAGGTAGCCCTTGAATACCTTGTCAATCTTGAGCATTTCTCGAAGCCTAGTGGATGTATCAGGCAAGAAAGGGTCCAAGGCCTCCGCTAAGAAAGCGGTAATGTTTAACGCGTTGAACATGATGTGCTTGACGGCCACTGGATCTGATTTTTGCAGTTTCCAAGGCTCACTATCGGCTAAGTATTTGTTACCGTATCGCGCCAGGTTCATGGCAGCGGAAAGAGCATCCCTGAACTTGAAATTACTGATCTGACCTTCAACTTCTCCCATACACTTGTCGCGCTCAGCAAGGATGTTATCATCGACATCACCGAAAGGAACTACGCCATCGTAGTATTTATTCGTCAACACGACTACACGATTGACGAAGTTGCCCAAGATGGCTACCAATTCATTGTTGACGCGTGCTTGATAATCCTTCCAGGTAAATTCACTGTCCTTGGTCTCCGGTGCGATGGAAGTGAGCACGTAGCGCAATTCATCTTTGCGGTCTGGGAAGTCTTCCAGGTATTCGTGCAACCAAACTGCGTGGTTTCTCGAAGTAGAGATTTTATCCCCTTCCAAGTTCAAAAACTCGTTCGCGGGCACATTTACGGGTAGGTTATACCCACCGTGCATTTTCAATAGGATAGGAAAGATGATGCAGTGGAATACAATGTTGTCCTTGCCAATAAAGTGGACCATATCGGTCTCTGCATCTTGCCACCATTTCTTCCATGCCTCAGGATTGTCTTGATCCACCGCCCATTGCTTTGTAGCCGAAACGTAGCCGATGGGAGCATCCAACCAGACGTAGAGCACTTTGCCGTCGGCATCTTCCAAGGGAACAGGAACACCCCAGTCTAAGTCTCGGGTCATGGCTCGGTCTCCTAGGCCTCCTTCTATCCAGCTCAAGCACTGACCAACTACAGGCTTTCTCCATTTTGCAGGATCGTGGTGGGGCTCGCCTTCCAACCTTCCGTCGCGAATGAATTCCTCTACCCACTCGGCGTGCTCACCCATAGGCAGGTAAAAATGCCATGTGCTTCTCAACGTAGGCTCTGTTCCGCTCAAAGTAGATTTTGGGTCGATGAGGTCGGTGGGGCTCAAGGCCTTACCGCAATTTTCACATTGATCTCCGTAAGCGCGGTCACTGCCGCAATTTGGACAGGTTCCCATGATGAAACGATCGGCCAAAAACTGCTGGGCTTCGGGATCGTACATCTGCTCATTCGACACTTTCTTAAAGACGCCTTTTTCGTGAAGTTTCAAGAAAAATTCCTGCGAGGTTTCACGGTGCAAGTCTGAAGACGTCCGGTGATAAATATCGAAGTCGATTCCAAATTCAGCGAAGGCCTGCTTGTTGATGGTGTGGTATTGATCTACAATGGCCTTTGGGGTCGTCCCCTCCTTTATGGCTTTCATTGAGATCGCTGCGCCGTGCTCGTCAGACCCACAAACGTGCAGCACGTTTTCGTGTCCGTACTTCCTTCGTAAATACCTGACATAGATGTCGGCCGGTAGGTAGGCGCCGGCGATGTGGCCTATGTGCAAAGGGCCATTGGCGTAAGGAAGGGCGGAAGTGACCAGGTGTCTTTTGGGCATGATACGATTCATTATTCATGACTCATCGTTCATGATTCGATGAATCGATGAAATCAGGGCTCAAAAGTAGGATTATCTTAGTCGCGTTTTGAGACCAGCTTTTCTAAATAAGGGCGACAAAGTAGCCGTTGTTGCAACGGCTAAACGATTAGACCCCGGACAGATCGATGCTGCCCTAGATCACATTCGGTCTTGGGGCTTGGATGTCGTTTGCGGAAGGCATCTGCTTTCTTCGGATCGCCTCTTCGCTGGAACGGACGAAGAAAGGGGGGCCGACCTTCAATGGGCTATCAATGATCCTTCGATCAAGGCGGTCATCTTTGGGCGTGGCGGATACGGTACAGCTCGGATCGTAGATAGGATCGATTGGGAAGCATTCTCAAAAGCGCCAAAATGGTTGTGTGGTTTCTCTGACTTGACGGTATTGCACAGCCATCTGTTGGCGAATCTTGGGATGGAGAGCCTGCACACGACCATGCCTATTTTCTTTAAAGATGGGAATTCCAATGCTGGAAGCGAGTCCTTGAGAAAGGCACTTTTTGGAGAGCAATCCAATGTGCTTTGGGGATCGCATGAAATGGACCGCTTAGGAAGTGCAGAGGGTGCTTTGGTGGGAGGAAACCTCTCTGTGCTTGATTCAATCGTCGGAACCCCAAGTGATGTGGATTGGACGGGTAAGGTCCTCTTCATCGAAGACTTGACTGAATACCTATATCACTTAGATCGCATGATGGTCCAGTTCCAGCGTTCTGGTCGATTCAAAGGACTCTCAGGGCTGATCGTAGGACAATTCACCGAGATGATCGACAACGAAACGCCCTTTGGTAAGAGTGCTTATGAGATCATTCTAGAGGCTGTCAGTATGTATTCTTTTCCGGTAGCTTTCGGCGCTCCAATTGGACATGTAGATCATAACGAAGCTGTCTTTCATGGCCGGAGGGTTCAGTTGGAAAGTTCAGATAGCGGCAATAAAGTGACGTTCTTTTGATGCAGTTCAAGTCCTGGTTGACGGACATCAGGTTCTGGATCGGAGTCACCTTCATTCACCGACTCATCACGATTGTACAGCCACCGCTGGAGGTCGCGCACATTTGGCGACAGACGATGATGTGCATGGTTGCGCGGAATTTCTACGAGATCGACGCCAATATCTTTTATCCACGTTTAGACATGCCAGGTGATCTACCAGGCATCACTGGAATGGAATTCCCATTCCTCAACTACCTCATTTACCTTGTTTCCATCCCCTTTGGCTATGACCATTGGTATGGGCGCCTGATCAACTTGATCGTCAGTTCGATTGGGATTTGGAGTTTTCACCGTTATATCTCGCAGCTCTTTAGCAAAAAAGTGGCTTTTTACAGTGCCTTCTTGTTGCTCTTTTCGATCTATTATTACTACAGTCGCAAGGTCATGACTGACACCTTTTCAGTAAGCTTGGTGATCATTGGGATGACCCTGTGGTTGGAATATTTGGATCACCGAAAGTGGATTGGATTTGGTGTTGGATTTGCACTTATCACTTTGGGTGTGCTGGGAAAGCTTCCGGTGGTGGTTGCACTCAGTCTTCTTTGGCCCACCTTTCTGAAGGCAGGGAGATCAGATCGATGGTTGATCGTAGCGGCCACCTCTTTGGTAGGAATAATCGCAGGAGTTTGGTATTACGCATGGGTTCCCTACTTGCAAGAGACCTTTCAGCTTGATCGCTACTTTATGGGAGCGTCCATGTCCGAAACGACTCAATTTATTCTTGCGCATAAATTTCGCGTAGCGTCCGTATTCTTTCAAAAAGCGATGGGTTGGACCGGTTTCGGTGTATTCATTGCGGGTCTCTTCTTTGTGCGAAGAAAGGATTGGAACCTCTTGGCAGTTTTTGGGCTGGGAACGGCACTCATTCTTCTGGTGCTTTTGAAGTCAGGGGATCGCTTCATGGACCATCCTTATTATGTCATTCCTTTTGTTCCCGTTATGGTCTTGGTGGCGTCTTCAGCACTGGAAAGGATGCGTCCGATCGTGCTTTTTATTGCCATGCTCGCCGTTGCCACTGAGGGTGTCGTCTCGCGATGGGAAGACCAATTCATCAAAAATGGAGCGGCCATCGTCGACCTTGAGCAGCGCCTTGAACCCTTCGTTGGAAAGGATGAAACCATCGTGGTGAATAGCCAGGAAATTCCGGCACCCTTGTACTTCGCGCATCGCAGAGGATGGGTTGATTGGAATGGAAGTTTATTGGATGCGGAGGTGCGCCAATCCCTCGCATCGAGGGGTTGCGATTTCATTGTTATCCTCAAACAACGATTTGGCAAAGAGGTCCGATTGAACCTCCCATTGATTTATGAGGATGAACTTTTTCTTCTCTACCCTATAGAATGAGCCTCTTCGTCTGAATTGCGACAGACGCAAATAATTCGATTCGACAAATGGAATTCCGCCCATAGTCCGCCATAATGAAACCATTTCTTTGGGCCTATATCGTTGACCTATGGCAGAACACAATGAACTGGGAGAATTGGGTGAGGCGCTCGCTGCAGTCCATCTGAAAAAAAATGACTTTGAGATCATGGAGCGCAATTGGCGTTACGGAAAAGAAGAGGTAGATATCATCGCCAGGAAAGGAGATGAACTTGTGATCGTGGAGGTGAAGACCCGGAATTCAGATTTCTTTGGCGATCCCGAGCAGGCGGTTAGTAAGTCGAAACAGACCCACCTGGTGCGCGCGGCCCATGCCTACGTGACCAAAAAAGACATCGACTTGGAGGTGCGCTTTGATGTGATTGGGATTGTCATCAATAAAAAGGAGAGGCGACTCAACCACATTGAAGGGGCGTTTCAACCGCGTTGGTAGGTCAGAAGTAAAGGCCCCTTCCTTTGAATCCTTGCTGGCTGTTCCATTCAATGGCCGGAAACGGAAGCTTGATCACCCCAACGATTGGCCTGATCCAAATTAGGTACTTGGGCAGGTTCACATGATCAAGGTCTATGTCCAAGGAGAAAAGGAACTGGCGTTGCCTTGAGAGGGCGGAGGTGTAGTTCATCGTACTTCCTCCTTCATCGATCTCCCACGTATTGCGCTCAGCCCCTAAGACATTATTGACACTGTGCCCCACCGCTATGTTCAGCCACTTTGGGAATCCTTCGGGCTTGCCCATCAGCGACCAAAGATTCAAGCTGAGCCAATAGGTTTGTCCGTTGTAGTCCTTGAGCCATTGTTCGTGCAAGCCCGTTCCGAACAAGTATTCTGCTTGATCCACTTCTCTATAATTACTTGCCAGGTCATTCAAATGGGTAAGTCCACTGGGCGTGAAACTGAATTTCAGTTTGACCCGTTGCTCTTTCCAAAAATGCTGCTGCACCACAAATCCACTCGACCCGATGGTGTTGAATGCTACGTCATAGACGCTAAATCCCCAGCCTTCTGAAAAGCCATCTAGCAGCTCAACGGCCAATTGATAACTGAATCCAACGCCTGCGGCATACCACATGCTTTGGCCCTCTCCCGCTCCGGTCCAGCGATTGAATCGATAAAGGTTGCACGCCGTTTGATAAGCTGCTGCACTGTGCCCCAATTTGTCCATTTGCATCCAACCGGGCCAGTCGTTGAAGAAGTGAAACTTTCCGTTTTGGTACTCACTGTACCAAGCAAAATTGAGCGCTGTGAGAGTAGTCCCGTACAGCAAGCCTTGACCACCAATGTTGATCATTCTCCGTTGCTTGTTCAAACTGTCAGGCGTGGAAAGAATTCCCTGTCCAACACTCACCTGAACTAGGAGTAGAAGCGCCAGAAGTGCTTTAGTTTTTTGTGCCCACAATCGCATAGTAGTCGAACAAAGTTCCGCTTTTCAAAGGCTCGATGCGATCGATGGTGACACCGCGCGACTTCAAAGCCCCTTCGTATTCTTTCAAAGAGTATTGATAGGGGTGCAAGATATCAAGCGGGATGCGACGAAAGAGCCAACGAAAAAAGCCGCTGTTGTGGCTGTCGATGCTAAGCACGAGTGTTCCTCCACTTTTTAGGCTCTTTACCAATGCATCGTAGGCAACATCAATGTCTTTCACGTGATTGATCACATTCAAGCAAAACACGACATCAAATGAATCGGACCTTTCGATGCGTTCTATGGTATTTTCCTCGAAGCGGACATGGGGGTAATCCAGCTTGCTGAAGTGAGGAAGCTTGGCTTCGTAGGATTCAATCAAAGGATCAACAGCCCATACCTTGCATTCTGAAAGGACGGTGAAAATTCCCGCAGGACCGCAGCCAGCATCCAGAATGGTAGAACCAGGTAGTGGGTGTATATCTAGTCGCTCCAAAAACGCGCGCCAATAGTTCCGCTTCCAATTAAGGTATTCCTTTTTATCCCGTCCGCGCAGATAGCGTTGCCACCACCGAATTTCGAACCATTGGGCTATTTTCCAGCGCATCACGCAAAGGTAACGCGCTATTGGATGCACGTTAATTCCTGTACCTTTGCAGGTTCAAAACAATTGTATGGCAAAGAAGAGTACCTGGGAGAAGCGCGCAAAGAAGGTTAAGAAGGAGGAATTCCTCGTGCTGGGAGGCACAACGGGAAAGAAACGTTCGACAACCAAGCCCGCTGCCGGAAAAGGAAAGCCCAAGTCGGAAACGGAATTCGGATCAGACGAACGGAAACCAAGAAGCAGAGGAGGAAGTCGTCCTTCGGAAGATTCCAAATATGGTAATTCACGAGGCGGAAGTCGCTCAAGCGGCGATTCCAAATTCGGAAATTCACGAGGAGGCAGTCGCTCAATTGGTGATTCCAAGTTCAGCAAGCCACGCGCTGGTGGACGTTCAGACAGTGATTCCAGATTCAAAAGCGAAGCAGGCGAAAGAAAATTCAACCCTTCTGAATTCATCACCCGTGATGGCGATGAAGGGAAAAGCGATAAGTTTAAGTCACGCGGAAATGCCAACAAGGAATTCCGTCAAAACGACAAGAAAAGCTCGTACAACAAATTCACAAAGGACAAGCCGTTTGAAGGATTCAAGAAGAAGCCTGAAAACGATGGATTGACCCGCCTCAATAAGTACCTCGCCATGGCAGGTATCTGTTCGCGACGCGAAGCGGATAAGTATATTGAGAATGGAATGGTCTCCATCAATGGCAAAGTGGTGACCGAGCTTGGTACCAAGGTTAAACCCGGAGATGTTGTAGAATACGGAGGAGAAAAAGTGAAGGCAGAAGCGCTTCGCTACATCCTATTGAATAAACCAAAAGATTGCATCACAACCCTCAGCGATGAGCTTGGTCGAAACACTGTGGTGGGATTGGTTAAGAATGCTTGCAAGGAGCGTGTGTTTCCTGTAGGAAGACTGGATCGCAATACTACTGGACTTCTCCTCGTGACCAACGATGGTGACCTCGCCGATAAGTTGGTCCATCCGAGCAATGAAATTCGGAAGGTCTATCACGTCATCACAAACAAGAACGTTACAATCGCTGACCTCAAGAAACTCGAGACCGGAGTTGAATTAGACGACGGCGTGGCTAAGGCCGATGCCGCGTTATTTGCCGGTGACGGTTCGGTTCGAAACGAGATCGGCTTGGAAATCCACTCAGGGCGTAATCGCATTGTGCGACGCATGTTTGAAACCCTTGGATACGAAGTGACACGACTCGATCGTGCTGCTTTTGCGGGTCTCAGCAAGAAAGGATTGCCACGCGGGAGATGGCGCTTCCTCACCGATAAGGAAGTGGGCTATCTCAAGATGTTGTAGTCAACTAAAACTCCCTCGTTCATAAGTCATTGCGGATGACAAACTTCACAGCTTTTGGCTGTGTAGCTTCGAATATTCGACACCCTGTGTCGTTCTAATTCGGTATGCGCAAATTTCTCATATGGTTCTTCGGTCTTACCCTCGCCTTGATTCTAGGTGCAGTTGGTGCGTATTTTTTAGCCAAGAAATACGAAGAACCGGTTCGTAATTACGTCATAGGGGAAGTGAATAAGCGACTCCAGTCGCCGGTGCACGTGTCCGACATCAATTTCTCCTTGCTCGAAAACTTCCCTTCAGCATCATTGGTCATGGACAGTGTTTGGGCCAATGAAAACATCGTAAAGATGGGGGCTCCTGATACGCTCTTTTTCTTTGAAAAAGTCTACCTCAACCTGAACCTCCTGGACATGCTCAAGGGGCAATACAAGATCAATGAAATCGAGGCCCGCGATGGTTTTATGGATTTTCTCGTGGACGATGAGGGCTATGATAATTACCATATATGGGTCAAGAACCAGAACACAACAGGTTTTCTGCTTGAATTGGATAAAGTACACATTCAACGAACGCGACTGACCTATATCAATCGCGCGCGGGAGCAGGAATATCGCTTGAGAGCTAATGATCTCTACTTCAATGGTCGCTTCTCAGACGAGAGTTATACGATGGCGGTGCTAGGAAGTGGTTATGTAAACGACATCCTGATCAAGGGCACCAACTACCTTCATGACCGGGAGGTAGATGTAGAAACCGACCTTGACATCATCTCCAAAGAAGAACGCTATGGGTTCAGAAAGGGAAGCCTAACCATTGACGATCGATTGAGCTTTAACATTTCTGGCGAATTGGTTGGGGATGGAGTGGATCTGCACATTACTGGCGCCAATCTGGATGTTATCCGAACCTTGGCGCTGATACCGTCTGAAAGTCGCGAGGCGCTCGATGACTACGCAAGTTCCGGAGTCATCACGTTTGATTGCACCCTCAAAGGGGCTTTTAGCAGAACTGAAAACCCTCGATTTATAGGCAGTTTTTCGATCGAAGACGCCAACATTACCAAGAAGGGGGGTAATTGGAAGCTTTCAAGCTTGGAGGGGTCAGGCAGCATAGACAACGGAGCCGAGCGTACTTTCAAGTCTGTTCATCTCGTGTTGAATGACCTGAAGGGAGAACTCAACGGCAATCCATTTCAAGCGTCGTTCAGTATCACGAACTTTGTCAAACCGAACATCGATGGAAGCATCAAGCTGAGTTCTGACTTGGCAGCCATGAAGGAATTTTTTGGGATAGAATGGTTAGAAGAAGGAGAAGGAGGATTCGAGATAGACGCAAGTATTTCTACCACCCTTGAAAATCCATCAGAACCAGCAGCGCGTGATTTTCTGAATTCGAAAGCCAGTGGCATCATCCGGGTTACGGACGCGTTTCTGATCCTGAAAAATGATCAGAGACGCTACAGTGTAGAAGATGCTGAGTTCAAAATATTGAACAACAGCCTCGAAATCCAGCGCTATGCGGGTAGCATAAACGATTGTGACCTGGTATTGGAAGGAAGGGCGGATGGCTTTCTCAATTACTTTTTTTCCGAATCAGGGGTCTTAGACGTCAAAGGAAAGGTCACCACCGGCGCGATAGACTTGGAAGAACTCTTCCCTAACACCTCAGAAAGTGAAAGCGGGATCGTGATTGCCTTTCCAAAACGGGCCCAATGGGATCTTGAGCTCACAAGCGAGTCTTTCAAGCAGGGAAAATTCATCGCCAATGATATCAGTGGAAGATTGGTGATGAATCACTTCAAAGTCGAAGCAACAAGGCTGGAGTTTATAAGTCAGCAAGGGAACGTAAGCGGAAAGGTCGGAGTCTATCGCTTCGCGAACAATCAATTCGGTCTGCGCACAGATTTTAAAACGGAGCAAGTAAACATCAAGGAGTTGTTCACGACCTTCAACAACTTCGAGCAAAGCTTTATCACGGCTGAAGTATTGGACGGGAAGTTAGACGCCGATATTCAATTCCAGGCCTTTTGCGACTCATTGCTCAATATCGATATGCAGAGCATCGTCTCCTCTCTGGATATTTCTCTTACCGACGGTGCCTTGGTCGGATTCAAGCCCTTAATGGCTGTTGCTGAAGAGATAAAGAAGCGTCCGATGCTCCGCTTATTCATACCGGTGGACGAATTGCGAAAACGCTTGGAGGATGTGCGCTTTGCCACCTTGACGAATGAGATCGGGATCCGAGATGGGGTGGTGACCATACCTTCCATGGAGATCAAGTCATCAGCGCTCAATCTGAACGTGAGCGGGACCCATACCTTTGATGATAAGATCGATTACGAAATGGATTTCGCACTCGCGGAAGTCTTGCAGTTGAAGGATCGAACAGAGCCTTACAACGAGTACGTTCAACGTGATGAGAGTGGTAAGACTCGCGTTTTCATTACCATGATTGGCACGACCGAGGATTTTGAAATTGATGTAAAGCGTACGACGCTGAAGCATACCCTCAAGGACCAAGTGCTCTCCGAATCAAAAGCCGTCAAGGATTTGCTGCGCAATGAATTCAATGCCATTGCCAAAGATTCAGTGAGAAAACCAGTAGAAACGCCAAAGGAGCTGGAGATTGAGTTTGATGCTGAGTCTGGTACAGAGGCAGAAGGTAAGCTTGAAGAAAATACGCCTACAACCGCCGCTCCAAAGGAGAAGGCCGGAGATAAGAAGCTGTTGAACAAACTGATCCAGAAGGCGGAGACGGATAAGAAAAAGCTGAAGGAGGGGGATTTTGACGATGACGACTTTTGACGGGGCTCTCCTGATTCACAATTCCTAACGCACCCTTCGACCGGATATTCGTATTATTCGTTCAATTTCGCAATCGGGTGCTCCGAATGGCAAACAACTTCAACATATATTCTCAGAAACAGCGATGGAAGCTTTTGCTCTTCACCGCAGCGCTTGTGTTCGTGGCTTTGTCGCTGTGGTACACAAAGTCGCTGGTGGATAAAATCGGCAAAGAGGAACGATCCAAGGTAGAAATCTGGGCAGAGGCGGTTAAGAAGCGTTCGGCACTTGTGCAATACACCAGTCGGCTCTTCAACAAGCTGCAAATAGGGGAGAGGAACAAAGTTGAACTCTACTTAGAAGCCACCAAATACTTAGCGAGACCAGATATTACGGACGTGAGCTTCGCGTTGAATGTGCTCAATGACAACACAACTGTCCCGGTCATTCTGACCAATGAGCAAGGGGTAATAACGTCCTACCGAAACATTGAAGTGCCTTCTGGTGAGGAGAAGGACGACTACCTCCGCAAAGAGCTGGAGGACATGACGAAGCAATACGATCCGATCGAAATTGTCTACTACGGCAATTCTAGGGTCTTCCTCCACTACAAGGATTCCAGGCTTTTTTCTGAGTTGAAGACCACGTTTGAGGACTTGCAAGAATCTTTTATTTCTGAATTAATGCTGAATGCGGCTTCTAGCCCGCTGATCCTGCTTGATTCAGCAAGCAGGCGGGTCATTGAAGCCGGAAATGTGAGCGAGGAAATATTGAGTGACCCCGACCTGCTCGCTGCCAAGCTAAAGGAAATGAACCGCCAGCATCAGCCGTTGCAGGTGGAGATCAATGGACGCAAGGCATACGTATATTATGAGGATTCATTTCTTCTGACCCAACTCACCTACTACCCATTGGCGCAATTCGGCATTATCGGTTTGTTCATCATGATCGCCTATCTGTTGTTCAGTACCGCGCGAAAGGCGGAGCAAAATCAAGTCTGGGTCGGCATGAGTAAAGAGACAGCTCACCAACTGGGAACCCCCCTTTCCTCGATGATTGCATGGGTGGAGTTGCTGCGTGAAGAAGAGAAGAACAAACAGGTTGCGGACGAGTTGATGAAAGACATCGAGCGCTTGCAAGTGGTTACGGATCGCTTCAGTAAAATTGGATCACAGCCCGCCCTCGAAGAACAAGACCTGATCCCCTTGCTCAGTGAGTCGGTGCAGTACTTTAAGCATAGGAATGGCAGGAATGTCGTTTTCTTTACGGCCTTTCCGGATCACCCAGTTCTACTAACGCTGAATCGTTCCTTATTTGAATGGGTGATTGAAAACCTGGTCAAGAATGCCCTTGACGCGATGGAAGGGAAAGGAAACATCGAGATGCGTGTGGAAGACTTCGGAAGTAAAGTGCACATCGAGATCAGTGACACGGGTAAGGGAATCCCAGCTAACCGTTTTAAATCTATTTTCCAACCTGGATATACCTCCAAGAAAAGGGGATGGGGATTAGGTCTTTCGCTGAGTAGGAGGATTGTGAAGGACTACCACAATGGAAAAATATATGTGTTGAAGTCCGAATTGGGAGAAGGCACCACGTTTAGGATCAGTCTTCGCCGAAAAAACTAATCGTCAACCATTAATTCACAGCAAATGACTTGGTTCACTTCTGCATACAATGACTTCTTTAAGGACCTAGCGAAACACAACGATCGGGAGTGGTTCGCGGTAAACAAGAAGCGCTACGAGAATGACGTCAAGAAGCCATTCGAAGGGTTCATAACAGACATGATCCTGCGCATGCAAGCAATCGACCCGAATTGCAAGATCGAAGCAAAGGATGCCATTTTTAGGATTTACCGAGACACTCGGTTTTCAAAGGATAAAACGCCTTATAAGACCCAAATGTCAGCAGTGGTCAGCCAGGGTGGGCGGAAGGATACCACCCTCGAAGGAATCTACCTCGAGTTAGGGTTTGAACACATTCGAATGTACGGTGGCGTGTATCAGCCGAATAAAGATCAGCTTTACAGCATCCGGCAGGAGATCCTATACAATCTCACCGATTTTGAGAAACTCATCAACGAGCAGAAATTCAAGGCGCGATTTGGTGAGATTCGAGGGGAAAAAAACAAGCGATTACCGCCTGAATTTGTGGAAATTCAAGACAAGCAACCGCTCATTGCCAATAAGCAATTCTATTACTTCACTGAGTTTGATCCTAAGCTTCTGACCAGCGACGGGTTGATCGATGCGTTTTTTGAAGCTTATGGAGAGAGTAGGGATGTTCGGAATTTCCTACATGCCCCCCTCAGCGATTAAAGCTGAAACTGAAGGCCTAGCGCAAATACTTCTTTGAACTGCGTACGCGGCCCACGACCATCGTCCGAGCCATCACCATCCCGATCCACCGCAAAGGTTATATCGTCGTCATAGACCAAATGGGTTGTGATGCTGGTTGATAGCCAGGAGTTGATCTTCATTGCTAGCAATGTTTCCCAGTTGATGTCAATGTTTTGTGGGTTGTTCAAATAATTTGAGAACAGATCTATGCGTGTGCTGAGCTTTACGTTCTCTACAACCTGGGCGGTGTATTGAAGCTTCAGAAAACCTCCAACCTCATAACGAATGGTTTCCCCATCAGTGAGCTTCATACCCATGTCATTGTAGGTAGCCTCGACAACTCCGAAAGCGCCGGCATCGGCTAAGCGTTGGTTGTCTACCATGGTTGTCTTGCTGGTTACGGGCGAGATGTAGGCTGAAAATTGCTCACTCGGTTTGTAGTCAATACCCAAGCCAGCAATCACGTATGCTGGTGCAAATGGGTCCGAGATCAAAGGTGAAGGAGAGGCAGCATAGTCATATCCTGCATCCCATTGTGTGCGAAAGGTGAACATGGCTGTCCAGAAGGTCTTCGCTACGGGCGTGGTGTGCCCTAGTTTAGAGTTGATTTCAATGCGGTCATCCGTCTTTTGAACCTGCCCTTTTTCACCGATTCGTGAGATGCCGTAGGCGGCATCCAAGCTGTTGTCCCAAGTCCATTTGTCCTTTTTATAGTTGGCGAAAGCGTTGAAGAGCACCGTTCCATTGATGGCAGATTGTCCACCACCTTGCCAGTTGTCAAGGTAGGTTTGAGAAAAATTGAGGCCCAATAACCCGCCTTTTTTCCAAGTTTCTGGGATTGCAGTCGAGTCCTGGGCATTTGCGCCTAAAAACAGGCAAAGCACAATCATAAGAGTTATGGCTCTTTTCATAAGGTTGGTTTTATTTACTTCGTTTTAAAAGAATGGATAGCGTTTCTCGTGAAGTCGGATAGCACTAAGGTTCCGCTCACTTCTGCTCGACGCAAAAGTAATTCATTCCAGTGTTCGGTGCCTTCCCAAAAGATGCGTTTCATCTCCGCCATGGCTTCTGGATTGAAATTTTTAACCTGCTGTAAGAAAGATGCGATTGCAGCGTCCATTTCCTCTATACTGCCGAAGATTTGTGCAAACATGCCACGTTGCTCCGCCCATTCGGCCGATCGCCAGGCAGAGGCATCGATGGCTAACTCGCTAAAAGCAGCCTTGCCCACCTTTCGTTCCACGGCAGGACCAACCACAAAGGGGCCAATGCCCACGGCAAGTTCAGAGAGCTTTACGGAAGCAAATTTCGTAGCAAAGCAGTAGTCCATGGAACTGGCTACACCCACTCCCCCGCCGACTGTTTTGCCTTGAACGCGGCCGACGATAAACTTAGGGCAAGTGCGCATCGCGTTGATCACGCTAGCAAAACCGCTAAAGAATTCCTTGCCCTGCGCCTTGTCCTCAATCGCGATGAGTTCATCGAAACTAGCACCAGCGCAGAAGGCACGATCACCTCCACTTTGGAGCAGGATTGCAAGAACGTCTTTGTTCTGACCCGCATTCGTGATGGTTTCGGCAAGCTTGTTCAGGATGGCACCTGGCAAGGAGTTGCTTTGAGGGTGGAAGAATTCTATGACAGCTATTCCGTCGTTGATTTCTTGGGTGACATAAGCGTCTATCATGGAGATGAAATTTGGGCAAAGGAAGAAACTTGACGGAAATAATCCACCCATGACTGAGTTAACACATTTATGGGAAAACTTTTCAATGCGTTCTGCACCCAACGTAATGCTGAGGCTAGATTTGAGCCCATGAAGTACCATTTGATCACATGCTTGATGTTGCTTTCTTCTGTCGCTATCGCACAAGAGTTCAAAGTCTCCGATGCGAAGCCGGAACCGTTTGTCACGTTCTACGATGATGATCATAAACAGAAATACAGTGAGGGTGCCTTTCTTATTGGTAAGAAACATGGCGAGTGGACTTACTACTATACAAACGGGAATAAGCAGGAACAAAGCCTCTATAACAATGGCTTACTCAGCGGACCTGTGCTGTACTGGTACGATAACGGTCAACGAAAAGTAGAGGGCTATTTCAAGCTCATTTACCAAGATGGAATTCTCGCGCCGCTGAGGGATAGCATTTACAAAGAGTGGTATGCCAACGGCAACATGAAAGTCAAAGGCCAGTACTATTACAACGTCCGAAATGGCATGTGGAACTGGTGGTTTGCCGAAGGCGATGATTGGAAGGAGGTCGATTATAATCAGGGAATTGCTCGCCCACTTCAGGGAAGGAATATGGATGGTGAGAATACACTGAGCGACGGCAACGGTGTGCTTTACGGCTATTTCGACAATGGTAGATTGAGTTCCAAGCTGAGTGTAAAAGACAACGATTTTTTTGGTTCATCGACCTACTATTATGAGAATGGAAACGTGGAGAGTGAGGGGGATGTGATTGGGGCGGATCGCGCTGGGTTGTGGAAGTTTAATTATGAAGATGGTGCCAAATGGAAGCACATAGAATACAAAGAAGGTCAGTTGGATGGCGTGATCCGAACTTGGTATCCCACCGGCGAAATCAGCGTTGAAGGAAAACATGCCAAGGGCAAAAAAAATGGTCCGTGGATGTGGTATAACAGTTCGGGTCAGGTGTACATGCGCGGAAGCTTCAAGGACGATATGCAGCACGGAACGTGGACTTATTATTTTGAAAACGGTCAAATAGAAAGTACCGGCGATTTTGAAGAAAACCTGCGGCAAGGAGAGTGGCGCATGTTTTACAAGGATGGTTCGGATTGGAAGGTTGGCAGCTATCTGGATGACAAGAAACATGGTGAATGGCGCACCTACTTTGAGGCGGGTCAACTCGTGCAAAAGGGGAATTATGCCCACGGAAAAGAAGAAGGACTTTGGCAAGCATGGTATCAGAATGGTCAATTAAAGGATGAAGGCACCTACAAGGTAGGATTGATGCATGGCGATTGGAAAGGCTGGTTTGATAATGGAGAGCTCAATTACGAAGGGGTCCGAAACGAAGGTGTAAAGGAGGGACAGTGGACCTACGGCTACCCCAATGGAAAGAAACGAGAAGAGGGGTCCTACAAAGCCGGAACGATGGACGGGAAATGGTCTTATTTCTACGAAGCAGGAAATGTGGATTACGAGTGCGTCTATACTAATGGGGCCAAGGATGGAAAGTGCACGTATTACTTTCCGCACGGTTCTGTCTTGAAGAAGCAATCGTACAAAATGGATCGATTGGACGGAAAGAGCGAGATGTACAACCAAACCGGTCAGCTCATTGGTATTAGGCATTACAAGAATGGAGTGCCCCATGGTAAGGCGATCAATTATGACGACAAGGGGAAGGTGATGAACGAAATGAACTTCAAGGACGGAATTCAGGCACCTTAAGTGATTCAGCTAGAGATATCTTGATTATATTTGCGGCGTCAAAGAAGTGGTGAGGGGAAGTCCCCTCATTTTTTTTGCAAGAATACCATGATTAACGCCTCAAATATCCACGCATTGGTAGACGAGAAGATCGAAGGGACCGGCATGTTTGTCGTCGAACTTACGGTCAGTTCGTCGAACCGCATCGTGATTGAATTGGACAACTTGGAAGGAGTCACCATCGACGATTGTGTTCAGGTGAGCCGACATGTAGAGTCCAGTCTTGATCGCGAGACGCAGGATTTTGAGTTACAGGTTTCTTCTGCGGGCATTGACAAGCCGTTGCGGGACCGTCGTCAATACGTCAAAAACGTGGGACGCGAGCTTCGGATGCAGTTGAATGACGGTGCAGAGCTGAAAGGTGAGCTCATCGAAGCCGGTGAAAAAGTGAAGTTGAAGCTTCCGGCATCGAAGAAGAAGAAACTACCAGAACGTGAGGAGTTGGTTGAGTGGGAAAACATCAAGGAAGCTAAAATCATTATTTCGTTTAAATAAACATTTCGGATATGAATACCGATGAATTGATCGAGTCGTTTCAGGACTTCAAGGACCTTAAAAATATTGACCGTGTTACCATGATGCACATCTTAGAGGATGTGATTCGCGGTCTGATCATCAAGGAATATGAAGATGATTCCAGTTTCGACATCATCATCAACCCGGATAAAGGTGACCTCGAAATATGGAGAAACCGAACCATCGTTGCCGATGGCGCTGTGGAGGACCCGCTGACTGAGATTGAGTACAGTGATGCTGTCAAGATTGAGCCTGACTTTGAGATCGGGGAGGAAGCGTCTGAGGAACTGAAGATCGAGAACTTCGGTCGTCGTGCCATCCTTTCGATGCGTCAAAACCTCCAAGCGAAGATCCAAGAATTAGAGAAGGATACCATTTATAAGAAATACAAGGATCGCGTTTGAGACATCATCACAGGAGAAGTCTACCAGATCTGGAAGCGTGAAATCCTTGTCTTGGATGATGAAGGCAATGAATTGGTGCTTCCTAAGTCGGAGCAGATTCCAACGGATTACTTTAAAAAGGGTGATACCGTCCGAGCCGTTGTGAGCAAGGTTGATATGAAAAACACCAGCCCGGTGATCATTTTGTCACGAACGTCGCCTGCCTTCTTAGAGCGATTGTTTGAGATGGAAGTGCCAGAGATCTTTGATGGATTGATTACCATCAAGAAGATCGTTCGTGAACCAGGAGAGCGCGCTAAGGTGGCCGTTGAGTCTTACGATGATCGGATTGATCCAGTAGGAGCATGTGTAGGCATGAAGGGTTCGCGTATCCATGGTATCGTTCGTGAATTGCGCAATGAAAACATTGATGTTATCAATTACACCTCCAACGCTCAACTCTTTATCCAGCGCTCGTTGAGCCCTGCAAAGATCACCACCATTAAGATCAACGAAGAGACGGGTCATGCCAGCGTATACCTCAAGCCAGACCAAGTATCCTTGGCCATTGGTAAAGGAGGTCATAACATCAAATTGGCTGGAAAGCTTACAGGACACGAAATTGACGTTTACCGAGAGTCTGAAGAAGACTACGAAGACGTGGATCTAGAAGAATTCGCAGATGAGATCGACAGCTGGATCATCGACGAACTCAAGGCCATTGGTTGTGACACTGCGAAAAGTGTCCTTGAATTGACCAAAGAAGACCTTGTAAAGCGCACCGATCTGGAAGAAGAGACCGTGAAAGAGGTTCTTCAGATCCTCCGCGCAGAATTTGAATGAGCATGAGAATGTGATAAAATCACGAGATTCGCAACATATTTATGTCAGACGCACCGATTAGATTAAGTAAAGCAGCAAAGGAGTTTAACGTAGGGTTACCTACCGTAGTGGAATTCTTGAGTAAGAACGGCATCGTAGTAGAAGCTCGTCCAAATACCAAGATTGAACCTTCGGCATATCAGCTATTGGTGGAGGAGTTCGCCCCGGACAGAGCTAAGAAGCAGAAGTCCAATGAGCTCGCTCATACTAAGGTAGTGAGGGAGACCATTACGCTTGATGATTCCAAGAAGACCAAGACCAACCTAGATACGGAGCAGGACGAAGTATTGATCAAGAATGTTGGCGGTATCGAAGAGCCTGAGCCTGTAGTGGAAGCTCCTGCAGTACAGGTAGAGAAGAGGGAAGTGCCAAAGGAGAAGGATGCTGGCCCAACGGTAGTCGGGAAGATCGACCTGTCAACCATCAAGTCGAACCGTCCAAAGAAGAAGGCGGAAAAGGAAGAGGAAGAAAAAGTTGCCGCTGAAAAGAAGAAGGAAGAAGAGAAGGTGGCCGCTGAGGAGGTGAAGAAGGCTGCTGAGAAGGAGCCAAAGAAGCCTGCTGTTGAGGAGGTAAAAGAAGAAGCACCTGAGCCGAAGAAATTTGAGCAAGAGGTAATGAAGGCCAAGGCCGATAAGCTGGACGGCCCAAAATTCGTTGGTAAGATTGAACTTCCTGCGGAGCGAGTCAAGAAGAAGGTCGGCGAATCGGAAGAGGATGCCAAGAAGCGTAAGCGCAAGCGAATCGCAAAGGTGGATACTAATAAGCCAGCCAGCGGCGGCGCGCGTGACTTCAAGCGAGGCCCAGGCCCAGGTGGTCCATCTGGCCCTGGAAGAAGAGGTGCCAAGGCGGCTCCTAAACCGGAGTTGACGGAAGAAGAAATTCAGAACCAAGTGCGTGAGACTCTCGCGGCACTTAAAAGCAAGGGAAAATCTACCCGTTCAAAGTATCGACGGGAACGCCGCGATGCTGTGAGCGAAAAGATGCAAAAGGAACTCGAGCAAGCGGAGGTAGATCAGAAGGTTTTGAAGCTGACCGAATTCGTTACCGTGAGCGAACTGGCCACGATGATGAACGTATCACCAACGGAGGTGATTTCGATTTGTATGTCCGTCGGAATGATGGTGTCCATCAACCAGCGACTCGATTCGGAGACTCTTACATTGCTCGCCGAAGAATTTGGATATACCGTAGAGTTCATCAGTTCGGAGATCCAACAATCAGTTCTTGCAGAAGACGTGGATGCACCAGAAGATCTGGTTGAACGTCCACCGATCGTAACCGTCATGGGTCACGTGGACCACGGTAAGACATCTCTCTTGGACTATGTTCGACGGGAGAATGTGATTGCCGGTGAAGCCGGAGGTATTACACAGCACATTGGTGCGTATAGCGTTGAACTCGAGGGTGGAAAGATCATTACGTTCTTAGATACACCAGGTCACGAGGCGTTTACCGCGATGCGTGCACGTGGTGCTCAGGTAACCGATATTGCCATTATTGTAATTGCAGCGGATGATGCAGTGATGCCACAGACTGTGGAGGCCATCAATCACGCGCAGGCTGCCGGGGTGCCGATGGTCTTCGCATTCAATAAAATTGATAAAGATGGAGCCAACGCAGATAAGATCCGCGAGCAATTGGCCAATATGAATATTCTCGTTGAAGACTGGGGCGGTAAATACCAGTGCCAGGAAATCAGCGCGAAACAGGGATTGAACGTAAATGAACTCCTCGAGAAAGTATTGCTTGAATCTGAAATGCTTGAATTGAAAGCAAATCCAGACAAGAATGCGCGAGGAACGATCATTGAGGCGACGCTCGACAAAGGACGTGGTTACACATCCACCTTGTTGGTGCAGTCCGGAACGCTTGCCATTGGGGATGTTATCCTAGCCGGTAGCTACTTCGGTCGTGTAAAAGCCATGTTCAACGAACGTGGTGTGGCCATTGATGAGGCTGGGCCATCTCATCCGGTTAGTCTTTTGGGATTGAACGGCGCGCCTAGTGCGGGAGATAATTTTATTGTGATGGAAGACGAGAAGGAAGCGAAAAACATCGCTACTAAACGTCAGCAACTTCAGCGTGAGCAAAGTATCCGTACTCAGCGACGAAGAACATTGGAGGACATTGGGGATATCATCCAATTGGGCGATTACCACGAGGTCAATGTCATCATCAAAGGTGACGTGGATGGTTCGGTAGAAGCGCTTGCGGACTCTATGCTCAAACTTTCTACAGAAAACATTGCGATCAACGTCATCCATAAGTCAGTAGGTCAGATTACAGAATCGGATGTCTTGCTTGCAACGGCGTCCGACGCTATCATCATCGGATTCCAGGTTCGACCATCTGCTCAGGCGCGAAAGCACGCTGAAAACGAGGGCATCCAGATTCGATTGTATTCCATCATCTACGATGCTATCAATGATATGAAGGCGGCGATGGAAGGAATGCTCAAGCCGAAGATCGAAGAGCAGATCGTCTGCAACATTGAAATCCGTGAGACCTTTAAGATCAGTAAGGTTGGTACGATTGCAGGCTGTTATGTCCTTGATGGAACGGTTACGCGTAATACGAAGGTTCGCATCATCCGCGATGGCATTGTCATCTATTCCGGAAACCTAGGCTCGCTCAAGCGATTCAAGGATGACGTGAAAGAGGTGAAAGCTGGATTCGAATGTGGACTTAACATCGATAACTTCAACGATATCGAAGCTGGTGATATCATCGAAGGCTTTGAAGAAGTAGAAGTAGCGCGTAAACTCTAAACTTTAGCAGACCGAAGTGGTCACTCAACCGTGATCTCGTCCTTTACAATGAAGGATGCAGGGTAGATTTGACGAATCTCATGGTGAAATTCCAAGGCTTCTAAATGCGTGCGAAAATCTCCGAGACGAACCACCCAGTTGGGATAGTTCCATTTGGTATATGCGCGTTCCTGATTGAATAATTTAAGAAAATCGGATTGTTTTTCTAGCGCCATCTTGCGGGCATTCGGCCCAGCCCCCGAAAAGATTTGAATGCGATATCCATGGCTCTTCATAGTGGCAGCATCCAAACTATCCATCATTTCTAAGTAACGTTTCATCCGAGGTTCCATGGCAATGGTTGACGAATCAACGCCTACAATTACCTGCTGTTCAAACGATTGAGCCGCATCGATAGGGGGCGCGATTGCGTTTTGAGCGTTCAAGTTTATCGCTGAAAGCGATACGCCTAAAAGGAATACAAAACGAAGGGGAAAATTTGGCATGTTTGCGAAGTTACTCTGCATCAGAATTTTAAACTTTTGGACTCAAATTCTAGATACGCTAAATAATTGATAGTAAGACAGTAAAGGCCCTTATATAGAATGATTTTAAATTGATGGACACGGCGGGATTTTTAAACAAATGTTAACACTCATAAGGCCATTCTTCTAAATTTGCCACCGCTTTCTGACCACCCTTTTACAACGAAAACTGAAAGAATCTATGCGAAATACGTGGGTGAGCTTAACAAGGAATTTTCTCTTTGTTACGGGCGTAATGTCTCTGCTCCTAATGTCATCGCCTGCTTCAGCCCAAGAGGGTGAAGCGATCTTCAAAGCCAATTGTACTGCATGTCACAAGATCGATAAGAAACTTGTTGGTCCTGCTCTTCAAGGCGCAAGAGCGCGCTGGGCTGAACGGACAGGCAGTGATGATGCAATCATCGCTTGGGTGAAGAACTCGCAAGGCTACATGAAGTCTGCGAACGATGCTTATGCCAACAAACTCTTTGATGATTACAACAAGAGTGTGATGACGCCGATGGCCATTTCTACGGAAGAGGTTGTTGCCGTTTTAGACTATGTGGATAATTGGCAGCCTGAAGTTCCCGTCGCGCAAGCAGGTGGCGAGGCAGGTGCTGCTGGAGCCGAAGACAGCGCAGGCGATCCTACCCTTTGGTTGATCCTCGTTGCTGTTGTTTTGTTCGTTGTCTTCCGTGTTCTTTGGGGAGTTAACAAGAACCTTGAATCCCTCAATCGTCAGAACGAAGGCGATGCGCCAGTGCCGTCTACCGATATGTTTGGTGAGTTCATCGGATTCTTCACCCGCAACCTTGCAATCACCGCAGTGCTGTTCCTAGTATTGGGAGCTTATATCTGCGTGTTGGGTTGGGATTATGTGAGTGGCGTTGGCGTTTATCAGGGTTACCAACCAAAACAACCGATCTGGTTCTCGCACAAGATTCACGCAGGTCAGAACGGAATCAATTGTGTTTACTGTCACAACTCTGCAGAGAAAGGAAAAGCCGCTGGTATTCCATCGCTCAACATTTGCATGAACTGCCACATGGGTGTGCAAGAAGGAAAAGTGTCTGGAACCAAAGAGATCGCTAAGATCTACACCGCCATTGGGTGGGATGCAGACAAAAATCGATACATCGAGGGCTACGAACAGAAACCAATCGAGTGGGTGCGTATTCACAACCTGCAAGATTTTGTCTACTTCAATCACAGCCAACACGTAGTTGTCGGGAAACAAGAATGTCAGACATGTCACGGCCCTATCGAGGAGATGGATGAGGTTTACCAATATTCAGAGCTCACCATGGGATGGTGTATTACCTGCCACCGCGAAACGAGTGTTACCATGGACGGAAACGGATACTACGAATCCATCCATGAAGATCTCGTTGAAAAGTACAAAGGCGAGGGCCTCGAAACATTTACAGTAGAGCACATCGGGGGTCTCGAATGTGTTAAGTGTCACTATTAATCCTGTGATTGATCACTATGAGTAATAATAAAGTATATTGGAGAGGAACGGAGGAGCTTGAAAAAGATCCTGCGTTTGTAAAGAACGCGGACAAGGAGTTCTCAGAAGAGCTTCCTATTGACAAGTTCCTATCGAACAAGGATCTCGATTCGACCAATACGAGTCGAAGAGATTTCTTAAAGTTCATGGGCTTTGGGATTACCGCGGCTACCTTAGCTGCTTGCGAGACCCCAGTGGTCAAGAGCATGCCATATGTAGTGAAGCCGGACGAAGTAATGCCAGGCATCGCGAACTACTACGCCTCTACCCATTTTGATGGTTATGACTATGCCAGCATTTTGGTCAAGACGCGAGAGGGTCGTCCGATTCATATTGAAGGCAACAAACTATCGAAGACTGCACAAGGCGGCGTAAGCGCTCGTGTAAACTCTTCCATTCTATCCCTTTACAATAAGCGCCGCTTTACTGGTCCGATGAAGGAAGGTCAATCTATGGATTGGGCTACCATGGATGGTGAAATTGCAGGCTTATTGAACAACGTGAAGAACAGCGGGGGCAATGTGCGCTTCCTGTCTTCTACCATGATCAGTCCATCTTCGATGTCGCTCATCGGGGAGTTCAAGACCTGGATGGAAAGCGCAAATGTTCCGCTTGACGCAACGGAGGAAGCAGCTCCGTCTTCGGCATCTGTAAATCACGTCATGTATGACGCGGTTTCTTCCGCTGCGATGATCGAGGCGAATAAGAATACACACGGCATTGCTGCCATTCCTTCTTATCATTTCGAGAAGGCCAAGGTGATTGTGAGCTTCGGTGCTGACTTTTTGATCAATTGGATCAACCCGATTGGATTTGCTAGAGACTACGCCAATGGGAGAAACCCAGAGGGAGGTATGAGTAAGCACTACCAGTTTGAGACGGTGATGTCGACTACTGGTTCAAACGCTGATATACGCGGAGCCATCAAGCCCTCGGAGCAAGGTGCGGCGGTCGCAATGCTCGGAAATGCAATTGCAGGCATGATGGGCAATGGAGGTAGCATTACTGCTTCTCTTGTGAATGATGATAACCAGGTTGAAAGCAAATTGAAGGATGCAGCTTCTAAACTAGTTGCAGCTAAAGGAAGTGGACTCGTTATCTCGGATTCAAACGACCCGAACGTACAGGCAATCGTGAATGGCATCAATGAAATGTTGGGAAACATTGGTTCGACCATTGACTTCTCTAACACCATGAATTTGCGCAAGGGCAGTGATACTGAGGTGGCTGCATTGATCGGAGAAATGAATGCTGGTGCTGTAGATTTACTTTTCGTAATGGATGCGGATCCAGCCTACACATTGCCTTCGGCATGGGGCTTCTCTGATGCCATGGCTAAAGTGAAGAACGTTGTTTCATTTGCTGAAAAACCTGACGCTACTTCACAAAGTGCGAAGTATATCTGTCCAGTGCATCACTTCTTGGAGAGCTGGAACGATGCAAATCCATTTGGCAATGAGGTCACTTTCGCTCAGCCAACGATCAACCCGATCAATAATACACGACAGTGGCAAGACTCCGTCCTCACTTGGATGGGCTCTGCAGACACTTATTACGATGTCCTCAAGCGCCGTTGGGATGCTGAAGTAACCGCTACGGACGATCCATCCGTGATCTTTGCTAGCAAGTGGAACAAAGTCATCCAGGATGGTGTAGGTTCCATGCCGATGCCAGAAATGGCGATTGTGCCCGTCTTCAATGCGGAGGCAGTTTCAAGTGCAGCATCAGCGCTGTCAAAACCAATCGATGGTTGGGAGGTTGCTTTTTACGTGAAAGCGGGAATTGGTATAGGTAGCAACGCCGACAACCCATGGCTGCAGGAGCTTCCTGATCCGGTCACGAAAGTGGTTTGGGATCAATACGTAGCGATGAACCCTGCTGACATGATGAGCGATGCGTTCCAATTGAATACCCTCATGGGTGAGCAACAACGCGCGGGCATGGTCAGAGTAACGGTCAATGATGCATCTGTTGAGCTTCCTGTTGTTTCTGTCCCGGGACAAAAGCGCGGAACCATCGGCGTGGCACTGGGGTATGGAAAAGGATACGAAGGCGATCGACTGATCGGTGAAAACGCATTCGCGATGTTGCCGGTGACCCAAGGTTATATTCGATACAGTGCGCCTGCTACTGTAGAGAAAATCGAGCGACGATACAACATTGCTTCTACCCAGACGCAACACACAATGATGGGTCGAAAGATCCTGAATGAGACCACCTTCTCTGAGTTTAAGTCAGAAGGACGAGAGCATTGGAACCCGGTTGAGATGCTGAACGATGCTTATGGTAACAAGGTTACGATGGACAAGCTTGACCTATGGGCTGAGCATGACATTGACCTCGGACACCGATGGGGATTGTCGATCGACTTGAGTACCTGCATCGGTTGTGGTGCTTGTGTTACGGCATGCCATTCTGAGAATAATGTACCCATTGTGGGAAAGGACGAAGTGAACCGAACGCGTTCCATGAGTTGGATTCGTATTGACCGATATTACAGCAGTGATGCTGATCCGGAAATACATGGAGGCATCGATCAAGACAAAGATTATCAAGCCATGGAGATTCCTTCGGAATATCCAGAGGTCGGGTATATGCCAGTCATGTGTCAGCACTGTAACCACGCTCCATGTGAGACGGTTTGTCCAGTGGCTGCAACAACGCACAGTGATGAGGGCTACAACCAGATGACGTATAACCGATGCATCGGAACGCGTTACTGCGCGAACAACTGTCCGTACAAAGTCCGTCGATTCAACTGGTTCAATTATATAGGCGACAGCAAGTTTGCCGATTTGAACCCATCACAGGATAACCTCGCTCGCATGGTGCTGAATCCGGACGTAGTGGTTCGTTCACGTGGTGTTATGGAGAAATGTAGCCTCTGCGTTCAGCGCGTTCAAGCCGGTAAGCTTGATGCTAAGAAAGCGGGCACTCCAGTGAAAGATGGTTCGATTCAGACCGCATGTTCTTCTGCTTGTCCTACAAATGCCATCGCATTTGGTGACATCAACGATAAAGGCTCGAACGTTCGATCACAAGCGATGAACGATCGTGCTTATCACCTACTTGAAGAGGTGGGTGTGAAGCCAAACGTCTGGTATCAAACCAAAGTCCGAAACTCAGAACACAATGCAGATCACACTGCTTGAAGCTAATTTGAATTAACACGTTCTTATGCAAAGAGAATCAGCGATAAGAGAGCCGCTCATTTTAGGTGACAAGAGCTACCACGACATCACCGAAGATGTATGCGCTCCAGTAGAAGGCAAGGCCAATAAGTATTGGTACATCGTTTTCTCCATATCTGTCATGGTTGCCCTCTGGGGTGTAGGATGTATTCTTTATACCATTGGCCGAGGAATCGGTACATGGGGTTTGAATACTACGGTTGCCTGGGCATGGGATATCACCAACTTCGTGTGGTGGGTAGGTATTGGTCACGCAGGTACGCTGATCTCTGCCGTATTGCTATTGTTCCGACAGAAGTGGAGAATGGCCATCAACCGATCTGCAGAAGCGATGACGATTTTTGCGGTAATAATGGCCGCCCTCTTCCCTGGTATCCACATGGGACGTATTTGGATGGCATATTGGGTGTTTCCTTTACCGAATCAGTTCGGATCTCTTTGGGTCAACTTCAACTCACCCCTCCTTTGGGACGTGTTCGCGATCTCGACGTATTTCTCGGTATCGCTCGTTTTCTGGTACATTGGTCTGATCCCAGATTTTGCTACCATTCGTGACCGTGCAGTAAAGCCGATTTCGAAAATGGCGTACAGCGTATTGAGCTTTGGTTGGACCGGAAATGCGAAAGCCTGGATTCGTTTTGAGGAAGTTTCCCTCGTATTGGCAGGCCTCGCGACTCCACTTGTATTCTCTGTTCACTCAATTGTATCCATGGACTTTGCTACTTCGGTCATTCCGGGTTGGCACACCACGATTTTCCCTCCTTACTTCGTTGCCGGAGCGATTTTCTCTGGGTTTGCTATGGTCCAGACGCTTCTCCTCATCGCACGTAAAGTGTTGAGTCTAGAGTCCTACATCACGGTTCAGCATGCTGAGTACATGAACATCGTGATTGTGATCACGGGTTCTATGGTAGGTGTAGCCTATCTGTCTGAGCTTTTCATTTCGTGGTATTCTGGAGTAGAATATGAGGGTTACGCCTTCATGAACCGTGCTACTGGACCTTATTGGTGGGCGTACTGGTCTATGATGACCTGTAACGTAGTTACCCCGCAGCTCTTCTGGTTTAAGAAGATTCGTAGGAGCTTCATCGCGTCTTTCGTTCTTTCGATTTTCGTAAATGTCGGTATGTGGTTTGAGCGTTTCGTAATCATTGTGACCTCGCTGCACAGAGATTACATCCCATCGAGTTGGAGTATGTTCCATCCGACCTTTGTAGATATTGGAATCTTCCTCGGTACGATCGGAATTTTCTTTACGCTGTTCTTATTGTTCAGCCGATTCTTCCCAGTACTGGCGTTGAATGAATTGAAGTCAATCCTTAAGTCCTCCGGTGAGAACTATAAAAAGCAACACTAAAATGAGTAAGGCTATCTATGCTCTTTACAATGATGACGAAGTGATGGTAGACGGTGCCAAAAGCATCCTCTCCAAGAATATTCGCATCAAGGATGTTTACTCTCCTTTTCCGGTTCACGGGTTAGAGAATATTCTAGGCATCAAGTGGACGCGGCTTGCGATCACTGCATTCCTCTATGGTTTGACAGCGTTGGCCCTTGCCCTCATTGGTCTGTGGTTCTTTATGATCAAGGATTGGCCGATGAACATTGGAGGTAAGCCAAACAATTTCCTCTATCAGAATTTACCTGCTTTCATTCCGATCACGTTTGAGTTTACCGTGCTTTGCGCGGCGCATGGAATGGCGATCACTTACCTGATCAGAAACAGAACGCTTCCTGGCATGAAGGCGAGGAACCCGCATCCTCGTACGACGGATGATCATTTCTGCATCGAAATCGACAGAGCGGAGAATGCAGGCATGTCGGATGACGAAATCCGAACGGTATTGCAAGAGACGAACCCAGTTGAAATCTTTGAAAAATAGGCATGAGAAAGATGAATCTACACGCGCTTACCAATGTTGCCCTGATCGCGATGGCCATGTTCCTCGCTTCGTGTGGCAATACCCCGCAAAGCCCAGGTGTTGAATACATGCCTGATATGTATCGCACTCCAGCATTGGAACCATACGGAGGTAATAGCAACTATGCAGACAGCATGGAGGCACGCACGCCAGCTGAAGGAAGTATTCCGCGAGGATACCTTCCATATGGTATTCCCAATAGTAATGAGGGTTACGAGATGGCTGGAACACTTCTCAAGAATCCATACCTGAGCAACGAAGAGATCCTTGCAGAAGGGAAAGCCATTTACACCAAGTACTGCTTACACTGCCACGGCAAGGAAGGAGCTGGTGATGGACTTACGGTGACTGCAGGTGGTCACCCACCGCCCCCGGCGTATAACAGCGCTGCCTTGAAGGCGCTTCCAGAAGGGAAAATGTTTCACACCATTACCTACGGTAAGAACCTGATGGGTTCTCACTCTTCTCAACTGAATGTTGAAGAGCGATGGAAGGTCATTCGATACGTTCAGACCTTGCAGAATCCTGAAGGGGAAGAGGCTCCAGTAGAAGCAGTAGAAGGAAGTGAAGAAGCCCCAGCTGAGGCTGCGGCTATGTCGGACGAAACAGCAATGAACAACTAAACGAAATCACGACTATGGAATACGCATTTGAAGGTAGAGCCAAGCGGACCACGTTCATATTGATGGGGATAGGATTACTATCGATCATCTTGGGCTTCTTCGGTGGTGATCACGCCGGTAACAGGGTATGGACCAGCATCTTTATCAGTGGTTTCTTCTTTTTCGGAGTTGGACTGACTGGAACATTCTTCCTTGCATTGCAGTACGCGGCAGAATCAGGTTGGCCTACAGTGTTGAAGCGAATCTTTGAAGGTGTCGCAGCTTACTTGCCAATTGGAGCCATCACGTTATTGGTAGTCTTCGCGGTTGCAAGTGCACACTTGATGGACTTTCACTTGTACCATTGGATGGACCACGATCTGTACGACCCCGCTTCACCGAAGTACGATGAAATCATTGCGCACAAAGAGCCTTACTTGAATTTGCCTTTCTGGTGGATTCGCACGCTGGCCTATCTAGGATTGTATGTATGGTTCACAATGTTGTTCCGCAAGCGTTCCTTGATGGAGGATGGTGTCATTGAGGATCCTAAGCGCTACTATAATAAGAACAAGACCCTCGCGGCGATCTTCCTAGTAATCTTCGGATATACCTCCGTAACGGCAAGTTGGGATTGGGTCATGAGCATTGACACGCACTGGTTCTCGACCATTTTCGGGTGGTACATCTTCTCAGGAATGTGGATCAGCGGCCTGGTAATGATGACGTTGTTGGTTATTTACCTCCGCAGCAAAGGACTGATGGAATTTGTGAATGAAAGTCACATGCACGACATGGGTAAGTGGGTCTTTGCGATCAGCTTCCTCTGGACGTACTTGTTTTTCTGTCAATTCATGCTCTACTGGTATTCAGATATACCTGAAGAGGTTATGTATTTCCAGGCAAGGATCAACGATTATTCTTGGTTGTTCTGGGGTACATTCTTGATCAACTTCATTTTCCCAATGTTGCTACTCATGTCGAAAGACGCCAAGCGCAACCCTGGATTCTTGGTCTTCGTAGGAGTGATCATATTCTTTGGCCACTGGATGGATGTGTTTATGATCATTACCCCTGGTGTAATGAAAGATCACGGTACCATTGGATTGGTTGAGATTGGAACATTTCTAGGGTTTTTGGGGTTATTCTTACACGTAGTATTGAATGCACTGTCGAAGCGTTCTCTCCTCGCTAAGGGTCACCCGATGCTCGAGGAAAGCCTGCACCACCACATTAATTAAGTATTAACGCTAGTATAGAGAACATGGTAACGTTTCTGATCATAGTCGCAATTGCACTCGCATCACTCGCCGTATGGCAGTTATTGAGAGTGTTTGAAGGAACAGCTAAGCTGAAGGGTGGAGATTCATTCGTACCTACGGATGCGGAGAATAAATACCAAGGCAGGATGATGCTGCTGTTTATGTTTGGATACTTCGCGTTTTTCGCTTGGTTGTATGTGCGCTATGCGCCGCATTTTCTTCCAGAATCCGCTTCTGAGCATGGCTTAGTGCTGGATCAACTGTTGGATTTCAATTTCTTGATCATCACAGTGGTATTCGTGATCACACACGTATTCTTGTTCTACTTCGCATTCAAGTACACGTATTCAAGTGATCGCAAGGCGACGTTCTTTACCCACAGTAATAAGCTCGAGTTGCTTTGGACAACAGTTCCAGCAGTATTCCTCGCAGTTATCATTGTCTACGGTCTTTCTGCATGGATGGACATCACAGACGAAGCTCCAGAAGGTTCGTTGACGATCGAGCTCTATCCAAAGCAATTTGACTGGACCGCGCGTTACTCAGGTTCTGACTCTCTCTTGGGAGCGTCCAATTACAACATGATCTCCGGAGTCAATCCACTTGGAGTGATAACGAATGGTTCATTGACATCCAAACAACAAGAACTAACCGAAGAGATCGCCGGTTTGAAAGAGGAGCTGGAAACGGTTCCCAAAGGAGGTCTGAAGGAAGAGGAAATAATCGAAACGATCGGAAAGAGAGAAAGACAATTAGCCCGCGTCAGTTCATTTGAAGGACTTGAAGCCGCTTCTTTGGTTGCTGGAGACGACGACATTTTGGTTAAGACCGAGTTTTACTTGCCGGTAGGAGAAAGCGTTGAATTCATTTTTAGGAGCAGGGATGTTATTCACAGTGCTTACATGCCGCACTTCCGTGCTCAGATGAACTGCGTTCCAGGTATGACTACCTCCCTCAATTTTATTAGTCGAAAGACGACCGAGGAAATGCGCGAGATTACGGACAATCCAGATTTTGACTACTTATTGCTTTGCAACAAGATTTGTGGAGCTGCCCATTACAATATGCAGATGGTAATCAAAGTGGTTGAACCTGAGGTTTACAGCAAATGGATCACCGAACAAGAGACTTTCGCAGAGTCCATTCAACCTGCCGATGAAGAGGGAATGGCGGAAGCAACAAACGTGACCCGTAACGAAATTTCAATGATCGAACAATAATTACTATGGCAACAGCAGCAGAACATAACACCGATCATCACCACGAAGAGACGTTCATATCGAAGTATATCTTCAGTATGGACCATAAAATGATCTCGAAGCAATTCTTGCTCACAGGAATGTTCATGGCCGTCATTGGTATGATCATGTCATCGTTGTTTCGTCTTCAACTCGGATGGCAAGGAGAATCCTTTTGGATCCTCAACTTCTTCCTTGGCGATAAGTGGGCTCCTGATGGAATCCTTGATCCAAATATGTACTTGGCTTTAGTTACCATTCACGGTACGATCATGGTATTCTTCCTGTTAACAGGAGGATTGAGCGGAACCTTTGCGAACTTGCTTATTCCATTGCAGATCGGTGCGCGTGATATGGCTTCTGGATTCATCAACCTGCTTTCGTACTGGTTCTTCCTGGCGTCAAGTATAGTGATGATCGTCTCTCTATTCGTTGAGACTGGACCGGCCTCTGGTGGTTGGACCGTTTACCCTCCTCTGAGCGCATTACCCCAAGCAATGCCTGGATCTGGTATGGGAATGACCCTTTGGCTCGTCAGTATGTCGCTCTTCGTCGTATCATCGCTTCTAGGAGGTTTGAACTACGTCGTTACGGTAATCAACTTGCGTACTAAGGGAATGACCATGACGCGTCTTCCGTTGAGCGTTTGGGCATTGTTTATCACTGCTGTGATCGGCGTGCTTTCTTTCCCAGTTCTGTTTTCAGCGGCTTTGCTCTTGATCTTCGACCGAATGTTCGGTACAAGCTTCTACCTGAGCGATATTCATGTCGCTGGTGAATTGCTGGAGCAGACTGGCGGCAGCCCGATTCTTTATGAGCATCTTTTCTGGTTCTTAGGTCACCCCGAGGTATACATCGTATTGCTTCCTGCCTTGGGTATTACTTCAGAAGTAATTGCGACCAATTCACGCAAGCCAATCTTCGGCTACCGTGCAATGATCGGTTCGATCCTCGCAATCGCCTTCCTTTCGTTCATCGTTTGGGGACACCACATGTTCATTACAGGTATGAATCCATTGCTGGGATCGGTATTCACCTTTACCACGCTTTTGATTGCCATTCCATCTGCGGTAAAAGCATTCAATTACATCACTACACTGTGGAAAGGAAACGTGCGGTTTACACCGGCCATGTTGTTCTCCATTGGTATGGTCTCTACCTTCATTTCTGGAGGTGTAACGGGCATCATCTTGGCAGACAGTGCACTTGACATCAACTTGCACGACACCTATTTCGTAGTTGCTCACTTCCATATCGTAATGGGGCTATCTGCTGTACTCGCAATGTTTGCGGGAGTTTACCATTGGTTCCCGAAGATGTATGGCAAGATGATGAACCGAAAGATGGGATATGCCCACTTCTGGGTGACATTCGTGTGTGCCTATGGCGTATTCTTCCCGCAGCACTTCATGGGGCTTGCTGGAGTGCCTAGACGTTATTACACCAATAGTGAATTTCCTTTGTTTGATGAATTCATTGGAATGAATGAGATGATCTCGGTCTTCGCGATCGTGGGCGCTCTTGTTCAGTTCATCTTCATCTTCAATTTCTTCTATAGCATGTTCCGCGGGCCGAAAGCTTCGCAGAATCCATGGGGTTCGAATACATTGGAATGGACCACTCCTGTAGAGCACATCCACGGAAACTGGCCAGGTGCATTGCCTACGGTTCACCGTTGGGCGTACGATTACAGCAAGCCAGGAAAAGAGCATGACTTCGTTCCGCAGATCGTTCCGCTTGAAGAAGGCGAACTCGATGGCGGTGCGGGCCATTAATCACGCTTAGCATTGTTTAAAACCCGCTGAATAAGCGGGTTTTTTTATGCCCAAAAAGTGTCGGGTCACTTGCTACCTTTGTTGGGATGAACAACTTCCTCGATCCTGATCCTTCCGAACTCTCCGCCTCCGATAAGGAGATTGAACGCGTCTTAAGGCCCATCCAGTTCGAGGATTTTAACGGACAGGAAGCCATCATCGAAAACCTGAAGGTATTCGTGCAAGCCGCCACTCAGCGAAATGAGGCATTGGACCATGTACTCCTGCACGGCCCTCCCGGACTGGGTAAGACTACCTTGGCCAATATCATTGCGCAAGAGCTGGGAGTGTCCATCAAGACAACGAGCGGCCCGGTGCTCGACAAGCCAGGTGATTTGGCCGGACTCCTCACTAACTTAGAGGAAAGGGATGTCCTCTTCATCGATGAGATCCATCGCCTGAGTCCCGTAGTGGAAGAATTTCTGTATTCTGCGATGGAGGATTACACCATCGACATCATGATCGACAGTGGTCCGAGTGCGCGAAGCGTGAAGATTGAGTTGGCGCCTTTCACATTGATCGGTGCTACGACCCGTTCAGGGCTATTGACATCGCCTCTGCGCGCACGTTTTGGTATCAATAGTAGATTGTCTTATTACAATGCAGAATTGCTCACCACCATCGTCGATCGCAGTGCAGATATCCTGAACATTGAAATCGACCACAAAGCAGCGATGGAGATTGCAAGACGCAGCAGAGGAACCCCTCGGATTGCGAATGCGCTTCTCAGGCGGATCAGAGACTTTGCCCAAATCAAAGGCGATGGATCGATCGATTTTAAGATCGCTGAGTATGGTTTGGAAGCGCTGAGCGTTGACACCCATGGACTCGATGAGATGGACAATAAGATCCTGTCAGTGATCATCGATAAGTTTCGAGGAGGACCAGTAGGACTTACCACCATCGCGACGGCGGTTGGCGAGCAGGCCGGCACCATCGAAGAAGTATATGAACCCTTTCTTATCCAAGAAGGTTTTCTGCACAGAACTCCGCGGGGAAGAATAGCTACCCCTGAGGCCTTTGAACACCTAGGTCGCGAGCTTCCGAAAGGCCCGCAAGGAGGGTTGTTCGAATAATATGGAGGCCTTCGACCTAAAGCTACAGGCTCGAAGCGAGTGGGTAAAGTCGACGGCCCGAGCCATGGGGTTTTTGGACTGTCGGATTGCAAAGGCTGCGCGCCTTGAGCAGGAAGAAGCTTTCCTTGAAAAGTGGTTGCGTGATCAAAAGCACGGGGGAATGGATTACATGTCCAAGCATTTCGATCTGCGCGTTGATCCGCGAAAACTGGTACCGGGCGCAAAGAGCGTCATCGTGCTTTCCATGAATTACTTTCCAGAAGAAGCCCTTTCTGATCAAGGCCCCAAGCTGTCGAAATACGCTTACGGTCGAGATTATCACAAAGTGATCAAAAAGCGCTTGAAAGAATTTCTGTTTCGCATGGAAGAACAGTTCGGCGAAGTGCAGGGCCGGGGCTTTGTGGATTCTGCACCGGTCATGGAAAAAGCTTGGGCCACTCGCGCCGGAATCGGCTGGATGGGAAAACACACCAATGTTCTTTCAAAGCAGAAGGGTTCGTTCTACTTTCTCGCGGTACTCATTACGGATCTGGAATTGGCCAGCGACGGTCCAGTGACGGATCATTGCGGGTCGTGTACTGCCTGTATTGATGCCTGTCCAACGGATGCCATTGTAGCCCCCTATGTCCTTGACGGAAGCAAGTGCATTTCCTACTTTACCATTGAATTAAAGGATGCGGATTTACCTACGGAGTTTGCTGGTAAGTTCAACGATTGGATGTTTGGCTGCGACATCTGCCAAGACGTTTGTCCATGGAACCGATTCAGTCAACCGCATCAGACAGAGGAGTTCCTACCGAAGCAAGCGTTGCAAGAAATGGATAGAAAAGATTGGGAACGCCTAGAAGAAGAGGAATTTGATGTGCTTTTTGAAGGATCAGCCGTCAAGCGAACTAAGTACAGCGGGTTGATGCGCAACATTCGCTTCCTCAATCTTTCGGATAGAAAACCCGATTGATCGAGAAGGTCACGGCATTGTTGTAAGCACCGCCTAAAAGACTGAATCCATTAACGAATTGAAGTCGTCCAGAAGCTGGGGTGATCGAATAGTGGAGGCGCACGTTGGTGTGCCAAAACTCATTGATCGGCACGTTCACCCCTAGGTTTGCCGCGAGCTCGTATCGATTGAAATCTTTCACAGAAGTGGGCAGGACGAAGTTGGGGTCGGTGATGCGGCTGAAAAGGAAAAAGCCGTTGTTCAAACCCGCTTCGAACTCAAATTTCCAAATGAACTTCTTTAGTAAGATTGGCACGTCTACATAGTGCGGCTCAAGCCTAAACGTTACATAGTCAAAATTCTTTGTATCTGGTCGTTTTCTACTTCCACGCATGGCGTAGTTGATTTCCATTTGAAGGTTGAGATCTTCCCCTATTGGGGTGAAAACGCCTCCCCCGAGGGTGCCGCCGAATTTGTTATAACCCCCGACGTCATCGTTGTGGATCTGACTCGCCACGATGCCTGCTCGAATGAGTCCTGAAAATTCGCCTTTGTTTAGGTTTGGCTTCTGAGCAAATGTCGTGCTCATAGAGAACAAGGAGACGAAGATGGCTAGGTTGGAAAGCCTATTTGACGTGCACATGTACCTCTTCACTTTGGATCACTTCTTCGGTGTCATCATTCACAATCAATGCGATGACGTGTGTATTTTCAGCGGTAACTACATTGGACGGCATCGTGGTGTTGAGTTCGTAGTCTATCCAGGTTCCAGCTTCGATCGTTCCGGTGATCAGAGGATCTCCATTGATGCTTTGGTCGTTGTTCAACTTCCCTCTCATCACGTGCCGATGCATGTAGTCCGTCACGATCTTGTGCGGATACTCATCCTCGCTCACGCGCGCATCCAATTGTTCTGCAATCACACTGTCTTCCGCACATAACACCAGGATGCGATAATTTCCGGTGATTGTGCTCAGCACTTCAATGCTCGACTTGATGCAGAAATTTCCAAGTTCTTCAGAGTATTCGGCCGCAAGACCTAACCCAAAATCAGTGCTTGTGTTGGTATTTTCTTCATCGATGGGCTTATCCCAAAATGTAGTTGCTTGATTGTACACCAGAAGGTCATTGAACGATGGAAAAGTGTGTCTATTGATCACCGCGCTTGGAATCGGTTGGGTGGCCATGTTGAAGTGCTGAAAGAGATCCGTTCCATAGCCGGTGTTAAAGTCGGTGGGGTAGTCTGGCAAATCCACTTTGGCGAAGCCTCCGGCATGTACAGAAAGCACGATCACACGGTCTTTGTTTTCCTCTTGTTGCTGGACTAGTAGCACCGTGTTGGCTGGGCAAGTGATGCATTTGTGTCCAGTGAACTCCTCCACATAGGTTTTCTTGAAATCACGGTTAATGGCGGTTGAGTCGACTACTGGAAACACACAAACCCCAGCGACTTCGACAGGTTTTGGGATAGGTAAGTCCACCTTGTTGCACGCAGCAGTAAGACTGGAAATACCGACGAGAAGAAGTAAATACTTTAGTAAATTCATGTCTTTCAAGTTAAAAGCTGCTGGTGATGGCAACCGTTAAACCATTTGCGGCGGGCACATTTCTGCATACCCCGCCCACACAGAAAATACCAGCCCGCTGCCTACCGTAACCAATACTCATGCGCAGTGCGTTCTGGATATATGTCACCTGTGCCGTCGGATAATTGACCCGTAAATCTTCGACCTTATTGCCATAATTGTACTGGTTCAGAATGGTCACAATCCAGTGCGGTGAGTAACCGTATTCAACCAGTCCGAAGATCCAATCGCCTTGGTCCTGATCCGTGAAAAGCGTTTGTGCCTCCCATCGAATGCTGTGCTTTTTGCCAATGGTGTGCAAACCTTCAAGGACTGCAATGTTGGCAACAACATTCGGTGACACCTTATTTTGAATCAATGCAATGTTGTATTCCTGAAAGGCATATGTAGCCTTGAGCTTGAAGTGCTTCGTGAATTTACGGTCAATCTCAATGTTGAAGTCACGGTAGTAAACGGAATCACCCAGATTCAAAAGGTTGGTCTTGTACCCCTTGCGGCCGGGATCAGCCTCCAGGTAGACCTGTTGATCCAATAGGGCGTTGGCCGTGTCCATATCGGCGTTCGTATAGTAATCTCGATTCAATGCATTGATCAGCGATACATTGACCTGAATCGTTGTTCCGTATTTCCCACCCATCTTACTTCCTCGTTTGATCTTGTAGATGAGATCCCCTTGAATACCTACTTCACCGTTCGGTTGCGTGGCGTACGGGTACAACGTCGCCGCGAGGTTGTAGGTGTGTTGTCGTGACAAGGCGGGCAGGTAATTGATGAAAAGGTCGTTCAAGCCGGCTTCCCGATCACTTCGGAATTCCATGTTGTCGATGCTCTTCGCGGAGATGTTCACTCCAAATCCTTTTCGGGAGTAGGTAGCCGACATGAAGATGCCTTGGCCTTCTTTGTAGATGTAGTGGTTAGATTTCGTCGGGTCATTTGCTTTGTATGCATATTCCCCCATCAATCCGAAGTCTTTCCAATTGAGTTGAAAACGTCCAGCGCCACCCGTTACATTTTCAGGGAGTTTGAGAGAAGAATTGCCTCCTGCCTGAAACTTACTGACGATACTACCTCCAAGCGAAACGCGCAAAGGACTCGATTCGAGCTTGGTGATCAGTTCGTTCAATTGAAATTCTGAGTCGAAGGCACGCACGATGCCGTCGCTCTTCTGCCAGTAATAACGTTGATTGCCTACGAGGGCTTTGAGGTATACGCCTTTGTAGGGAGAGTACTTAACCCGGACTCCGTCAAAGGCATTGTCAATACCCAGTGCCCGCTCCTCATATGCCCTAAGAATGAGGCCATTTCCGAATTGCTCGTAAAAATTTCCAGCGGTTACTTCAAGGCCATCTTGGGCAAAACGCGCATAACGAAAGGGCACACCAATGGGCTGATTTCCATAGCGAACGTCGAAGCCTTGAACAGGAGGGATGTAACTTTCAATACGAACCCCTGCTGTGAACTTTCCCTTTGTAGCGATCAGGTTCGTGAACGCGTTGATGCCGCTTTTCTCTGGGACGATGGGCGCGCCGATGATTGAGTCCTTATTATACTGCTGTCCGTAGACGTCGAAATTACCATGGATTTGCAAACCGTCGAAAACCCCGCCACCCTCGTCTTGAGCGAAAAGCGCTTGCGGTGCTACAAGAAAAAATAGAAATAGGGAGGTAAGTAGTTTTAGCTGTTTCATCAGCGGTAAATGAGGGGCGGTTTTGGGTTAGTTGATGCTTTCTCCTGCGGCAAGTTTTTCTACCAATTCGTACAATTCGTGCTCATCACCTGGTTGGTAAGAGTTATGTTGCCAAACGATGTTGCCATCGCCATCGATTAAAAAGGTGTGCGGAACATTGTTGACGTTCATAGCACGCTTAAAATCGGCGTTGGGATCGAGGTATACGTCATATTCCCAAGATTGACCGTCTACATAAGGCTTCACCTTGTGCATGTTTCTAGCGTCATCTATGGAGATTGCTACTAGCTTGACTCCCGTCTCATCTTGCCAATCCACATATTCTTCAGCGATGGTGTTGAGTTCACGCTTACAGGGACTACACCAGGTCGCCCAAAAACTGATGATGATGGGATTGCCATCGTTTTGAATCGAGCTTGTATTGAAAGAGGCACCGTTCATCGCCTTTATCTCAACGGCAGGAATTTTTCGCCCGCCATCTTGTGCTTGAAGGGTTGTGGCGATCATCAGTGCAATCGCCAGAAGAGTGAAAACTTGTCGCATAGTTAATTTTTTAAGAGGGGCAAAGGTACCGTTTCATTCATCTTTGACCATGGGCCTTGCTCCGTGATAATGTCATTTTGCTTGGCATCCTATTTACAAGCACCGTACCATTTCTGGTATGCACTTCGTAGGAGGCTGTGCTTATACTTGGTCCACTTCGGACATCGCGAGCAATGCATCTACGACGGTCGGCACTCCTACTGACGCCCGTGCTTGGATGAACTTTAAATTCTTAAGCTTCGGTTGTTGAATTTCCTCTGGGTCAACCACGTAGCATTGAACCCGCTTAGGAGCGTAGTGAATGAGACCCGCGGCTGGGTATACATTCAAGCTTGTACCTACGATCACTACCACATGAGCCTTGCGCATGACTTCGACTGCGCGCAACATTTCCGGAACTTCCTCCCCGAACCAAACAACATGTGGACGCAATTGCGCTCCTAACTCGCAAACGTCACCGATGTTAAGATCGTGTTGAATGGGATAAAGACGTAGGGCATCATTCTCCGGTCGTGCTTTGAGGATTTCCCCGTGTAAGTGAAGGACCTTAGAGCTGCCTGCTCGTTCATGGAGATCATCAATGTTTTGAGTAATCACCTGAACGTCGAACTTATCTTCCAATAGAACAAGTGCTTCATGAGCGGCGTTGGGTTCGGCCTCCAATACTTGCTTTCTCCGCATGTTGTAGAAGTCGAGGACCAATTTTGGATTCGCTTGCCAGGCCTCAGGAGTAGCCACTTCCTCGATGTCGAATTCTTCCCAAAGGCCACCGGAGTCACGAAACGTCTTCAAGCCGCTTTCAGCACTCATACCGGCTCCGGAAAAAATGACCAATCGTTTCATCGCTTAGGGGAATAACCTCAAAGCTATAAAAGGCGCGTCATTGGCGTGCAGGCACGTTCAATATTTCTACTTTTACGTCTTTCTGAAAACAACCTTATGAAGAAGCGCAAGAAGCAAGATGCATTGGATTACCATGCGTTAGGGAGACCGGGTAAAATCGAGGTTGTGCCTACCAAACCTTATTCTTCTCAAAGAGACTTGAGCTTGGCTTATTCTCCTGGAGTAGCTGAACCATGCCTCGCGATAGCGGAGAGGAAGGAAGACGTCTACAAATACACCGCAAAAGGGAACTTGGTAGCAGTAATCTCAAACGGTACCGCGGTTTTGGGATTGGGAAACATTGGACCAGAGGCTTCCAAGCCGGTCATGGAGGGAAAAGGTTTGTTGTTCAAAATCTTCGCAGACATCGATGTCTTTGATATTGAGGTCGATGCTACGGATGTAGATCTTTTTGTAAATACCGTAAAGGCGATTGCTCCAACCTTCGGAGGAATCAACTTGGAGGACATCAAATCTCCTGAGGCATTTGAAATAGAACGCCGACTGAAAGAGGAGCTGGACATCCCAATCATGCATGACGATCAGCACGGCACTGCGATCATTTCAAGCGCTGCCTTGCTGAATGCGCTGGAAATAGCCGGAAAGAAAATCGAAAAGGTAAAGGTGGTCGTCAGCGGTGCAGGAGCAGCTGCTGTGTCTTGTGTCAACCTCTATAAGTCGCTAGGAGTGAAGCCAGAGCATATTATCATGGTAGACAGCAAGGGGGTCATATCAGATAGTCGTGAAGACCTAGACGAGATCAAGTCTAAATTCATCGCCAAGACCAAGAAAAAAACCTTGGCAGAGGCCATGGATGGCGCAGATGTATTCTTAGGACTTTCCGTTGGGGGCATCGTCACCAAGGAGATGCTCAAGAAGATGGCCAAGAATCCAATCGTATTTGCCTGCGCGAATCCAGACCCTGAGATCGCCTACGATATTGCAGTCGCAGCACGAAAGGATATCATCATGGCTACAGGAAGAAGCGATTTCCCTAACCAGGTGAACAACGTGCTGGGGTTTCCTTTCATCTTTCGTGGCGCATTGGACGTACGCGCTACTACCATCAATGAAGAAATGAAACTAGCGGCGGTAAAGGCGCTTGCTGATCTTGCCAGGGAGCCAGTGCCGATCGAAGTAACCATCGCCTATGGTGAGACAAACATTGCTTTTGGTAAGGAATACATCATTCCAAAACCGCTGGATTTCAGACTAATTACAACCGTGGCGCCTGCGGTAGCTAAAGCCGCCATGGACAGTGGAGTAGCCCAGCAACCCATCAAGGATTGGGATGCATACCGTGAAACCTTGGACCAGCGCCTTGGATTGGATAATAAATTGATCCAGAGCATTACACAAAAAGCGAGAAGGTCACCGAAACGGGTTGTATTTGCTGAAGCAGATCACTATAAAATTTTAAAAGCAGCGCAGATATCTAGGGAAGACGGCGTGGCCATTCCAATTCTGCTCGGCAATAAAGAACTGATCAATGCGCTGATCGAAGAGCATGGATTGGACCTATCCGACATCGAGATCTTAGATCCTCGAGAACCAGAGGAGAGTGAGCGCAGAAATCGTTATGCAGCGCAGTTGTACAACAATCGTAAGCGGCGCGGTTTTACGCTGAGTGAAACACGTAAGATCATGCACGAGCGCAACTATTTTGGAGCAGGAATGGTCGAAGCGGGAGATGCCGACGCTATGATTTCAGGACTTACGCGGAATTATCCGGCTACTATTAAACCTGCATTGCAAGTGATTGGCACCGATCCGCAAGTGAGCAAAATCGCGGGAATGTTTGTGATCATAACCAAGCAAGGGCCACTGTTCTTAGCAGATACCACGATCAACTACAGTCCATCCGCTGAAGAGTTGGCAGATATCACCGTTCTCGTGCACGAGGCCGTTGAGCGCTTCCGCTTGAAACCGCGCATCGCATTACTCAGTTATTCCAATTTTGGAAGTACCGATGGAGAGGAAGCCGTCAAGGTGAGGAACGCGGTGAAGATTTTACACGATAAGTATCCGGATATGGTTGTGGACGGAGAAATCCAAGCCAATTTCGCCATCAACACTAAGATGGTGGATGACATTTTCCCATTTTCAAAATTGGCGGGCAAAAGAGCGAATGTGCTCATCTTTCCTAACCTTTCCGCTGGTAACATCGCCTATAAACTTTTACAGGAGATGGGTGGAAGAGATGCCATCGGGCCGATTTTGCTCGGCATGAAGAAACCCGTGCATATCTTGCAGCTGGGTAGCTCCGTTAGGGAAATTGTCAACATGATTACCATCTCCGTGGTAGACGCTCAGACACGTCAAAAGCAAGGAAAATGATCGCTTACGTCGCGGGAGAATTCACGGAGAAATCACCCACACACCTAGTGGTGGAGTCTGGTGGCGTAGGCTACCTGATCAACATCAGCCTGAATTCTTATACCGATTTTGCGAAATTGTTCGAAGGAAAGGTCCTTGTGCATTATGCGGTGAGCGTCGATATTCGCTCCGGTGAAAGCAGGCATCAACTCTTTGGATTTTCAGCCGCTCTGGAGCGAGAAATGTTCCGATTGCTGATCGCAATCTCTGGCATTAGTTCGTCCATTGCCCTCATGATTCTCTCTTCCTTTAAACCCGAGGAATTACAATCGATCGTGATCTCGGAAGACCTTAAAACACTGACCGCTGTGAAGGGCATAGGCCCAAAAGTGGCGCAGAAGATAATCGTAGAATTGAAAGGAAAGATCGCAGCGGATATGGAGGGCGCTCAGGAAAGCGCCGGATCAGGCAATAGTTTGAGACAGGAGGCGTTATCCGCACTCACCGCGTTAGGGTTCGACCGGGGATCCTCAGTGAAGGTGATCAACAACCTACTTAAACAGGAACCGGCTCCTGAATCGGTCGAATCATTGATCAAGCAAGCATTGAAGCAGCTCTGACCTGAAAGAAATTTTTTGAAGCACCGCCGTAGAAATAGGATCCTAATGATAATTTGGGCATCGTTACTGATGCCTTTGGTCGTTCTTGCCCAAGATGATGACACGACATCGAATGGGCTTTTGTTTCCTTTTGAGGACACTTACGACCCGCTTGAAGATGACGATCGACTCTTGTACGGTCAGCCTCCTAGTTCGGTAGAGACAGAATTTGAATACGACCCAGAAACGCAGCAGTACAATTACCAGCAAAAGCTGGGTAGCCTCAACTACCGCCCGCCTTCCTACCTGTCCTTTGATGAGTACCAAGAGTACGAGTCGAATAAGTCCATGCTGGATTACTGGAAGGAAATCAGAAACAATGCAGAAGAACTGGACGATGAAGATGCGAACAGCTCTTCTAGTTTCCGGCCAACCATCAATGTAGAAAGCGAAGGTTTTGACCGGATATTCGGCGGTAACACCATTGAGATTCGGCCCAATGGATCAGCCGAGCTCATTTTTGGCGTGAACAGCTCAAAAACCGACAACCCAGCAATTCCAGTCAATCAGCGGAGGATTACGGTCTTTGATTTCCGTCAAAACATCCAGCTGAATGTCATCGGAAACATCGGCGATAAGCTTAAGATCCAAACGAATTACAATACCCAAGCAACGTTTGATTTTGAGAATCAGATGAAGCTTGAATACACGGGCGATGAGGATGAGATCATCCAAAAGATTGAGCTAGGAAACGTTTCGCTGCCGCTTCAAAGTTCATTGATCTCCGGTAGTCAGTCACTCTTCGGGGCAAAAACGGAATTGAAGTTCGGCAGATTGTCCATAACCTCAGTGTACTCACAACAAAAAAGTGAGCGCAGGGAAGTGCGCACGGAAGGAGGAGCTCAAGAGGTTGAATTTGAAGTCGGCGCAGATGAGTATGAAGTGTATAAGCACTACTTCCTTTCCCACTTCTTCCGTGATGTCTATGAGAAGGCCCTCTCAACTCCACCCATCATCAACTCGAGTGTGAACGTCACCCGAGTTGAAGTGTGGATTACCAACACGAACTTCAGCACGGATCAAAACAGGAACATCATCGCGTTTCAGGACCTTGGAGAATCCCGACGCACCTATAACGAGCTTTTTTCTGGAGCGAATCCATTGGAGAAACAATCACAGCCGGCTGCTAACGGGGTTAACTTGCTTTACAAGAAGGTCTATCGAGATCCAGAAGTACGTGGCTTTACGCGGTCCTCCCAGCAGTTGGAGACGGTCTATGGTCTTGAAAGCCGCTTTGATTATCAGAAAGTTGAACTCGCTAGAAAATTGCAACAAGGGAGAGACTTCAACCTGAATCCTCAGCTCGGATACATTTCCTTGGTGCAAGAGGTTCAGCCAAACCAAGTGTTAGCGGTGGCATTTGAGTTCACCTACAACGGGGTGACATACAAAGTGGGTGAATTCTCGAACGAGAACAACGGCGACCAGTCCCTGCTCCTGAAGATGTTGAAGAGCACAGAGCTTAATACGCGCTTCCCCATGTGGGATCTTATGATGAAAAACGTGTATTCCATTGGCGCTTACCAGCTCAGTCAGGCAGGATTCGAGCTTGGAGTTTGGTACCTCGACCGCGCTAAAGGAATCGACATCAACTACATCCCGATCGACCGACCGGGCTTCAATGACACGCCCTTGCTTCAGGTCGTTGCCTTAGATCGAATCAACAACAACCGGGCGCAGGTACCCGATGGTGTGTTCGACTTTTTGGCCAACCCACAAATCACTGTCAACCCTTCAAATGGACGCATTTTCTTCCCAGTATTAGAACCGTTTGGAAGCCATTTGCATGACAAGATTATCGAGGTAACAGGTGATGAAGACTTGGCGCAACGCTATACATTTGATTCCCTCTATTCCAATACTCAGGCGAACGCCCAGTACAACTTCCCTGCGGTCAACCGCTTCTCGATCAAGGGAAAATACCAAAGTGCAAACAGTTCGGAAATCGCGTTAAATGCCTTCAATATTCCGACCGGATCGGTGAAGGTTACGGCAGGAGGACAGACACTGGTCGAGGATCAGGATTATACCGTGGATTACACCCTCGGACGCGTGAAGATCATCAACCAAGGTATTTTGGAATCAGGAACGCCAATCAATGTGTCGCTTGAGAGTAATTCCGCCGTTGGAATCAATCGGAAAGCTTTGTTTGCCTCTCGCTTTGATTATAAATTTTCGGATGACCTGAACCTAGGAGGTACGTTCATGAACCTTTCCGAGCGTCCGCTCACCCAAAAGGTGAATTTTGGCGATGAGCCCATCAGCAATACCGTCGTGGGTATCGATGGAAACTACACGATGGAATCGCAGTTCATCACCTCGTTGGTAGACAAGATTCCGTTGATCGATACCAAGGAGAAATCGACCATCAATATATCTGGAGAGGCGGCCAAACTCTTTCCAGGTCACTCACGGGCCATTGGTAATGAGGGCAATTCATACATCGACGATTTTGAAGGAAGTCAGAGCACGATCGACCTGCGGACTTTTAGTATGTGGTCCATCGCCAGTACCCCTCAGGGTCAGCCTGACTTGTTCCCTGAAGGAGCCTCGGCGACTTATCGCAATGATTTGACCTTCAATAAAAACCGAGCACGATTGGCTTGGTACCTGATCGACCCCTTGTTTTTCAGAGATGACAATACCACACCTACACACATCCGTGGAAACGATACCATCCAAAAGAATCACCTGATGCGTCAGGTCTTTGAGACCGAGGTATTCCCTAACCGAGAATTCAACAACGCCCAAGGTCTACAGAACTTCATGACGACGATGTTCGACCTTTCCTTCTATCCAGAAGAACCAGGGCCATACAATTATGATGTAGACCCGGTGCCGGGTGTTACTGCAGGTGTGAAGGTGGAGAATGACACCGTGCGCCTCGATGCTCCGGAGACGCGATGGGCGGGTATCCAACGGCGGATTGATCAGACCGATTTTGACGCTGCTAACATTGAGTTCATCCAGTTCTGGATGATGAATCCATACGCCGAAGAAGACAAGCCAGGATTTCCAGGCTACTATCAAACCGACGGAGAGTTGTACTTCAACATCGGAAACATTTCTGAGGATGTCCTGAAAGATGAGGTGAAGAGCTTCGAAAATGGATTCCCAACTTCAGAGGGCGGAGCATCCAATCTAAGCGACGATGAGAACTTTACGCGTTGGGGAAGACTGCCCAAAGGACAGCAAATCGTAAACGCCTTCGACAATGACCCGCAGACGCGAGAGTTCCAAGACGTCGGATTGGATGGATTGCGGGACGAAGAAGAGGCGCAATTTTTTGATTCGATCTACATCCAACCGCTTTCGAATCGTCTAAGTGGTAATCCAGCGGCACTCAATCGGATACGCGCAGACCCGTCGCACGACAACTATAATTTTTACCGTGACGACGACTATGATCGGGAACGCGCTAACATCTTGGAGCGGTATAAATTCTACAATGGACAGGAAGGGAACAGCCCAACGTCGGAGCAGTCACAACAATTGAATGATCAGGGTTACCCTACCTCGGCGTCTACCTTGCCAGATGCTGAGGACATCAACCGCGACAACACACTAGACAACGTCGAAAGCTATTATCAATACAAGATTAATATTTCCAAAGAGGCGTTGTCAGACGTGGGTAATAACTACATCAACGCGATTCAGGAAGGACGTCCCCAAGGTCAAGATGAAGACCGTACGGTAGATTGGATACAGTTCAGAATTCCAGTGCGAGAGTTCGAAAAGCGCGTCGGAAACATCCAAGATTTTCGCTCCATTCGCTTCATGCGAATGTTTGTCAAGGGCTTCGAAAAGCCAGTAGTTCTGCGGTTTGCACGACTTGAGTTGGTGCGCGGCGAGTGGAGAAGGTTTACAGGCGATTTGGACGAAGAGGGAGAAGTGCTTGCGGATGATCCCAATGTTCAGTTCAACGTTGGTGCTGTAAACATTGAGGAGAATGGTGAAAAGGAGCCGGTCAACTACGTGCTTCCACCTCAATTGCAACGGGAGATTCAAGCAGGATCGCCGAACCTCGCCCGCCAGAACGAACAGTCGCTTTCACTGCAGGCCTGTGGTTTGGAAGATGGAAAGGCACAAGCAGCCTTTAGAAACGTTCAACTCGATATGCGTTCTTTCAAAAAGATGCAGATGTTCCTCCACGCAGAATCTTCCGATCCATTGCAGCCCGTTGGTGACGACGATATCCGTGTATTCATTCGGGTAGGAACGGATTTCACGGACAACTACTACGAATACGAGACGCCTTTAACGGTCACCGCTCCAGGTAATTATGACAACGATGCGATTACCGACCAGCAAGCCGTTTGGCCCTTGGAGAACAATGTGGTGATTGAGTTTGAGCAGCTCTTTGGCGCGAAGCGGGAGCGGAATGACAAACTAGGAGTAGAGGGGAACGTGCAACTGAACCAGCGCTACGAAGTGGATGCTGGGGCCGGAAGAAAAATTTACGTCGTAGGTAATCCTAACCTGGCCGATGCCCGTGTGGTCATGATCGGAATCCGCAACCCGGCCAAACGTAACAACCCCAACGACGATGGACTTCCGAAATGCGTTGAAGTTTGGGCGAATGAATTGCGCTTGACACACTTTGATCAGAGTGGTGGAGAGGCTGCAATGGCTAGGATTTCAGCGAACCTTGCCGATTTCGCGAACGTCGCGGTATCGGGGCAGGTCACCACGCCAGGCTGGGGAAGTCTTGAGTCCAAGGTCAGTGAACGTCAACGAGAGACCATCACTTCATTTGATGCCTCGGCTCAGGTACAGCTGGATAAGTTCATTCCTGAAAAAGTCGGACTGAAAGTGCCGATGTACGTTGGCTTCTCTCAAACCGCCAGCAATCCTCAGTTTGCCCCAGCCGAACCCGATACACCCATGGAGGTTTACCTGAATGATCGAGATCCGGGCGCTAGAGACAGTCTAAAAATACTTTCGCAAACCGTCACAACGCGCAAGAGCCTCAACTTCACCAATGTGAGGAAGGAGAAGACAGGAGAGGGTCCGGCGCGCTTCTACGACATTTCAAATCTTTCGGCGACGTATGCTTTTACAGAAATCAACTTCCGCGACTACAACACCGAATACAATTTCACGCGTAATTATCGCGGAGGCCTAGCATACAGCTATTCGAACAGCCCGAAATCGATTGAGCCCCTCAGCAAAGTGAAGTTCCTCCGAAAGTCCAAGTACCTGCGACTGCTGCGTGATTTTAATTTCACCTTGGCCCCGAAGCAAGTGGCCTTCCGAAATGATTTTGACCGGCGTTATTCGGAACGCAAGATGCGTAACCTGAATCCCGAGTCTACGCTGCCACAACAACCTTTCGTTGATAAGGCATTCAGTTGGAATCGTACATACAATTTGTCGTATGACTTAACGAAAGCAATCAAGATCGACTTCAATGCGAATGGCCGGGCGTTGGTAAGAGAGTTCGAAGGCGAAAGCGTTCAGCGTCCTGATGGCTCGAATGATCCGGGTAGGGGTGGCGTGCGCTATGATGCCGATGGAAGAGAAATCCAAAATTCCGGAAGCTATGAGCTGCATCGTGATTCGATCTTGTCCAGTTTGAAGAACCTGGGACTACTGACGAATTATACGCACAACGCAAGTGTTTCTTGGGCTGTGCCATTGAACAAGATTCCGATTTTGGACTGGACCAATCTCAGCACCCGGTATTCGGCTACCTATGATTGGACGCGCGGTCCATTGATCGACCCTCAGGTGCGCCAGGCGAACATAGATTCTAATAATCCGCGTGCTTATCGAGGGGATACCTTGGGCCATACGGTTTCCAACGGCCAGCAATTGCAGGCAAATGCTACGCTGAACTTGATCTCACTCTACAACAAGGTGCCGTACTTGAGAGATGTGAATCGAGGTAAGAAGAGCAAGTCGAAGAATAAATCGGCCGCCAAGAAATCGGTTTCGAGGGAACAGGATGATAAGAACTCCGTTACCGATGACAGTCCTGAAGAAGACGATAAGAAGAAGGACAAGAATCCGGTGATCCTGGACAATGCACTGAAAGTGCTGATGAGTGTGAAAAACATTTCGGCCACCTATTCTTTGAACCGGGGTATTACGCTGCCTGGATTTAAGCATGAAGCCACGTACATGGGGATGGATCCAGGGGCAGGTATGGCACCGGGGACGGGATTCGTTTTTGGACAACAGGAGAATTTTGGTGATCGACAAACCCACTTTGCGGACTGGGCTGGCAACGACAAAGATTGGTTGATCCCTAATCCGAATTTGTACAATCCGTACATGCGAACTACTACGGAAAACCTCTCACTTCGCTCCAGCGTGCAACCGGCCAAAGACCTGAGGATAGACCTCACGTTGAATGAGGTGACTTCAGAGAGTACTACGGAGTATTGGAATTTTGATGACATGAGGGATATGTTCAGCGACGATAGTACACGCGTGATTACAGGAAATTACAGCGCGTCCATTCTTTCCATCTCTACCGCCTTTCAGCGCATTGACTCAGCCAATCGAACGCTTTACAACGAATTCCTAGACAGCCGTAAGGCAATCTCCAATCGCATGGGCGACCGACAGGGGATCTCGGGCGTGGATTCAGCGGGATATTCGTTGGGGTATGACGCTACCCAACAAGACGTGTTGATTCATTCGTTCTTTTCGACTTATACAGGAGAAGGGGTGGGTAAGAGCAACCTCAATCCGATCAAGGTTCGGATTCCTTTGCCCAACTGGCGTATCAACTATACAGGACTCAATAAGATCAAGTTCTTCCAGAAGCACTTTAGAAGTGTAAGCGTGAACCACGCCTATCGATCCACCTATACCGTCGGGGGATTCTTGAAGTCCTTTGGTAGAAGGGACACCTTTGCTTTGAACGAGAATCGAATCCAGCCAGAGTATATCATATCTCAGGTTACGATCAGCGAATCGTTCTCTCCTTTGGTCAACGTGGATATGACGTGGAAAAACAGCCTGCTTACCAGGGTGGAAGTGAGAAAGGACAGAACGCTTTCGTTGAATACGAGTAACAACCAGTTGACGGAGATTGGAAACCTCGAGTACATTATAGGAACGGGTTACACGCTCAAGGAATTGAAACTGCCCTTTAAAATCAGGGGGAATACCGTAAAGAGTGACTTAACCCTACGCGGTGATTTCAGCATCCGAGATTCTAAGACCATCATTCGTAAGATCATTGAACGCGAAACACAGACCACTGCAGGGCAGCGCGTGTATTCGTTAAAGTTGACAGGTGATTACATCCTCACCCAGGCATTGACACTGCGGGTATTCTACGATTGGGTTGCCAACCGTCCTGCGATATCGAACTCCTTTCCGACGTCGAACACGAATGCTGGTTTTAGCCTTCGCTTCTCGTTGAGCGGATAAGTGTGAATACCTCGTTCAAAAGCGATGATTATTTTCAAGAGAGAAGCCACTTAATCCTAAAAAGATTCATGTAGGTTTGCTCAAACATTATTCGATATGAACATTCCAGCAGACTTGAAATATACCAAAGACCATGAGTGGGTTAAGGTAGACGGTGACACAGCTGTCATCGGTGTTACAGACTACGCTCAAGGAGAATTGGGTGATGTGGTATATATCGAGATCGAATCCGAAGGAGAGGCCCTTGATCAAGAGGAAGTGTTTGGAACGGTTGAAGCCGTAAAGACGGTTTCGGATCTATTCATGCCAATTTCTGGTGAGGTCATCGAAGTGAATGGTGCGTTGGCTGACGCTCCAGAGACGGTCAATAACGATCCTTACGGAGACGGCTGGATGATCAAGGTGAGAATATCAGATGCTTCCCAATTGGATGATCTGATGTCTGCCGACGATTATAAAACCGAAATCGGAGCCTGACCCATGTTTTTAAAATACAACTACCTGGGAGTAGCCTGGGCGGTTATGATATTGGTTCTTTGTGGTTTGCCTGGAGATCAATACGATGGTTCAAAGGTCCAAAATGCGGACCTGGCCATTCATGCCTTGTTGTTTGGAGTTCTGAGTTTTTTGCTGACCGAGGGATTCTTGAAACAATCCAGCTATCGAAAATTACGCTTTCAAACCATGAGAAAAGTCTTTGTACTAACGGTTCTATATGGGGTCGTGATTGAATTGCTTCAAGGGACCGTATTCATAGATCGGTCCATCGAGACGATGGATATCGTGTTCAATACGATCGGTTCCTTAACCGGATTGACCGTGTTTGGAGCAGTGTATGGTGTAAAGGGTTATTTGTGACCTAATTCTAAAAATGACCAAAAATTAACCCTCGCGGGTTGTACAATCCGAAAGGATGTGACTATTTTGGTCGACGAAATACGAGAACGTATGCAATTAAAGAAGAATCCAGAGGCAGACATCGAGAATAAGAAGGGAGTATATTTCCTAATCGGTTTGCTGATATCGCTGGGTGTAGTGCTTGTGGCCTTTGAGTGGACGCAGTACGAAGGTGATGTGGGTAAGCTCGGAGAGCTCGACATCGAACTGGATGAAGAGGAAATGATCCCGATTACCCAACAGCAACCTCCACCCCCACCGCCCCCACCGCCCCAAACTACGATCATCGAGATTGTAGAGGATGACGAGGAGCTTGAGGAGGAATTGGAGATTGAAGACACGGAGAGTGATGAGGATGAGATCATCGAATTTGTAGACATTCCCGATGAAGTTGCAGAAGAGCCCCAGATCTTTAACATCGTTGAAGAAAATCCAGAATTTCCGGGTGGAGAGCGTGCCCTCTTTGAGTTCTTGGGTAAGAACACAAAATTCCCTGCCATTGCAAAAGATGCTGGAATTCAAGGGATCGTGTACGTCCAATTCGTTGTGATGGAAGACGGTTCGATCAATGACGATATGATTACAATTTTGAGAGGTGTGCATCCCGCATTGGACACCGAGGCGATTCGCGTGGTAAAGAGCATGCCTGACTGGAAGCCAGGACGTCAACGTGGTAAGGCTGTGAGGGTCTATTACAAGTTGCCTTTCCGCTTCATTCTGAAGTAAGCGTTTCTACACAATACTGAAAAGCTCCGAGAGATTGGGGCTTTTTTTATGCCCTCGCTCAAGCAAGACCGCCGTATTCTCAAGGTGGGGGGATGCGATGCAATCGGCAGCAATGCCTGGGCGTTGGAAAAGAAAATCCTAACGCCTTGATGATTACAAACACCCCAGAACAAAAGCCCAGCTTTAGAATGCTGTTGGGTTTGACCATTGCTCTATCTGCATCCTTATGTGCTTTGGAACACGGAAGACCTTTGGATGGAACCGTAGTGAAAGTAAGTAGAGAAGATCCCGTTTGGATCGAAGAGGATCCGATTCCAATTACGAAAGCATTGCCAAAGCCGCCACCAAAAGTCAATGAAGGAGTGTCTCCGCAAGTGGTGACCGCTGGTTTCATTCCTTCCTTTCAGATATTACCGAATAGCACGGACCCCTCCGAATTACCAGATATTGATCTTTCATGGATGGATGAAATCGTTACCATGGAGACAGCCGATGGTCCGACCATAGATCCACTCGATTTTCCAGATGTGTACCCCGAATTCCCTGGAGGAGATGCAGGGCTTGCAATGTTCTTAAAGGATAATTTAAACTATCCGGAATTTGCCAAGGACCAGCGAATTCAAGGCAAGGTCTTCATCAAGTTTGTTGTGAACGCTAAGGGCGAGATAGATGAAAGCTCATTTGAAATATTGGGCTCTCCGCACATCACCTTAAGCGACGAAGTGATCCGTTTGATAAAGAAAATTCCCAATTGGAAGCCGGGACAGCAAGGGCCGAGAAAGGTCCCTGTCTTCATGAAGCTCCCTGTGAACTTCACGCTGCGTTAAAATGCACCCCGATCCTTTATAGGATCATTCCAGCGCCCACGGTTTCGTTTGTGCTTTCATCGATCAAAATGATGCTGCCCGTATTGCGGTTGCGTTGGTAGCGATCAGTGAAGAGCGGAACTGTGGTGCGTATGGTGATGCGAGCGATGTCGTTCATCTTAATGTCCTTGTCATCTTCCAAGCGATGCAAGGAATTGATATCGACCTTATAGCGGATCTCCTTGATGATGCAACGCGCCGAGCGTGAAGTATGCTTCACAGCGTATTTGCCATTGAGTTGTAAGGGGCGTGTACTCATCCAACATACCATCATTTCGTGGTCCTGGCTAACCTCTGGCTGGTTGTTCACCCGCACGATCATGTCTCCTCGGCTCACGTCGATGTCGTCTTCTAGGATCAAGGTGCAACTCATGGGAGGAAAAGCCTCTTCTATTTCACCGTCAAAGCTGTCGATTTTGGCAATCTTAGAAGTGAATCCAGAAGGGAGGACAATCACTTCATCCCCTTTCTTGAATACGCCTCCCGCAACACGCCCTGCATAACCTCTGTAATCATGGAACTCAGTAGTCTGAGGTCGAATGACGGTCTGAACAGGGAAACGACAATCCACGTGGTTGGCGTCGCTTGCTATATGCACGGTCTCCAATGTGTAAAGCAAGGTCGATCCGCCATACCAATCCATTTTTTTAGAACGATCCACAACATTGTCCCCTAAGAGGGCGCTGATTGGGATGTAGCGGATGTCATTGATCTCCAACTTGGAAGTGAAGTCGTCCAGTTGGTTTTTGATCTCCTCATACCGTTCTTGTGAGTATTCTACAAGGTCCATCTTGTTGACGCAGTAAATGACATGCTTAATACCCAAAAGAGAAGCGATAAAGCTGTGTCGAGCAGTCTGCTCAACGAGGCCATGACGTGCGTCAACCAAGATGATTGCGAGGTTGGCTGTACTCGCTCCGGTCACCATGTTTCGCGTGTACTGGATGTGTCCCGGGGTGTCTGCGATGATGAACTTTCGCTTTGGCGTAGCGAAGTAGCGGTAGGCGACATCGATGGTGATGCCTTGCTCTCGCTCAGAACGGAGTCCATCCGTCAAGAGGGCTAAGTTCACTTGACCATCGCCTCCTATGCGCTTACTGGCTTTTTCAACGGCTTCCATTTGATCCTGGAAGATCGCCTTACTATCGTAAAGCAGTCGTCCGATGAGGGTGCTCTTTCCGTCGTCAACGCTTCCTGCAGTAGTGAAGCGTAAAAGCTCCATGTCCAAATATCCTGTAGTCTCGCTCATGTCAATGTATGCTTGCTAATGTCTTAGGTCTGTCTTGTTTTTTAGAAGTAGCCTTCTTTCTTTCGGTCTTCCATCGCTGCTTCTGATCGCTTGTCGTCCGATCGGGTTCCGCGTTCCGTGGTGCGGGTTGCAGCAACCTCTTCAATGATTTTCGCCAAATCATCCGCAGGCGACTCAACGGCTCCGGTGCAGGTCATGTCACCGATGGTGCGGAAGCGTACAATGCGCTTTTCAATCTTTTCTTCAGGCCTTTTAGGCATGAACTCTCCGTCGGAATAGATGACACCATCTCTGATGAAAACATCCCGTTCATGAGAGAAGTACAGGGAAGGCAAATCGATGTTTTCGTGCAGTATATATTGCCACACGTCCATCTCTGTCCAGTTACTGATTGGGAATATTCGGAAGTTTTCGCCGAAGTTCTTCATCCCATTGAACAGATTCCATAGCTCTGGGCGTTGGTTCTTTGGATCCCATTGACCGAACTCATCGCGATGCGAAAAGAACCTTTCTTTAGCACGGGCCTTTTCTTCATCTCTTCGGGCACCACCCATGCAGGCGTCGAATTTGTGCTTTTCGATCGTGTCAAGAAGGGTCACGGTTTGAAGACCATTGCGACTGGCGTTGAAGCCAGTTTCTTCTGCTACTTTTCCTTGATCAATGCTTTCTTGTACCGAGCCGACGATCAATTCAACTCCATCCTTTTTAACGAGGCTGTCACGGAAAGCGATGGTTTCAGAGAAGTTGTGTCCTGTGTCTACGTGCACCAACGGAAATGGGATCTTAGCTGGCCAAAAGGCCTTCTTGGCTAGGTGATAGCAAAGGATGGAATCCTTGCCTCCTGAAAAGAGCAATGCAGGATTGTCAAACTGAGCAACGACCTCACGGATGATGAAGATCGCTTCCGACTCCAATTCTTTCAGGTGTGTCAAATTGTATTTCATGATCTATCTATTCGAATGAACGGCAAAAGCTTTTCAAAAAGCTCGTCGCCGGATGCTTGAATGGTCTTGTCTTTTGTTTTGATTTCTATGGAAGGCGCATTGGGCCCTTCAAAAGGAGCAGAGATTCCAGTAAAGTCCTTGATCTCACCTGCCCTTGCCTTTTTGTATAAGCCCTTCACATCGCGCTTCTCACATTCTTCCAAAGGAGTGTTGATGTAAACCTCAAGAAATTCTTCGGCTCCAATGATGTCCTTGGCCATGTCTCGGATGTCTTGCGTTGGACTCACGAAGCAGTTGATGCAAATTACCCCGCCGTCGGCAAAGAGCTTGGAAACTTCGGCAATCCGTCGGATGTTTTCCTGGCGGTCTTCTTCCGAAAAACCCAGTCCCTTATTTAATCCAGTGCGGACGTTGTCGCCGTCTAGCAGCTTCGAGAAATATCCGTTCTTCAATAATTGTCGCTCAAGGTACTTGGCCAAGGTGGTTTTTCCAGAACCCGAAAGCCCTGTCATCCAAACGACCTTTCCACGCTGGTTCAGAAACGCTTCCTTTTCAGGTTTCTGGATCAGTTCGTCAAAAACACTGTGAATATTGTTTCCCTCGTCCTTCATAAACAGCGGGCAAATGTATGAATATCAAGCCGCTTATCTGCGCTTAACACAAAATTAATCTACTAGTTCTATAGACTAGTACTATTTATTCTCAGATGGCCCGTCTTTTCTGTTTTCCGCTAGTTTTGCCAGCAATGGAAGTCAAGGACAAAAGCGTAGAATTTTCATCGGTTCCCGTGGATCTCATGGGCATTAATGACCGCATTGCTAGGATCAAAGCACGCAGCATCAAGTCAGAGGCGAAGGTGGCGGGATTGCACATGGCGTTGAGCATGATCGACTTGACCACATTGGAAGGTTCGGATACGCAGCAAAAGGTGCGGCAACTCTGTTACAAAGCCATGCACCCACACGACGAGCTAGAAGGCACTCCACCGGTAGCAGCCGTTTGCGTCTATCCAACCCTGGTGCGCACGGCGAAAGAAGCATTGAAAGGGAGTGAAGTTCGAGTGGCGTCAGTTGCCACCTATTTCCCAAGTGGTCAATCCACCTTGGAGCAGAAATTAGAAGAGACGCACTTTGCCATCACGGAAGGAGCAGATGAGGTGGATATGGTCATCTCGAGGGGCAAATTTCTAGCAGGTGAATACACCTATGTTTTGAATGAAATAAAAGCGGTGAATGCACTTTGTAAAGAACATTCGGTTGACTTAAAAGTGATTTTGGAAACGGGTGAGTTGGGGTCGTTGGACGAAGTGCGCAAAGCAGCCGATCTTGCCCTCCTCGCAGATCCTGCATTCATAAAAACGAGCACGGGAAAGATTGGTCAGGCAGCAAACATGCAAGTCACCCTCGTCATGCTTCAGGCCATTTCAGATCATTATCACCGAACGGGAGCGCGGGTAGGAATGAAGCCAGCTGGCGGGATTTCTGACGCAAAGACCGCGCTGCATTACTTGATGATGGTGAAAGAAGTGTTGGGGGAGGATTGGCTCACCAATAAACGTTTTCGCTTTGGCGCCAGTAGATTGGCAAACGATATTCTGATGCAATTGCGCAAGCAACAAACGGGGCTCTATCAGTCCCCTCATTATTTTTCAAAGGATTGATTGAACATGACAAAGGACTGGAACTTATCTGCTGCCCCTGAAAGCACTTCGCACGTTCAACTCCAACAGGAGTATGGCTTGTTTATAGGTGGAAAGTGGATCAAGCCGAGCGATGGCAAATACTTTGAGACCTCAAATCCAGCCACTGAAAAGAAATTGGCCTCCATCGCTTTGGCAGGAAGGAAGGACGTGGACTCGGCGTTCAAATCGGCCGATAAGGCATTTGAAAGTTGGTCGAAGCTTTCTGGCGCGGAACGGGGCAAATACATTTTTCGCATTGCCCGCATTATTCAAGAGAAGAGCAGAGAATTTGCAGTGATCGAGTCTATGGATGGGGGAAAACCGATCCGGGAATCACGTGATATTGACATTCCACTGGCTGCCGCCCATTTCTTCTACTACGCGGGTTGGGCTGATAAATTGGAATATGTATTCCCGGGACGAAAAGTGCGTCCCATGGGCGTTGCTGCTCAGATCATTCCATGGAATTTTCCACTCTTGATGGCGGCTTGGAAGATCGCTCCTGCATTGGCATGCGGGAATACGGTTGTTTTGAAGCCCGCTGAGACTACTTCCCTCACCGCCCTCAAATTGGCTGAGGTCATTGACGAAGCAGGCTTGCCTCCCGGGGTCGTGAACATCATCACAGGGGATGGTTCTACGGGAGCACTCATGACTGCACACCCAACGCCGAATAAGCTGGCGTTTACAGGTTCCACAGAAGTGGGCAAACAGATCTACAAAGCGGCAATCCAAGGAGGTAAGAAGGTCACGCTGGAATTGGGTGGAAAGGCCGCCAACATCATTTTTGACGATGCACCCATCGATGCTGCTGTCGAGGGTATCATCAACGGCATCTATTTCAATCAAGGGCATGTCTGTTGCGCCGGATCGAGGTTGTTTGTGCAAGAGACCGTTTACGCTGAAGTCCTTGCCAAGTTGAAGAGAAGAATGGACAGCCTGATCGTGGGAGATCCGATGGATAAGAATACCGACATAGGGGCGATCAACTCCAAAGAGCAATTGAAAACCATTGAGCACTACCTCAAGCTGGGAAGCGAAGAGGGGGCGGATATATACCAACCAGCCGGTGAGCTACCCAAGAAGGGCTATTGGTGCAAACCAACGTTGTTTACCAACGTCGCTCAAAGCAACCGCATCGCGCAGGAAGAAATCTTCGGACCGGTATTGGCGATCCAGACCTTTCGTACGATCGACGAGGTGATTGAAAAAGCGAACAATACGCCTTATGGGCTGAGCGCTGGTGTTTGGACAGACAAAGGGTCAAAGGTCTTCCAGCTGACCAAGGCTTTGAAAGCAGGTGTCGTCTGGGCCAACACATACAACAAGTTTGATCCAACGAGTCCGTTTGGCGGTTTCAAGGAAAGCGGATTCGGAAGGGAAGGGGGAATGCACGGCTTAGAGGCCTATTTAGCTTTCGATTGAAAACCATGATCCGCCTTTTGCGGTAAAAAGAACATGCAATGCCAAGACTAGACATCAAAAAGACGTACAAGCTCTTCATCGGAGGTAAATTTCCAAGAACGGAAAGCGGTAGGTCATACCCCATAAATGATGAGCAAGGCGGAGTAATAGCCAACCTCTGTCTCGCTTCACGAAAGGATTTTCGCAATGCTGTTGTTGCTGCGCGGAAAGCTCAGTCAGGATGGGCGGGTATGACGGCCTACAATCGTGGACAGATCTTATATCGATTGGCTGAAATGCTTGAAGCGCGACACGACGCGTTTGCGGCGGAGATGCAAACCTTAGGATTACCGAAGAAGCAGGCGAAAAAAGAGGTGGATACTTCCATCGATCGCTTGGTTTATTATGCTGGGTGGTGCGATAAGTACTCGGCGATTTTTAGTTCGGTAAACCCAACGGCAACTGCACATTTCAATTTTTCGGTGCATGAGCCCACAGGGGTAGTAGCAGCCATCCTTCCTGAAGAATCTCCGCTTCTGGGCCTGATCAGTACAATCGCCCCAATCATCGCGGGCGGAAACAGCGTCATTGTATTGGCATCTCAAATGAAGGCGACTTCTGCCGTGAGCTTTGCAGAAGTAATTCAGAATTCTGACGTTCCAAGTGGTGTCGTAAACGTCCTCACCGGTGATGGGCAAGAGCTATTGCCGCAAATGGCATCGCACCTGGATGTGAACGCCTTGGTCATCGCTCGCAGTGACGTAGAGATGGAGAAACTCCTCGTTGCATCGGAAAATGTCAAGCGCTTGATCCATTGGCCTTCCATTTTAACCGAGCAAGACCCCTACAAGATCCTCGATGCGCAGGAGGTGAAAACCACGTGGCATCCTGTGCAAGAGAGTGCGTCTTCGGGAGAAGGTTATTGATCCTTATTGGAAGAATCGTCTAATTTGGTGGCCTGTCAACCAACAGCAATGTTTGATTTCTTCCCTTCATACCCAAAGATTAAGCGGCGGACTTGGCTGATGCTATTATCCAGCAGCATTAGCTTGGTGGTGCATGGCCAGAAGAGTGAGGCCTTGCTGAAGCAATTCGAACGCTTGAGTGGGTCGAGTCCCCAAAAAGCCATGCAAATGGTCGATTCGCTCGCGGCGATTGAAGGCATTCATGACTTACCTGGGGAATGGTTGGAGCTGATGCGAGCAGAGGCCCTCTTCGCAATGAACGAGTACCCGAGGGCTAAATTGAATTTTCTCACAGCAGGCGAATTGGCGAAGCAAAACAACAACCTGAAAGTATTGGCCAGAAGCCAAGTGGGAATGGCTCAGTGTAGCTACAGGTTGTCTGACGTGAAGAATGCGATAATCGAGGCTGAACAAGGCTTGCGCTACGCGAAAGAAGCTGAGGATATTTCGAGCGAGGCGAAGGCTTTGACTTTGACAGGCAACGTGCTGATGAATCAAAAGGATTTTGCCGGAGCCTTGAGCTACTTCAACAAAGCATTGGAGATTCATGCCGCACGAGGAGACAGTTCGCAAATGGCAGCAAATCTCAACAACATCGGAAACGTACACCTCGAATCCAAGGAATACAAAGAAGCAGAAGCCTACTTCAATAAAACCTTGGCCATTGATTCTGCCTTAGGAGGGCGTTCATACGTTGCTGGGGATTACAACAACCTCGGATTGGTGATGAAGAATCGCGGAGATTTGGAGACTGCTCTGAAATACCAAATGGCCTCTTTGGAGATCAACCGTGAATTGCATTTACCTTTTGGAGTGGCAGGAAATTTCAACAACCTGGGCAATATATACCAAGGTTTAGGGAAGCCTGACGAAGCTCTTCGGATGTTCAATGACTGCTTGGAACTCGCTGACTCGTTGGGATACCAATCGATCAAGAACGACGCTATGTCGAATATGGCGGACGTGTACATGGAGATGGGGGAGTACGAACGAGCGAATCAGTATCTCAAGGATTTAGTGAGTAGTATTTCTCAGATATACAGTGACGATGTAGCGAAAAAACTCACTTCCTTCAACGACCTCTATGACCTGATGCAAAAGGAGAATGAGATCCGTGATTTGCAACAGAGGGAGGCGTTGAATCAAGTACGTGTCGAGCGGGAAAGGCTTTGGTACCTTGCCATTCTGCTGATGGTGATCATGATGGGACTGGTGGTTGTCTGGTGGATGCGGACCCGATCGTTGAAGGAAGGCCACCGGCTCCAGCTGGACCTACAACATTATCAACTGAAGGCGATTCAGCTTCAGATGAATCCGCACTTTCTCTTCAATACCTTGGGCGCCATCGGCAACTACATCGAAGAACACAACGCTGGTGAAGCGAGCAGATACCTCTCAAAGTTCTCGAAATTGATGCGAAATTTTCTAGAGGCCGCCGAGCATTCCGTCACCACCATTGAGCGAGAAATGACCCTTCTAACACGCTATTTGGAACTGGAGCAACTGCGATCCGATCATTCGTTTGAATTTGAGGTCACAGCGGATGAATCTCTCTACGGAACCGCTTTGCCAAGCATGGTTTTGCAACCCATTGTAGAAAATTCAGTGCTCCATGGCGTACGAAAGTTGACAGATGAAAAAGGAGTCATTCGGGTACATTTCTTTAAAGAAGACGAAGAGACCGTATGCGAAGTGTCGGATAATGGCCCTGGCTTTGCCCCGAAACAGGAATCAAAAGGGAAGCACTCTTCCATTGGAATGCAACTCATTCAAAAGCGCTTGCAGTTGTTATCTAAGGAATCAGGACAAAGCCTCCAGTTAAAAGTGAAAGATCGAAAAGAGGGAGTGAGGGGCGCTAGCATCCTGATATACCTTGGCAGCGGCGAATTTAAAAGCAGATGATTACCACCATTCTTATAGTAGAGGACGAACCAGCACTTCGCAGATCCTTGGAGCGAAATCTGACCAAGCTGTTTTCGGAAGAAGTAACGCTGCATTTAGCTGGATCGGTAAAGCAAGCCTTAGAAGTGTGCGCTAAAAATGCAATCGACCTGATCTTCTTGGACATTAACCTCCCGGATGGGACTGGATTTGACTTACTTGATCAGATAGGCGCTACGGATGAGGACCCAGAGACTTTGGTGATAATCACAACCGCCTATGAGGAATTTGCCATCGAAGCCATTCGAGCGAGCGTTGTAGACTACCTATTGAAGCCGATCGATCCAGAAGAATTAAAAGCCGCGATCGAGAAAGCGAATAGGAGGATCAGCGAACGCTCTGTTGATGAACCCTCAGCCATCCAAAGCGAGAAGATTGCGGTTTTCACGGCAGAACGTGTCCAGCTAGTCGATCCAGAGGAGATCGTACGCGCCCAGTCGAGCAGCAACTACACTACGCTTTATCTGACAAGCGGCGAAAAGCTGGTCATCTCTCGGACCCTCAAAGACGTCGACGCCAAACTTGGCCCTCGAGGATTCTTAAGGGTGCATCAATCGCATTTGGTGAACTTGCTGCACATCCGCTCGTTTGAAAAGCAGGGAATTGGCATCGTCATCTTATCGGACGGCTCGGAAGTGGTGGTGTCTAATTCATATCGAGGCCAATTGATCGATCTTTTGCGCAAACACTCCTTTTAGAATTCTCATCCGATGCCTTAGGATGCTCAAGAGAACCCATCGAATTCTCATTTGCTGAATTGTTCGCTTGGTCTGTGAGTCTTGTATTAAACGCAAACAAGCACTCATGAAAACACTTACGCTAACATCAATCCTTGCCGGAGCGCTCTCAATGATCGCATCCATTGGCTTGGCACAGAGCTACGACTTCGAGTACGAAGCCGCCACATATACAGAACTCACAGGAGCTACTGTCATCGAAGTCCCTGCTGAAGGGTACTTCTTAGACTTAAACAACGAGAAATTCCTTTGCTTTTCAGAGATCTATCGCGCAAATGGCGATGACGGATTGAAGATCAGTCGTGAGGGTTCATTTCAACTTTTAAAAGGTGGAACAAAGGCGACCTTTCTTTTTTCTGGAGGATTTATTCATCGCGATGATACAGAGATTTCCTACCTCATTGAAGGTCAGAAAAAGGACACAAATCGAGTCATTAAGGTTCAGTATGAAAACGTCGGATTTAACTATGGCGAAGAAGCTGAGTACATGAATTTTCAGTTATGGATCTATCCAAACACGGGAGACTTTGAAGCGCACGTTGGATCGTTCTTGGTCAACACCAATGGTAGTTCTTACTCCACAGGTGCCTCAGCTTGGGGTCCAGCAACCGGTGTGATTCGCATGGACACAGCATACAATTTCTTAAACATCATTACCCTGGCGGATAACCCTTCCAACCCAGACATTCGCCGCGGCGATTTTAGACTCTTGGGTGATACGCCCGTTGAAGGAGCAGTGCTCAAGTTTAAGAATCAAGCTGAAGCAATTGACCACACCATTCCAGGAGACGATGACGACGATGATGGTGATCAAGGAAATGGTGGCAATCCCATGAATTGGCCAGTTGGTTTGAATGATCGCCCCGAGGCTCCCTTATTGGTGTATGGTTATCCAAACCCTGTTGCTCGCGAAATTACCTTCGAGTTCAACCATGATTACATCAAGACTGATCCCATTCTTTTCGATGTCATTGCGATGGACGGAAGACGAATCACACAAATTTCAACCAACCAAATGTCCGATCAGCAAATTCGATTGAATGTGAGCGATTGGCCATCTGGCATCTACATTTTGGCGGGAAAGGACCATCCCGAACTGTTCTCTCGATTCCAAGTGGTCCACTAACAGCTAGTAGCGTGGCGTGAATTGGTCCTTTCCTTGCGGAAAGGGCCTTTTCTATTTTATCGACATGAAGGTCGTCGTTTTGCTCTTGTGTATACTTGCACCCATGAAATTTGAACGCATCCTGATCGAGGCTTCATTGAAGGCCGGTGAAGAGATCATGAAGGTCTACGCAAGGGAATTTGACGTAGAAACCAAGGAGGATAACAGTCCACTTACCGAGGCAGACCGCAACAGCCATCTCGCCATCATGGCCTACTTAAAAGATACCGGTATTCCCATCCTAAGCGAAGAAGGAAAAGAGATGAGCTACGCCGAACGCAAGCATTGGAGCTCGTTCTGGTTGGTAGATCCATTGGATGGAACCAAAGAATTCGTCAAGAAGAATGGTGAGTTTACGGTCAACATCGCCCTGATTGAAAATGGACTCCCGACGTATGGGATCATTTATGCACCTGTCCTCAAGAAGTTATTTGTCGGGAATGTAGGTGTCGAAGCATGGGTAGCAGAGGAGGTAGAGCCCAGCACTTCGGTCGATCAGATCTTGAGCGCTAAGACAGCAATTCCTGTGACGAAACCTGAGGTTCCTTACATCGTAGTTGCAAGTCGCAGCCATTTCAGCCCTGAAACACAAACATTTGTGGATGGACTTAAAGCAGAAAAAGGCGAGATCGATTTCGCTTCTATGGGCTCTAGTTTGAAGATATGCCTTGTCGCTGAAGGCCTGGCCGATATCTACCCAAGGTTTGGTCCTACCATGGAATGGGATACAGGCGCTGGACACGCCATTGCAAAGGCTGCAGGTAAGATGGTCACCGACCATGTTACGGGTGAGGAGATGCGCTATAACAAAGAGAACTTGCTCAACAACTGGTTCATCGTTCAATAAGATTTTGTCGTTTTTGATTTTGTTGTTTTCTGGACAAGGTTAATTTTGGCCCAAACCTGAACGATTGACTACTATGAGATTTACCTTGATTGTCGCAATGGCCCTATTAGTGAGCAGCGCTTATGCTCAAAAAGACCCTGAAGATTTTGATATTGACGGTTTCGTCGTTCTAAAAGAAAATCCGAACGATACTATTTTCGGAAAGGTAAACGACCGCTCCACCCACCTAATGGAACATACCAACGCCTGGTTAATGCACCCAGACGGTGAAATTCGAAAGCACAAGCGCAAGGATTTGCTTGCCGTTGGAAAGGGCAACAAGCTCTTCATCGTGAAAGATAAAATTCCGAAAGGCTATGGATCGCAATTGTTGCAAGTAGATGTAAGAGGTGCCATGACATGCTATACTTTGCATAATAGTGCTGGTGCCACCTTCTTTCTGATGAAAGAGGGTCAAGAAAAAATGCAAGTCCTGAGGGATATCCCCAAAGGAGCGAATAGCTTCAAGGACCAAAAGAAAATGGCCAAGTACTTCCTAGACGATCCAGAGATTTACGCTAAGGTGAAGTCAAAAGAATACACGCCAAACCTAGCGCCCGCCGTCGTGAGAGAATACAACTCAAGGCACGCTGATTCCAGCAACGGATTGCACTAGTAACAAGCAAGGATATAGAAGAGCCGCCAAGTGCGGCTTTTTTTATTTCCATTCGAGCCGAGCCATTTTGCCATTGCGGCCTGCTGCCCATCCGCTCTTCCCGTTCAGGTCGCAGGTATAATATCCTTCCTCCCCAATGGATTTCCACGTAAGCCCTCCATCTCTGGTGAGGTCGCTTCCAGTTCTGCCGACCGCTATGGCATATGCCTCGTCGGCTGTGATGGACACGCAAGATCTGTAACCGCCTGGGTTTTGAACCGTGATCGGAAGCCAGGCTTCCCCATCAATGGAAACGGCGCAATTGGAAGTGGCATTAATGCTGTCGATATAGCTCCCGCCAACGGCAATGAACGACCTTCCATTCTGCGAACAGATGGAGAATATTCCACTACCAGCTCCACTTTCGATAGGAACGAGGTGTTCTTCCAATAGGTTCCAGGCAAGGTCAAAGACAAACATCCGACTCTTGGGTCCGCCTCCAGTGGCTATGATTACGTGGCTGTCTGTGACGATGATTCCCGTCCCACTCGCCGCATAGCCGGCTTCGTTGGAGTCTAATTGGGGGCGAAGTGAATCTTCGACTGCCTTCCAAGATGCGCCGAAATCTTTACTCATCAACAGCGACATTTTGCCGTCGATCGGATCACCATAAGCAACGCCGAATCCTGAAGCATTAAAATCAAGCCCATCAAAGAACACCACTTGGTGCGTGTCTTCATAAGCAACCCGCCAAGTCATACCGCCGTCGGCAGTCCGGTAAATGCTGACGCCATTCCCGGCGCTAATGGCTACAGCATTGTTTCTGTCAAAGCCATGGATGTCACGCAGGTCTTGATCCTCAGCCATCGGTACAGAGACTTCTGACCAATGCAATCCATCTGAGCACAAGAGAACCGTGCCCTGCGTGCCGCTGGCCCAGGCAATGCTATCTGATATAAAATGCATTCCCCGTAAGTGCGCGGATGTAATCCGTTCCAAGGGAATCCATTCAGGTTCCGTGGGGATTGAAATCTCTTGCTGCTCAGGCCCACATCCTATGAGTAGAAGTAGGAGCAATAAATGCCATGTGTGCTTCATGGTTCAATACTACAAAGACTCGTCGATTTTGTATCCAGCTTTTTCACAGGGTACTTACCTTCGTGCTCATGTCAAAAGTCGCACTGATCACAGGAATTACGGGCCAGGATGGAGCGTACCTGGCTGAATTTCTCTTGAAGAAAGACTATGTGGTTCACGGTATCAAACGCCGAAGCAGCCTCTTCAACACGGAAAGGATCGACCACCTCTACCAAGACCCTCACGAGAAGGACCGTCGATTCAAGCTGCATTATGGTGACTTGACTGACAGCACCAACTTGATCCGCATCATCCAAGAAACGCAGCCGGATGAAATCTACAACCTCGCAGCACAGAGTCATGTAAAGGTTTCCTTCGAAACACCTGAATACACCGCGAATTCGGACGCTGTCGGAACGCTGCGTATCCTGGAAGCGATCCGCATCCTCGGTCGAGTGAAGACGACGAAATTCTACCAAGCATCTACCAGTGAGTTGTACGGTAAGGTGCAAGAGATTCCACAAAACGAAGAGACGCCTTTCTATCCTAGAAGTCCTTATGGAGTGGCTAAACTTTACGCTTTCTGGATATGCAAGAACTACAGGGAAGCCTATGACATGTTTACCTGTAATGGCATCCTCTTCAACCACGAGTCGCCGCTTCGAGGTGAGACCTTCGTGACGCGCAAGATTACACGAGCAGCGGCAAAGTACAAGATGGGCTTGCAGAGCAAGTTGTTTCTCGGAAATTTGGATGCGCAAAGGGATTGGGGACATGCCAAAGATTACGTGGAAGGAATGTGGCTGATGCTTCAGCAGGACAAACCAGACGACTATGTATTGGCTACCGGCACCACCATTACGGTTCGGGCCTTTGTCGAAATGTCCTTCAAACACGTCGGTGTTGAATTCGAATGGCAAGGGAGTGGGATAGGCGAAAAAGGAATAGACAAAGCGACCGGTGAAGTAGTCATCGAAATCGACCCAAGCTATTTCCGTCCAACCGAGGTCGAATTGCTCGTTGGCGATGCTTCAAAGGCCAAGAGGGAGCTAGGCTGGGTGCCTAAGTGCACGGTGGAGGAATTATGCAGCGAAATGGTCCAAGCCGACCTCGATCGATTCAGTCGAGACAAATACCTCATGGAAGGAGGGCACCGCGTCATCCAAAGCCACGAGTAATGCAAAAAGAGAGTAAGATCTACGTCGCGGGTCACCGCGGAATGGTGGGTTCGGCGATCGTGAGAAGACTGCAGTCCGATGGTTACAACAACATTGTCACCAGAACCTCGGCCGAACTCGATTTAAGAAATCAAGCAGCCGTTCAGTCCTTTTTTGCTGCAGAGCAACCGGAGTACGTTTTTATGTCAGCTGCGAAGGTGGGCGGCATCGTGGCTAACAATACCTATCGCGCTGATTTTATCTATGACAACTTGATGATCGAAGCCAACGTCATCAGGGCCTCCCATGATTTTGATGTGAAGAAAATGCTCTTCCTCGGTTCGAGTTGTATTTACCCAAAGCTGGCGCCTCAACCACTCAAGGAAGAATACTTACTGGAAGGATATTTGGAACCGACCAACGAACCGTATGCCATCGCCAAGATCGCCGGTATCAAGCTCAGCGAAGCGTTCCGGGATCAGTACGGCTGCAATTTCATCTCGGCCATGCCTACCAATCTGTATGGCCCCAACGACAATTACGACCTCCAAAACTCGCATGTTCTTCCGGCCTTGCTTCGCAAATTCCATGCGGCGGTGCAAGAAGGGAAACAAGAAGTTGAGATTTGGGGAACGGGCTCTCCGAAGCGCGAATTTCTTCATGTAGATGACCTCGCAGATGCGTGCTTTTACTTGATGCTGAACTACGATGACAGGGGATTTGTGAATGTCGGAACAGGGACCGATGTGTCCATAAAGGAGCTCGCTGAAATCGTAGCTCGGGTTACTGGGTTTAAAGGCAGACTTGTCTTCGATACTTCAAAGCCTGACGGTACCCCCCGGAAATTGATGGATGTAGGCAGACTCCATCGCCTCGGATGGAAGCACCGCATCGACTTGGAAGATGGTGTCAAAGCGGTTTACGAGGGCGTAAAGGACTCAGAACTGTTCACGGTTTCGGCTTAACTTCGCGCAATGCGAAAGCTCCTCGCCATTCTTTTCTTCACCTTGCTGTATTCCGGGGCATACGCGCAATTGGGACTTTCTCCATTGAATCCAGAGCACACTGGCATGGTGCGCGACCATCTAGCAGGTGAAAAAGCGGTACGTCAAACGGCATTTTGGCCTTTCTTAATGGAGCAGTCAACGCTCGAATCCATCTACGATGCCGACACGGAAAAATGGTCGAGAAAGGAGCACAGCTCTTGGGTCATGCGCAAGCTGCGCAATGAACACCTGCTGGAGGTAAGTGAAGATGATTTTACGCTTTTCCTGGATGCAGGGTGGAACCTGGAAGCGTCGTATCAAACCGATGATGAAGGTCGTCGCATGTACACAAACACCCGAGGCTTACAACTCACCGGCACGGTGGGGAGTCGCGTCTTTTTCGGGTCCAGTTTTTACGAGAATCAGTCGATCTTCCCAAATTACCTTGACAGCATCGTCTCCAAACGAGGAGGCTTTGACAACAGTGCAGATCCAGAGCGTGGCAGCGTGCCAGGCTTCGGAAGATGGAAGCCTTTCAACACCTCAGACAGCTACGATTACGATTACACCTTGGGTACGGGTTACGTCGGGGTAGTCTTGAAAGGCCGGTCCTTCGTTCAGCTGGGTCAGGATAAGCAGTTTCTCGGATACGGATACCGATCGATGTTGCTGTCTGATGCTTCAGCGCCCTATCCCTTTTTACGACTTCATCTCAGTTTCCTTGAGGATAAGTTGACCTACACTACGACTTGGGCAGTCTTGCAATCGCTCGAGCGAATCGCCCCGAATTACAACAACAAAGAGGCCTTATTCAGAAGGATGGGAGGGAGATTTTCCTACTTACACTTCCAGCCGAAGCATTGGTTGGGCTTGGGTGTTTTCGATGGGACCACATGGACCTGGAGGGCAAATAATCATCCTTCGAGCATTGAGTATTATCTACCGTACGGTGGTGTTTACACAGGTAATGGCATCCGCAATCACATGATCGGATTCAACGGTCATGTGCGCCCCATGCAATGGCTTAATGTCTATGGGCAATGGGCGGTCAACACGAAAACACGCGGTCAAGTAGCTCAATTGGGTACTCGATTTTCAGGTCTGCCGGAAGGCTTTGAATTGATCTTAGAATACAATCACACTGGGATAGGGGCCTACTTTACTGGAGAAGGCGATGCGGCAGGAACGATCATAGCAGAACCTTTTCAAAGCGGAACCAATGCCTTGGATTATTACCAGCACAATGATCAATCGCTCGCGCACCCTGTCTTGATATCCAATGATGAAATGCTCGTTCGAGTTGCTTATCGATTCAGGGATGTTTTCGTACGAGGAAGCTACCACTACGTTGCTAAAATTCCATCGATGATCGACCATTCGCAGGACTACTTCAACTTTGAGCTGGGGTACCAGATCAATCCGAAGAGCAATGCGCAGATCGTTTTGGGGAACATCAACAGAACAGAGCGCGATGGCGTTCGATCCATGATCGACACGTACACCTATGTCGCCTTCAGAACCAACCTTATTAACCGCTATAGAGACTACTAACCATGCTTAGCATTGTACTCACATTCGTAACCGCTTTGATCGTTTCAGTGCTCGCTACACCGGCCCTGATTAAGGTGGCCTATCTAAAACGACTGGTAGATGAGCCAGGCGAGGAGCGGAAGCTGCATTTCCGTCGCATTCCAACCATCGGAGGCATCATCATTTTTGCCGGAACCCTCTTTTCATACTTGATGTGGTATCCCTTCGAAGAGATGCTTGACGTCGGACAACTGGGGCGTGCACTGAAGGATTTTCAATACATCGGCGCTACCATGATTTTGTTGTTCTTCATCGGAATCAAGGACGATATCATTGGAACAGCCCCCGTCAAGAAGTTGGTCGGTCACCTGATCGTTGCTTTCATCTTGGTCATCATGGGTGATATCCGAATCACCAGTATGTATGGCATCTTCGGCATCGAGGACTTACCAGAATGGGGGAGCATCTTCCTTTCAATCCTTACCTATACGGTGATTGTGAATGCGATCAACCTGATCGATGGCATTGACGGTTTGGCGGGTGGAGTAGGTCTGATCGCTGCCGTAGCGATGGGCACTTGGTTCTATTACGCGGGCGCCAATGAACATGCGGTACTGGCCTTTGCACTTGCTGGAAGTTTGATTGGATTCCTGGTATTCAACTTTTCGCCGGCCAAGATATTCATGGGGGATAGCGGTTCGCTGACTATCGGTCTCATCCTTTCCATCTTAGCGATCAAACTGATCGAGTTTCCGGTGGAGCGATTGCCCAATGATCTGCTTGGTATTTCCAAGCCTGTATTTGCCATAGCGGCATTGGTTTATCCCTTGACGGACACCCTTCGCATCTTTATTTACCGAATCGCTCGGGGGATGTCCCCGTTCGCGGCGGATCGAAACCACATACATCACCGCCTGCTCGACCTTGGGTTCGGTCATAGAAGAACCGTATTGCTGATTTATTCCACTTCGATTTTCATCATCTTACTTTCTACAAGCATCCAGCTAGACCCAAGCATGGCGATGATCGTTACTGCGGCTGTAGCAATTGTCGTGTCCCAGATTCCTGGATTGATCCTCATGCTGAAACGAAAAAGAGAACTGTCCAAAGCGTGAGAATAGGATTGCTTATAGTGATCATTGGCCTTTCGCTGAAAGGAATCGGACAGGATGGTAGGCTTCCACTCGAGCACTTTGTCTCACAGAAGGCTGAAGTACTCCTCCAAGAACATGCGGAAGAGGTGCACCCTGAAATCAAACCGTATAGCTTTTGGACCATTCAGCAATACGCGGAAGCACCGGATAGCAATCTTGATTTTGTGCGTACAGCATTCAAACGACAAGCAAAAACGTACATCCGGGTGGCGCCTCGTATAGGTGTGAATGGCTTCAACCAAGGAGGGTCTACTTTCAAACAAGGGATAGGCAGTATTGGTGGATTGGCGGTTGGATTAGGTATTAAAAATCGTTTCTACTTAAACGTAGAAGGCATGATCGGGTACGAAACCCCTGCGAGTTACTATGGGAATATAGTAGATAGCCTAGGAGTTATGCCCGGTTTTGGATACGTCCGCCGCTCAAGAGATATAGTACAAGGCTATGATTTCAATCAGCTCACGATGGTGGCCTCCTTCAAGGCTTCTAAGCAATTTGAATTCTTTGCAGGAAGGGGAAAGAACTTCATTGGGGAGGGATACCGCTCGGTCTTCTTGAGTGACTTTGCTTCGAACTATAACTTCCTACGCGCTGACATGCATGTTTGGAAGGTCAAATACATGGTTTTATACGCGCAGATGCGGCAATCTTTTGACTATCCACAACGAATGCATCCATTGACCGATAAATATTCCACGATGCACTACTTGAGTTTGAATCTCACTAAGTGGTGGAGCGTGGGTGCATTTGAGAGCATTGTTTGGGAATCTGAGGATTCTGTCATGAAGCGGGGCTTTGATTTCAACTATTTGAATCCAGCGATTTTCTTCAGACCCGTGGAGTATGGCATGGGTTCTAGTGACAATAGCTTGTTGGGTTTCAGTTCTACCGTGCGTCCGGCCAAAGGGGTGACCCTTTACGGTCAGTTCCTTCTGGATGAATTTCTTTTTGGGGAATGGTCATCATCCATGCGAAAGGCGATCACGGGAGACAGCACCATCTTGACTGGATACTGGGCCAATAAGCAATCGTATCAATTGGGGGTGAAATATTTGGAACCGTTGGGGTGGAGGAATCTTTCGGTATTGGCAGAAGTAAATATCGTCCGTCCGTTTACATACGGCCACAGCAATCCACGACAGAGCTATGCACACATGAATCAATCCTTGGCGCACCCGCTTGGGTCTAATTTTATTGAGTGGGTGCAGGTGACGACATGGCAACCTGGACCGTGGCGCTTTGCCTTGTTCTCAACCTATTCAAGAAAGGGGTATTCAAACCAAATCGCCTTCATGGGTGAAGATCCCCTGATCTCTAATCGCGAACACGATGAGATCAATCGCGAGCATGGCAATTTCCTTACCCAAGGAAGAAGGGTGGATGTCGGGAACCTTAGGTTGGTGGCAGGATATACCCTCATTGAAAGCTGGAACTTGAGAGCTGAGGCAGTAGTCCACTATCGGGTGGAGCGCACCGCTATAAAAACAAGGGACATGGTCTACCTGGGCTTGGGTATTCGCACAGCGCTTTGGAACAACTATAGAAACCTTTGATCTAGATCCAGTCGAGGTCTTCCCGTTTTCTCGGATCCTCTGACCCTCCGGTATTTATCGTAGATGCAGGCTCGAAGAGCAGCACTTCCACCTCCCTTTCCGCCACAGGTCGGTGTTCCACTCCAGCGGGAACAATGATAAATTCTCCGGGTTGTACAGTTTCTGTCCGATCCCTGAATTCCATTTTCAGTTCCCCCGATACGACCAAGAACAGTTCATCTTCTTCGGTATGAGAGTGCCATACAAACTCACCTTCGAGCTTAGCCAACTTTACGTGTTGGCCATTTAAGGCACCCACGATCCTTGGGTTCCAATGATCGCTGAATAGCTTAAGCTTTTCTTTTAGGTTGACAGGTTTCATAGCATTCGTTCATCCAGAGGCCGCACAAACCCGAAGTAGGGGGTAGAGACGTCTTGCGTGGGCATTTCATTGAAAGCGCGGTAGAACAAAAACGGAACGTCTTCATCAACGCCGGGGTAGTTCTCTAAGCAGAGTGCGTGCAGTGCCTTGTTCTCAGCAGCTAAGGCCAAGGTGTCTTTGATATTGATTTGCGTGACGTACTTGATCATCGCGCAGATTTGGTCATCGACCCGTTGGGGGGTGATTTGAAATATGGTGGGTTCTGTAGGAAGGGCATCGATTGTCACTGGCATTGGATAAGTCTTCTTTGCTTCTTCCATCAGTTTCTGGTTGAAGGCATCCATATCGCTTTGGATACGAAATTGCCAGAATTCACCTGCGGGTTGGGAACATGATTGCGAAAGGATCATGCGATTGAATGCATTCACAACATGGCCATGAGCGTATTCTTCTTCTGCCTTCCGAAAGAGCTGAATGGCCGAAAAGCCGCTGATGGTGTAACGGTCGTATTGAATGATATTCAATTTCCAACCATCATCAAACAAGCCGTAAAACGTAGTCAAGAGGTAGGCGTCTCCCTCCCTTTTCGGTGAGAGCACGGAAACGAACGACTGCTCATTGATGGCTTGGTATTGCAGGATGTAATCATCGTCCTTTTCCGTTCCGGATATAAGTGCAACGATTTCATTCTGAGTACTGCTGATGCGGTGGTATTGATCAAGGGTAACTAAAGCGCCTTCGCCGATTGTACGTTGTGCCCGTTCTATAAACGCTTCAATCCCTTCGTCAAGCGATGCCTTCAACTCATCAGACATCATGCGCTTGAGCGCTTCTGCATTTCCATCGGACAGATGTTTGTGGACTTCTGCATCCAAAGCGCGTATCTCTGACAATACATCGGAATCGATGTTCTCATTCCTATAGGTTCCACTGGGGGTTTCCTTGCAAGAAACCGTGAGAAAGGCTAGTAGAGCAACAATGAAGAATCGTGATGGGGTGAACATAGGTATGCGTGCATTTAAGGGTCGAAAATAGAACCCGAGATGCACATAGCGCATTATTCTGCGACAGCGTCTAAGTAAATGTCCTCCTTGTTGGACGTCTGGATTACTTTGAAGATTGATCCGATCTGCTTGGCTTGGGTTTCCAGTTGTTTGGCTTGGGCATCGAAAAGTTTGTTTTCTCGAGCATTCAAGAGAAAAACGCTGCTTTCTCCAAGCGAAAACTTGATGCGCTCGGCCCGTAGCAAGCGATCAAAATTGCTAACCATCTCTCCGTAAAGATCAGCCTGTTGAGCATTGATGCCATATTCCATGATGTGTTGATCCAACTTCGTAGAGAGGCCAAGGGATTTCACCTTAAGGTCGAGCTCTTTTTCACTGCGTTTTAGATCGATCAGACTGAGCTTAGAACGTTGTTTTCGGATGAGCAACGGGTACTTTAAGCCAACGCCAAACATACGGTCATTGATACCCATTGCTTGGATGTCTCGGTTGCTCACGCCTGGAGTAAGCGCCATATATTTCAAATCAATTTGAGGAATGGCACCACTGAAGGCGGTTTGTCGTTCTAATTTCAGCGACTGAATGGCAAGTTGATTGATTAAGATGCTTGGATGCTGTTGTGTTATTTCTTCTTTCCATACCATGAAGCTATCTTGAACTTGCTGCGTGAACGGAGCGAATTCTTCCAGGGATTGCGGAAGCATTCTATCTGCAAGTCGAACCGGATTGCCTTCTTGATCCCAAAGGAAATTAGAGAGGATAATCTCAGCGCTGTTCAAGGCGCGGCGAGATTCTAACAGCTGGAAGCGACGCGTTTGAACTTGTAAAAAAGCCTCTACCGTATCGATGGCGGGGCGGTCTCCTCCGGTGAAGACACCTTTTACGAATTGAAATTGCTCCTCGGCCAGGCTCAGGGCGTCCTCCTGAACGGTGATCGATTGATTGGCCAGAGACCAATTCAAGTAAGCTAGGCTTGCTCTAAAGAACAGGTCATTGACCATCAGCCTTCGCTCTGCATCGGCCATTTCCGTCATAAGTCCCGCTTTGCGGATGGCTAATCGTCGCTCATTGAAGAGCAGGTCAGGACCCAGCGGAAGACTGACGCCTGCTTGATACTGCCCCGAAGAGGAGGTCAGGATCTCTGGGTCCACTTGTGGTCCTATGTTCTCTGTATACCCTGCGAAAAACTCGACACCAAGCGCTGTGGGGAGTGCCAGCTTCAGGGATGATTTCGTGTAATATTCTTTGTCGTCATAGGCCTTATCACCATAGCTGGCTGATACATAAGGATCCATGACTGCTTGTTGCAGCCGAAGATTGGCATCGGCGATGTCTACTTGCAGTCCCGCTTGCTGCATGATGGGATGAAAACCTACGAGCTGGTTTAAAAAATCAGCATAGCTGAAGGTTTGCGCCAAAAGAGAGGGTCCTGTGAGTGCAAAAATGAAAATCAGTATCTGCCGACGGCCAATCATTTCTTCTCGACAGTGTTTCCGTTTTTCCCGTTGTAGAATTCCGGCGGAAATCCGTTCATCTGACGCCAGATTTCATACCAGATTGGAACATCTTGCAAAAGCGCGATGGCTTGGGCTCCAGACCCCATTCGTAGTTCTTTCGGCCATGCGATTGCCTCTGTATTAGGTGCCACGAGGATTCGGTACTTGCCATTATCGCTCGTGACGTTGTCTATGGCCATTACCTTTCCGCTGTAGGTTCCCACTGAGTTGTCTGGCCAGCCAGAGAAAACGAGTGAAGGCCAGCCATCAAAAATGAACCGTACCTCACTTCCTGTGCTGATCAGCGGAAGGTCAATAGGCCGCACATACATTTCAACCGCCAATTCAGAAACATTCGGAACGATGCTGACAATGGCATCACCTTCTTTGATTGTCTCTCCAAGTCCACTTTGAAGCGCCTTGGTGATAAAGCCGTCTTGTGGAGCAGTAATGAAATACATGGAAGATCGAATCGTGTAGTTGGAAACTTCGTTCAGTGTTTTGGCGAGCTTCCCTTCTGCATCCAACATATCACTGAGTGCCGTGAATTTCTCGCTTTCACTCTTAGCGATTTTGTCATTGTAATCGGAGAGCACCGAGGTTAATTCAATTTTGGCATTGAGCAATTCGTTGCGGGATGTCAAAAGTTTGTTTTCTGCAGAAACGAATTTAGCCTCTGCTTCTCGATAGGTCTGTCTGTAGTTCTCTACTTCGGTCAACGACTTTAACCCCTGCTCATACAATCCTTCAAAGCGTTCGTACTGTTTCTCAGCGATCTCAATATTCGATGTCGCCGCTTGTAGATCCAAGCTGTCGCTTTTTACTTTCAATTCACCTTGCCGAAACTTATTCTTTGCCTGTTGTATTTTGAGATCTTGGGTTTGTTTCAAGGCGGCAACTTGTTGATCCAGTGCATCGATCTTCTTTATATAGGCCTGAATGCCTCCCTCTTGCGCAATCAATCGCTCCTTCGTTCGGGTAAGTAAATTCGGGTCAAAGTATTCATCCTTTACCTCCGAAATGAATAGTATCGTATCGCCTTTATTTACGAATTGACCTTCTTGGATATACCATTTTTCGATTCTACCAGCGATGACCGAATTCACTACTTGAGGACGTTGTTCAGGCCGCAGATTGGTTACATAACCATCGGCTTGGATGTTTTGTGTCCAAGGCAGAAAAAGGAAAAGAATGAAAATGATTACCATTCCGATAAGCCAGCGCATCATTTTTCTCGGAAGAGCCGAATGATAGATGGATCCTTCGCTTCCCGTTTTGGTAAGATCGAGCAGGTGAGAGACGCTATTTTTTGAAATATTCAGCATGGTTTATTCGTAGAATAGATCTAATAATGCAGGCTGTTTATTCAACTCGTCGAAGCTTCCGTTGAAGGTCAGCTCCCCTTGGTCCAAGATTAAAATGCGATCGCATTGCTCGGCAATGTGCTTGGAACCTGAGCTTACGATTAGGGTCCATGGTTTATCCTTTGAAAGCATGCACTTATTCACAATTTCCTTGTCGCCTTGAGAAAACAAATGCATGGATTCCTGCCAGATGACGAGAGGTGGTTGCTCCACGATGGATCGCGCTATTTTAATCTTTCGCACAATGTGTTCTGGGAGACCGCTTCCTTTCGGTGATAATTGTGTATAAAACCCTTCGGGTAATTGCTTTATATAATCCATTAACCCAGTTTGTTCAGACGCCCATTTGAGGTCGTCGAAATCAATCCAATCCTTGCCAATTAGAATGTTTTCTGAGATGGTCCCTTCGAATATATCCTCTTCGCTCAAGCTGTCGCCAATGTGGGAACGAAGCGATCTGAGTTCTAGGCTATTTGCCGACTGATCATTGTACAGTATCACACCTTCATAGTTTTGATACAATCCAGCCAATAACTCAAGCAGTTTGCTTCTTCCTGAGCCGCTGTAACCATAGACCATAACGCGTTCTCCAGCGGCGATGTCGAAGCTGATGTTCTTCAACAGGGTTTGTCCTATTTGATTTGTACCGTACGTCAGGTTTTTTACCGAAACACTGAGTGGTGCACGATTTTCAGAAAGCTCAAGGGGCACGCCGCCTTCTCTCTCCAATTCTAAATCGGTGATCGAAGCAATCTTTTCAAGTGCAGTAAGCACGTCGTAAACTGGTTCCATGGTTCGGATTAGTTTTTCGACGCTGTTGATGATCAATATGATGATGATCTCAGTAGCGACAAACTGACCCAAGTTGATCTGATTGTCAAGCACCAAAATACTTCCGATGATCAATAGCCCTCCCGCGACCATGGCCTTGAATCCGATTACATTCATGTACTGAATGACCAGAATGCGGAAATGGCTTTTGCGAGCCAACAGGTAATTCGAGACCAATTTATCTGTGCGCTGAACGGGTAGTCCAGATTCACCAGCCAGCTTAAACGTATTCATGGTTCTGGCCAATTCTTCCAACCAATAAGCAACTTGATATTTGTAGGTGCTCTCTTCAATACTGGTCTCTAATCCTTTTGAGCCTGTAGCCCGAATCACGAGGTATAACGTAAGAACAAGCGCGATGCCGAACAGAATGAAGAATGGGTGATAGAAACTGAGCAACAAGAGTCCAAAAATGATTTGCAGTGCAGACGCACCGACATCTAGTAGAATCTTGGATAGGCCTTTTTGAAGTGATAGCGTATCAAAAAACCGATTGATGAGCTCAGGCGCATATTTCGACGCAACTTGCTCAAGTCGGATGCGTGGAATACGAATGGCAAATTCAAAGGATGAGCGTTGAAATATCCGCTGTTGGATGGTCTCCGCTAACGATAGTTGCATGACTTGCATACCACCGGCTAAGATGATGCCTAGGATCACCAATATGACAAGCAGTACCCAAGAAGTGGAAATCATACCGCCGCTTATATAGGTGATGATGGCTTGGATACCAAGGGGTAAGGATAGGTTGATCAATCCACTCAGCACGGCAAAAATGTAGATCCGAATAATGTCCTTACGGTCGGCCTTTATTAAGCTGAACAATCTACCTAGCGGCGATATGTCATTACCTTTTGCCATAGAAAAAGACTGAATTAATCTGTGAAAGTGACGGCGAAAATACGACCGAGGAGCTTAACGTTCCAAGCTCAAAGAAGCGAAGTGAGTTCCTTTTCCATACGCTGTAGGAGGCCCGAATAGCGATACTTTTTCTCGCAGAGCTCCCTCGCGCTATTGCGCATGATGGTTGATTGGTGTGGATCATGGATGGTCGAAATAACGGCCTCTGCCATGGCCTCTGGGGAGTCAACAATCCATGCGTGCGTTTTGTTCTCTAGGTCTATACCCTCTGCTCCTGTTGAAGTGGTGACCAAAGGAAGGCCTCTGTAGAGCGCGTCAAAGGTTTTAATCTTCATGCCGCTGCCCATTCTTAAGGGTACCACTGCGCACCTGCTCTTGGACATGACGCTGTCGAGGTCTTGGACAAACCCATGATAGGTGACATCTGCGCTGTTTCTCATAATGGTTTGCAAGGCTTCGTCAGCTCCTCGGCCACAAACGTGAAAACAGGATGCAGGATTTCGCTGCTTAATGATAGGCCAACATTGCTGTAAGAACCATTGCAGGCCATCTCGGTTGGGTTCCCAACTCAATGTTCCGGCATAAAAAACATCGGGTGCATTGACTTCTAAATCTACAGGTGGCAGCTCAAGCAATTGGTCATTTCCCAAGTGGTAGGTGTTGCGAAACATGCTGGATTCAATACCCGCAACCTTACACAAGGCTTCCACATCGTTCGGAGCGGCGAAGGTGAAATGCGCGCGACGGACCGTGTAGCGCTCCAACATTTTCACCCGACTCGCTTCCCATTCGTAGAGCCATTTACTAAGGAAGGTCCCCTTGAGCGCAGCGAATTCTTCCCACAAGACATATTCTGCATTGTGGCTGTGGTAGACAAGTTTGGATTCAATCGTATCTGGCAGTTGGTCAATCATCTCGAGGTGATCAACCAATACAAGGTCCGCAGTGGCTGCCGACCATTTGACCATCGTTTCGAATTCTTTCGAATAGATGCGATAGGCGTTAAAAGAAGGTGCCGAAAGAATGGCGTTGAGGAAATGCAATCCGGTGCGTGGGAGATGGTTCTGGAAGGCTTGTATGCTTTCGAGTGGAACCCTTTCCTTTAAGCCGTTGATGTCCTCCTTTCTACTACCTCCAAAAGCGCAGAGTAGTTTGACATCAAACGAACTGCTGAGTTGCTCTAGTAATTTGAAGGTCTTTAACCTACCACCACTGTCTGCTGGGTAGGGAACGTCCGTGGTGAGAAAGAGGAGGGAAGGCCGTGTTGATGCCACTGATTATACCCCGAAGGCGTTCTTGATCTGATCGACCATGTTCAGCTCTTCCCATGGAAAGAGACGAACCTCAACCTGGATGGTTTCTCCTGACCCATTGGTGAAATGCTTGACCTTCGACTCCGGGGTGCGCCCCATATGTCCATAAGCAGCACACTCTGAATAAATCGGAGTGCGAAGTTTGAAGCGTTGCTCGATCGCATAAGGTCGAAGGTCGAAGAGCTCGTTCAGTTTCTTAGCGATGGCTCCGTCCGTCATATCCACTTTGGAAGTTCCGTAGGTGTCAACAAAAAGACCCACAGGTTGGGCAACACCAATTGCGTAGGCGACTTGCACCAAAGCTTCATCTGCTATACCGGCGGCAACCAGGTTTTTGGCTATGTGCCTCGTAGCGTAAGCAGCAGATCGGTCAACCTTACTAGGATCCTTGCCGCTGAAGGCGCCTCCACCGTGGGCTCCCTTCCCACCGTAGGTATCTACAATGATCTTTCTGCCGGTCAAACCAGTGTCGCCATGGGGGCCGCCGATCACAAACTTTCCGGTTGGGTTGATGTGGTAGATCACGCCGTCTGTAAAGAGCGCTTGAATGTGTGGAGGCAACTGCGCCTTCACCTTCGGAATGAGGATTTCGATAACGTCTCGCTTGATTTTCGCCAACATCGTGGACTCTTCATCAAAATCGTCGTGCTGCGTGCTCACCACAATCGCCTCAATACGTTGTGGTTGGTTATCGTCACTGTATTCAATGGTGACTTGTGCCTTCGAATCTGGACGGAGGTAGGTCATCTCGTCTCCTTTTTTCCGGATCGCCGCCAATTCGTAAAGCAGTCGATGCGAAAGGTCTGCTGCCAAAGGCATGTAATTGTCGGATTCGTTCGTAGCATAGCCAAACATCATCCCTTGATCTCCTGCCCCTTGGTCTTCCTTGCTTTGGCGATCCACGCCTTGATTGATGTCAGGACTTTGCTCATGGATAGCGCTGAGGATACCACATGAATTGGCTTCGAACATGTACTCGCTCTTCGTGTAACCAATGCGCTTAATCACATCACGTGCGATTTGTTGAACGTCCAAGTAGGTATTCGTTTTCACTTCTCCAGCAAGGATTACCTGTCCCGTCGTAACCAACGTTTCGCAAGCAACTTTGGATTCTGGATCAAAGGCCAAAAAGTGATCGACAAGTGCGTCAGATATCGCGTCTGCGACCTTGTCTGGATGTCCTTCTGAAACGGACTCGGAGGTAAATAGATATGACATGGATAAAAACTTGTTAGACCGCCAAAAATATGGGATGAATATGACTTTTCCCGAAAAAAATGAGTCAGGATTTCTGCTCGTTCTGAGAAGGGTCAGGAGGTCGTCAATCGCTTGAAGATGTCCTCTAGGCGTTGCTCTTCTTTCTGAATGGTGAGCACGGAAAAATCATTCTTTACGGCAAAGTCGAAAACCGACTGCCGGATGTCTTTATCGCCTTCGCTCCCCAGCAGCCAAACGCTGTCGCTGATCTTTTTCACCTCAGAGACTCCTGCAATCTGAGCTAAGACATTGCTCGCCACCGCCTTATTAAATTCCACTCGAATAAAAAGCTTGTCCTGAAACTTAAGCAAGTTGGCCGCGTCGTCGTCCGCCACTATTTTGCCGTGATTCACAATGATTACACGGTCACAAATGGCCTCTACCTCCTGCATGATGTGGGTACTTAACATCACGGTGCGATCCGTACCGATGTTTTTAATGAGGTTTCTGATCTCTACAATTTGATTGGGGTCTAACCCGGTTGTAGGCTCATCCAAAATGAGCACCTCGGGATCATGGATCATGGCCTGAGCTAAACCTACCCGTTGGCGGTAACCCTTGCTCAGTGCTCCGATCTTCTTCTTTCGCTCAACACTCAACCCTACTAGGTCAATCATCTCCTCAACGCGTGCTTTCTTGTTTGGAATTTGATGTACACCGGCGACAAATTCAAGGTACTCCCGCACATACATCTCAGGGTAGAGTGGATTGTGCTCGGGTAAGTAGCCAATGCGTTTCTTCACCTCCATAGGCGATGCGGATACATCAAAACCGCACACCTCCACACTCCCTTCTGTGGGCGGAAGGAAGCATGTGATGATCTTCATCATCGTGGATTTACCTGCGCCATTTGGACCTAAAAATCCGATGATGTGTCCGCGTTCAATTTCGAAATTCACATCATCCAACGCGCGCTGTGCATCGTAGACTTTGCTTACATGACTCACCTTGATAGACATGGGGCGAAAGTAATGTTGTAATCCCAATCTCGAGAGATCACGGACCTCCTTTTAGGCAATGGTAATCAAGTCATATCGGTCGAGTTAAACAGCGCATGCCCCAAGCGTTCCTCGAAACCCGCCACACCTTGCATCCCTCCGGTATGGAGGAACAAGACCTTGGAACCCTCTGGAAAATGCCCTTCATCGATCAAGTGCGTCAATGTGAATAATGCCTTACCCGTGTAAATAGGATCGAGTTGAATGGACAAGCTTCGGTCAATCATTCGAATGAACTCCAGCAGAGGAGCACTCCATTTAGCATATCCTCCAAAATGGGCAGGCTTCACTTCAATGTTTTGCACAGCATCCTTCAATCCTTCGTGCATGGGCAGCAAGTCCGTCATTACTTCTGCGTAGCGATGGATCACCAAGCCAAGGATGCGTTGGTTATTGGAAGCATTCAAGGCAAGTCCAGCAAGGGTGGTTCCTGTTCCCACCGCTGAAACAATGTGGGAGAAATGCTCGGTTCGTTTTCCAAGCATTGCCTTCGCTCCTTCAATGCCAGCCTTATTCGCACCACCTTCTGGAATGAGATAAGGCAGTTCGAATCCCTCGACCATTGTCTGGATGAAATCAGCCTCGTCACGTTTTCGGTAATCGCTTCGGCTAATAAATTTTAAGGTCATGCCTTGGGTCTCCGCTCTTTGAAGCGTTGGATTGAGCGGAGAAGTAGGCTCTCCACGGATAATCCCTACGCAGGAAATCCTTTCCATTTGACAAAGGGCTGCGGTTGCCGCGATATGATTGGAGTACGCGCCACCGAATGTGACCAGGGTTTTGTAGCTACCTTCCTTGAAGAGTTTAAGGTTTTCTTTCAGCTTGAAGACCTTGTTTCCAGATAGGAGTGGATCCATTTGATCATCCCTTTTGATCCACACTTCGCATCCATTGCGAACCCACATTTGTTCGATCGGCGCTTCCCAATTTGAAAAATGATCTTGAACCATTTGCGACATCTGCTGTTTTGAGCCTCGAAGCTATAGAAAACCAATCGTCAGTAAGCGTATGTTTGAAGGAGTGTGTGGCACTGGAAATAAGTCGAAGCTCGACCCCGAGGATTACTATATGAGCGATGAGGGATACATCGTATTCACCGAAAAGTATCACGTCAAGCGTGGTTATTGTTGTAAAAGCGGGTGCAAGCACTGTCCCTATGGTTATGATAAGAAGACGGGAAGCTTCCTGAGGAAATAGTCCTTCTATCTTTGTCGCTCATTCTCAGATAACCTGTGTCTCATGAGCTTCAAAAAGCAGATCAAAGAAGGCATTCCTTCTACACTCCCCGATCATAATTCATACGATCCAGAGATCAGCCACGCGCCCAAGCGAAAGCGGATCTTGTCTTTCGAAGAACACAAATTGGCCATTCGAAATGCGTTGCGGTATTTCCCTGAGGAATGGCATGCAACCCTAGCTCCTGAGTTTGCCGAAGAATTGAAAGAATACGGCCGCATCTACATGCACCGCTTCCGGCCCGATTACGAAATGAAGGCAAGGGCAATCTCCTCCTATCCAGGTAAGTGTGAGCAGGCAAAGGCCATCATGCTTATGATCCAGAATAACTTGGATCCGAATGTCGCGCAGCATCCCCATGAACTCATTACTTACGGTGGAAATGGGGCGGTATTTCAGAATTGGGCGCAGTACCTGTTGACCATGCAGTACCTCAGTGAAATGACACAGGAGCAAACCTTAGCCATGTATTCGGGCCATCCGATGGGCTTGTTCCCGTCCCACCCAGACGCCCCACGCGTGGTGGTCACGAATGGCATGATGATTCCGAACTATTCCAAACCCGATGACTGGGAGAAATTCAATGCCCTCGGCGTTACCCAATACGGGCAAATGACGGCCGGAAGCTACATGTACATTGGTCCTCAAGGAATCGTACACGGCACCACCATCACTGTTTTAAACGCTGCCCGAAAGATTGGAGGCGGAACGGAAGGAAAACTATTTGTCACCGCTGGATTGGGAGGAATGAGTGGAGCACAACCCAAGGCGGGTAACATTGCAGGAGTGGTTAGCATTACCGCTGAAGTGGATCCGAGAGCAGCCTACAAGCGACATGAGCAGGGATGGGTTGATGAGGTAATCGATGACGTCGATAAGGCGATCGACACCGCGCTCGAATGGAAGATGATGAAAAAGGCGCGGTCCATTGCCTTCCTGGGCAACATTGTGACGCTTTGGGAGCGGTTGGTTGAAGCGAATATTAGCGTGGACCTAGGGTCGGATCAGACGTCACTTCACAACCCATGGGCTGGGGGATACTACCCCGTGCAAGTGGGGTTTGAAGAAGCGAAGGAGATCATGGCAAAAGACCCTGCGCGCTTTAAAGAGCTCGTGCAGGAAACCCTTCGACGGCATGGAGCGGCGATCAATGCACTGAGTGAGAAAGGGATGTACTTCTTCGATTACGGCAATGCTTTCCTACTAGAAGCGAGCCGGGCAGGAGCCGATATCATGGCAGAGAATGGCATCGACTTTAGGTATTCGAGCTACGTGCAGGACATCATGGGTCCCATGTGTTTTGATTATGGTTTTGGACCTTTCCGTTGGGTGTGCGCATCCGGAGACCCCAAGGATCTTGAGCGTACTGACGCGATCGCGTGTGAGGTTTTGGAGAAGATTATGAAGGATGCACCCAAAGAGATTCAGCAGCAATTGGCCGACAATATTCATTGGATCCGTGAAGCAGGAAAAAATCAAATGGTGGTCGGGTCTCAAGCGCGCATTCTGTACGCAGATGCCGAGGGGCGAATCAAAATTGCCAAAGCATTTAATAAAGCCATTCGCAAAGAAAAAATCGGCCCAGTGGTGCTCGGTCGTGATCATCATGATGTTTCAGGAACCGATTCGCCCTATCGAGAAACGAGCAATATCTACGATGGGTCTCAATTCACGGCGGATATGGCCGTGCAGAATTTTGTAGGAGGCGGTTTCAGAGGAGCTACGTGGATTAGTCTTCACAATGGCGGCGGCGTTGGATGGGGTGAAGTCATCAATGGTGGATTTGGCATGTTGCTCGACGGAACCGAAGATGCTGATCGCCGTTTGAAGATGATGTTGCATTGGGACGTTAACAATGGCATCGCCCGAAGAAGTTGGGCTCGAAATGACGAAGCGATCTTTGCCATAAAGCGTGCAATGGAAGCGGAACCTCGATTGAAGGTCACCTTGCCAAATAAGGTGGATGATGCGATTATCAATCACACTGCAAACCCAAATTAAATGGAAACTACCGTTGAGATCTCGATGTATCCTTTGAAAGAAGGTTACGAAGAACCCATTATCGCTTTTATCAATCACTTGAAGTCGTGCGAAGGATTTGAGGTGCGAGTGAATGAGACCGCGACCCATCTTTTTGGTGACTTTGATGCCATCTTTGAAGGATTGCGTTCGGGGATGAAATCGGCATGGCAAAACCACGGTAAATCTGTATTTGTTTTGAAAGTGTTGGGAGCTAACTTGAAAGGGACCGCTCGGGACCTATAGAATCCTAAACCCGCGGGTAGCTTTTGGATATTATTTCAGTAATTTTGTGTTCGAGTTCGGGAAGGGGTCGACCTACATTTCGAACGGCCGGTACATCTGATCGGTAAATTGATGGTAGCATGGAGCAAGAAGAGACAGACCTTTCTAATCTTTCGAGAAACGGAGCTGGGGATAAAAAGCTGGTAAAGTTGGCGTTGGTAGGCCCGGAATGTACGGGTAAGACAACTTTAGCAGAAGCACTGGCGAAGCACTGGAACGAACCATTTGTCGATGAATTCTCAAGGGAGTACCTCGAACAACTCGGTAGAAATTACAACCAAGACGATTTATTAGAGATTGCCAAGGGGCAACTTGAACGTGAGTATGTGATAGCTGAGAATGCCAATCACTTTCTCATTTGTGACACGAATACGCTCGTAGTAAAGATATGGGCCGAGGTTCGCTTTGGACGGGCTCAAAATTGGATCGAGCGCCAGTTTCTTGAAAAGCCTTACCAATTGTACATTCTCTGCGGTTCCAAAGGGATCGACTGGGAATACGATGACTTGAGAGAAAATCCAGATGATCGTGAAGACTTCTACGATCTGTATAAGAAGGCCTTGATCAAAGCAGGCAAGCGTTTCATCGAAGTGGATGGCACTACTGAAGAGCGCATCGAGCGCATCAATAAAAGCCTGAAACGCAATAGACTTTTACCGCGCAAAAAGGCTACGGCCTAGCGCACGTTCTTTTATTCTATTAGCTGACTGGGGTGTTTCTTGTGACAACAGGAATCTGAGATCATACCCACTGAACCTGCCAGGATAATACCTGGAAGGAAGATGGCAAAATCAACCATGATTTTGTAGACCGCTACTCCTCGGTCGGCCCAACTTAAAATTGAGCTATGAAAAGGAGCCTTTTCAACTTTTTTTGTTTCCTGTTTACTGCAAATCTGGCATTTGCCCAAGCGACGGTATCGGGAAGGGTCACCAATCATGCCGGCGATGTCCTCGGAGGTGCGGTTGTACATGTCGATGGGTCCCTGCTTGGCGCGGTCACAAATGGACAAGGCATTTATACGCTTCGTATCAAGCCGGGTAACTATGTCATGATCGTCGAGCACCTGGGGTACAAGATCGGAGTGGATACTGTCCGGATCGAAGGGGATATGATCCTCGACCATCGACTCAAGATTAGTCCTCTGCTGAGTAAGGAGTTTATTGTGGAGGCAACCCGCGCAGGGGCGGTTACTCCCATGACCTACCAAAACTTAGACAAGGAGGCATTGGATCAAAACAATTTAGCTCAAGATCTCCCAATTTTATTGAACCAAACGGTCTCTGCGGTAACGACCTCTGATGCGGGAGCGGGAGTCGGTTATACGGGCATTCGAATTAGAGGTTCAGATGCAACGCGCATCAATGTTACCGTGAATGGGGTGCCACTCAATGACCCAGAGTCACACGGGGTCTTCTGGGTGAACATGCCAGATTTCGCTTCCTCTACCGAAAATATTCAGATCCAACGAGGGGTTGGAACTTCATCCAACGGAGCAGCGGCATTTGGCGCCTCCGTAAACCTCGAAACTTCTGGGATCGATTCGAATGCATTCGTTGAACTCAACAATAGTTATGGGTCGTTTCAGACCAGAAGGCACAATGCGGTCATCAATACAGGATTGTTTAATGATCATTTCAATGCGGAGGCGCGATTCTCCTACATCGCTTCCAATGGTTACATCGATCGCAGTGCCTCAGCATTGAGTTCCTACTATTTGTCAGGAGGATATTATGGAAAGCAATTGATGGTAAAAGCCATTGCTTTTTCGGGAGATGAAATGACACAGCAAGCTTGGTATGGAACGCCCGCGGCCCGTATTTCTGGCGACGTAGATGACATGCTCGACTTTGCGAACAGAAACTACCTCAGCGCAGAGCAGACCGACAACCTGCTTGAAAGCGGTAGGACCTACAATTACTATCAGTACGACAACGAGATCGATAACTACGGCCAAGATCATTACCAGTTGATCAGTGGTTGGCAGCTTTCGCCTTCATTATACCTGAATGTGACAGGTCATTATACGCGGGGCAAAGGTTTCTTCGAACAGTTCAAGGCCAACGACGACTTCGAAGATTATGGGATTGCCCCACAGATTGTGAAAGGGGATAGCATCTATTCCTCAGATATCATCGTTCGTAGATGGCTCGACAACCACTTCTTCGGAGGGGTGTATTCACTGCAGTATAGAAAAAACGCACTTCAGATGACGCTTGGCGGGGGACTGAATCGCTACCTAGGAGATCATTTTGGCGAGGTTGTTTGGTCCGAAATCGCCAGCGATATCGATATCCGCCAGCAATATTATTCCTCTAATGCAGACAAGGTGGATGGGTCTTCTTACCTGAAGGCGGAGTGGTCGCTTGATGGATTGACGTTGTTTGGAGATGTTCAGGGGAGATACATTGATTACAAGACGAACGGGTTGGATAATGATCAGCGTCCTATCTCCGTGGATCAGCAATATCTATTTATCAATCCCAAAGGAGGCGCGAGTTTACAGTTGCCGCAAAACAACCTGATCTATGCATCGTTAGCTAGGGGAAGTCGTGAACCCGTACGAAGCGATTTTATTGATGCAGCTCCAGGGGACATCCCCCAACCAGAATTCTTGACCGATGTAGAAGCAGGATGGAGTTGGAATCGATCGGTGTTCGACATTTCGTTGAACGCGTACTTCATGCATTATAAAGACCAACTGGTGCTCACGGGTGAAGTCAATGACGTCGGGGCGCCTGTGCGGACAAATGTTCCAAATAGCTATAGAGCAGGGGCTGAACTTGCGGTGAATTTGATGCATCCAAGCGGATTCTTTTGGTCTCCAAATTTGACCTGGAGCCAAAATAAAATCAAGTCCTTCGATGAAGTGATCATTGACTATGCAACCTATGAAGAGGTGCGTATTCTGCATGAAAATGTCGACATCGCCTTTTCACCTTCCTTCATTGCCGGTTCACAACTTGGATTCAAAAGCAATTTCGGATTTGAAGTCGCGCTTCTGACCAAATATGTGGGGCAACAATACCTTGACAATACTCAACAAGAAGTCAGAAGTATTGACCCTTACATTGTGAATGATCTCAGGCTCAGTTATCGGTCTTCGCTGCCCATGGTTCAGCGTTTCGAGTGGACTTTGCTGATCAACAATATTGCAAATGCGATGTATGCTTCGAACGGATATACCTACAGCTATATCTATGAGGAAATGATCACGGAAAATTTCTACTATCCCCAGGCGGGTATCAACTGGTTGCTGGGACTCAAGATCAGGATCTGATCAAGCGGCTTTGAAGATGGAAATCACATTACCAGGACTTTGATGCTCAGACTTCCAAACGAAGGAAGAGAGCCCTACACCGTCGAATCCGGCAGCTTTGACTACTGGAATGTGCTCAGGACGCACGCCGCCAAACGCGTAGACGGGAGTGTTGGATTTAAGGATGATGGATCGAAGCATGTTTAATCCTGCTTCCTCACTTTTACTGTAGTGAGAGTGACTACTGAAAACGGAGTTTAGAAAAACGAAATCAAAGGACTGCTGATTATCCCGTAGGCTTTCCAAGCTGTTGAAAGTGGTGCAGATGACAAGGTTGGGCTTTCGGAGCTTAAAAATCAATCGTTTGATGCGATTGTTCAGTTTGTTTGTTCGATGGCGTCGGCGCAAGTGGACTCCTTTCAACCCGTACTTAAAGGCTAGGTTGTAATTGCCATGCACTACGATACGCTTCCTAAATTCCTGTGGAATGGCTTCGATAAATGCTTCTACCTCCGAACCTGTCCATTTGGGTTTGCGGATTAGCAGCGTTTCGAGACCGCTCTCAAAGAGTTTAATCACACGCTGGGTTTCGGCTTCGGTTTTGTGCTGTGAGGTGAATACAATTACCTCCATAGGTCAGGGTTATGGGTTACATAAATAACCATTTAATTGCGCAGAGGAAAGGTTTAGAACGAGGATGTTTTCAACGGTGCTGTTGAAAACGGATGAATTACAGGGATCTGCGAGCAAATTCGTCTCGCTCGTTGACCGTCTTCAATTCTTCAAAGGCATTTCCAATGACAATCAAATTAGCACCCGCGTTCCAGTAGGCTTCTGCCTGTTTGAGGCTCTTGATCCCACCACCCACTATCAATGGGATTTCGATGCCATTGGCAACCGCCTCAACGGTGGTCACAGGTATGGCCTGCTCTGCCCCGCTTCCTGCATCCATATAAATCAAGCGCATTCCTACCAATTCGCCTGCCTGCGCAGTGCAGAGAGCAATGTCTTCTTTGTCCCGAGGTATGGGCTGCGTGTGGCTGATATAGCTGACTGAAGTGGACTTTCCTCCATCGATGAGCATATAGCCCGTTGAGATGATCTCCGCCCGCATTCTCCTTAATTTAGGCGCCGCGAGCACGTGTTGACCGATCAGAAGATCAGGGTTTCGGCCTGAGATGAGAGAAAGGAGGAGGACGGCATCTACGTGATCTGTCAACTGTGTGAAGTGCCCAGGGAAGAGAATCATAGGTCGATCAGAGATCGAACGTATGAGTTTCGCGGCTTCGGAGATCTTACTTCGGTAGATGAGGCTTCCGCCGATGAAGATGTAGTCAGGAGCCAGCTTCTCTACGTGGTGCACCAAGTCCATCAAACCGTCCTCATCGTGCTTATCGGGATCGATGAGGATGGCAAGCTTGCGATCCGTTTTATTGAGTTCAAATCTCTTCATATCCGTACAAAGGCTGATCGATGTAAGAAACGATCAAGGGGCCAAAGATGCAAGAAACCACGGAAAGTTGGGCCCTGAGGTCTGGATGTTCGATTTCGCAGTCGCTGTGCAGGTCGTCTTTCAATTCCACCTTTTTGATCTTCAAGTGTTCGCGAAAGACTATGCTCTTAACCGGCAGCGCTTTAAAGAGGCATTCCTTTATTCCCCAAACGTAAAGTGCAGGGTTTTGCTTAGGTATGCGATCGTAAAGGTCCACTTCAGCATCGTTCGTGTATCGCGGTACGATTCGTTCGATGTTACGGTCCAATAACTCAATGTCGAGGGCTAGGAGGCGAGAAGGTGAGATAAGCATGGCCATGTAATCACCTGTGTGACTGATGGAGACACGTTCAAGGACTTCCGGTAGGTGAGGCGCTCCGGCTTCATCTCGGTAGATGTGCGTATCATGACCTAGCATTGCCGATGCCAATGCGTCTGCACATGCGAGTTGATGCGTTCGTTCCAACGAATGACCCGCATGGTAACGCTCTATTTCCCCATGCGAGAGACCCTTGATCACCTCGCTGATTTGGGCAATCCAGACCTTGGATCCTCGACGGGTAATGAACCTATGTGTGATTCCGTTGTTCAATTCTAAGAATTAAAGGGTAGAGCACTACCTTTGCAAAAATTTTTTCGAATGAGTGAAGTTACTGAGAGACTGTCCTACAAAGTAAAGGACATTTCCCTAGCGGATTGGGGAAGAAAGGAGATTCTATTGGCCGAAGCAGAGATGCCCGGACTGATGGCATTGCGTGAAGAATATGGAGCGCAAAAGCCTTTGAAGGGAGCTCGTATTGCTGGCTGTTTGCACATGACCATCCAGACGGCTGTGTTGATCGAAACGCTTGTGGAGCTGGGTGCTGATGTCACCTGGTCTAGTTGCAACATATTCTCTACTCAAGACCATGCGGCTGCTGCTATCGCAAAAGTCGGCATTCCTGTATATGCCTGGAAAGGGATGACAGAGGAAGAGTTTGATTGGTGTATAGAGCAAACCTTGTTTGCATTTGAGGGCGGACAAGCCTTGAATATGATTTTGGACGATGGCGGTGATTTGACCAATATGGTGTTCGATCGTTTTCCGGAGTTGACCAAAGAGATCAAAGGATTATCGGAGGAAACTACTACCGGAGTGCATAGACTGTATGAGCGCATGAAGAATGGTACGCTCGTAATGCCTGCGATCAACGTAAACGATTCCGTCACTAAGTCTAAGTTCGATAATAAGTACGGCTGTAAGGAATCGCTTGTGGATGCGATCCGAAGAGCAACGGATGTGATGATGGCGGGAAAGGTAGCTGTCGTTGCTGGTTACGGTGATGTTGGAAAAGGATCTGCTGCTTCATTAAAAGGCGCTGGTGCCCGTGTCATTGTTTCGGAAATCGATCCAATCTGTGCGTTACAGGCTGCGATGGATGGTTTTGAAGTGAAGAAGATGATGAATGCGGTTGCGGAAGCAGATATCGTTGTGACGGCTACAGGAAACAAAGACATCATTCGCAAGGAGCATTTCGAGCAAATGAAGGACAAGACTATTGTTTGCAACATCGGTCACTTCGACAACGAGATTGACGTTGCTTTTTTAAATGACAATGCAGACGTGAAGGATGAGGTGAAGCCACAGGTGGATCTGTACACCTTGAAGAATGGAAATCAAATCATTCTATTGGCAGAAGGTCGCCTTGTGAACTTGGGGTGTGCCACTGGTCACCCATCGTTCGTTATGTCCAATTCCTTTACGAACCAAACATTAGCGCAGCTTGAACTGTGGACGAATCATGGCGCCTATGAAAACCAAGTCTACGTGTTGCCAAAGCATTTGGATGAGAAGGTGGCAATGCTGCACCTTTCCAAAATCGGAGTGGAATTGGATGAGCTTTCTCCCGAACAAGCCAAGTACATTGGAGTAGAAGTGGCCGGGCCATATAAGCCTGAACACTATCGCTATTGATAGCAGATCGAGATACGTTAGGATAAAAGGGGCTTCGGCCCCTTTTTTAGTTGTTGATGAAGAGGTTTGTTCCGTCGTATGTCGTCTGGTAGGCCTTCAGCGGGTAGGTGGCTGGCCCCTTGATCACTTGACCGTCAAGTAAGAGCCATTGGGATCCGGAGCAGGTGTCCACGGCGATAGTCGTATTGTTGGAATCCACCATGATGCGGCAATCGTCAATGATGTTGTACGGAGCTTGTCGGTCGAACACCATGATGTCATCAAGGTTGACTCGGTAGGCGATCAGTCCATTGTACCCGCCATTCAGGTATACCCATCCATTGATGAAATTGAGGGTATTATATTGCGGCAGGTTCGTGGAGATGTTGATGTTGACTTGTACATTCGGAACATTGTGTTGAGTGTCCACTTTCCGACAGTCACTCAATGAAACTGCGCATACAATAAATATAACTGCCGTTAACCGATTCACTTTTGTAGTATAGATGAATAAGAAAACAAACTTACTCAGAATTGGAGTCCTTGTTTTGTTGATCTCGCTCTTGGCCGTGAATACGGTCGAGGCGCAATCGAGACAGCGATTAAAGGAATTGGAGAACACGGAGCAGGATAGGCAAGCAGAAGAGCAAGCGGCAGAGGAAGAAGGAAGGCAGCGTCACATGGATTTGCAGTCCAAGCAGACGAGAAAGGAAATGAAAGGCTACCAGAAGCAGAGCAAGCGCTATAACAATAACCGGAAGGAGCCATTTTGGAAGAAGTGGTTCCGGAGAAACAAAAGATGAATTGACTGACCATGGATGACATTGGAAATATCGTATACCTAGTGGTTCTCGTTTTGAGTTTCGTATTCGGAATTTGGCAAAAGGCGAACAAGGCCAAGCAAGCATCTTCAAGACCACCAGTGGAAGCGGATGACTATACAGAGGTGTATGCTCCGATGGAAGAAGTGGAGGAGCCAAAAGAACCCCAAGTTCGGCAAGTAATGGATCGGGAGATGTTCGACCAAGCCAGAGCCATGGAAGGCGCTGCGGCTGTTAAGCTGAGGGAAATGGAATTAAAAGCGAAGAGCGTCCGCGACGAAGCAAGCGCAGATCGAAAGCGACGCCGACGTGCAATGCAGGTGCGCGATGCCGCAGACCTGAAAGAGCGAGAAGAAAGGGAAGGTCAAGAAGATGCGTACCTGTCAGATTTCGATGCGCGAAAGGCTGTAATCTACAGTGAAATCTTAAATCCGCCGTACCTATGACCAAGATCAGAACATTGATTGTAGACGATGAGGAGCTTGCGCGCAAGAACCTTGAATTCATCTTAAAAGATGTATGTCCACAAGTTGAAGTAGTCGGTGTAGCCGCCAACGCCAAGGCCGCCAAAAAGAAAATTGAATCGGAGAACATTGACCTCCTTTTGCTCGATATTGAAATGCCCAATGGCTCAGGATTCGATCTCTTGGAGTCATTGGAAGGTCAGATTGACTTCAAAATTATCTTCATCACGGCCTACCATGAATACGCCTTGCGAGCTTTCAAATTCTCCGCCGTTGATTACCTGCTAAAACCGATCAATAGCGATGAGCTCCAAGCAGCTATTGCTAAAGTTCAACCGGGTCAGGATGTGGAATCAAAGGAAAAGATCGACACCCTTATAGAGAACATCTCAAAGAAGGGAGGGGTGATGAATAAGATCGCATTGCCCAGTATGGAGGGGCTTCAATTTGTTGAATTGGATGATGTAATATACTGCGAGAGTCAGGACAATTACACCCAATTCTTTCTAACCGATGGGAAGCGGATCATGGTGTCGAAGACCATTAAACACTTTGAAGAGTTATTGGATCCGGATCGGTTTTTTAGGGTGCACCGTTCCAATATCATCAACCTTCGGTACATCGATAAGTACGTAAAGGGTGAGGGTGGTTATGTGGTCATGAAGCAGGGAGCGCGCATTCCCGTTTCACGTCGAAGAAAGGAAGGCTTCCTTCAACTTTTTCAACTTCAATAGGTTACAATGATTCCGAATCCGGGGTCAGGACTGCCGTTTTCTAATCGGGTATTGTCCAGTTGTTAAAGTATGTGTTTCTTTACCCTCGATTCAGTACAAATGATCTTAGAAACGTAGGAATAATACGGGTTTTGTGAAGATGAAAAGAAATGTTAATCGTTTCATTACTTTTTTATCTTTACCCGCCATTTTCGGGGGGTACACCTTTGCCTCCTGCTAACCTTACTAAAGACAGCGAAACATGAGAAAACTGATACTTGCTACCGTCGGATTGATGATCGCAGCGATGAGTGCCTTCGCCCAACAGGGTCAAGGTGGAATTAAAGCGACGGTTACAGAAGCAGGCAACGGGTTGCCGATTCCATTCGCAAACGTTGCTGTTAAGCAAAACGGTAGTCTTGTTACAGGTGGCTCCACAGACTTTGATGGAGTCGTTGAGATCAAACCGATCTCTCCTGGTAAGTATGACGTCGAAATTACTAGTCTCGGATTTGCACCGGTGAAAGTTGCCGGAGTGAGTGTCAACGCTAATAAGACCACGTTCATTCCGAAGACAAGTTCATCCATGAAGAGTTCGGCGATCCAGATCGACGAATTCGTAGTTATTGAGTACAAAAAACCTTTGATCGAGCAGGATGGTGCCGCTACGACGGAGACGGTTACGTCGGAAGAAATCACGCGGATGGCGGCACGGAGTCCAGCTGACCTGGCTGCAACTGCTGGAGGCACCTATTCAAAGGATGACGGTAGTTCTTCATTGAACGTTCGTGGAGGGCGGTCTGATGCAAACTACTACTATATTGATGGTATCAAGGTTCGAGGATCTTCTGCTATTCCGCAGGCCTCGATTGAGCAGGTTTCAGTCATTACTGGAGGTCTACCAGCTCAATATGGAGACGTTACAGGAGGCGTGGTGGCTATTACGACCAAAGGCGTTAGTAGAAAGTACCAAGGAGGGGTTGAAGTACTCACTTCTGGACTAGGATTAGGGGGCGACAGCTACGTAGGACTCGACCCGTATGGATACAATTTGGTAGAGGGAGCTCTTTCGGGGCCACTGATTCAAAAGCGTGATTCTGCAGGTAACAAAGAGCCGTTGGTTGGATTCTTCATTTCAGGAAACTTCACCAGCAATCTCGATTCGCGTCCATCCGCTGTCGGTGCTTGGAAAATCAAGGATGAGAGCCTGCAATCGTTGCGTGAAAACCCAGTGCGATCTGGTTTTACCCAAAATTCGATTTTGTACAATTCGGCCTTTTTGCGCCTAAACGATTTTGAAAAGGTTAAAGCGCGTCCCAATACGGACAACATCGGTGCAAACCTTGCAGCTAAGATTGACGTGGTGACCACTTCAACTACCAACCTGACCTTTGGAGGTAGCTTCAACTACAATAAAAACAAGCGGTACAATTACAACCAATCACTCTTCGCATCTGACGAGTATCCAGAGCAGACCAGTTTGGATTGGAGAGCTTATGCTCGCTTTACCCAGCGGTTTAAAAACGCTGAAGCAGAGCAGGGAGCTTCTTCTTCTTTGATTAAAAACGCATTCTACACCATTCAGGCAGACATCAGTCAGGGATACGATCGCCGTTGGAACCCTGATCATCAAGATCGTTTCTTCGACTATGGTTACATCGGTAAGTTTACCGTATACCAAGGCGCGGACTATACGCCTGGTTTTGATAGTTTGACGGGTATTTTCGGAGACGTCCAGCAGACATTCCGTGATACGTTGATCACCTTTGAGCCAGATACGCTTAAGAATCCAGAACTGGCAGAGTTCACACAGCGCTATTATCAATTGTACGGTTGGGAAGGCTTCGACGAAGAGGGAAACCCAGTCTATGATACAGATCGCTCATTTGCCTTTACCAACTACAACCAGATCCAGCAGGGTGGCGGTTTGTTGAACGGGGATGCATTGGACGATGTATATGGTATGTGGGTCTCGAACAACGACGTGACCAATGCCAGTGGTTCGGCTTCAAACAACTACTTAGAGGCGGTTACCAATCAGGTGAGGATTTCAGGTCAGGGATCTGCAGACATCGGTAACCACCAGTTTATCGTTGGCTTCGAATACGAGCAACGGGTAGACAGGTCGTACAGCATAAGTCCTTCTGGGTTGTGGTCCTTGGCGCGACTGAACGCGAATACCCACGTAGATCAGTTGGATAAGTCAAATCCGATCATTTCCTATCCTGGCCCATCGATTTCGTACACACGTTTGAATGCTTCTCCTGGAGATTACGATGCGAGCGACGACGATGAACCACAAAGTTTCATCGATTACAACCTTCGTAAGGCTACCGGAATGAATCCTGATGGCGTTGACTTTTTGGATGTTTATTCACTCGACCCTAACGTCTTCAAGTTAGAGTATTTCTCGCCAGACGAACTGTACCGAGGTGGTGTAGGAAGTCTTGTGAATTATTACGGATATGATCCTTACGGGAATCGCGCTTCTGGAGCGGCTTCGGATTTTGACGCTTTCTTCAACGAACGTGACGAGTACGGAAACCTGACTCGTCCGATCTCTCCATACCAGCCAATCTACGTCGCTGGTTTTATTGAGGATAAATTTGAGTTCGACGATTTGATCTTTCGTATCGGTATGCGCGTTGACCGCTTCGATGCGAATCAACAGGTGTTGAAAGATCCATTTGTACTTTTCCCAACCATCAAAGCAGGTGAAGACGAGAGTTTCGAATACTTAGCAGAAGGTTCAAGCAATCACCCTGGCAACATTGGTGAAGACTATGTAGTGTATGTTGACAATGTCCAGAATCCAACGGCCATCCTTGGCTACCGAGATGAAAACACATGGTACAGTCCTGAGGGAGCGGAATTATCTGACGCATCTTCCCTTCGAGTATCCAATGGTCTTCCAGCTCCTTTGTTGGTTTCGGATGGAGACATTAACTACCGAGAGTCAAACAACAGCGTGGATGTGCGTGCGGAGTCCTTTGAGGATTACAAGCCACAAACCAATTTCATGCCTCGTGTGGCATTCAGCTTTCCAATCTCAGATGAGGCAAACTTCTTTGCACACTACGATGTATTGACCAAGCGTCCTACCACGGGTAACCGATTGGATCCTTCCGATTACTACTACCTGCAGAGTCGTGCGAGTGGTGCAGAATTGGCCAACCCTAATTTGAAGCCAGAGAAGACCATTGACTATGAGGTTGGGTTCCAGCAAGCACTGACATCGTCTATGGCACTTAAGATCTCAGCCTTCTACCGTGAGTCACGTGACATGGTGCAGGTAGTACGTGTGTTTGACGCTTATCCAATCGAGTATCGCTCGTATGATAACATTGACTTTGCAACGGTAAAAGGTCTTACCATCAGCTACGACCTGAGAAGGACCAACAACCTTTCCATCCGTGCATCTTACACATTGCAATTTGCTGAAGGAACGGGGTCTGGTGCAACGAGTCAGTTGAACCTAGCACGAAGCGGTCAGCCAAACCTTCGGGCACCAATTCGTCTCTCCTATGACCAACGTCACGCGATCGTGGCCAATATCGATTATCGATATGCCGATGGTGGTGACTACAATGGACCGGTAGTAGGCGATATGCAGATCTTGAAAAACACTGGATTCAACCTGCAATTGCGTGCTGGGTCTGGCGAACCTTACAATCCACAGTCAAACTACACCTCCACGGCACTGTTTGCCAATAACCCTTCTCCATTACAGAAAGGCTCGATCAACAGTGCGTCCTTACCATGGACATTCCGTTTCGACTTTGTCTTTGATCGTGACTTCTCTGCCGAAGTGGTAGGTAAGAAATTGAACATGAATCTATACGTACAGGTGCTGAACCTGTTGAATGCTAGAAACGTGAATAATGTTTATCGAGCTACAGGTAATCCGGATGACGACGGATACTTGAACTCACCGATAGGAAACGTTTTCGTCAACTCGCAGATCAGCCCGGGAACTTTCTCGGACTACTACATGATGAAATTGTGGAATCCTACAAACTGGCAGTTACCTAGAAGAATAAGACTTGGTTTGAGAGTGAACTTCTAAAGAACCAAAGACTTTTGATTATGAATATGAGAACCATACTGAGCAGCATTGTACTCTTGAGCGTAGTTTTTAGCGCCCAAGCAGAGCGGTACAAGTACGAGAAACAGAATAAGGGTGGCGACAACCCGCCAACGGTAGCGGCAAATTGCAATCCAGCCACGGCAGCGACCGAGCTAGATATCAATAACACACGTGCATTGATCCAGAGTGGTGGAGATATGTGGTGGGACTTTAACCGTGCGCGTTACGAGATTCCAAAAGGGTCCAATAAAACCTCGCTTTTTGCAGGGTCGCTTTGGTTGGCCGGACAGGATATCTCTGGTCAGTTTAAAGTAGCAGCACTTCGCTTCCGTCAAATCGGTAACGATTACTGGACAGGGCCTTTGAGCACTGTTGACGCGGAAATTGATCAGCAAACGTGTACGGATTATGACCGCCACTGGGAGACTTCACGCTCTATGGTTGCTGAGTTTTCGGCGTGGTGGGAAGCGGGTCAGTTCGACCAAGAAAACGGAACCAATACACAAGAGACGTTGTACGAAGGCTACAGTATTCCTAGTGTGATTGATGAGTGGCCAGCGCACGGAAGAAACTTTGAGCCTTACAATGAAGATTACTACCTCGCACCTTTCTATGATAGAGATGGCGATGGAGACTATGATCCGGAAGGCGATGGTGATTACCCAGGCTATGTCCTTGTAGGTAAGAGCGATTGTAGTCGAAGGGTCCGTGATATTTACGGAGACCAGAACATTTGGTGGGTTTTCAACGACAAAGGAAACATCCACACGGAGACTGGAGGTCAGTCCATTGGTATGGAAGTACGCGCTCAGGCATTTGCCTTTGCTACTACGGATGAAGTGAATAACATGACCTTCTACAACTATGAGTTGATCAACCGATCTACATTCGAATTGTCTGAGACTTATTTCGGTCAATGGGTAGATGGTGACCTTGGAAACGCTCAAGATGACTACGTCGGAGTAGATGTACGTCGTGGTTTGGGATTCTTCTACAATGGTGATGACGAGGATCAGGATGCAGGTGGTGTATTCGGCTACGGTACAAACCCTCCTGCTATTGGTGTTGACTTCTTCCAAGGACCATTCCAAGCGAATGACGGTAGAGACAACTGTCTTTGCGATGATTATTCTTCTGCAAAGGCAGAGGATGGCATCGTATACAAAGGACAAGGTGCTGGCTACGGCGATGGCATTATTGACAATGAGCGTTATGGAATGCGTAAGTTTCTTTTCCACAACAACGCTTCAGGCCCCATTGGTGATCCAAGTTCTGCTACGGATTACTACAACTTCCTGAGAGGTGTTTGGAAAGATGGAACGCCAATGACATTTGGAGGTAATGGTTACGACCCTACCAATCCAAACGCAATCCCTGCTGGATATATGTTCCCAGGTGATACTGATCCTTTGCATTGGGGAACTGACGGAGTTGATCCGGGTCAAGGTTCATGGACCGAATATTCAGCTGGAAACCTTCCTGCTGACAGACGCTTTGTGCAATCTTCAGGTCCATTCCGTTTGGGTCCAGGAGCTGTCAATAACATTACGGTTGGAATCGTCTGGATGCAAGCCACCTCAGGTGGTCGTTTAGAGTCTGTTGAGTTGATGCGTCGTGCTGACGATAAAACACAGGCGCTTTTCGATTCTTGTTTCGAGATCCTCGACGGTCCAGACGCACCAGACGTCGCCTCCCAAGAATTGGATCGTGAAGTCATCTTGATGCTTTCTAATCCTTTGAATTCAAACAACTACAATGAGGCCTATGCGAGCGTGGATCCTTTCCTCGCAGCTCCGGATTCGGTAGATACGGACGAGGATGATGTCAATGACCTGCGATTGACGGATGCTGAGAAGGCCTTGTTTGCGACGTACAAGTTTGAAGGATATCAGATTTATCAGTTGGCAGATGGTTCTGTAGGAACAAACGATCTTACGGATCCAGATAAAGCGCGTCTCGTTGACCAAGTAGATGTCGCGAATGGCATTGATAAGCTTGTCAACTATGAGTTCAACTCACAGATCGGTCAGGATGTTCCAGTGGTTAAAGTGGATGGTGACAACGAAGGAATTCGCCACTCATTCCAAATCACGGAGGATCTTTTCTCTACGACGGACTCACGTTTAATCAACCACAAGACCTATTATTTCATGGCTGTGGCCTACGCTTACAACCGTTATGGTGATGGTGTTGGGAACCTTCAATACTTAGATGGAGAATACGATCCATCCGCTGATCCGCCCAAATTGGATGGACAAAAGCTGCCTTTCTTGGCCAGCCGTAAGTCACCTTCTGGTCCCGTGCGTGTAATTGAAGTAATTCCACACAAGACATACATGGAATTTGACGGGGTCGAGTTGAATGCACAGTACGGTGATGGTATCGAGATTCAGCGAGTGGAAGGTCGTGGAAACGGCGGAAACTTTGCGAATGTCAAAGAGGATTACTTGGACTCTGTGTTGAGCGCTTTCGCTTTGACACCCGAGGATTGGAAAACTGCTGACCTTACTTATGAAGCGGGCGAAGGACCTGTTGTGTTGAAGGTGGTTGATCCATTGATCATTCCTCCAGGGGAATTCACGATCCAATTCATCGACACTACAGCGGATCAGGATTTTTACGACCTCACATGGGTGTTGTATGAGCGTAACTCTTCTACTCCCATTGACACCGTCAAAGCGGATCAAACGATTCGTCAAGCCAATGAGCAAGTGATGTTCGACCTCGGTCTCTCGTTGACAGTGGGTCCTGGTTACCCAGCTTTTAATGAAAATGCGGTCAACAATGGTTATGTAGGTTTCGACATTCAATTTACGGATGAATCGGACCAATGGCTCAGCGGTATTGTTGATGTGGACGCCTCTGGTATTCAGAACTGGATTAAGGCCGGTAAGTTCTATGCGGATGCGCAGCCAGGCTTCCAAGAAGAAGATGGTGATGCTTGTGCCGATATCGGCTGCAATAGCTTTATTGACGAAGGAGAGAATTGGGAGAATATTGTAAACCGAACATGGTCTCCATTCCCACTTGCTTCTTATGATACGGCGCATCCAATTCCAATGTTCCCTACCGCAAGCGGCAAAGCACGTTTATACGCGAAGAACATCATCCTTCAATCTGGATTGGAAAAGGTACCGAGCGTTGATGTGGTCTTTACCACTGATAAGTCGCTTTGGACGCGATGTGTAGTGCTGGAAGCCGAAGACAATGGTAAACTCACGACTGGAGGAGCTGTCCGTGGTGAAATGCGTAAGGCCTTGTCCGTTGATAAGAATGGACGAAACCAATTGGACATTGATTACGATGAGGCGGAAGCAACGTTTGACGGAAAGCAAACGCTCGGTCCGCTGATCGATGATGTGCCTCAATTGGACAAGGACTATTACGCTTCCTTGATCGATTCTAGTGATTTGGAGTTGGCTGACCTGTCGGTTGGTATGGGTTGGTTCCCAGGCTATGCTATCGATGTTGAGACAGGACAGCGCTTGAACATGGCGTTCGCTGAGAACTCTTGGTTAGGAAGTGAAAACGGTGCGGATATGCAGTGGAATCCGACCGATAAATTGACAGAGCCTTTGTTCAACGAATTGCGTTTCGGTGGAATGCATATGGTATACGTTTTCCGCGATAACTTGGAAGACGGTTCTAAATTGCAAGATTCAGAGCAGATGATGCCATCTTATGAAGGAGGTACATTCACGTTCCGAAACATGGTGCGATTCGACCGTCTGGCTGCCGGAGCATTGTTCGATCCTAACAACGATATTTACCAGTACTACATGTCAGTGATGCGCGCAGGTGCTTGGGTTGGATACCCAGTGCTGGCTGAAGGTGCCCAAATGTGGGGAGCTTCAGGAAACAACCATGTAACGGTTAAGTTGAGGACATCTAAGCCTTATGAGCCATATTCTCCATCTAAGGATGGTGTAGCTGCATCGAGCATTTCCTCAGGGGCAGCCTACTATGTCTCAGATGGTAGTGTTGAAGTAAATCAATACAGCATCAATGGAGCTGGTGACACATCGATTGTAGCCAGAGATTTTTACAAAGGTGAAACGTTCAAGGCGATTGAATCTGGTTCGATCAGTTCTTCCAATGGACTCTTATTGATTGCAACTGTCAATGCTGGACTTCCGATGTATAACTTCAATACATACAAAGTGGCTCCGACGTTCGATGTAGCGATAGGAGAGGATGCCTTGGCAGACATTAAGACCGTTCCGAACCCGTATTATGCCTACAGCGAATACGAGCAGCAGCGTCTTGATTACTTGGTTAAAATCATTAACCTCCCAAAGACATGTACCATCAGCATCTTCACGGTGAATGGTACCCTGGTAAGAACCTTTGAAAAGGATGATGCTACCTCGACTAGCATCGACTGGAACCTGAAGAACCAAGACAATATCACTATTGCCAGTGGCCTCTATGTGATTCACATTAGTGCCCCAGGCCTTGGTGAGAAGGTAATCAAGTGGTTCGGTGTACTTCGTCCGATCGACCTGAACTCCTTCTAATTGAACAAAAGCGTTAAGAGATGAGAATTATGAAATATATCGTAGCAGCATTCTTGGTCATAGCATCCATGGATTCCATTGCGGGAAACAAGGAACGTATCGGCCAAGCAGGAGCCAATGAATTATTGATCAATCCGTGGGCGCGTAGTACCGGATTTGGTGGAGCGAATTCTGCCTTCGTCACGGGCGTAGAAGCATTCAATTTGAATATTTCCGGATTGAGTTCTATCAATAAGACCGAGCTCTACTTCAGCAACGTGATGTTGTTTTCAGGATCTGACATCAGCGTTAACTCCTTGGCATTGGGTCAGAGAGTGGGTGAGCAAGGTGTTTTGGGAATCTGTGTCAACGCCATGAGCTTCGGCAATATTGAAGTGACCACCACGGACAATCCGGACGGAGGCCAAGGAACATTCAGTCCGCAATTTCTCAACCTCTCTTTGGCGTATGCGCGAAGCTTCTCTAACAGTATCCACGGTGGTGGTGCGATTCGAATCATCTCCGAGTCCATCAATAACGTAGGTGCTCAAGGAGTGGCGCTAGATGCAGGAATTCGATACGTGACAGGTGATTACGACCGCATGAAGTTCGGAATAGCACTTCGAAATGTTGGGCCTAAGATGCGCTACTCGGGTGATGGTCTGTCTGAGGTTGTTTTGCTTCAGGATGCTGAATTTACCTTGAATCAACGTGCCGAAAGTTTTGAAATGCCAGCATTATTGAACATCGGAGCATCCTATGATTTCTATCTTCTTCCTGTAATATTAGAAGAAGGTGCAGAGCTGGAGGATGGCGTAAAACCTAGCGACTATCGATTGACATTGGCAGGAACGTTTACATCCAACTCCTTTTCACAGGATCAAATCCGTGGGGGTGTGGAATTTGGTTTCAAGCAGTACGTAGCCGTTCGCGCTGGTCTTGTATATGAATCCAATATTTTCAGCGAATTGGGTCCTGGTAAGCGATTGAACGCCAATACAGGTCCAACCATGGGGGTTTCGCTCATGCTCCCATTCAAGGGGTCGGATGAGAGCGGCATCAGCGTTGATTATGCTTATCGTTTTGCCAATCCATTGGGTGGCACGCACTGCTTCGGTCTCCGCTTGAGGATATAATTCGAATTTTACATAATTTTGTCGAAGGAACCGTTCTCTGAGCGGTTCCTTTGTTTTTAGATGTCTTAACCAATAAGGGGTGTCATGTCACAAATCAGGTACTACACAGAAGAAGGGTTGAAGAAGTTGCAGGAAGAATTGCATCAATTGGAAACGGTCGAACGTCCTTCTATTTCCAGACAGATTGCTGAAGCACGAGACAAGGGTGATTTGTCGGAGAATGCCGAATACGACGCTGCAAAAGAAGCGCAAGGATTGCTTGAGTTGAAGATTGGGAAATTGAAGCAGATCGTGAGCAATGCGCGCGTGATCGATGAGACGCAGATGAGCTCCGACAAGATTTTGATCCTCTCCAAGATTCGATTGATGAATATTTCAATGAAGAAAGAGTTCAATTATCAACTTGTGGCCGAGAGCGAAGCAAACCTGCGCGAAGGAAGGATCAGCGTTGACTCACCCATCGGGAAAGGCCTGCTAGGAAAGAAAGTGGGTGACATCGCGGAGATTCAAGTTCCGAATGGCATCATGAAGTTTGAGGTGCTGGAAATAACGCGCTGATGGCTTCCATCTTTACCCGTATTCACAAAGGAGAAATTCCCGGAAAATTTGTCGCTCAGACGGATGAATTTTTTGCGGTTCTCGATATCAATCCACTCAACCGGGGACATGTCTTGGTTATTCCTGTGCAAGAGACCGATTATCTCTTTGATCTAGCGCCTGACTTTCTTGGGCGATATATGCAATTCGCCCAGAAGGTTGCAAAAGCAATCGAGCAGGTGGTTGCGTGTGAGCGTATCGGGGTTGCGGTCATAGGCTTGGAGGTTCCTCATGCCCACATACACCTCGTCCCCATCGATCATGTAGGAGACATCAACTTTAGCAAGCCGAAGCTCATGCTTGCAGATGATGAGCTGGAATCGATCCGGGAACGGATCTCCGAAGCATTTACTTTACTCGACCAGGATTCTTCGCGATAAAGGAAGACCAATCCTTGCTGCCTGATTTGGCAACGACACTGGTGGATTGATAATAGTGGCACAGCGCTACGGCAAGGCCGTCCGTGGCATCTAGAGACTTTGGAAGGGTTTCGATCTTTAAGATGCTCTGCAGCATTCCGGCCACTTGCTCTTTCGAAGCTGCGCCCGTTCCAGTTATGGATTGCTTAATTTTTCTTGGACTGTACTCCGAAATAGGAATATCACGGTACAATGCGGCAGCCATAGAGACGCCCTGCGCTCGACCAAGCTTCAGCATGGACTGCACATTCTTTCCAAAAAAGGGAGCCTCCACGGCAAATTCGTCGGGGTGGAATTGATCGATCAATTCCAAGACCTTTTCAAAAATCCGCTTCAATTTAAGACCGTAATCTGGATCTTTCATTTGGACTGAACCCATGGAGAGCATTTCCAAATGCTGCCCGGTTACCTTCAAAATACCGAACCCCATGACGTTTGTCCCCGGGTCGATACCCAGAATTATCTTTTCTTTGGTGCTTTGTTTCGGATGAGCCATAGATGAAAGTTTCGAAGTTAATAGCGCGTTCCCTTGCCTCGAGCATGGGCTTAGGAAGTTCTGAACAGCTCTTGGGTCGTTCTGGCTATCGTGTACTTGGACTTGTGCTGAAGAGCCTCATCAGCCTTGCCGTGATCCTGTTCATCTATCATCGTTTCGTGAGTGCGGAGCAACAGCTTTCGGTCCTGGCATTTCTGTCCGGCATTCAACTCAATGGAGGTGCAGTCGCCTTGTCCCTCGCCGCAGCACTTTTTATGGTTTTAAATTGGAGCATGGAAGTGATCAAGTGGAAATACCTTGTGAGCTCTCAATTCGACTTGCCGTGGAAACGAGCCGCCAAAGGAGTGCTCAGCGGAATCACCTTTGGTCTCTTTACCCCAAACCGCGTAGGTGAGTTCTTTGGTCGCGTGCTGACCTTAGGCGCTGGTCAACGGGTGAAGGGAGCCCTTCTATCCATGGTCAATGGAATTGCCCAGACCGTCGCAACCCTTACATTCGGAGTACTTGGAATCCTTCTATTTCTGTATCGGTTTGGACCGGAAAGCCTTGGTTGGATACCTACAATCATCTTGCAATCCACGGTTTTGTTAACCTTAGGTTTGGCGATGATCCTCTACTATCGAATCGACCTGTTCACTGAATTTCTGCTTCGGATTCCGAGATTGGGAAAATACAGTGAGCAGATTCAAGTTTTTGCATCCCTTTCAAACGACTTGTTATCCAAAATTTACTTCCTTTCTATTGTCAGGTTTGCCACATTCATCGTGCAGTACCTGATCGTCTTCCGAGCTTTAATGCCAGGTCAAGGAATGCTTGAAGTACTGAGCGCTTCTATCCTAACCTTATTTTCTATCACCCTCTTACCGTTCGTGCCGGTTCCAGATTTGTTGCTTCGGGAATCGTTTGCCCTGGGCTACTTCGAGCTGTATCAATTCGACCCGATCGGTGTGAGTATAGTCGTATTCGTGGTTTGGGGCATCAATGTGGCACTGCCCTCGGTGATCGGTGCGATTACCTTGTTTACCTTCCGTTTCTTTAAAACAAAGGAATGATCTTCATTTTCGTCGCCACCGTGCTCTGCTGGGTGGGGTTGTTGTATTGGGTACACAGAAAATTGGGAGACCACCCTGGTAGTCCGCTCGGTAATACCGAAGTGCATGATATGGTCACTGTACTCATCGCCTTTCGAAACGAAGCAGAGCATATCGACGAGTGTCTATCCGCGCTAAACAGGAGCGAGGCCATTACTTCTTCGATCAACGTGTTGCTTGTGGATGATCACAGCACAGATGAATCCATTGCAGTTATTCAAAAGAGCAGCGTGAATTGCGATCGCTTAAAGATTGAAGTGATTCAGAGTACGGGATACGGCAAGAAGGCGGCGCTCCGCGAAGGAATAGAGCGCATCCAACAGGGCTGGATTTACCTTACCGACGCGGATTGTCAAGTGGGTCCGAAGACCATAGGAGGCATGATAAACCAAGCGGAAGTAGACAATGTTCAAGTGGCCTTTGGTCCCGTATTGTATCACGATCGAAGCCTTTGGGAACGTCTCTTGGCTTATGAAAACCTCAATACTCAGGCCATCAGTGAAGCATTTGTTCGTTCAGGCAGACCAGTCATGGTGAACGGAGGAAATCTGTTAATGCATGCTGATTTAAAGGAGCGTTACATGGACAGCTTACAAATGAAGCGCGCCAGTGGTGACGATGTGTTTTTTGCGCAGCAATTGAATCAGGATCAACTCAGTGGTAGTTATGCTCTTGAAACGGCTGTGCTAACTAGCCCACCTGCGGATATAAGGGCCTTAGTGCAACAGCGGGTCCGATGGGCATCTAAATACCCTGGATACAAGCGATCGATGTCACGATTCTTGCCGGCGTATGTCTTTGTGTCGAATGTCGTCTTCTTGGGGATGGGGATGGCTTGGTTGACTTCCTCAACCCTTTTGAATGTACTATTACTACTATTTTTCGTCAAATGGCTTATTGAATTCACGTTCCACCGCGTTTGGTTTGCTAAGTATTCTTTTCAAGCCAAGCTCTTAGACAGCTTGGCGCTAAGCATCCTTTTTCCTATCTACTTTACTGCGGTTGGATTGATGGCGTTGGGGTTGCCAAGATTCGATTGGAAAGGGCGATCGTACGACCGCTGAACCATTCAGAAGAGGAGAAGAGCCGTCATGAATACTGCCGAACCCACTAGAAAGATGACCAAAGTGTACGGTAGGATATCCTTTGCCTTTAGGCGTGTGATTCCGAGCAATGGAAGCGCCCAAAAGGGTTGGAGCATATTGGTGATTTCATCGCCATAAGCCAAGGCTAAAATGCTTTTATTCAAAGGGATTCCCAATTCCATCGCAGATTGTACAATGATCGGTCCTTGAATTGCCCATTGCCCTCCACCGCTGGGAACAAAGATGTTTACTAACCCTGCACTGATGAATGTAAAGATGGGGTAGGTGATGGCCGTAGAGTGGCGAATGAAAAAATCGGACACCAGGTCGATCATACCGCTCTCTTGCATGATGGCGAGAATGCCAAAATAGAGCGGAAATTGGATGAGGATTCCACTGGCTCCTTTGATCGCTTCCTCTACCGCATCACTGAAAGCCTTGATGTTGGAATGGGTTGCCAAGCAGAGGCCGAGTAAGAGGAGGTTGATGTTGTTTGGGTTGAAGAAATTAAGAAAGCCCACTGCCCAAAACATTTGATACAGCGTATACAGCAAGATGGCTGCACCAATTCCTTTTGAGAAGAACGAAGCCCGATCCAATCGTTCTGCGCCGATCCACTCATCTGTTGATGCTTCTGGAAATGAATGCGGAGCAAGTGAAGGTATCGAACCCTCTGTGCGGGAACCAATGAAGTATAGTATACCTGGAATAAAGACCAATAAGCCGATGCTTGTGGCGATGTTCATGCCAGAAAACACCGTGTCTCCTAGAGAGATTGCCGTGGGTAAGACCCCTCCGAAATCGTTCCCCATTAAAGCGGCCAAGTGACCTTCTTCCGCAATTTTGATCAAAGAGGATCCGGAGAAACCGCCGTGCCAGATCATCAAGGCGGTATAACCCGCAGCACCAATGAGTGGATAGTTGATGGGACGACCTTCCCGGTGAGCTTTCTCACCGACCTTTCTCGCCATGATTGCGCCGAAAATGAGCCCGAGTCCCCAATTGAAAAGACCAACCAACATGGTGAAAAAGGCTACGATTGCGGCCGAACGTGCGCTATTCGTGCAAGGTTGTACAGCCACATCGATCATGCGTGCGACCCAGGGGGAAATGGCAAGAACGTGTCCAAGGACGAGCATGAGCATCATTTGGAGCGCAAAGACCATTAATTCCGGATTCCAAAGGCCTTCAGCCCACCATTGGAAAATAGTTCCCGCACTATCGTTGCTATTCCCGCCTATGAATACAAAAACGAGCAGTATCGTGAGGGCAGTAAGTAAGAACGCGATGGAGAGCGGCGAGGGTAATATACTCCTCACCAATCGTACGTACGTTTCAAGGAAACGTCGATTCATTTAGAATGGCAGGTCATCCTCATTAGAGGTGTCCGAACTCGGTGTGTCGGGAAAGCCGGCTTCAGCGAAGGGATCGTCTGATGAAGCAGCTGACGAAGCTCCATTATCGGCAGAAGAGGTGCCACTCAGTGGCTCTATACGCCAAGCCTGAAGATTGACGAAGTACTTCCCGTTGTATTCATTGCCACGAAGATTAAAATGTACCACGATGGTATCACCTTGTTTGTAAGGATCGATCAGGTCGATGCGCTCCTTGATCAGCTCGAACTTCACATCTTGGGGGTACTGTTCCTTAGTGGTGATGACAAATTCTCGTTTCTGAAAACCTGAATTGAATGTTTGGGTATCGAATACCACTTTGATACTTCCTTCTACTTCCATGCTCATTTCTTAGTCGTTATATGCCAATAATGTCATCCATGCTTCGTCTACTGATCCTTGATCAAGAAGGTCTCGTGCCCGCTCGTGGAGCGCAACTTCTAACGCAGCACTATCGTCTTCCAAAGTAATAAAGATATCGGCGAGTTCGGTTAATTTATAGTCATTCACAGTCGTCTCATCCGGCAGTTCTTCCACATTTCCGAGCTTGCCTAAATGATTTCCAGTAAGGATTTTGCTATTTCGAATATCGGGCGAAATGGCATCGACCCCAATGCCCAATTTTTGAAGCGGTTTGGCTACCTCAAATAGGGCTTTGCCGTGCGCTCTAACATAGTAGTTGCCACCCATTCGACCCACGAGGTCAATCTTTGTTTGGTCGATCTTGCCTTCCTCATCCAGCACCGAATCGTCGATGTGGATCATGACCACTTCGCAGATTACAAGGTTTCCGGCGCCACCTGACGTCCCAAGTTCTACTACCTCTTTCACCTTGCACTCAAATTGCACAGGTGACTCTTTTACGCGAAACGGACGGATCAATTCAGAAGCTATTGGAGTAAGTCCAGATTTGGTAAACTCATCGGTGCCTTTTGGGTATTCTGTGCTTGAAAGAGACATCTGCTCTGTGATGTCAAAATTAACCACGTTGATGACTACCTCGGGAACCTCTTTTACGTTTTCGTACGTGTGCTTGATTGTGTTGTCCCTCCCGCGTCGAGCAGGTGAGAAGATGGCAATAGGTGGGTTTGCGCTGAAAACATTGAAAAAGCTGAACGGACTCAGGTTGGGATTTCCCTCCTTATCAATTGTACTCGCGAAGGCAATGGGCCTAGGTCCTATAGCGCCTAGTAAGTAAGCATGTAGCTTCGGAACGGAAACGTCTTTCGGATTAACTTTCATGCGGTTTTCTTCCCGGCAAAAGTAAGCTTAGGGTATAGAAATCAAATTCGGATCTAAGCATAGTTTTCCGATTTGTTAGTTGTATCTTTGCGCTCCTTTTGAAAGGAGCCTTTTATCAGGTAACCAAGGAAGGAACAGTTCTTTAACTCTCAAGCACACATGCGGGTGTGGCGAAATTGGTAGACGCGCTAGACTTAGGATCTAGTGCCGCAAGGTGTGTGGGTTCGAGTCCCTCCACCCGCACTTAGTTCTTTACCTCAGGGTAATGGGGCGGAATTACAGCCCAGCCTATTCGAAATGATCTGGTATGGGCTAGTTCTGTCCACATAATGTTAAATAAAGGCCGCCTGAACAACGGTCTTTTTTTGTCTAAAGGCAACAATCCTTTCAAACAATGAATATCAAGCAAGAGAACATCGATGAACTCAACGCGAAGGTGACCATCACCATCGAACCTGCGGATTACGAGCCAGCCGTTAAGTCGGTGCTCGATGATCATCGCAAGAAGATGACCCTCCAAGGTTTCCGTCCAGGAAAAGTTCCTTTCGGTGTAGCTAAGAAGATGTACGGCAAAGCGGTTTTGGCAGAAGAATTGAACCGAATTCTTTCTGATAAGCTGAATACCCACATTCGGGAGAATGACATCAACATCATCGGACAACCGCTTCCAGAGGATGTCGAGGAATTGCAACTGGACTTCAACAAGACCTTTGAGTTTAATTACGAATTGGGCATCGCACCGAATTTTGAAGTGGAACTTACCCCTAAGGATAAGTTCAATAAGTACAAGATCAAGGTGGATGATGATCTTATTAATAAGTACGTCAAAGACTTCCAGCGCCGTCATGGTAACTCTACCGAATCTGAGGTCGTTGCAGATACGGATATGATCTACGGAGCGCTTCATGAGCTTGCCAAGGATGGTAAGCGTAAAGAAGGTGGACTGAACAACCATACCACGATCGCCATGGACTACCTTGATAACAAGGATGCCAAGAAGAAGCTGATCGGTAAGAAAAAGGGAGATACCGTTAAAGTTGAACCTGCAAAGCTTGCCAAAGGCGATGTGGATCTTTCGCAAATGCTCGGTATTCCGGTGAGCGAATTAGCGGAGGTAGGAAAAGAGTTTGAATTGGTTATTGAATCCATTGATAACATCGACCTCGCGCCATTGAATACGGAGTTGTTTGACAAGGTGATCGGTCCTGGAGGAGCATCGAACGAACAGGAGTTTCGCGATAAGATATCTGCTGACTTGGAGAAATACCTCGATGGCGATAGCGAGAAGAAAATACGTCGAGATATCCACGATAAATTGATCGAGCGACTGAAGTTGGACCTTCCTGATGCATTTATCAAGCGCTGGTTGCTCGAACAAGGGTCGAATAATGAAGAGCGTCCGATATCCCAAGCGGACATCGATCGCGAGTACCATGAATACAGCAGAATGCTAAAGATCCAGCTTATCGAAGGTCAGATCGCGAAGCAAAATGAAATCAAGGTAGAACTGAACGATATCCAAGATCGCGTCAAAGAGAACATCAAGGCACAATTCGCTTCATTTGGTCAAGGAGATGTCGCAGATGATATGTTAGATCAGTTTGCTCAAAACTTCCTTCAAAAGGAGGAAGAGGTGCGAAAAGTATACGATCAATTGATGGACGAGCGGCTGAACGATTTCTATAAGACGAATGTTAAGCTTCAGGAAAAGGAAGTGACCTTTGATGAATTCGTTAAATTAGCCTCTAATAAGGCCGGCAAAGGCAAATTCATGGATCAGGTTTCGAACCTTTTAAAATTCTAGGATGATAGACGAGAAGGAGTTTAGGAATTACGCAGTCAACCACCTCGGAATGAGTGGATTATCGGTGGACGACTATTTGAAGGCGGCAAATCGTCCTGATGGTATGACGCGCACTGTCATAGAGGAACGTCCCATGCCATTCCGTGAAGTAGATGTGTTCTCAAGATTGATGATGGATCGCATTATCTTTTTAGGTCTTGCGATTGATGATTTCATCGCAAACATCATTCAAGCGCAATTGCTTTTCCTGGAGTCAGCGGATAGCGGTAAGGATATTCAGATTTACATCAATAGCCCTGGAGGTTCTGTATACGCTGGTTTGGGAATCTACGATACGATGCAGTACATCGGTTGCGACGTCGCAACGATCTGCACAGGTATGGCTGCTTCTATGGGAGCTGTCATTCTATGCGCTGGCGAGAAAGGCAAGCGCACAGCCCTCAAGCATTCGAGGGTTATGATCCATCAACCGATGGGTGGCGTTGGTGGACAGGCCTCAGATATTGAGATTACTGCCAACGAGATTAAAAAGCTCAAGGACGAATTGTACAACATCCTCGCTGAACATTCCGGACAGTCTGTTAAGAAGGTTTGGGCTGATAGTGACCGTGATTTCTGGTTGACCTCCGAAGAGGCGCGCGATTACGGCATGATTGACGAGGTGCTCCTCCGAAAGAAATAAACCATGGCTAAGCATTCCGAAGAACAGATCAAATGTAGTTTCTGCGGTCGCGATAAGCGCGAGACCGCAGTTATGATTGCTGGTATTACTGGACATATCTGTGATCGATGCATACAACAAGCCTCAAGGATCGTAGATGAGGAAATGACTTCACGTCTGCGAGATTCAGTCTTGGGTAGTGTAAACCTCCTCAAGCCAGCGGATATTAAATCTCACCTCGATGAATACGTAATCGGGCAAGATGAGGCGAAGAAGAATTTAGCTGTAGCGGTATACAATCACTACAAGCGTATCTCACAGCGAGAAGATGACGGAGATGACGTCTTCATTGAAAAATCAAACATGATTTTGGTTGGGCAGACGGGTACTGGAAAGACCCTTCTCGCGAAAACCATCGCCAAAGTGCTCAACGTTCCATTTTGCATTGCTGACGCTACCGTGCTGACGGAAGCAGGCTATGTGGGCGAGGACGTCGAAAGTATTCTTTCGAGACTGCTTCAGGCTTCAGAATACAATGTTGAAGCGGCAGAGCGAGGCATCGTCTTCATTGATGAAGTGGATAAGATCAGTCGTAAGAGCGACAATCCGTCCATTACGCGTGATGTTAGCGGTGAAGGAGTGCAACAGGGATTGCTCAAGTTGCTAGAAGGTTCGGTTGTGGGTGTTCCACCTCAGGGCGGACGTAAGCACCCAGAGCAAAAACTCGTTCAGGTCGATACGCAAAACATCTTGTTCATCTGTGGAGGTGCTTTTGACGGCATAGAGCGCATTATTTCCCGAAGGTTGAACACCTCAGCTATTGGATATCGAAACCGATCTAAGGAGGAAGTGGAAGAGGAGAATCTTCTGCAATATATCTCTCCATCGGACCTAAGAGAATACGGTTTGATTCCTGAGTTGATTGGAAGACTGCCTCTCGTTAGCTTTTTGAACCCACTCGATCACTCTGCGCTGCGCAGGATTCTGACGGAGCCTAAAAATGCGCTAATGAAGCAATACATGCGCTTGTTCGAAATGGAAGACATCAAGCTGTCCTTTGAAAAGGATGTATTGGATTACGTGGTTGAAAAAGCGACGGACTACAAATTGGGTGCAAGAGGATTGCGTTCGATCTGCGAAGCCATCATGATGGATGCTATGTACGAATTGCCTTCTATGGAGGAGAAGCCAGAAACTTTTAAAGTAGACCTAGAGTACGCGAAGCGGATGTTTGAAACGAGCGCCTTTAGAAAGCTCAGGGCTGCATGATCGGAATTTCAACGTTGAGATAGGTATTGTTCCTTCTCGAAATGAGCAGATTGTCACAATCTGTTATCTCCCCATAATTTAACGTTCTCGGACTGAGGTTTTGTACCTCCATCAAGGAGCGTCCTGACGTGAAGTGAGGGCACGTGAAATCTGAAGTGTAAGCTTTGGTAATCTCATTGGTAAACGTGCTTCCCCTTGAATTGCGTCCGTATACCTCGCCTTCTGTTATCTCAAATACATCATCCTCAAAATCGACGTCTGTACTGGAGCCGCTTACCCATACGTAGGTGAAGCTTCCTGCGAGCTCAATGTTGATGTTATTGCCGGTAATCAAACCATCCTGGACGATAAATGTGTAGAACCTACGCCCATCTTCATTGATGCCCATGTTCACAATGGTAATGATGCCGTCTACGTCGTAAATGTGCTTTCGATACCCTTCGAAGGTGATGGTCATCAGCGTTCCCTTGTTCAAGTACTTGCCCGTGAAATTTGTGCGAATGATCCCGTAGCGCTTCGCGCTGTCATTGCAATACTTTCCGTCATCAGAATAGTTCAATTGCAAGTACAACGGGAATACGGCGAGCGTATCGCTTAAAAAGGAATATCGGCGATTCAAGCAGATATCAAGTTTTTGTTGCTTGATCGTGGTGTCGTTCAATAGGGTGTCACCCATCGCATATTTATGCACCTGCCTAAATGCATCGTCAAAAATATGATGAGCGAGTGCGTAGTCTCTTGCAGACAGGGTCTCCACATCCTCATCGCGATCAGATTTATTGCATCCCGCAACGAATACAAGGCCTCCGCACAACAGTGCAAGAGCTAGGGTCAGTATGGTTTGCCTCAAACGCATTGTTTACAAGGGTTACGCAAATGTAACGATTCACTAATTTGAATCATTTTTAAAGTAGACGCAGATTTCAAAGGAGAAGTTGTGAACATCATCTTTAGGATGGGAAGATAATACCGTCTGTTTCCAGTCGGCACGTTCAAAATCAGGAAAATAAGTTTCTCCAACAGGAGCGGCGTGAACATGGGTAATGTACAAGCGATCTGCAAGGTGAAGGGTTTGACGGTAGATTTCACCACCTCCGATGATGAAGAGTTCTTCTTCGCCTGCTGCGCGTGCCGCCTCAATTCCTTCTTCTATGCTTTTGGCAACGATGACCCGATCATCCTTGAACTCGGCATTTCTTGATACGACTATGTTGGGTCGCTTAGGAAGAGGGCGGTATTTGTCAGGAATTGAGTCGTAGTTTTTTCTGCCCATTAAGACATGGTGACCACGGGTAGTCTTTGAAAAGAACTTCATGTCGTCAGGCAGGTTCCAAGGCAGGTCACCGTTTGCGCCGATGACTTGGTTTTCGCCGACTGCAGCGATGAGCGAAATAATCATACGGCAACGGCAGCTTTGATGTGTGGATGTGGATCGTAGTGCTCTAATGTAAAGTCTTCGAATTGAAAAGAGAAGAGGTCCTTCACTTCTGGATTGATGCGCAATGAAGGAAGAGGTCTGCACTGGCGGCTCAATTGCTCTCTAGCCTGATCAAAATGATTGGAATACAGATGCGCATCGCCGAAAGTATGAACGAAGTCACCGGGCTCTAAACCACAGACCTGAGCTACCATCAGGGTAAGTAGAGCGTAGGAGGCAATGTTGAAAGGCACTCCTAAGAATACATCCGCACTTCGCTGGTAAAGCTGGCAAGATAACTTCCCGTCCAACACATAGAATTGATACATCGTGTGGCAAGGAGGCAGTCCTGCTTTGGCCATCTCCTCTATCTCAGAAGCGTTCCACGCTGATATGATCAATCGCCTGGAATTAGGGTTGCGTTTAATCTCCTCGATTACCCACTTCAACTGATCAAAGCCATTGAAGTTTCGCCATTGTTTTCCGTACACAGGGCCAAGCTCTCCCCATTGTTGGGCAAAGGCGTCGTCTTGCTTTATCTGTTCAACGAATTTCTTCATTTCAACGCGCCATTCATCTGAGTATTTGGGGAATTGATCCGCCTTGTCCGTTTGGTTCAACCAATTCTGGTAGGGCCAATCGTTCCAAATATTGATTCCATTCGCTACTAGATAACGAAGGTTCGTATCACCTTGAATGAACCAGAGCAATTCATGTATGACGGACTTGACATGCACTTTTTTAGTGGTTACCAAGGGAAATCCTTCGGATAAAGGAAAACGCATCTGATACCCGAAGACACTGCGCGTGCCTACACCGGTCCGATCACCTTTATCCGTTCCATGTTCAAGGATGTGTTCGAGAAGTTCGTGGTACTGTCGCATGCTTGGAATTGTCTTCCAAAATTCGGTAGAGGAGTCAAGCTTGGCAAGGGCTTGACTTAAAAGCTTTCAAAACTTTTTCAACCTGCTTTAATCATAGCTGCAGAAAAGTACGGAGTGTTGATTTGAGATGAAATGGAGCACTTGTAATCCTCCCTGGTTGTACGCGCAGCTATAGCGGCCAGGCTTGCGTTTATGCTACTTTCTCTTGTTGATTTCGTCTCTAATCTCCGAGGCTTTCTCGTAATCTTCCTCAGAAAGGGCTTTCTCGAGCTCAACTTCAAGTTCTTCAAGGGGCATGCTTCCATAACGACCACTTGTGGCGGAAATTTTTGGAATCTCTGCAGCGGGTATGTCCTCACTCAAACTCTCAATCTCATCGTCGTCCAGGATGATGCCAGCTGAGCCTAAGATAAATTCATAGGTATAGATGGGGCAATTGAACCGGACGGCTAAAGCGATCGCATCACTCGTTCGTGTGTCTATTTCAATGGGCTCTTCGCTTCCTCGTTGACAAAGCAATTTGGCGAAGAAAATCCCTTCAACGAGGTTGTACACAATAACTTCATTGACCTTGATTTCGAAGGTGTCGGCAAAGGTCTTGAAAATGTCATGGGTGAGGGGGCGGCTGGGACGCATGCTCTCTAGTTCTATAGCGATCGCCTGAGCTTCAAAATTGCCGATGATGATCGGCAACCTTCTCTTACCATCGGATTCGCCAAGCACGAGCGCATAAGCACCTGTTTGTGTTTGGCTGTAGGACAGACCTAATATCTCAAGCTTAATTTTCGCCTTCTCCATGCGGTTTGCTTACGATTGGCTGGCTTTCAATTCTTTTACCGCGGCAATGAGTTTCGGCACCACTTCAAAAGCATCACCCACGATTCCGTAATCTGCAGCTTTGAAAAATGGTGCTTCAGGATCCGTGTTGATGACCACGATCACCTTACTTCCATTCACGCCAGCTAAATGTTGGATGGCTCCGGAAATGCCCACGGCGATGTATAAGTTCGGTCGAATCGCGATTCCCGTTTGCCCTACGTGCTCGTGATGCGGTCTCCATCCCACATCTGCGACTGGGCGAGAGCAAGCTGTTGCCGCGCCGAGTTCGTGCGCGAGCTCTTCGATCATGCCCCAGTTTTCTGGCGCCTTAAGTCCGCGACCGGCAGATACTACCAATTCCGCCTCTGTCAAAATAATGCCGTCGCCTCCTTTGATCTTCGTTTCCTTGATGGAGACGGATGCGTTTCCTAGGTCTGGCGCAAAAGCGGTTACGTTAGCGCTGGCTTCGATCTTTTCCTTGGATACTGAGTTTGGTAAAAGGGTAATGATCTTCTTGGCCGTATTGATCTTTACATGGGCAAATGCCTTCCCTGAAAAAACGTTGGTTTTAACTATGAAATCGCCTTCTAAAGAGGGGTAATCAATCGCTCCCGTCACCATACCGGCTTTCATGCGGGCAGATACGATGGGCGCAATTGTCTTGCCTGTATAATCGTGGGAAAAGATAACGAGGTCGGCCCCTGAAGATTGAACTGCCGCTTCCGTCAACGCTGCGAGCTGCATTGGATCAACGTGGTCTACAGATTCTGCGTGAAGAATGTCCGAAATCCCGTATTGAGCAAGTTCATTGAGGTTGTCAACCCGTCCATAGGTGACCAACGTTGCTTTTCCGCCGCTTCTCGAGGCGATGGTTGCACCATAGCTCGCCGCTTCGTAAGCCGCCTTAGCTACTTTTCCATTGTCACTGTCTGCAAATACTAAAACATTCATCCTTATATGACTTTAGCTTCGTTGTGAAGAAGGTTTACCAATTCATTTACGTTGTCAGGGTCGATGAGTTTAACGCCGCCTTTTTCAGGAGGAAGTTCGTAATGCACCGTTTCTGTCAATCGTTGAGGCGCACAGGAAGCAATCACCTGAAGTGGTTTTGATCGAGCAGCCATGATGCCTCGCATGTTTGGAATACGCTGCTCGGCCATGCCCTTAGCGGCTGATATAACAGCGGGTAAGGAAACGCCGAGTACCTCTGTTCCTCCTTGCTTATCTCTTTCAACCGTTGCCTCTGACCCTGCTACATCCATTTTCGTTGCATTGGAAACGTACGGAAGGTGCATCAATGCTGCGATCATACCACCTACTTGAGCACCATTGTAATCAATGGTTTCCTTACCTGCCATCACCAAATCGAAGCCTTTGTCCGCGGCATACGCGGCAATTTCGGAAGCCACTTGAAAAGCATCCAGCGGTTGAGCGTCCACGCGCACTGCCTCATCTGCTCCAATCGCGAGTGCCTTGCGCATGATGGTCTCATAATCGGCTCCGCCGACACTGATAATCGTAAGTTTTCCCCCTTGCGCCTCTTTGAGTTCCAATGCCCGAACCAACGCATACCATTCGTCGTAAGGATTCACAATGAACTGCACACCGTCTTCATTGAAAGAGGTGTTGTTGTCCTTGAAAGTGATCTTACTGGTGGTGTCTGGGGCCTTACTGATACAAACCAGAATATTCATGATCGTCTGTTTTTCCTATTAAAATAGAGCTGCAAAAGTAGCTTTTAGAAAGTAAAAACTTAGGCGCCTTTATTGTTCAATTGCGTTTTGCTGTTGGTAACCGGATAGTGTCTTCTTGGAAATCAGGAAACTGATGCCCAATCCAAGGTGGAAGGGGGTGATTGGGTGTCGGAAGGCCCTATAAATGGGGATCTGTAATGAACTTTCTATAAAGAACTTCGTAACGGCAGAGCCCGCTTGCATTGAGACAACGGGTTCGGCGAAAATGTCAAAACCATCCACAGTTTGGCCGTCGTAATCAGACGGTGCAAGCCAATACAGCATGGAATTCCTAAGGCCCATTCCAACGTCGAAATTTTCTGTTTTCCAATAGATTCCTGGTTGCAACGAGAACCGAGAAAACTGTGCATTGTACTCAACTAAACCGTTTTGATTTGGGTTAAATGGATCGTCAATGAAATCATTATCGATCACGTTGGCATTTCCAAACCCGGCTTGGACAAGTAGGCTGCCGCCGAAATTTTCTACCTCATTGTAGCGGAAAAAACCAACCCCGACTTCGCCAAATTGAGCTGAGGTATTGTTGTTTGACCAAGCGTTCCCCCCAGCGGTGAGCAGGATGTGATTTGTGAGCGAATAGCTCGCATTCACAAACCCTGATCCCGTTTCTACACCAACATCCACCTCCAATTCACTCTTTCCGGTCAGCATCGGCTGGTTTGGAATGCTGGCCCGATAGAGCGGTCTGCACGCTGAAATTGCCGCGATCATCGCACAGCCAAGGGAAATTGAGATTGTCTTACTTATCATAGGATGCTCAAAGGTCGGAAATCATCACATTGCTCATAGACAGTAAGAAGAGAAACTTCGCTAAGTGAATCCCACGACTTATTTTTGCCGCCCTATACAAAAGGATTATGCGTACGATACAATTCAGAGATGCCCTTCGTGAGGCAATGTCAGAGGAAATGAGAAGAGACGAGCGTGTCTTCTTAATGGGAGAGGAAGTAGCTGAATACAACGGTGCCTATAAGGTGAGTCAGGGTATGTTGGACGAATTCGGCGAAAAGCGAATCATCGACACTCCGATTGCAGAACTCGGATTCACGGGTATCGGCGTTGGGGCAGCAATGAATGGATTGAGACCGATTATTGAATTCATGACTTGGAACTTTGCCATCCTCGCCGCCGATCAAATCATCAACTCAGCTGCCAAGATGCTTCAAATGTCCGGTGGACAGTACAACGTACCGATCGTGTTTCGAGGTGGGAATGGACAGGCAGGACAGCTTGCTGCAACCCACTCCCAAAGTTTCGAGGCGTTTTATGGGCACGTACCTGGCCTCAAAGTGATCACTCCCTCAACACCTTATGATGCAAAGGGCTTATTGAAGTCAGCAATTCGCGATAACGATCCTGTCGTCTTTCTCGAGTCAGAAAAAATGTACGGAGATAAGGGTGAAGTTCCAGAAGGGGAATACCTCATCCCGATTGGTAAGGCTGACATCAAGCGCAAAGGAGAAGACGTAACGATCGTTTCGTTTGGTAAGATCATGAAGGTAGTCTTAGAAGCAGCTGACGAATTGGCGAAGGATGGGATCACCTGTGAGGTCATTGACCTGCGCACTATCCGCCCGCTTGATGTGGCGACGATCATTGAATCGGTGAAAAAGACAAATAGATGTGTTGTGGTCGATGAGAGCTGGCCCTATGCTTCTGTGTCAAGTGAGATCGCGTACCGTATTCAAAAAGATGCATTCGATTACTTGGATGCTCCAGTAACGCGCGCTACCCAATCGGATACTCCATTTCCTTTCACACCCAACCTGATCGAGATCGCCATTCCTACGGTGGGTCGCATCGTTCATTTAGTGAAGGAGTCCATGTACTTGGTTTAACAAGCACCAAGCAGAGACATAGATCTTACTTCGTAGAAATTGAAAAAGCCCCTTGCTCGGATATCTTGCAAGGGGCTTTTTACAACTAAACCTACTAACCTATGTATGTAGGTAATTGCAATAGCTGTGCCAAACAGTTCACTTTTCGTAGAAAAAAAAGAAGGCCCTCTCGTGGGAATTGAGAGAGCCTATCTTTAAACTAAACCTACTAACCTATGTATGAATAAGACGCTTATGATGTCTTATTGTTACACGGGTAATGTCAATAAAAGTTAATTCAACGGAATCGTACTCAATTCTACGAGTGTACCCGCGTCGTCATAGCTGTATTGGCGTAATCCGCCATCTCCTATCATGTGAGCAATGCCGTTGTTCAGGATGATATCATACGTGTTCAATCCAGCAATGTGATTCAATTGATTGTTCTGAATATCATTCACGTTGCTAAAGTCGTACACCTTGAGACCGTCCATTCCATCACAAACAAAGACCACGTTCTTCTCGCTGTCGATGTCCAAGCCATGAGGGTTCGACAAGTTGACCGTACTGATGATAGTGGGTGACATAATGTCTTCGATGTCCAGTACATCCATCTGATTTGTATTGGTGGCGCCACATTCCGTGCCTGCGCGAAGCGTAACAAAGGCATAATCATCGTTCGCAACGACGGGGTCGCAAGAAGTTAAGTGACTATAGCTAGAAAGGTATTGAGGCGCAGCCGGATCGCTGATGTTGTATGCCAACATCCCAACGTTTGAGCCAATGAAAAGGCGGTCCTTAAAAGTAAACAGGGTCTCAATCACTCCTTGTCCGCCGCCTGCTTGGTGCCAAGGTTGGAAAGTGTTCACTGATCGCATGTTGCTGGTCGTGATGTCAAAAACGTTCACTGTATTCTCATCAGAAATCACGTAAAGGAAATTATCAACCAGCATGAAGCGCGCCATTGAACCGGCAATACCAGCATTGCCGGTCGCTGAACTCGCACTGCGTACGTTATTTGTGTTGCCGCTAAAAGAAACCGGTGAGCCATTATCGCTCATCATTTGACCGCCCCAAGCACCGTTCCAATCACTGGACATGTTGTTTCGATAAAAGGTGCGGCATTCTTGATTTTCACAAGTTTCTTCTACTTCGCTAACTTCAAATCCAGTAACCACTCCTTTACTTTGGTCAATCTGTGCCACCGGATAGTTCCAATCCATTTGAGATGGTATCGTGTATGAAAGGGCACCTTCAGCGCGTCCAATCTCCTGCACGTTAGACGGATCGCTGATGTCCACCGCTACAAGGTCTACATAGCTATCGACGTACAAGATGTTGTCGCGCACCGCGATGTCAACATTTCCTGGAACATTGATGAATCCAATGTGGTTTGGTGAAGAGGGATTGCTGTTGTCGTAAATGTGAATTCCTGTCTCGAAATCATTGATCAGAATCAGTGAATTGTATAGAAATATCTTTCCTGGTCGCTCAAGAGATCTTGCATTGTCGTTGTGGATCGAAGACCTGAGATCCTCGTAGCTGAGGTATTGCGGCACGTTGGCTGTGTACCTCGTCGTTTGTGTGACCTTCTGGCAGCTGCTAGCTAAGAGTACAATCGCTGCAGAAAGAAAACTGAGTTTCAAGAGTGATTTCATGGCAATGATTTGATTTGAACCAAATATGGGGTTAATTCGTGATTAATCAGACGATTTCAGCGTCCGATAGGTTAGTATTTATATGCATTTTTAACCCAACGAAATTTGTTCAAACATATTTCGCCAGAGATTGAAGCAAACGGATGAGAACATTGCAATTCATAATATTATACTTCACCCTATTTGCATTTTCTACAAAAGGTGTAGGGCAAGAAGATGAGGTCTATTTGCTCAACGGAGAATATTTTAAAGGCGAGATCGTCGCGATTGGAACCAACGTTTTATTGATCAAGAGCGAGGACCGCGTCTTTAGTGTGGATCGATCGCGTGTTAAGTATGTGTTTCGTGAAAAAACAACTACGCAGTCGTATTCATCTGCAAGCAACAGCTATACTCCCGTTCAGCGAAAACCAGAAGTGTTTTCGCCTTTGGACCGAGTGTACCTCATCGAGGTGGGCGGGGGATTGTACACGTTTTCAAACTTTGCATTGAGCATGCACCTTATCCATTGGTTCAAATTGAACGACGCTTGGTCAATCGGCGCCCTTGGATCACTTGACCTCTCGAAATATGTTATGCTTCGCTTTGGTGTGAGGGCGAAACGTTCATGGCAAATATCCGAGCAATCTAAATCCTACTTTGTGGGAGGAGTGGCCGTGGGTCCATGGGCGGATTATTTTATCGATCTCGGCAATGCATGGCAAGTAGATGGAGATTTTTCCGCGGTATTTCAGACCAACCTGGGGGGAGGGCTTTGGTACGACACTGGATCCAAGTTAGCCATCGTAGGAGAAGGAGGACTTTCCCTGAATCATTTCACGCTGCGTGAAACGGTTTCGGATTGGCAAGGTGCTCGCATCAATGACAACGTCTTCACGAATATCGGTCCCTACTTCCGTGTGAGCATCGTTTTTTGATGTAATCTTTCGTTTGATTATTACTGTAGGCTACTATCTTTGCGCGCTTTAAAAATAAAGGAATTGAACTCCTTTTAAGTCATTCAAAATCAATAATAAATGGATAATTTGATTTACGCGTTGCCCGCGCTAGGTGTTGTTGCATTAATATATGTTGCTTGGAAAAGCGCATGGGTGTCAAAGCAAGAGGTTGGAACTGAGAAGATGGCAAGGATTGCGAACAACATTTCCGTTGGTGCGATGGCCTTCTTAAAAGCAGAGTATAAAGTGCTCTCGATCTTCGTTGTGGCCGTGGCCATTCTATTGGCGTTTAAAGGAGCAAACGAAGAGAATTCTAGCGCCATGGTCGCCGTCTCCTTTGTTGTAGGAGCCGTTTGTTCAGGTTTGGCTGGATTCCTCGGAATGCGCGTTGCGACCAAAGCAAACGTCCGAACAACCAATGCCGCACGTACAAGCTTGGGCAGAGCTCTCGAGGTTGCATTTGGTGGTGGTTCCGTTATGGGAATGGGTGTTGTAGGACTAGGAGTGCTTGGATTGAGCCTTTTGTATATCCTCTATACTGCAATGTATCCTGGAGCAGCCAACACTGGATTGGTATTGAACGTACTCGCAGGCTTTTCCTTAGGAGCTTCTTCGATCGCTCTCTTTGCCCGTGTCGGTGGAGGTATTTACACGAAAGCTGCAGACGTAGGCGCTGACCTCGTGGGTAAAGTTGAAGCAGGTATTCCTGAAGACCACCCATTGAACCCCGCTACCATTGCTGATAACGTTGGAGACAACGTAGGTGATGTAGCTGGAATGGGCGCTGACCTCTTCGAGTCATACGTTGGATCGATCATCGGTACCATGGTATTGGGCGCTGCTTTCGTCGGTGTCGCCGGATTTGGTGAAGACGATTTCATGGGAGGTCTTGGAGCCGTTGTGCTTCCGCTCTTCCTCGCTGCTGTTGGCATCGTTGTTTCCATTATCGGAACCTTCTTCGTGAAAGTGAAGGAAGGCGGAGATCCTCAAACTGCATTGAACGTTGGTGAGTTTGGTTCATCCATCCTCATGATCTTTGCTTCTTATTTCATCATCGATTTCATGCTTCCAGCAGAATGGACGGGGACCAACCCGCTCACTGGACTCATTACAGAATATTCTTCACTGGGTGTCTTTTTGAGCACCATCGCCGGCCTCGTTGCTGGATTGGGTATCGGTAAGATCACTGAATACTATACAGGCACAGGTACGCCTCCTGTTCGATCTATCGTTCGTCAGTCCTTAACAGGGTCTGCTACCAACATCATCGCTGGACTAGGAGTGGGTATGATGAGTACTGCCATTCCGATTCTCTTGATCGCCTCAGCCATCCTGATCGCATTTGAATTCGCTGGACTTTATGGTATCGCGATCGCAGCTGTGGGTATGCTTGCTAACACAGGTATTCAACTCGCCGTTGACGCTTACGGACCGATTTCGGATAATGCGGGCGGTATCGCACAAATGGCTGAGCTTCCTAAGGAAGTACGCCAACGTACAGATAAGTTGGATGCAGTAGGTAATACTACCGCTGCCATCGGAAAAGGATTCGCCATTGGTTCAGCCGCGCTTACCGCCTTGGCTTTGTTTGCAGCCTTCATGCAGCAAGCAAACGTGAGTATGATCAACGTTGCTGATCCTTCAGTAATGGCCGGCCTCCTCGTTGGAGCCATGCTTCCTTTCGTATTCTCAGCATTGAGTATGAACGCCGTTGGTCGTGCCGCCATGGCAATGATCGAAGAAGTTCGACGTCAATTCCGTGACCTTCCACAACTCAAGGCGGCGCTGGAAGTCATGAAGCGAAACGAAGGCAAGGAGCAGGAGGATTGGAGCGACGCAGATCGAGCCACCTTTGAGGCTGCCGACGGTGTTGCTGAATACGATAAGTGCGTTGAGATATCAACCAAAGCTTCGATCCGTGAAATGGTACTTCCAGGTTTGCTTGCAGTTACAGTCCCTGTCTTGGTAGGTTTTGTAGGAGGTCCTGAAATGCTCGGTGGCCTGCTCGCAGGAGTAACATCAGCAGGTGTGCTCATGGCGATTTTCCAGTCGAACGCAGGAGGTGCTTGGGATAACGCCAAGAAGATGTTTGAAGAAGGCGTAGAAATCGACGGTGAGATGTACTACAAGGGTTCTGAGCCACACAAGGCGACCGTTGTTGGTGATACCGTAGGTGATCCGTTCAAAGACACCTCTGGACCATCGTTGAACATCCTCCTCAAGTTGATGTCAGTCGTTGCCCTGGTCATTGCGCCATCAATTGCCTTGGATATTCCAGATGCATCGAAAGAGCAAGCGGGTAAAACTGAAGTCATCGAGACCGTTGAGGTTGAACAAGCAGCTACTTCCACAGCAACTGCTAGCATGACCGCAGAATAAGAATCTAAGATCATTCTATGATAAACCCCGTTGCTTGCAGCGGGGTTTTTTTATGCTCCTTTGTGCGGACGTTTCATGCCCTTCGCTGCTATCTCAGCTCGGCGCAGAGGCTTCACATCGTCGCAAGCACGAGCTTCCTCCGGTCGCTGTCCTTCCTTGTGTTGCGCAACCCTGCGCCAAGCAGAGGATATACGCTGCGGTCATGGCCGCTTGAATAATCAATCCTTGAGTTTAGGATTGTTTTGATGGCGTTCGCCATCGCGTTGCGATTTCTTCTCGAAGTTCTTTTCCAAGGCCTCTGTTAAGTCTACTCCGGTCTGGTTGGCCAAGCATATCAATACCCAAAGCACATCGGCCATTTCATCCCCCAGGTCCTTTTGCTTGTCAGATTCTTTTTCGCTCTGCTCACCGTAGCGACGGGCAATGATCCGGGCTAATTCTCCTACTTCCTCCGTAAGCATGGCCATGTTGGTCAACTCGTTGAAATATCGGACGCCGATGGTGTTGATCCATTCGTCTACCCGTTGCTGTGCTGCTTCAATTGTCATGCTTGCTATTTTTTTGAGCCAATGCCCGTGCCAATCCTGCGGCTACGTTGTCAGCGATGATTCTGCGTCCTACGTCGTCGTAATGCTCCGTTGGAAAGTCTTTGTCGGTAAAGTGCTCATGCCCCACACGCTCAAGGTTGTTGATTACCACGTGTCCCTTTTCGTCGTAACGATCAATCAGCCAATGGGTGTTGCGCTGCATCAGTGAACTTAGGTCTTTGCCTACCAAGGAGTCCGCCGTTTCAACGTTCTCTGCCAGGATGTTGAAGACCATCGTCCAGCCTTCCTCCTTGGCCAATGCAGACATCCGATCGAAATCTTTCACACGCGGATTGGACGCATCCAGTACAAAGCCATATTGCTTAATGAATTGATCGGCCAACTGGCGTTTCGGGTTTCGCCAATCCCCCCATTTTTCTTCGGCACACCAGTCCGTTACGTTGTTACGAGGCGGGTCAAAAGGAAGTGGGTCATTCGTCCAAGCTGACTTGCGTTGGGCATGCCGCTCTTCGACCGACCGGTCATCATACGTCCGAAGAGACACCAAGGCTCGGTTCACCAGAGGGAGTCGATTGTTGTAAAAGAGCGTAGATTGTTGCAACGGAGTTTCAAGCTCCGAGTAAATCCAATCCGGCCCAAAGGAGCGCAAATTCATGGTGACGATGAAGGTCTTCGCCTCTGCATTTTCCTTGAACATTTCGAGGAGGGCTGCGTGGATACCAGCGTGAGATGCTGGTTTGTTGATGGCCTCAAATTGCATCGACGGAAAATGATCGGCTACCATTTGACTGATCTTGCGCGGATCCGATTCTCGTGCGAGTCCAGAGGCGAAATTGCTCGAGGCAGAAAGGTAGATGACATCGCAGTCCTTGATTTTTTGAACCTGCAAGTACTGGTCTGCGTGCTCAGCCACGAATTTTTCGTACGCGTACTGTGGATAGATGCCCGCGAGCAACAACAAGGTCAATAACAGCCATATGCCTTTGATCAACACCTTCATCAGAATTGAAAATAGATAAAAGGATGCTGAATCGTGCCAGCAAATCCCGTGATGAAGAATAAGAGTAACGCATACACTGACCAGCGGATCAACGTGGATTTTGATTCCAGCCAGACATGAATGCTTCGGTTCCTGAACAGTAGGTCACTCAGGATGAAGATTCCAACAATGGATGGGAGAAAGGGATCCCATTCAAGCGTAATTCCTTCGCCCATATTGCTGATCATGAGCCCGACATAAGCAGCGCCGAATTCGATGCTCTCGCTTCGGAAGAAGATCCAAGCGACGAAGACGATTACCATGGTCCAGATCCATTTGAGCGCGCTACCGATTCGACTCGAACGTTCAGGAAGAACCCACCTCTCTATAAGGTACGCAACACCGTGCATCGCCCCCCAAACTACGAATGTCCAATTCGCGCCGTGCCACAGCCCGCTCACCAAAAAGACGATCAGGATATTGATGCCCAGCTTCACCTGACCCGCCTTGCTTCCGCCTAGAGGGATGAACAAGTAGTCCCGGAACCAAGTGCTCAACGATATGTGCCAACGGCTCCAGAATTCCCGGATCGAAAGGGCGGTGTAAGGAGCGTTGAAGTTGCCCATGAGATTTACTCCCATCAGCTTTGCTGTTCCAATGGCAATGAGTGAATAGCCGTGAAAATCACTGTAGATCTGCAGTCCAAACAAAAGCATTCCAATCACCAATTGTAAGCTGTCAGCCTCGGTGGAATGACCAAAAATTTGATCTACTACGGGGCTTACATTGTCGGCAACGCACATCTTGATGAACAAGCCGTACAAGATCAATCGCGCTCCGTGCTGTAAGTTGGAATACTGAAAGGAAACCCGTTGGAAGAGCTGTTGATGCAAATGACTGAATCGCTCGATGGGTCCTGCCACCAATTGAGGAAAGTAGCTGACGAACAGCGCAAATTTTAGGGGGTTCTTTTCGGGGACTGCCTTGCCGTAATATACGTCGATCGTGTAACCAAGCGTCTGGAAGGTGTAGAATGAGATGCCCACGGGTAATAAGAAATCCCAAGCCGTGCGAAAGTCATTCAACTGCACTTCGTTTAGCCCGATTACTGGGTCGAGAACGTCCTCTATAAACCACCCTGAATACTTGAAGAAGACAAGCAATCCCAGGTTGGTGATCAAGCTTAGGGCTAAACCAAAGCGCTTGTGAAAGCGCGAAGGAGTAGAGTGGATATAGCGTGCCACGAAGTAATCTACTGTGGTGCTGGCGAGGATCAAGCTGAGGTACTCGACCTTCCAGTATCCATAAAAGATATAGCTCGCTGCCAGTAAGAGGATCCACCGGGTGCGATGGGGAAGGAGGTAATACAAAAGCACTACCGTGGGCAAAAAGATCAGGAAGGGGAGGGAGTTGAAAAGCACCGGTTATTCCTTGTTTTTAGTGTCGATGACCAACGTCACCGGCCCATCGTTCACCAAATGTACATCCATGTCGGCTCCGAACTCTCCGCGTTGAGTGGGTTTGTTCAGGAGGCGTTCGAGTTGATCGCAAAACGACTCGTATACAGGGATGGCGTGAAGTGGTTTTGCAGCACGAATGAAGCTGGGGCGATTGCCCTTTTTGTACTTCGCGTGAAGGGTGAATTGACTGACGACCAAGACTTGGCCGTCTACGTCCGTGATGCTGCGGTTCATCAAACCTTCCTCGTCGCTAAACACCCGTAAGGCCACTACCTTATTCGCAAGCCATTCAACGTCATCCTCGCCGTCCGCCTCTTCGATGCCTAACAAGATCAAGTAGCCTATTCCGATGCCTCCGATTTCCTTTTCGTGCACCCGTACCCTTGCCTCCGATACGCGTTGGATAACCGCTCTCATGGGCGCATTTCCTTTAGTTCATCATGGAAGTAGCAATAGTTTTCATAACGGAACCAAGGAAGTTCGCCTTCGTCATACGCCGGCTTTACCGCGCAACCCGGTTCGTTCAAATGCTGACAATTGCTGAATCGGCAGGCCTCACTTCGTTGCACCATTTCTGGAAAAAAGTCCTTCAATTCTTCTGGTTCGATGTCGATGAGTCCAAAGCTTTTCAAGCCTGGCGTATCGATGATGTAGGTGTTGTCGTTTACCTCATGCATTTCAGCGAACGTGGTCGTGTGTTGTCCCTTTTCGTTGGACTCAGATATATCCGTCACCTTCGCTTTTATGGCTGGGTTCAGTGCGTTTAGCAGTGAACTTTTACCGACGCCGCTGTGCCCACTGAACAGGGTGATCTTGCCGTTGATTTCTGTCATCACCTCTTTCAAACCGATTTCCTCTGTGGTGGAAATGGCCAGCGATGGATAGCCGATTTTCAGATAGGCCTCCCTCAATTCTTCGAGGTACTCTAGCTCGCGGTCTGTGAGTAGGTCACATTTGTTGAAAATGATCATGGCGGGAATGCCATAGGCCGCTGCCGTTACCAGAAAGCGGTCTACAAACCCGAATTTGATCTTGGGCTCTTTCAACGCCGTGACCAAAATGGCCAAGTCTAAGTTGGCCGCGATGATGTGGGTTTGCTTCGAGAGATTCGTCGATTTACGGATGATGTAATTGGTTCGCTCATCTACGCCCGTAATGACGTGGTCCTCTCCCACAAAATCTAAGTCTACGTGGTCGCCTACCGTCACTGGATTCGTGTTTCGGCTCCCAGCTGTACGTAACTTTCCTCGAGTACGCGCATTCACTTGCGTCCCATCCGCTAATTTTACCTTGTACCAGCTTCCGGTACTTTTGATTACGACCCCTCTAAACATCAGTAATTAACAGTAGTATTGTTGATAACCACCCCCTTCTTGTTGAAAACTCCGTTAATAACTCGGTAGCTTTGCTACAAAGCGTTGATTCGGCATGCAAAGTAACATTCTAACGGCACTCTTCTTGTCCTGTAACCTCTTCATCTTTTCGATGATGGGGCAATCACAGCCGTCTGAACCACGGGTGTCGAAGTCAGAATACATTGAGAACTTCAGGGATGAAGCGATAAGAGAAATGCACGGCACGGGAATTCCTGCCAGCATAACCTTAGCACAGGGTATGCTCGAGAGCGATTACGGGAACAGTCCTCTTGCCAAATACGCCAACAATCATTTTGGAATCAAATGTCATCGAGGATGGGAAGGGCCGAGCTTTATTCAAGACGATGATGAAGCCAACGAATGTTTTCGAAAGTATTTCTCTGCCTTTGACTCGTACCGCGACCACAGTGAATTTCTAATGACCCGAGATCGATATGCATCCCTTTTCGAATTCAAGGCAACCGATTACAAGGCTTGGGCACGTGGACTGAAGAAAGCTGGCTACGCTACCAATCTGAAATATGCGGATCTGCTCATCAAGATCATCGAGGAGAATGAATTGCACCAGTACGATAGGGTCCGCAAATTGCCAGACTCTGAACCGGTAGCTGAAATGCGAAGTGGAAAGGAAGAGGCGCGCGAAGAACCTGTGCCTCATGTGATGAGTGTCAGCGCTATAGACGTAAGTGAAAACAACATCAAATTTGTCCTTGCCAAGAAAGGGGATTCGCCCCTCTCGGTCTCCGAGCGCTATGGGCTAAGTCGATGGCAAATCGTGAAGTACAATGATTTGAATAAGGATGCTAAGCTGCTCGAAGGGGAGGTGGTCTACATTCAGCCCAAGCGCAACAATGCCCAACAGGAATTCCATACGGTTCAGAACGGTGAGACGATGCGCGACGTATCTCAGCGCTATGGTGTGAAGATGAACCGCTTGCTGAAGATGAACGATTTGGACGATGCTTCCGCTCCAAAAGTGGGTGACAAGCTGAAGCTCCGCAACGTGGGATTCTTTGGGAAGACCTTTCTCGGTCATTAATCGGCGAGAGAGTAGGCTTTTAGTTCGCGCTTTCCATCGGAAATGATCAACTCCAGATTTCCGTTTCCGTTGATGTCCAACACCATTCCTTTTCCTTTACCCATGACAGGCATCTTGTCCAGCATCTGACCGTCCAAGTCCAGGATGTAATAGTGATCGCTATCTTTTGCATTCAAACCGATCCACTCCTTACGTCGGTCGAGCAACTGTATGTCTGGATCGATGGGTTCGGGGAATAAATAGTCTAGTGCTACGTCTCGAGAGGCATTTAAAGTGATGAAGTGGTCGTCTGAGATGCTTACAATGTCATGCTCACCTAGGTGGATGGCTGCCATGCCCGCGTCGCTGCCCAAAGGAAGAATGTTCTCAACCTTAACGGAACCTCCAATTGGCTGGTCATACAGGTTGCCCAGCGTGTCGTGACCGATGAAGCGACACGTCTTCAAGTCACCTCCCTCTTGGAAGTAAATGGCAGTTTGGTGGGTGTCGATTTGTATGGAGCGGGTCCGCTCTTTCCCCTGTCGATCGAAGAAGTGAACCTTTCCGCCTCTGGTTTGGGCCATTAAATAATCTTTTCCACTGTAGTTGAAGTATCGGATTGGAGCCGCCAATTCTGAAGCCAAAGCAGGATCATTCCACCCCTTTACCGCGATTCCTTGCTCGTTGACATTGATGAGTCGATTTCCATCTCCAATGAATATCCTTGGATCGTCCTTACTCGAATAGCGCACCATGGTGGGGGCAACAGAAGCTTTACCGCTAAGTTTAACAGGGAATTCGTTCACCGGATTCCCATTTCTATCGATAAGGTGAATGTGATCTTCCGTTGCGAATAACATCTGGTACTTTCCATTCACGAAGAGATCCACCATGGAAATATTGCCTATGATACTTGCGGTCAATTTTTTCTTCCAAAGGGTCTTTCCATCCTTATTGATCAGGTACAATTTATTGGAAGCATCTTGTACCAATACCTCTTGTTCTTTCGTGTAATGATTCACGAAAGGCCATGGACCCGATTGCACAACCGTGTCAAGCAATGCGCTCCAAACAACGGGCGCCTCATCTATGATGTCCCTGTGGTGCAGCATGGAGATGGTAAAGAACTTCTGTCCAGGCAGCTCACTGAAGGCCTGAAATACGAGCGAATTAGTCCCCGGCCAAGGAATGTCCGTATGAATGAAAGGATTGTCTTCAGCTAATTCATCCGGTCGTACATACAAGGTGAATCCGGCATCAGAGATCGCACCCTCGATCTGGGTGAAGTACGGCGAACCCATCAACTTGTCATCGGCGAGGTAGTCGTCGAGCAAATGCACCAAAGAGGCAAAGCTGGCGCTTTGGATATGCACAGCACCAATGTGCGCCGTATAGGCTTCGTCGGACCATGGAATCGCAAGCTTTCCAAAGTGTTCGGGAATTGAAGAAATGGTGATAGGAATGCCTTGGTAATTTTGGTCAGGACTGGTGTTTTCGCCATTGATAGCATCTCCTTCATACAAAATGAAGAGGTATTCAAAAGGATCCGAATTGACCCCGTATGCGCAGTGTACTAGGCCGTATTTTAAGCTGTCCGTGGAGGAGACAATAGCTATACCCGCATTTGCAGGAATGAAGCGAAGTAAATGAAGATCAGTGCTTCGTTGGGTTTGATCATCGCGCATCGAGGCGATGCCTGTTGCCTGCATTATGTTGCCTTCATCTATCATGTCGAACTCTATCCACATGTTCTGTTCTCCTTCGTTCATGATCATCATGATGAGAGAGGCGCTGAGGTGACCGGCGTACGCTTGAAGCAGGCGATCAGCTTTTGCGTGCACACGCAGTTTATGGGGCGACGTCACTTGAGATGGCGTAAATGCGGCCGGGCCATTCCCTGGGCCCTCTATCGAATAGGCTTGAGTGCTAGCGATGGTGTAACCCTGATGTTCCGATCTAAAAGCGAATCGCGTGTCTGTTAACCAATCCAATCCTCCCTCCGCAATCATTCCCATTCCCTCGCCATCTGAGCTCGTAAATGCAAAGAGCACGAGTGACGTAGTTCCTTCCCATAGCTCTGGGAGCGGCCACTGACGTAGGAGGTCAACTTCTGCTAATGCTGCAGTAGAGTCGGTCAATTGTTGAAGGTCATCTTGGCTTTCGAGTTCGATGATCAGCCAGGCGGAATCATTCAGAAGGGCATACGGGGAATCTGCTTTGGCCTCCATCAACCTAGGGTACCAAAACCAGCCGAGTACACCGAATACAAGCACAACCGTAATTCCGATGATCCATCTCATGGTACAAAACTACGTTCACCAGTATGCCCGAACGCTTAGGGAGTCAAGTGTTCTCAGCTCACCAGTGTTAATCGGCAAAGTGCAATGCGAGTTGGTCCGGTAAGAGACGGAAACTCTTTCGGTGGTGAGAGGTAGGGCCAAAATTCGCTATGGCGCTTCTATGCTGGGCGGTAGGGTATCCTACGTTATTATTCCATCCAAAATGAGGGTGGTCTAGGTGGATGGCTTTCATATACTCGTCGCGATAGGTCTTTGCAAGAATGGAAGCAGCGGCAATAGAAGCATTTTTTTGATCTCCCTTGACGATGCAAGTGAAGCCAATGTCAAGCGTCGTTTTAAACCGATTTCCGTCAATGAGCAAATGTTCAGGTTGCACCTCCAAACGATGCACAGCTCGGTTCATAGCGAGAAAGGAAGCATTGAGTATGTTGATGCGATCGATGATTACTGGCTCCACAAAACTGACCGCCCAGGCAATGGCTGCTGCTTTGATCTCGTCTACCATGGCGAGTCTTTTGCGCTCAGAAAGCATTTTTGAATCCATGATGCCAGCGTGGCGATAGTCTGGAGGAAGGATGACCGATGCAGCAACGACAGGGCCTGCAAGACAGCCGCGACCTACTTCGTCACAGCCGGCTTCTAATCGTTCAGGATCTAATCGCGTGGCTAGCATTCCTCCAAAATAAGGAATACTGAGAAAGTGCCTGATGTTTGAAGTGAAAGCGTCGCCATTAGTGCTTTGCGGCAAGGCTGATCTCTAGACGGAAATCATTCTCAATGCTACGGTCTCCCCAATCATCAAAGAAGGATGTTGACCCATAGCGAATATCGAACTGGGTTCGGTCTATCGTCATTTCGCCGTAGGCAGCAAACCGGGATCCACTCGCCTTGAATTTCGCAGGGAATGAAATCTCGCGGGTAATTCCTTTGATCGTGAGGTTTCCGGTAATTTGAACATCAAATTTCCCTCTGTCGATGGGCGCCACATTTTTGATGACGAATTGGGAATAGGGGTGGACTTCAACGTGGAAGAAATCCTCGGACTTCAAGTGTTCCTCCAATTTAGGTTGATAGGCCTTCGGAAGGTCCGTGTCGGTAATACTCGCCATGTCCATTTCAAAAGATCCACCGATGATTTGAGCCTCCTTGATCCACACTTCTCCAGCGCGAAGAGCGATCAGTCCATGATTTGTGCCCGTCACCTTGGTTCCGAACCATTCTATTTTGCTCAAAACCTTGTCGATTCGGAATGTGTCCGTTTGGGCTATGCCGGAAAGGGCCAAAAGAAGCATGGGGCTAACTGCAAAAAGACGCTGAAGCATGGTAAGTTAATTGCGTGCAAATCTACGCGCTGAGGGCATTCTCTGAATAGGAATGCGGTCCTTACATTTGAATGAAAGTTAAGCGCATGGCACTCACAGAGACCGAATCAATTTCCCTTGGCTTTTCTGCCCCTGATTTTGAACTTCCTGACACTATTAGCGGCCGCGTCATGAAAAGGGCCGATGTGTCGGGTGAACACGGATTGGTGGTGATGTTCATTTGCAACCATTGTCCCTATGTCGTGCACGTCCAGGATGAATTGGTGCGATTGGCAGCAGACTTTGAAAAACGTGGGATTGGTTTTGTGGCCATTTCGTCCAATGATGTTGAGCATTATCCTCAGGATGGCCCCACGTTGATGAAGGCGTTCGGCATTAATTTGGGTTTCTCTTTTCCCTACCTCTATGACGAAGATCAAAGCGTGGCAAAAGCGTATCGCGCAACCTGCACCCCAGATTTTAGTGTATTCGATGCAAATATGCTTTGTGTCTATCGCGGTAGGTTGGATGATAGTAGTCCGGGCAATGGAAATCCAGTAACGGGAGCCGATCTACGTCGTTGTCTTGATCAACTTATCTCGGAAGGCCGAGTTTCTATGGCGCAATTTCCAAGCATGGGATGTAACATCAAGTGGAAGTGAACGCATTGTCATCGGTCGCGTAGAAGAAATCATCGAACGGGAAGGGGCATTGGTCAAATTCCGCCCCACTTTAACACCTAAGTGCGGTGGGTCATCGTTTGTCGAGGAGTGAATTCCTTATTTTTGATTTCCTAAGCCATGCGATCCTTAACCTCCTTACTTCTTCTGATGCTCGGTATAATGAGCGTTGCAGCTGCTTCCGGTCCTTCTGGGCGGGATAGTAAGCGCGATACCGTTCAGGCAGTGGTTATGTACGGAGAGGAGGTGCTCTTCGATGCGGTGGCTGGATTAACGGATAACCAGGTGAAGGACTTGCGCGATTCTGTTTTAAAGTTCCACGGACAGAGCAAGTTCTCTGATTACCTTGAGCTTTACATTTCCTTGACTTCTTATTCAGAAGAGCAGTTAGTGGCGTATATCGATTCACTCTTTGAGACAGAAGAAGTTCCGTATGCCCTGATTAATCAGATCAACATCTTCTTGGCGAATCGGCCTGAGGAAATGCCGAAGGTGCTTCCCAAAGAGCTTTTCATCGGATCCGTGGAGATTCCTATTCCGGCAAAAGAACTCTACCCGCTGTGGGACAACACCAACCCGAATCCCTACCCATGGGACTTGGGCAAGGAAGATACGGTGCTCTCTATTTTATTGACCGACCACGCGCAAATGGGAGAGTTTCAACTACCCGTAGTCAACACCTTGACCTCGAAATTTGGATGGCGGGACGGGCGCATGCACAACGGCATCGACATCGATTTGGAAGTTTGGGACCCTGTCATAGCTGCCTTTCCTGGGGTGGTGCGTATGGCCCGCAACTATGGGGGTTATGGCCGTGTGGTGGTGGTCAGGCATTACAACGGCCTTGAAACCCTTTATGCACACCTTCATCGCTACAAAGTGAAAGAAGGTGACAAGGTAGAGGCAGGGCAAGTATTAGGACTAGGCGGAAGCTCTGGGAACAGCACTGGAAGTCACCTTCATTTTGAAGTGCGATTTAAAGGAAAACCGATCAATCCGCTCAGCTTTATATCCTTTGACGAACAGGCGCTCGTGAACGACACTTTGGTGTTGAAACGGACGAAGCACGGTTACATATCCTATCCAAAGGGAATCATCATATACACGGTCAAGAAGGGGGATAACCTTTACGAGATTGCCAGGCTGTACGGCACTACCACCTATAAGCTCGCAGAGATCAACGGCATTCGACGCAACGGTTACCTCTACGTAGGTCAACGACTTCGCGTGATATGATCGACCTCGAAGAGCAGTTCAATTTCACCAACAAACTCAGTCATCCGACCAATCCTATGAAGGTCGTCTACCGGCACTTTAAACGGGAGCAGGCGGAGTACCTCACGGAATTATTGGTCGATGCCAATATTGATTTTGAAGCGCAGGTGGATGAAGAGGATGAACGCAAACCAACTTACTTTGGAGTGCCAAAGCACCAAGAGACTAGAGTGGATCAACTGAACTACATTGCCTTAGGAAAAGGGCGTGATAAATTCATTGCCGCGGCCCCGATGCGCTGGATTATCATTGCTATTGCGGGCATTGTCCTTTTTCTGGCCATTCTCGGCTCGCTGCTTTCCAAGTAGTCCGAAATCTCAATCTCAAGTAATAAGTATTGCGACAATGTCGAACTTTGGCGTTATGCGTTTCGCCTTCCTAATTCTTTTTCTTGGCTGCTCATTGCTGGGAGTTTCTCAGGAGCGGGTGACCACGTTTGGCGTCGAGATGAAGCCCATCATTCCGAGCAGTTTGTTTCGGACGGGGCAATCCGCCAAGACGGAAGAAGGGATCGACTATGAAGTCAATCAAAAGGTGGGGTATTCATTTGGAGGCGTGATGCGTTTTGGGCTGACCAAGTGGCTTTCGTTGGAATCAGGGATCAGTTTCGTTCGTAGGAATTACAGTAGCAATGTCTTTGATCCAAGTTTTGATTTTCGAGATACAATCGATTATCGGGTGATTGGCTATGAGATACCAGTCACAGGACTCGTGTTTGTTCAGCTTTCAGATCAGATCTTCATGAACGCGGCATTTGGTTTTGCGCTTGACATGTTTCCCTCTGATGTCGGAAATGCCAATGGGCAGAATGATTTTATTGCCCTCGGAATCCGGCGCGGATTTGGCAATGAGAATTCCTTGATGACTTGGTCTAAGCTCGGGCTGCTCGCCAATGTGGGATTTGAGTTTCGAACCAAAGAATCGGGGTATTTCTATGTTGGAGGCTCCTACCATCGTCCCTTTCGAACGATCTACGATAACTTCATGTACTACACCGATCAAGGAGGTCACCAATACGAGTCGAAGCTGCCGCTATCAGGTAACTATCTAACCCTAGATTTGCGTTACTTCTTTCACGAAGATCCAGAGAAGAAGGAAGTGAAGAGAGACCCAGATTCCATGCCGGGTTGGATGAAGAAGAAGTAGGGCTCTAAATCGGTGTGTTCCGGTAATGTTCCCACAACATCATGATGTTCCGAACGTAGTTGACGGGCTCAGATCCTCGGCAGTAGCCATGTCGCGCTACTTCATCTCGATAGTATTGCGGTTGCGCTTTTAATTCCAAATAGGTCGCTACGCTCTCCCAACTCGCTGTGTCGCCCCCATATTTCTTGGTTAATCTCCGCGCGTCAAGCACATGCCCGAGCCCCACGTTATATGAAGCCAAGGAAAACGGAATCACCTGGGTACTGTCGTCTAAGTGCTCAGACCAGTAATCATTGATGGTTTGAAGAAAGGAGACTCCCGCATGAATGTTTTGCCTAGGATCGCCCACGCTGTCTGCGCCAAAGCGTTCAGCTGTTTCGGGTATCAATTGCATTAAGCCACTCGCCCCCGTCCAAGCTTCCGCATCAGGAATGAATTTGGACTCTTGGTAAATCATGGCTGCCAGTAATTTCCAATCCCATCCCACGCGTTTCGCTTCTTCTTTGATCAGCGCGTCATACGGGGAGATCTTACTTCCTTTCAAGGAAGAATACTCGCTTAACACGCGCGCCTTATGCTGGGTGCGCGCCTTGAAATATTTTAAGTGGATAACAGCGAAGGCCTCGGTTCGCTTGAAATGCTGTATCCAGGTATTGAGCGTGTCGATCAAGAGTGGACTGTTTCTTCTGCAGGCCCAAGCGACATTTTGAGTGAAGCTTAGCGGGGTGCTCACATCAATGTTCGGAAAGTATGCCTTGTTTAGCACAGCAACGTTCTCATCTGCGACGGTGTATTTTATTTCTCCCGTGGAAACCATTTCAATCAAACGTTCGGTGCCGATCCCTTCAGCAAATTCAATGTCAATGATGCCTCCCATCTCATCCATGAGGTTGAGCAGTCTGGTGTAGAACGAACTTTCTCGGCGCACATATACTTCTTTGCCGACCAGTCCTGCAGCGCTCCGGATGAGCGTCTTGTTGATCTGATCCCTTGTCATCGTCCACCAATTTTCGGGAAGTCTTTGAACGAGTACTTGCCTGGTTTCGAGCACAGGTTCCGTGTAGGTAACCTTTCGCTTTCTTCGGTTGGTAACCGTGTAATTAGCTGCGATGATGTCGCCTTCATTTCGGTTGAGTAGGTAAATGACACTGTCCATATCATTCACGATCCGAATGGAGAGATCCACGCCAATCTCGTCGCAAAAGCGCTGGAGAAGTTCGTACTCAAACCCCATGGGAACACCTTTGAAGATGAAATAACTGGAACTGCTAAAATCGGTGAGCGCGACAAGCTTTCCGCTTTCCAAGATCTCGTCGAGATCTCGCTGTGCCATCTTCACCTCCTTGCTCTCACGCAAGGCATTTTTTTCCGTTCGGGTTGAGCAACCGAGACAGAAAAAGAGGGAAACGAGAAGAATAATGGTAATCCTAGACACGAAGCTAGTTTACGCAATATGATCTCTTGGGGTTCAAGTCAGCTTGACGAAAGTATAGAACGCGATCCATATTGCAGTGAGAATCAGGAGTATATATCCAGCTCCTTTGTAATAGGTTTTGGAGAGTTTTGCGTCTTTCGCATAGGCCCAAATGAGGTAACCGATAAAAACCGCGGCAAACAAAGAGGCGAATATGATCCTTCCGGTAGTAAACATGAATGCAAATCTGCAACTAAAACACTTATCCTAGAAGAGGGTTCAACAAGTCAGGAACGCTTCTTACTTTCGAACGCATAAACAAAGAAAATGGCAAAGACATCCAAAGCAAAGAATGAGCAGGCTACACCAGCCAAGGTCTTCAACGAGCGTTCTATGAAATTCCTCGAATCCTACCTCAACAATGCCTCTCCTACGGGTTTTGAGTCAGAGGGTCAGAAGCTTTGGTTGAATTACATCAAACCATACATCGATGAGTATTTTGTGGATACTTACGGTACCGTAGTCGGAGTGGTGAACCCGGATGCGAAGTACAAAGTGGTGATTGAAGCCCACGCGGATGAAATCTCTTGGTTCGTCCATTACATCGATGACAATGGCTTCATTTACGTTCGACGCAACGGTGGTTCTGATCATCAGATTGCTCCCTCGAAGCGTGTTAATATCCATACGGATAAGGGCATTGTAAAAGCGGTCTTTGGCTGGCCTGCGATCCACACGCGCAAGGCGGGAAAAGAAGAGACACCTTCTGTAGACAACATCTTTTTGGATTGTGGAGCCCGTTCCAAGAAAGCGGTGGAGGATATGGGCATTCATGTGGGCTGCGTGGTTACGTACCCGGATGAATTTATGATTTTGAACAAAGATCACTTAGTGGGTAGAGCACTCGACAACCGAATGGGTGGATTCATGATTGCCGAGGTTGCGCGACTGCTCAAAGAAAACAAGGTGAAACTTCCTTTTGGCTTGTACATTGTGAATTCGGTCCAAGAAGAGATCGGCTTGCGAGGTGCGGAAATGATCGTTGAGCGCATTCGTCCGGATGTTGCTATTGTAACGGATGTATGCCATGACACCAACACGCCAATGATCAAGAAACTAGAGCAAGGCGATTTTAAGTCGGGCGATGGCCCCGTACTGAGTTACGCACCGTCCGTACAGAACAACCTGCTGCGTCTCATCATCCAGTCGGCCGAATCCAACAATATTCCGTTCCAGCGTATGGCTGCGAGCAGATGGACAGGAACGGATACGGACGCCTTTGCGTTCGGTGCGGGTGGCGTTGCTTCAGCGCTTATCTCATTGCCGTTACGCTACATGCATACGACCGTCGAGATGGTCCAAAAGCAGGACGTTGAGAATGTGATTCGATTGATTTACAACGCACTCCAAAAGATCCAGAATAACCACGACTTCCGCTACCTGAAATAGGTTTGCAAGTCGAACGACTTAAGGCCCTGTCGCTGTTCCAAGCGGCGGGGCTTTTTGCGTTTTTGGGATTTGTCCTGCCATTCATCATATCCGATGCCCATCACTGCTGACAAATCCTACCTTTGGCGACTTCAATTTCATTGAGAAGAAGAAATGGATAGAAATACGTTAACGGGGTTGATCCTCATTGGAGCCATCTTGATTGGCTACAGTCTTTGGATGCAACCTTCAGAGGAGGAGATAGAGGCTCAGCGCATAAAGCAGGAAGCAGTTGCCGCACAAACGGTTCAGGAGTCAAGCACGGCTGATGTCGAAGACCAAGCACTGGGAGGTGGAAAAGACAGCGTTGAAAGGACCGTAACGGCCCTTGATTCGACCGCTCAGGCATTGCAAGATTCACTGGATAAGATCAGACGAACCCAGCGCTACGGAAGCTTTGCGAACGCAGCTGCTGGAGAGGAAGTCCTTCATACAATCGAAAATGATGTTGTAAAGCTCACGCTTTCAAACAAGGGGGCAGCTCCTAGGATGGGTGAGCTGAAAGAATACGTCACCCATGACTCCATGCCATTGCTCGTTTTTGACAGCGAGACCTCGACCTTCAATTTTAATTTTTGGACGGACGAGAATACAGAACTGAAGAGTATGGAATTGTTCTTCTCGCCGGTGCTGGCGGAGATGAGTGAGCGCCGCGCAGTTTACCGTTTGTACGGAGCTACGGAGTCCCAATATCTAGAAGTGAGCTATGAACTCCCAGAAGGCGAGGCTTACATGATCAACGCTGCCGTCACGGCAGTAGGGATGGATCAATTGATCGAATCCAGCGAGGATATGTTGGAATTGTCCTGGAATATGCAGGCCCCATCGCACGAAAAGAGTCGTGAACAAGAGCAACAGAAGACCACCATGTATTACAAGTACATGGACGATGAGGCAGATTACGTTTCCGAGAGCAGCTACGAGGAAGAAATCATGGAAGCCACTATTCAGTGGGTAGCTTACAAGCAGCAATTCTTCTCTGCGGCATTGATTTCTGAAACAGGATTTAGCAAGGAGGGAGCTTCCGTGGAGACGAAAGAACTGGAAGATGTCAATTATACTAAAGGACTCAGCGCGAACCTTGGGTTGACTTTTGACAATGCACAAAATCCAAGCGCGCCTTTCCAAATTTTCATTGGTCCCAACCACTATCAGACCCTGAGCAACTTGGAGATTGGTCTGGAAGATCAGATCGACCTTGGCTGGGCAATATTTGGCTGGGTAAATCGCTGGCTGGTCATTCCGACATTCAATTTCTTGGACAAGAACACAGGATTGAGTTACGGTATTATCATCCTTATCCTCACGATCTTTATTAAGCTGCTGCTCTTCCCACTCACATGGAAAAACTACGTCTCAAGTGCGAGAATGCGCGTGCTAAAGCCGGAGATTGAGGAGCTGAGTAAGAAATACGAGGGGAAGGATGCCATGCAGAAGCAGCAGGCAACCATGGCTTTGTATAGAAAGGCGGGCGTAAATCCGATGGCGGGCTGCGTCCCGATGGTATTGCAATTGCCAATCTTATACGCGATGTTCCGGTTCTTTCCTGCGAGCATCGAATTGCGTCAAGAATCTTTTCTGTGGGCAGATGACTTGAGTTCATATGATTCGATCATGCAACTCCCGTTTGAGATTCCATTCTATGGAGATCACGTCAGTTTGTTCACCATTTTCATGGCAATCTCGACGTTTTTCTATTCGAAATACAACATGGACATGTCGGGTGGGGCGAATGCACAGATGCCTCAGATGAAGATGATGATCTATCTCATGCCGTTCATGCTGTTGTTCTTCTTCAACAACTACGCATCCGGTTTGAGTTACTATTACTTCACGGCCAACGTGATCACGATGCTCCAACAGTATTTGGTGAAGCGTTTCTTCATCGATGAAGACAAGATCCACCGACAGATCCAAGAGAACAAGAAAAAGCCATCAAAGAAATCTGGATTCCAACAACGTTTGGAGAAGATGGCAAAGGATCGTGGTTATCAAGCCCCTAAAAAATAAGCGTATGAGATACCTGAGTATTTTAATTGTTATCGCAACCCTGGGTTTTGGGGCATGCAAGAACAGTGAGCAAGCGACTACCAAGACGGAGGAGCCTGCCGCCAAACCGGTAACCAAAGGTGGAAGGACCTTGTCTCAACCGATAGGATCGCCTAAACTCAATCCTGCAACTGTGAAAACGGCCAACCCCGAGCCGAAAGACCAACAAGTGGATAAAACGGACGATGGGGCTGTTGGTGAAACGGGTGGTATTAACACCAAGTCGAACTCCAAAGTGGGCGAGCCCACCATTGGACGAAACCAGTTTTTCGGCATGTATCGTTCTCCATGTTTTGGGCAATGTCCTATCTACAACCTTGACGTCGATTTGGAAGGCCATGCTGTTTTGGAAGGCAAGCGATTCTTTGATTACATCGGATTTTTTGAAGCGGACTTTAGCCAAGAGACCATGCAGCGTATCGTCGACCTGGCCAATCAGAACGGATATTTCGGCTTCGAGCATCGATACGATGCAAACGTTACAGACGTCCCTTCCGTGTTGACCATCTTGCGAAGCGGTGATCAAGTGCATTGGGTCTATGACCGAATGGGTGCTCCTGAAGCCTTGCAAGCATTCGAACGGGAAGTAGAGGAACTCATCAAGGGACTGGATTGGAAAGAGATGTCCGACACTCCAAACGACGGAAAATGATCAAGCTTCATTCACTCATAGCGATGCTTTCGCTCACTGCCGTGTTAATAGGGTGCGCTGGCAATGATGAAACGGCTCTTCCAACAAGTGCTTCGACCATGGAAGTCCCAGAAGGTTGGGTGCTATATCAAGTGAGTGCACTCTCCTATAGCCTCGTCGCGCCTGTGGGGTGGGAGTTGGATACCAGTGGCAAGATGAATACCGCCATGATCTTGTTTACACCCGCAGACAGTACCGACGATTATTTTAAGGAGAATGTCAACCTCATGGTCGATGATGTTTCAGGAAAGAACCTAGGCATCGATGCGTACATGGATCAGTCCGTTGGTCTGATCAAAGACTTCATTACCGATTTGGAAGATTTCGAAGCGCGAAAGGAAAATGGCGATTATTGGCTTACCTACAAGGGGCGCCAAGGAACCTTAAAGGCATCATACTACCAGCGCTTGATGATGAAGAATCAGAAGGCTTACATTCTGACTTACACTTCTATTGATGGCAAATCATCTGAAAGCCATGCCATAGCACAAGACATCATTCAGCGTTTTGAACTGCGCTAATTCGGGCGTTAAGGTTTTTGATACAGCCGAATCCTCTCCATGCTAATCTGTGCATAGGCATAGAGGTCGGCACCACAAGCACTTACATTCAGCAGAAATGACCAATCCTTGGTCGAAGATTCAGTGAAACTGATGTACAAAGGAACGTCGTCGGTCTCAGTCCCATTGACCAACAATCGTTGGACCTCATCATCGGAAATGTAGACTAGGTATTCTGTCGAGGATGCTCCGTACGGGATGTTCACGCTAAGCTTGCGGTTGGCAAAGTGAAATACAAAACTTGCTGCGCCCATTCCAGAATAATCTGAACTCACACCGTCAAGCGCTAAAATCAAGGTGTCTCCTTGTTCGATGGCTTCTTCGATCGAATTACTGTATTCTTCCAGGTCCTGCGAGGCCTTGCTCCTTTGGCAATCTTCACCCTGAATAAGTGAGATTTCGATGGCGCCATTCGAGAAGATTCCAGCAGAGGAGGCGGAGATATAGCCTGTACTATCTAGTACCTCATACGACCAAAGGGAAGGATCATTTAAGTCGTCTTTGACGATGCTGCTGCCTAGACCACTCGGGGAATGCTTCGTACAATGCGCAAAAGATAAAGCCAATCCTGCTGCAAGAAGGTAGAGAAGTGAGCTACGCATGTACGCTCTGATGAGTTGGTGCTCGCTCTTCCAGCCGCTCTACTTCTATTGTAGCGGCAACGGTTGAGAATATAGAGAGGTAACCGGCGGTCATTGGTCCAATAAAGGGGATCACCATCCAAAACGCAAATGGAGCTCCCAGACTTAGCGCACTAAAACGATGGCTCCAAACGTACTGATTGCTTTCTCTTACGGTGAAAAGACGGCGTTCGAGCGAATAATCCATGAAATTGTATCCATAGAAGTATCCGTTGACGATGAAAAGAAGGAAGGGCGCTACAGCGCCGATTAAGGGTATGAACCCGATCAAAAAGCACCCAAGGGAGAGCACCCCTTGAAGCATGCCATTTCGAATGGCGAGCCCGGCAGCGCGGGTTATGTCTCGTATAAACTGAGTAATGCTGAAAGGAGGAACATCCTTATTCATCTTTTGGGCGACCAGTTCGCTCAGCCAAGTCAGGATAGGTGTCATCATTATCAAGATGATCGTACCTCCAAAGAATGCAAAGATGAAGTAGAGAATGATGCGCATCACGATCCATAAAACCCAGTAGACAACATCTTGGATAACGGAGGCCCAATCCGGTAGCCAATCGATAGTGTTTATCCATACATCGATGCCGTCTGAAATGCTTTTTGTTGCCCAAGAGGTGAGGGAGAAACCTCCAAAAAAGACCAGTACAGTGATGAGGGTGGGGAACCATAGGAACCAGCCCAGCTGATGGCGGAAGAGGAATCGAAATGCTTTTCTATATGCAGCAAGTGCCCTCATGATGATCAAACATTTTCCACGAGTGGTGCGAGGTCAATCTGATTCCGCTGTAGGCTTATCATTCCATTTTGTTCCATCTTCTTCAATAACCTTGAGATCACCTCGCGTGAGGTGTTCAGGTCATTGGCAATCTCTTGATGGGTTGTGTGGATGACCGTGGTTTCGAGTGTTCTCGATTGTTTGATGAGGTAGAATTCCAATCGCTCATCCATCGCCTTGAAGGCAATTGCGTCAACTACGGTGAGAATCTCTTCGAACCGTGAGCGGTACGTCTCCAAGACGAAATAGTACCAAGATTTGTACTCCAACATGAGCTGATCCATCTTGTCAATGGGGACAAGGATGGCAGTGGATGCTTGCATGGCCCTGGCCATGACTTCTGATGTTTTTTGTTGAGACGCACACACCATGGAAAGCGCACAGGCATTGCCCGGCTCGATGTAGTAGACGAAAAACTCCCCGCCATGCTCACCCTCTCGGTAAAGCTTGACCAATCCGTCTACCACCAACAAGGTGGATCGAAAATACTGGCCGGTACGCATCATTTCTTCTCCTTCTGCAAACTCTTTGATGCTCCCCTCCATAGCTAGGCGATCGATCAAATCGGGTTCAAACATGGGGAAACGGTCCGTGAGTAGCTCCTTTATTCTAGTGTTCATTTGTTGCTTACATCTACCTTCAAATATAGCCTACCTAGCCGTATTTAGCTAGGCCTTAGGCTAGGAGAATGGATCACCTGTTCTTCGGAAAACGGAAACCGTGAACCAATTGCTGCATGAACGATTTGGGAAAATGGGCTACCCCTGGAAAGCCTAATTTAACATGGGCATCATCCTTCGGAATCGAGTTCGTTTTGAACAAGTAATCCCAGAGACTTAAGGAAATACCAAAGTTCATTCCCCTTCGATGACCTTCAGGGAGGTTATAGGCATGATGCCAAAGGTGCATAACCGGATTGTTGAGGATGTACTTCAATGGACCATACGTCAGGTGGATATTGGCATGGTTCAAATGCCCTATCACAATCGAGAAGTAGAACACGATGTACGCCTGCTCGGGTGTGAATCCTCCAATCAGCATCACTGCGATGTACTTCATCGGCGTATAGAAAACGTTTTCCATCCAATGGTAGCGCAGGTGAGCCGCAAAACCCATTTCTTCAACGGAGTGGTGTACTTTGTGAAATTCCCATAGCACATCGAATCGATGTAAGATGACGTGCGTGAGCCACTGGATGAAATCAGTCACGACAAAGAAGATCAAGAGTTGAGCCCACCAGTTCATGCCAGAAATGTCGATCAGCGCTAAGCTGCTCAAATCACCGCCGAAGGCTTCTTTGAAGGCCATTTCTGTGACGTTTGAGAAAGCCATGAAGATGATCAGCTTGAAAATGTAGAAATTGAAGAACATGTAAAAGCTGTCGAGCCAGAAATCCTTCCTGAAGACGGCTTGGTTCTTCCGCCATGGAAAGGCGATCTCAAGCCCCCAAACGACGAGTGAAAGCAAGATCAACCACCAGAAATAATTCACGTACCAAGGGTCCACTTGAAACGTAATCTCCCGCCACAGGTAGCCTCCGAAATCGGAGAATGAACGCAGAAACACCTCCCAATACCTATCCATTCGATTCAATTATTCAACGCCTTGAGCGATCAAGCGATTATTTCCAGTCGCTGTATCCTCCTGAAAGGTTGTGTACTTCTTTAAAGCCCATTGCCTTCATTTTGTTTTGGGCCGTCTTGCTTCTTCCGCCAGCAGCACAATAGACCAATACGGGAGCCGATTTATCTAGTTTGGCCAACTCACTGTCGAAACTTGCTTTTGAAATGTCAATCTGCTCAGCTCCTTCGATGATGCCTTGTGATACTTCACCATCCGTGCGTACATCAATGATCAATAGGTTAGGACGTTCGGCCATCAGCTGCATCGCCTCAGCATTGCTGACATCTGTATAAATACTTGTTGCTTGCTCCTGCTGACCGTTAGAGGTTGCATGATCATTCTGTTGCGCATTGCATGAGAGCAGCGCCATCATCATAAGAAAGGAAAGTGCGTATTTCATTTGAATTGATTTTTGAGTTTAAAAAACAAAGATAAGACGAGGAGCAACCATGGGGTTCCGTGCAGAACCGTGTCGAACCAATCCATTAGTTCCATGCCCACAGCGCCACCGGCGATCCATTGGAGTTTACCCCAGATATGGGGTTCTGGAAGGAACGGAGCTAGGCCGAGGGTAAGACTTGCGAGCACCCAAAAGCGCAGGTGTCGAACGAAGAAATCTGAAATGCGTTGCATGTTTGTTTGGATAGAAAAGTTAGCGTACAGCGTCGATGACCTTTTTCAATTGAGCAGCGCTTTGTATTCCAGATTGTCGCCATTTGATGTGGCCATCTTTAAAAATCATCATGGTTGGAACGCCGCGGATCTGAAAACTGCTCGATACCATGGGGTTTTTATCTACATCAATCTTGATGATCCGAACATCTTCATTTACCACGGCACTCAATTCCTTCAGGATGGGTTGCATCATCTTGCACGGGCCACACCATTCTGCAAAGAAGTCGACCAATACGACTTTCCCAGAGTTGATAATTTCAGAGAAAGTCTCTTTTTTCTGCACTGTTGATTCCATTACCGTTTGATCTTTCCTCTCCACTGCATGATTCCGCCTCGAAGATTGCTCAATTGTTCAAACTCCATTTTGGACAATTGCTTGCACGCATCTCCACTGCGCATTCCGCTGCGGCAATACACCATGTAGTGTTTGTTTCGATCGAGCTGTTGCGCCTTTTGATAAAATTCACGGGATGAAACATCGAGGTGCTTTGCTCCGGGAAGGTGTCCTGAATTGAATTCTGACTTTGTGCGCACGTCCAAAACAACGCTGTTATGTTTCTTCATGCTCTCCGCAAATGTGGAGGCATCAAGGTCTTGGTAATTCTTGGTCTTGTTGAAGAGTCCGAACATGTGTCTTACAGTTTGTAATGATCGTACAAAGGACGCATGCTGGATTGAACACGACGGTAACAGATGTCACATTGCTATAATACTCTTGAATATGCAGTAGGGACAGTTTCGATGCTCCCGGTATCTTCATCATAAATGTGCCATGCATCAATCTTATCTGCATAGATATGGATGGCGATAGCGTCGCCTGCGCTCAGGTTGGCGTAGCGATGGAAGCCGAAACTCGTGTTCATATAGATGATGTCGCCGGGGTCCATGAGTTGTGTTTCGGTTATCTCAGCGTTTGGTTCTCCGTCAAAAACGTCAAAGAATTCCAAAATCAATTGTCCTTTGATCACCTTGGTCCAAGCTTGTTGGAAGTTGTAGTCGTGGATGCGGGTGGATTGTCCGGGCTTCCAATAGCTCAGCACTGCCTCAATTCCAGGCGTGTCGTAAATACAAATCCGCTGATGATCCTCGCATTTAGCATCGCAGAACTTGATCAATTCAGCGGGATCCAGGTTGATAGCTTCAACCAACGACCTGTAACCTTCGTAGCCGGGGCCCATGTTCAGGTTGTGTACCAGTTGTTCGAGCGTGTCTATTGTTTGTGAGACCATAGCCGATGAGTTTTGCGGCAAGGTAAAGGGAGTGCTCAGGTCATTTTATGACAGCAATCAAGGCGGGGTATGATATCTTGAGACCACAAACAAAAACCGGGGCCAATTGCGCCCCGGTTTTCGACCTTGCTCCCGCGCGTGGCGGAAGCCCATCTGCACCAATCAAATTTGTATCAGAGCATGCTAGTTTGGGCATGGAAACTCGAAAGTGGGAGTCCTTCGATCTCCTTCATTTTGTTGAATCCTCCAAGGACGTTGGTCACATCCTTGACGCCGAATTTTTTCATCATCGACGCTGCTGCTACGGATCGATATCCACCGGCGCAATGCACGATATACTTTCCTTCCTTGTCCAACTTGTCGAGGTTTTGGTAGATGAAGTCCAACGGAAAATTCTCAGCGCCTTCCACGTGGTGAGAGTTGTATTCACTCGCCTTGCGTACATCAAGCACCTTTGGGTTCTCGATCGCGTATTGCTTGGCGAAGTCTTCAGGTGCCATGTTTTCCATTGAATCCACTTCATTTCCATCAGCTACCCAAGCTCCAAGGCCTCCTTTGAGGAATCCAACGGGATTGTCGTAGCCGACGCGTGCCATGCGCGTGATCACCTCTTCTTCCCTGCCTTCATCTGCAACCATTAGGATGGGTGCATCAAGGTCTTCTATCAGAACACCCATCCAAGGGGCGAAATTGTCGTCGATCCCAATGAAGATGGAGCCGGGGATGAATCCGAGTGTAAACCTTGAATGATGTCGCGTGTCGATGATGATGGCGTTCTTGTCCTTCATCGCCTCTTTAAAAGCAGTGACATCCATGAACGTCATTCCTTTGGATAAGACATCATCAAAACTGCTGTAGCCCATTTTGTTCATCACGGCATTCTTTGGGAAATACTGTGGAGGCGCGACGAGCCCGGTAGTGACTTCTTTTATAAAATCCTCTTTCGACATGTCTGCACGAAGTGCATAGTTGCTGCGCTTTTGGTTTCCTAGGGTGTCAACCGTTTCGCTGCTCATGTTCTTTCCACAAGCACTTCCTTGCCCATGACCCGGATACACAATTACGTGATCGGGAAGCGGCATCAGCTTGTTTCGGAGGGAATCGAACAAATGACCGGCTAGATCTTCTTGTGTCAAGTCGGTTTTGACAGCTAAATCGGGCCTTCCAACGTCCCCAATGAATAAGGTGTCCCCAGTGTATATGCTGTGTTCTTTGCCGTTTTCATCCAACAACAAGAAGCTCGAGGACTCCATGGTGTGGCCTGGTGTGTGAAGCACCTTTATCGTGATATCGCCTAAGGAAAGCGCTTCACCATCTGCAGCTATGTATGCGTCGAAATTCGCCTTTGCGGTGGGTCCATACACAATCTTGGCTCCGGTCTTCTTCGCTAGGTCCAAATGACCGGAGACAAAATCAGCATGAAAATGCGTTTCGAGTACGTACTTGATGGTAGCTCCACGTTCCTTAGCCATTTGTATGTATGGCTCTACTTCTCGGAGTGGGTCCACGATGGCTGCTTCGCCATTGGATTCGATGTAGTAGGCAGCTTCTGCCAAACATCCTGTGTAAATCTGTTCGATTTTCATTTGCACTGTTTTTCAATTTGTAGTGCAAAGGTGGTGGGCTGGATTGGCCTGCAGAGTGACTTCTGTTACAATGCAAGGATGATGGTCGTCAGGAAAGAGGGCGCTAGATGAATTCCTTCACAAGGATCAGGATGCCCATGATCAGAACGAACCATCCAAATGCGACCTTGAGCTTATCTCCATCTATTTTGGTTGCCAAATAACTTCCGAGGAAGATGCCAACCACGGCCAGCGAAGTAAATACCGCTAAGAAGCTCCAGTCGATGGAGTAGTTTGAGACGTCGCCAAGAAAACCGATAAGGGACTTCGTGGAAATAATGACGAGGGAGGTACCGATGGCCATTTTCATTTCAAGACCAGCGAAAAGAACGAGGGCCGGAATGATCAAGAATCCCCCTCCTGCACCAACCAATCCTGTAAGGGTGCCAACCACGAGACCCTCGGCAAGGACGACAAGCGGGGTAACCCATGCGGCCCTTTTTTTCGTTTCTGCTTTGGGTTCCTTCTTCTTGCGGATCATGCTTAGAGAAGCCACAATCATCAAAACAGCGAATAAAACCATGAGGAGCATCCCCTTCGACATGATGAAGGATCCTATATGAAGGACTTCATCTGGGATAGCGGGCACCAGATACCGCCTTGTCAAATAGACGGCAGCGATGCTTGGGACACCAAAAAGGAACGCCATTTTAAAATCCACAAGGCCTTTTAAGGCATAACGTGCACCGCCCACTAAGCTTGATGCACCCACGATGAAAAGACTGTATGCCGTGGCCATGATGGGTGAGATGCCCATGAGGTATACTAGTACAGGAACTGTAAGGATAGATCCTCCACCTCCTATGAGTCCGAGTGAGACCCCAATAATCAGCGCGCTCAGGTATCCGAGTATCTCTACCATGGCGCAAAAATGGGCTTTCCAAGGCACCCTCAATGTGATAATTGTCCCTGAGCCTACTTTTGGTTCCGCGGCACAATGCTTTCTCTCAAGCCGTGAAGTCCTACCTTTGCACTCCTAAAATTCTGTAGCCCATGCCACGTAAGGCCTTGACCTCTGTTTCTCCCGTTGATGGACGCTATGCTCGACACACGGAACCGCTGATTGATTATTTCAGCGAATACGCGCTCTTCAAATTTCGCGTTCGTGTCGAGATCGAATACTTGATTACGCTTTCCGGTTTAGGACTGAAGAATGTAGCTGCTTTGACAGATCAAGAGATGTATAAGTTGAGGGGGATCTACATGGATTTTACACTCCAAGATGCAGAAGCGATTAAAACGATCGAACGAACGACAAACCATGATGTGAAGGCGGTTGAGTATTTCGTTAAGGAGCAATTGCAGAAGATTGGACGGAATGATCTAATGGAATTTGTGCATTTCGGACTGACCAGTCAAGACATCAACAACACAGCGGTTCCCCTTTCCATCAAAGAGGCACAGGCAAATGTGATGCTGCCGGGGTTGTTGGTCATCGTTGAGAAATTGCGTTCAATCGCCGAAGAGTGGAAGGATGTCCCCATGCTCGCACGTACCCACGGTCAACCCGCAAGTCCAACGCGCTTAGGAAAGGAGATCTACGTATTCGTAGAGCGATTGGAACAACAGATCGATCAACTCGTCCAGATACCATTTGCGGCTAAGTTTGGCGGAGCTACGGGTAATTTCAATGCGCACCATGTTGCTTACCCCTCTACGGATTGGGTACAGTTTGGAAATCATTTTGTAAACGATGTGCTCGGGCTTCATAGGAGTCAAACGACTACCCAGATCGAGCACTACGACCACATGGCGGCCATGCTCGATGCTTGGAAGCGTATCAATACAATTTTGGTGGACCTCTGTCGTGATGTGTGGACCTACATCTCCATGGACTACTTCAAGCAACGCATCAAAGAAGGTGAGGTAGGCTCTTCGGCTATGCCGCACAAAGTGAATCCGATTGATTTTGAAAATGCAGAAGGAAACTTAGGCTTCGCAAATGCGATGAATGAGCACTTGTCCTCAAAACTTCCAATCTCTCGTTTGCAAAGGGATCTTACGGATAGTACCGTTCTAAGAAATATCGGAATGCCTTTTTCACACATCCTGATTGCCTTGGCATCGGTGACCAAAGGAATTGATAAGCTTATTTTGAACGAAGACAAAATAAAGGCTGACCTCGATGGGCATTGGGAAGTTTGCGCAGAAGCCATCCAAACCGTGCTGCGAAGAGAAGGATATGAAAAACCATACGAGGCACTCAAAGCATTGACACGAGGAAATACCCAGGTGACGCCTGCGTCGTTGGCACAATTCATCGACGGACTAAACATTGACGATGCAATCAAGGTTGAATTGAAATCGATTACGCCCCACAATTATACCGGCATCTTCACCATGCCTTCTAAGTGAAAAAGTTCTTCGAAATACTCCGATACCTTTCTCCGTACAAGGGACGTATTGCGTTGAACCTGTCCTTCAACCTGCTCAACGCGGCTTTTTCCGTTGTCTCTTTTTCTGCCATCGTCCCCTTCCTGAAGATCCTGTTCGATAGCCAAGAAGATCGTGTTTCGGATGATCCGGCAATGGGCAATGGAATGTTGGATAAATTGAACCATTCCTTCGAGGTAATTATTCGAGAAGAGGGACCGAAAGAGGCCTTGTTCGTTTTTAGCTTGCTGATCGTCGCCCTGTTTTTATTGAGAAATATCTTCCGCTATCTGGCCCAGCATCAAATGGCATTTTTGAGGAATGTCGCGGTGCGCGATATACGGCGTGAGATCTACCACAAACTTTTGGTGTTGCCGATGGCCTACTATACGGATGAGCGCAAGGGTCAAATCATGGCGCGCTTTACCAACGATGTGAGCGAAGTAGAATGGTCCGTGATGGGCGCCTTGGAAGCCCTCTTTAGGCAGCCGGTCATGATCCTCATCTTCTTGATCACCCTGCTGGGGATCAGTTGGCAGCTGACCATCTTTGTGTTGATTGTGCTTCCAGTCAGCGGTTTTATCATCGGACGAATCGGAAAATCACTGAAACGCACTGCGAAAAAGGGACAGAATGAATTAGGTGAAGTGGTTACTTCTTTGGAGGAGACTGTTGGTGGCATTCGGATCGTAAAAGGCTTCACGGCGGAGAAAATTTTCGCTCGGCATTTCAATAAGGTCAACGACAAGCACTTTGGATTGATGGTGCGTTTGTTCCGGAAGCAATACCTCACTTCGCCTATTGGTGAGACCCTTTCGGCCATCACCATCGCTATGATTCTTTGGTTCGGAGGAAATCTCGTGCTTGAAGGGGATGTGTTGAATGGAGAGTTCTTCATTTTGTATGTGGTCATTTTCTCGCAAATGATCTCTCCTGCACGTGCGCTTTCAGAATCATTTGTGCGTGTTCAACGCGGACTCTCCGCCAGCGAGCGGATCGACCAAGTCCTGAAAGCCGATGAACAGATTTTAGAGGCTCCAGGGGCGAAATCGATTAAAGGCTTCAAGAAATCCATCGCGTTCAAAAACGTAACCTTCGACTATGGTGGAGAGGCGGTCTTAAAGAACATCAATTTAGAGGTGCAGCAAGGGGAGTCAATTGCGCTGGTCGGACCATCGGGTGGAGGGAAGTCTACCTTGGTCGACTTGATGCCTAGGTTTTACGATGTCATCGATGGCAGCATCGAGATCGATGGTCAAGACATCAGGGATTTTAAGGTATATGAACTCAGGGGTTTATTTGGAATCGTTTCTCAGCAGAGTATTCTCTTCAACGACAGCATTCGAAACAACCTTTTGATCGGCAACGAAGACGCCGATGAAAAACAGTTGATTGACGCACTTCATACGGCCAACGCGCACGGTTTTGTGATATCCCTTCCAGAGGGCTTGGATGCCAATGTCGGTGAGGCGGGAAATCGACTTTCGGGCGGGCAAAAGCAACGCCTCAGCATCGCAAGAGCGATTTTAAATGACCCGCCCGTCATGATCTTTGATGAGGCCACTTCTGCACTGGATACCGAGAGCGAACGATTGGTGCAAAGTGCGCTCGATCGGCTGATGAAAGGACGCACGAGCTTCATCATTGCACACCGATTAAGTACGGTTCAACACGTAGATAGGATCGTGGTAATCGACAAAGGTGAGATTGTTGAGACAGGATCTCACAGCGAGTTGATGGAACTTGGAGGTCTCTATCAACGTCTGGTGGAGTTACAGGACCTGTCTTAGGACCTCTGAGCGAATACAGGTACATTTATCTAAATGAAAATCTCCGCTTTTTCTATGTGTCGGAATGCCGAAAAACTCTACTATCCTGTAGAGCAATGCGTTCGTTCGGTGCTTCCGTTGGTGGATGAGTTCATCATGGTGATCGGCGACGGTGATGCTGACGATCGTACTCGAGAAGCGTTAGAATCCATCGGGTCATCCAAGCTTAGACTGATCGATTCCAAATGGGATTTGAACGGTTTTCCGAACGGAACGGTGCACGCCCAACAAACCGACCTTGCGAAGTCACATTGCACGGGCGATTGGTTGCTCTACTTACAAGCCGATGAGGTCTTGCACGAAGAAGATCTGTCGAAGGTGAAGGCGCTAGCAGCACACTACCTGGATAATGCTCGAGTTGAAGGCTTCCTTTTTCAATACTTGCATTTTTGGGGAGATTATAAACACACAATCGCTTCTCACGGGTGGTATCCAAAAGAGATACGCATGATTCGGAATCGTCCAGATATTCACTCCTGGGAAAGCGCACAGTCTTTTCGTTCCATTCCTGGATTTGATGGACGTAGCTACCGAAAGAAGGAGGGGAGTAGAAAGATCGATGTGATCGAGACGGACATCCGCGTTTTTCACTATGGCTGGGTGCGCCCACCTGAAGCTATGACGGAGAAGATGAATCGTCTGGACCGCATCCATTCACATGACACAAACCGGTACGAAGGGCGGTTCGACTATGGTGATATTCGCGTGTGTGACTTCTTCGGAGGATCGCACCCTGCGGTTATGGGGGAACGCTTGACCGCTCTTGATTGGGATGTGAAGAATTCCACCGCAACGAAAAGGCCAAAGCACAAACACGAGCGCTGGAAGAACCAAGTCATGACATGGGTAGAACGAAATCTATTGAGCGGTCGGCAATTGTTTGCCTTTCAGAATTACAACAAGATCAATTAGTGCTTCGGGCAGCCTTTGCAGGCTTTCTTGCCCTTCTTTTTGAACTTGCCGCAGCAGGTTTTCTTACATTCCATCGGTAGGATGGAATTGTCATAGAACTGAACCGCAATGCAGGGCGGAAGTGATGCTATGGCAGGTGAGATGGTGTGCATTCCTTGTTTAGAATAATTCTAAACAAAAGTAAGCGCCCTGCTCAATACTAGTCACACAGGTGTCAAAAAGTTTTGTGACTTATGTCAACAATTGCGGCTAATCCAATCCACAACCACCCACTGGAATTGTGTCAGGCACAATCACTGCAGTTGCTGAGATACCCCCGCAGATGAAATAACCAAAAGCGTCTTTGCCGGTCGACACGTTTTTGACGTTGCCTCTTATGGGCGCGGGAGGTGTGTCAAAAGGACCACCGACAAATGCGGTTTGATTTCGGAAGGAATTAATGTAGTTAGAGTAACCCTCGCTGGTACTCATTTGGAATACGATCAATGTGTCACTCAACTCGAGGGAATTTCCGTAAATGTCGAACTGCAGTAGGCATATACCGTCCACGTCCGAATCATCGAACGTTGCAATGAATACAGGGTCACTGACAAATTCATTGTTCAAATAAAACATCCAGCGATAGTGATCCCCGCGACCAATGGCCTCGTAGGTATTGATGCCAACATAGTATTGGCAGGAGTCACCGATAAAGTTTGGCCTATACGTGACATTGGGTAAATCAGGGAGAACGATCAGCGGCGGGATGGCCTTGTATATTTCTGGCGTGGTCTCATAAAAGGCGTCCATGGCGTCGATTTCCAAGTGATAGGAAGCTCCTACTTCAGGAAGGTGGGTAATGGGATAGGTGCCTGCTTCATTCGGAGCTTCAACTAAGGTTTCGACCAATGCACCATTTTTCATGAGCCGGACAATGGCGTTGCTTACACGTGGCGTTGCTCCTTCTTCAAAGTAATTGGCGGTGCTCGTCAGTTGTACCTTGTTGTACGGGAAGTAATCGGTCTGGGCTTCGATGCTGTCGATGTTTAAAAACGCATCGGTGATGTCCGTTGTCAGTTTGATTTGGTCCTTGGTCAGCGCAAAGCCGCTGCCACAATCAAAGCCTTCTTCTGGTATGAGGTAGTCGCGCTGGGTCATATAGCCTTCTACAACTAGCTCAGGCACATTGTCCTCGAGGTCCAGTTCGATGGGTTCTTGGCATGCAGTCATCCAAAGCGAGCAAGCCATCACTGCGCATCCTTTTATGATTGATTTTACCATGGTCTAAAAGCTGAAATTAAGCGTGACATAAGGAATGATCGTTGCGTAGATCGAAAGTTGAATCGCCTGTGTACGGCCGGGGCTGTCCGGATCTTCTTGGAAGAAAATCGAGTAGGGATTCTTGCGAGCGTAGAGATTGTATGCACCAAAGGCTAAGTCCAATGTGGCCTTCCGCTTTTCCGGGTCAAGCAGGGCAACGTAAGCCGATAAGTCCAATCGATGATAGGCAGGAGTTCTAGCGCCATTACGATTGGTGTACAACGGAGCGGTTACCCCTCCGAATTGAAAACGTCCATCGGGATAGGTGATCGGTCGGCCTGTCATGTAAGCGAAATTGGAAGACACGTTGATCCTCTTTGTAATGTCATAACTCAGCACGACGCTGATATCGTGGGTCTTGTCCCAATTGGCTGGATAGGCCTCTCCATTGTTGATCTGTTCCACTTCACGCTCCACCCTTGAGAGGGTATAGCTGATCCAACCTGTGAGTTTTCCGCGCTTCTTTTTGATTTGAACCTCAAGACCATAGGCGCGTCCACGTCCAGTATAGAGTTCGGTTTCCAAGGTGTTGTTCAACAAAAGTTCCGCCTCGTCCTTATAGTCGACAAGGTTTTGGAAATGCTTATAATATACCTCTGTGGAGCTTTCGTAGCGGTTGTCCAAAAAGTTCCTGAAGTAGCCCAATCCTACCTGATCCGCAATGGCAGGCTTGATGTATTTGCCAGACGGCATATAGATGTCGACCGGAGTAGCAGCGGTGGTGTTTGAAATCAAATGGATGTATTGACGCATCCGGTTGTAACTCGCCTTCACCGAAGACAGCTCATTGATCTGATAGTTTGCAGAGAAGCGCGGCTCTGGACCGTGGTAATATTTTACGATTTCGCCCGTGCCGAATAGCGTAGAGTCCACAATAGGATTTCCGACGGGTTGATCGTTGTCGTAGTCATAGATCGTACCCTCTCCAAGTTGAGCGAATGCGCTGTACCTTATGCCATACGTCAGGGTTAGGCGAGGGCTGATTTTATGCTCGTTGCTGAAGTAAAGGGCGGTTTCAAAGGCGGGGATTGGAGGAACCTCAAACGAAAATTCTTGTATCTCATCTCCCACTTCAAAACTCGCGTCGGCCTTTCCGGGTGAAAAGTCGTAGAGGATGCTGTGCCACCCGAATTCAATTTTATTCTCCGGGTTTAAGAAGTAGGTGAAATCTGCTTTCGCACTGTAGTTGCGAATGCTAGCCCTCCAGTCGAATCCTTGTCCTCCAAAGTCTGCTCCGAGGTTATAAGTGTAATCGCTGAACACGCCTGTAAAATTTGCGAAGATCCGTTCTGAGAAAAGGTGGTTCCACCGCAGCGAAAAGGTTTTGTTGCCCCAGCGCGTGCTGAATAAATCGGTCAAATTGAAAACGTCATCACCGAAATATCCGCTCACATAAACGCGGTTCTTTTCGTTAATGGTCCAATTGATTTTTCCATTCAGATCATAGAAATATAAGCGGCTGTCGTTGATCGCATCGTTGTTTGCCAAGGGAAAGAAGATGTCGAAATAGCTCCGCCGTCCCGATACAATGAAGGATACTTTATCCTTGAGGATGGGCCCTTCAATGGTCAGTCGACTGAAGAGCAGACCCAGCCCGCCACTTGCGCTGAAGTGTTTGCTGTTGCCCTCTTTTTGCCGAATATCAAGGACAGAAGAGAGTCGGCCGCCATATTTGGCAGGAATGCCTCCTTTGTAAAGCTTCGTATCCTTGATTGCATCTGCATTGAAAATTGAGAAGAATCCAAACAAGTGCGACGAGCTGAACAATGGACTTTCATCCAAAAGAATCAGGTTTTGATCAATGTTTCCTCCTCGCACGTTGAAGCCAGTTGCACCTTCTCCTACTGTGGTTACACCGGGTAATAACTGTATCGAACGGATGATGTCTGCTTCACCTAGCAGCTGGGGAATCTTCTTGACCTGCTGCATGTCGAGCTTCTCAACGCTCATCTCAACGCTGGTCAGTGCCTCGTCCTCTCGCTCCCCAGTGATGACCACTTCGTTTAGCAATTGCTGTCCAAAGCTCAATTCGACATTGCGCGTTGCGTTCTTTGTGAAATCAATTTGTTCAGAGACCGTGGTGTATCCAATGAAGCTCCACTCAATGGTGTAGGTGCCCGGAGTAAGCGTTAACGAATAGAATCCGTATTCGTTTGAAGAAGTTCCTTGGCTAAGCTCTTTGACCAACACGGTGGATCCGATCATGCCTTCGCCCGTATCACCGTCTTTCACGTACCCAGATAGGGTCACCTTGTCCTGAGCAAAACTTGCTAGGCAAATGAAGAGGAGAACTGCGGTGGCAACGTGTTTCATCAATCCTTATTTATCGGGCGCAAATGTACTGGGCTTTGCGCTGTCCATCATATAGAATGGATAAACGGGCGGATTGTTTATAGGAGCGGTTGGTTATCTGCAAAGCTCTTCATCCGACCATCGGTTATGCGCACATGATATTTATGCAAATACTATGCATGCATAATAAATATTTTTATATTCGTTTTCAGACGATGAAGCCAGAAGAGACCATAGACTTTCATATACGCTGGGCGTGGCTGCGGATCGCTAAGATGTACAATCAAGAAGCGACTCAGCACGGCATGACCCAATCGATTGGATTTGTCTTGCTCAACATCGACCCAAAGAGTGGAACACCCTCCACCCAACTCGGTCCGCTGATGGGCATGGAGCCTACCAGTTTGAGTCGGACCTTAAAGTCAATGGATGAGCGCGGCCTGATTGAGCGTGAACAAGATGAAATCGACAAGCGCGTCGTGCGCGTCAAGCTCACACCGGAAGGCAAGCGTCTGAGAAACATCTCAAGAAAAACGGTCGTAAGTTTTAATGAGCGTTTACTAGAAGATGTCGACGAAAAAAAATTAGAACACTTCAAGGAGGTCATGCAGATCATCCATGAACACACGCAGAAAGAAGTATGAAAAAGAGAAGGATTAAAAAAGTAGCCGTTCTAGGTTCCGGTATCATGGGATCACGCATCGCTTGTCATTTTGCCAACATCGGCGTACAGGTGCTGCTGCTCGATATGGTGCCAAGGGAATTGAATGAACAAGAAGTATCCAAGGGATTAAGCTTGGAGGACAATCCCGTTCGTAATCGCATTGCAAACGACAGTCTGCAAGCCGCGATGAAGAGCAACCCCTCACCCGTCTACAGCAAATCCGTGGTCAAATTGATCGAGACAGGGAACTTTGACGATGACCTACCGAAGATCGCGGAATGCGATTGGGTGATGGAGGTAATCGTAGAGCGACTCGACATCAAGCAGGGTTTGTTTGAACGAGTCGAGGAATTCAGAACGCCCGGAACGTTGATCACATCAAATACTTCGGGTATTCCAATCCATCTGATGAACGAGGGGAGAAGCGAAGATTTCCGCAAACACTTCTGCGGAACGCACTTCTTTAACCCCCCTAGGTACTTAAGACTTCTTGAGATCATTCCAGGTCCGGATACCGATTCATCGGTGCTCGATTTCCTCATGGAATACGGAAAGCGATTCCTCGGAAAGACAACGGTTCTCTGCAAGGATACGCCAGCGTTCATTGCCAATCGTGTGGGAGTATTCAGCATCATGTGGATGTTCCACTACGTCAAGGACAATGGTTGGACCGTAGACGAAATCGATCGCTTGACCGGGCCGATGATCGGCCGCCCGAAATCGGCTACGTTCAGAACCACGGATGTAGTAGGGTTGGATACCTTGGTGCATGTGGCCAATGGCTTGAAAGACAATGTTCCAAACGATGAGATGAAGCACCTCTTCGAGATTCCTGACTATATCCAGCATATGGTTGAGAACAAAATGTTGGGAAGTAAAACCAAGCAAGGGTTTTTCAAGAAAGTCAAAGGAGAAGACGGGAAATCCGAGATATTATCCTTGGACTTGACCACCATGGAATACGGACCTCGAAGCAGGCCCAAGTTTCCATCCGTGGATATGGCCAAAGGCGAGGATGATCTCGGAAAGCGAACAAAAATGTTGTTCAACGCCAAGGACAAGGCAGGGGATTTTTACCGCGCCCACTTTGCTAACATAATGGCCTACGTGACCAACCGTATTCCTGAAATCAGTGATGAGGTATACCGTTTAGATGACGCCCTGAAAGCAGGCTTCGGCTACGAGATGGGACCCTTTGAAACATGGGATGCCATTGGTTTGAAGGCGGGTATGGATGCCATGAAGGACGCAGGTTTGAATTACGCTGAGTGGTTGGATCAAATGATCGCGAAAGGGGCTGAGAGTTTCTACCGAATTGATGAGGGTAAGCGCCAATTCTGGGATCGAGCTTCACACGAATACATGGACATTCCTGGTCAGGAAGGACGCGTTGATCTCGCTGTCGCTAAAAATACAGGAATAGTTTGGCAGAACACGGGAACCACCATCACCGATCTTGGCGATGGCATTTTGAACGTGGAATTCCACACGAAAATGAACACCATCGGTGGCGACGTCTTGGCCGGTCTCAACAAAGCCATTGACCTCGCGGAGGAACAGTACGAAGGCCTTGTGGTGTACAACGAAGGTGGCAACTTCAGCGCCGGAGCAAACGTGGGACTCATATTTATGATGGCCGCAGAGCAGGAGTTGGATGAACTTGATTTCGCCATTCGTCAATTCCAACAAACCATGATGCGAATGCGGTACTCCAGCATCCCAGTAGTTGCTGCGCCCCACAACCTCACCCTCGGTGGGGGCTGTGAACTTTGTTTGCACGCAGACAAGGTGGTTGCAAGTGCTGAGTTGTATATGGGCTTGGTCGAATTTGGGGTCGGAGTAATTCCTGGAGGCGGCGGAACGAAAGAGTTCACCTTAAGACTCAGCGACGAGCTTCGTGATGGAGACATTAGAAGTAATCAATTCAGGCATAGACTCATGACAATAGCCCAAGCGAAGGTGGCTACAAGTGCGCGCGAGGCCTTTGAATTAGGATACTTACGAGCAGGAGTGGATGAAATAGTCATGAATAGGGATCTTCAACTTACGGTAGCCAAGCGCGCGGCCATGAATTTGGCAGAACGAGGCTACACAAGGCCTAAGGAAAGGACCGACATCCAGGTGATGGGGAATGAAGGGCTTGGATTGGTGTACGTCGGCGCTGAAACCATGGCGTCCGGAAACTACATGAGTGAGCACGATCGCGTGATCAGCGAAAAACTCGGTTGGGTAATGTGTGGGGGAGACCTCAGCTACCCACAAGAAGTGTCGGAAAAGTACTTGCTTGACTTGGAACGAAAGGCCTTCCTTGAGTTATGCACTACGCGTAAGACCTTAGAACGATTGCAGAGTATGGTGAAATCAGGTAAGGTGCTTCGGAATTAGGTCGAAGACGAATTGAACATTAGAACATTGGATCATCAGAATATCAGAATATGGATGCTTATATAATTGCTGGAAAGCGATCCGCGGTTGGGAAAGCCCCCCGAGGAAAATTACGATTCACTCGCCCCGATGACTTGGCTGCGGCCGTCATCAAGGCAATGTTAGAGGGGATACCCAATCTCGACAAGGAGCGCATCGATGACGTCATCGTCGGAAATGCGACACCCGAGGCGGAGCAAGGTTTGAACGTTGGGCGAATGATCTCGCTCATGAGCCTGGATACCGACAAGGTACCCGGCATGACGGTAAACCGATACTGTTCTTCTGGATTGGAGACCATCGCCATCGCATCTGCTAAGATCCATGCCGGTCTTGCGGATTGCATCATCGCTGGTGGTGTGGAGACCATGAGTCCTATACCCTTCGGAGGCTGGCGTCTCGTTCCGAACGCAAAGGTCGCACAGGCCCACCATGATTACTATTGGGGAATGGGTTTAACAGCCGAAGCAGTTGCCCGTGAATTCAAGGTGTCAAGGGAAGATCAAGATGAGTTTAGCTACTATTCTCACATGAAAGCTTTGGACGCCATCAAGCGTGGTGCATTTAAAGATGAGATCGTTCCAATCGAGGTGGAGGAAGTCTTTGTGAAAGATGACAAGAAGCAATCGCGGAAGTATGTTTTTGATACGGACGAAGGACCACGTGCTAACACCAATATGGAAGCGTTAGCGCGCCTCAGACCTGTCTTTGATGCCAAGGGGTCGGTGACGGCAGGAAACGCCTCACAGACGAGCGATGGAGCTGCCTTCGTCATGATTGTGTCTGAGAAAATGCTCAAAGAACTCGGAGTAGAGCCCATAGCGCGTCTGCGTTCTTATGCAGTGGCAGGAGTTCCTCCTCGCATCATGGGAATCGGACCCATTGAAGCGATTCCGAAAGCGTTAAAATTGGCCGGATTAAAACAAGAAGATCTCCATTTGGTAGAACTCAATGAAGCCTTCGCTTCTCAATCGATTGCTGTAATCAGAGAAACAGGCCTCAATCCGGATATCGTCAATGTGAATGGAGGGGCCATCTCGATCGGTCACCCTTTGGGATGCACTGGCGCTAAGTTGACCGTGCAAATACTCAACGAATTGAAGAGACGTGATCAAAAATACGGCCTGGTGACCATGTGCGTTGGCACTGGTCAAGGAGCAGCCGGAGTCATCGAAATGCTATAACAACCTTGAATTTAAAAGACCATGAATGCAATCAAAGGCGGCGAATTCTTAATTCGTAAAACGAATCCAGAAGATATTTTCATTCCTGAGGAGTGGAGCGAAGAAGAACGAATGATCGCACAGACATGTCGCGATTTCCTAGCGCAAGAGGTAGTTCCACTCATCGATAAAATCGATTCTATGGAAGACCTCGACCTCATGCCCAGCTTACTTAAAAAGGCTGGAGAGTTGGGAATTCTTGCGATTTCCATCCCTGAACAATACGGAGGAATGGGCATGGACTTTAGGGCATCGATGCTTGCTGCGGAAGCTGTAGGAGGTGGACACTCCTTCAGCGTTGCCATTTCTGCGCACACTGGCATTGGTACCTTGCCAATTCTGTATTACGGTACGGAAGAGCAAAAGCAAGAATTCATTCCTAAACTGGCCACGGGAGAGTGGCTTGGATGTTATTGTCTTACTGAACCCAGCGCCGGATCGGATGCGAATTCGGGCAAGACCAAGGCCGTCCTTGAAGGCGATCAATGGAACATCAATGGCCAGAAGATGTGGATCACCAACGGCGGTTTTGCGGACGTGTTCACCGTCTTCGCAAAGATCGATGACGACGAAACCTTGAGTGCCTTTATCGTGAAGAAAGGAACGGAAGGCCTCACGTTGAATCCAGAGGAAAAGAAAATGGGAATCAAAGGCTCTTCTACGAGACAGGTCTTTTTCAACGATGTGAAAGTGCCGAAGAACGCCCAACTCAGTGATCGAGAAAACGGATTCAAGATCGCTTTGAATATTTTGAACGTTGGCAGGATCAAACTTGCAGCAGCAACTTTGGGAGCAGCCAAGGATGTAGTCACAACAAGCGTTGTGTACGCCAATGAGCGCAATCAATTCGGAAGGCCCATTTCAAAGTACGGAGCCATCCGTTACAAGCTAGGCGAAATGTCGATTCGCACCTTTGCGTTGGAAAGCTCGGTTTACCGTATTTCTCAAAACATCCAAGACCGGATTGACAGCCTTGCAGCTGAGGGAATGGAGAAAGGGAAGGCGACGCTCAAGGGCATCGAAGAATATGCGGCAGAATGTGCTATGATGAAGGTCTACGGCTCTGAAGTCCTCGACTACGTGACCGATGAGGGCGTTCAGATCCATGGAGGCATGGGCTATTCGGCGGAAACACGCGTGGAAAAGGCCTACCGCGATAGTCGAATCAATCGAATCTTCGAAGGAACCAATGAGATCAACCGACTCCTTACGGTAGACATGATCCTGAAGAAGGCGATGAAAGGAGAGCTCGACCTTATGGGAGCAGCCAAGTCTGTGCAAGATGAATTGCTTGGAATCCCTGACTTCTCCGATCCATCGGGTGAACTGTTCGAAGAAGAATACAAACTGATCGATGGGTTCAAGAAATCCATCCTGATGGTAGCCGGTTCAGCAGCTCAGAAACTGCTGATGGAACTTTCCAAAGAGCAGGAGATTCTCATGAACATCGCCGACATGGCCATTGATGCATATGTTGCGGAGTCATTGGTGCTCCGAGTGCACAAACGCATCAATCAAATGGGGGAGGAATCAAACCAGGTCTACAAAAAGATGGCGACGATCTTCGTTCATGATGCGGCCGATCGCCTCCACAGAAATGGAAAAGAAGCCTTGATGAGCTTCGCAGAAGGAGATGAGCTCCGCATGATGCTGATGGGTGTGAAACGATTCACAAAGACGACCCCCCAGAATATCAAGGACATGAGAAGGGATGTTGCACAAAAACTCATCGACCTCAACCGATATAGCTTCTAAGCTGATTCAGTTTAAAAGAAAAGGCCCGCAATCGATGCGGGCCTTTTTTATGTGTTTTATATTATGGTCAACGCCTGACGGTTACCCAAGCATCCCATTGGCCCGCCATGATGCATTGTTGTCGTAGCTGTTCAGCTTCTGAGCGCTTGGTGAATTTCTGCCCCATCAAATAGCGCGTGATTCCATCGGAATATCCCTTGATCTCCACATCACCCAGAGAGCGAAGGAATTCATACTTGAATTTACCAGGGTTCCGATAGGCGCCAACTTGGACCCTGAAATGACATCCAGCCGCAATCTCCGCTTCGGTCAGCTCTTCTCGTTCTTTCTCAACAATGCACACACCATCGTTCGCTTCTCCCAATTGGATCAAACTATCGATCTGGGACTGGAGGCTAAACGAGTCGCGTGACGCCAAGAATCCTTTAGAATAGAAATCAAAGCGGTGTTCGATGCGGCTTACGCCTTCTGTCAACGGAGGAACCTCAACGTATTCAACTTTAGGAGGAAATCCGTCCGCCAAGAGACTGACCTTGTAACTTCTGCCTGGAAGGAGGGAATAAACGAATTCACCAGAGGTGCTATCCGCGATCAATGTGGCCAGCACATCCCCTGTTTTATCGTCCATGATCTTGGCCAGCGCTGAGCTTGGCACTTCGTCGATGTATACAGTAGCTACCAACAATACCAATGCATTCAGGCGTTCGAAGGTGCCAGGTGCAATTTGGTAGATGTCGTGCAGGTTTTCTCCACTTGCACGGGCAGAACTGAAATATCCCCAGTCGCCGCTAGGTGAGATGTAATAATAGCGATCGTCGTCGGTTGTGTTGATTGGGTAACCCATATTGACGGGCTCTTGCCAATCATTTTTCACACTGTCGTACTTGATGTAGAATATGTCATACCCTCCCATGGAGCCGTGTGCTTCGGAGGAAAAGTAAAGCGAGCTTCCGTTGGCGTAAATGAATGGCGCGTCCTCGTTAAAGGGTGTGTTCACTTTAGGGCCTAGGTTCTTGACGTTAGTAAAGCTGCTGTCTTCTTGCATCGTCGCGGAATAGATATCACGGCCACCATAGCCACCAGGTCTGTCGGTAGAAAAATAGATGGTCTTTCCATCTGGGGCAAGGGATGCATGCCCTTCCCACTGAGGAGTGTTGAGTCCTTCGGGCTTCACAGGCGCTGTCCAACCCGTGTCGTTCTGGTTATAGCTGACGTAGATGTCCTCGCCTTCTTTATTGCCACTGAGATAAACAAAGAGCATCTTATTATCATAAGAGACGCTGAGCGGGGCCTCATGACGATCAGCCTCGTTGACATTATCACTCAGGTTTCTTCCTTCTTTAAAGGGCGTTCCTTCATCTGCATTTTCGCGGGTCGCCACAAAAACATCTTCGTAATAAGTACCCGTCTCGGATTTTTTTGATTTTTCATCGAGCATTTGACCCTTACTTGCAGGTCCCCGATTCGCGTAGTAGAGACGCTTGCCGTCGGGACTGATAACAGGGCTGTACTGAGAATTGGCATTATTGCTTGGAGGGGTAAGGATCTCAAGACTCAATGCCAAGCGACGCTTCATCAACTCAATACCATTCCGACAATTTTCGAGGTAGTGTAAGGTCAAGATCCGTTGTGTTCCACTCGGACGTTCCTTTTGCATGTACTCGTTGTAAAGGTCTATCGCGTCTTCAAATTGATAGTTCAGATGCTTGGATCGGGCCAAGTAGAACATGACGTCTTTATATCCTTCTACGCCGACGATCTCCTTTAGGATATCATAAGCCTTCTCCCTTCCTGTGCTCTTGTAGATGTAGCAAATTCCAGTCTTGTATTGGAGGTAGACGTCGTTCGGGCGAAGATCCCACAGGCTGTCATAGACGGCTAAAGCTCTGAGATAATTTTCATCTTCGAAGAGCTTGTCAGCGTCATAAAGACTGCGCTTGAAAGCTGCCGACATGTTGTCTTGTGCCACCCCCACCGTTGCTACGGTGATCAGAAGTACGGCCAAAACGAGTTTCAATGGTCCCAAGTGCATGAAGCGAATGCGTTGATAATAGCCCAAATGTATCAATAAGACAAAGCGACTGAAGCTACCCTTTCAGGGTTTACTAACTTTGAATTCTTAATGGAATTTAACATCATTCGACTCGATAATGGACTGCGTATCGTCCATGTGGAGGACCGTAACATACTTACTGTACACTGTGGCTTCATCATCAATGCAGGCTCGCGCGACGAGTCTGACAAGGAAAGTGGGCTAGCCCACCTCATTGAGCACTGCCTGTTTAAAGGGACTAAACGACGCAAGGCTTTCCACATCTTGACCAGGCTGGATTCGGTAGGAGGGGAGGTCAATGCCTACACCACGAAGGAAGAGACGTGCATATACGCTAGCGCCTTAAAAGAACACTTTGACCGGGCGGCCGAATTGTTGGTCGACATTACTTTTTCCTCGGTTTTTCCTGACAAAGAGATTGAAAAGGAGAAGAGCGTCATCGTGGATGAGATCAACTCTTACCGAGATAATCCAGACGAAATGCTCATGGATGAATTCGAGGAAAAGCTTTTTCCAGGCCATGCCTTGGGGAGGTCGATTCTAGGGAGTGAGCAACTTGTCAATGCCTTCGAGCGGAAGGACATCCTCGAATTCATCCAACGAAACTACGCTACTGATCAAATCGTTTTCGCTTGCGTTGGTAACGTAAGTTTCAAGAAAGTGGAGGCATTTTGTAAGAAGATACTGGAGCCCATTCCCGTCAGCCGATCGGATCAGCACCTTCGAAAAACACCTAGCTCAGATCAATTTGAAGGAACAAAGCAAACGAGCGTACATCAAGTGCACGCCATGCTAGGATGCCAAACGATTGGCCTTCAAGATGACAGGAGAAGGGCAATGGTACTGATGAACAATGTGCTTGGCGGTCCAGCGCTGAACAGCAGATTAAATCTCAATATCCGCGAGAAGTACGGGTACTGCTACTACATTGAATCGAATTACACACCGTATTCAGATTGCGGCATATTCCAAGTGTACTTCGGCACGGATCGGAGGCATCAAAACCGGGTCACACGACTGATTCAAAAGGAGTTGACTTCACTCATGGATGTGAAGCTAACGGATAGAACATTGAAGAGCGCAAAAGTTCAATTGCTTGGACAGATTGCACTGGCACAGGAAAATAGGGTCAACTATATGCTCTCGCTGGGCAAGACCTTGCTCAATTTTGATCGTGTTGATCTGTTCGAAGAGATTGTAGAAGACATAGAAACAATCGAGGCTCATGAGGTGCAGGACCTGGCACAAGCAAGTTTTCGTAAGGACCAAATCTCTTACCTAAGTTACATTCCTACCAAACTAGCAAATTAACCAGGAACGGAGGCGGGAAGCGCGTCTCCATTAACTTTGGCTGAACAACCTAAAGCATGGATTTTTTACCGGAAGATATCGAGGCATATGCCAATCGTTTTACGGCCCCTGAGCCGCCTTTGCTGCATGAGCTCAATCGATTCACACACACAAATGTGTTACAGCCACGTATGCTGGCTGGCCATTTGCAAGGCCGTGTGATATCGATGTTGAGTAAGATGATTAAACCAGATAGGGTCCTAGAAATTGGAACCTATACCGGTTATTCAGCACTGTGTTGGGCCGAAGGTTTATCAGATGGAGGTCGGGTGGATACAATAGAATTGGATGATGAACTCGAACCTAAAATCCAGGCCTTTTTCGATCGGAGTGCCTTCAAGGAAATGATAACGCTGCACATTGGGAATGCCATGGATGTAATAGATGGACTCACAGAGTCGTACGACATTGTCTTCATGGACGCGGATAAAGTCAACTATCCAAATTACCTTGAAAAGTGTTTTGACAAGGTCAAATTAGGGGGATACATCATCGCCGATAATGTGCTTTGGAGCGGAAAAGTGACTTTGCCTCACGAGGAAATGGACCCTGATACAAAGGCATTGTATGCATATGCTGAACAAGTACAACGCGATGGTCGTCTGGAGCAAGTCTTGCTTCCAGTGAGAGATGGACTATTGATCGCGAAAAAAATAAGCGCATGATAGATTACAGAAGCGATACGGTGACGCGCCCAACCGAAGGGATGCGCGCGGCAATGATGGCCGCTCCGGTAGGAGATGACGTTTTCCAAGATGACCCTACAGTGAATGCATTAGAGGCCAAAGCAGCGGTGATGTTTGGGATGGAAGCCGCACTCTTTGCTCCTTCTGGGACCATGACCAATCAGATCGCAATAAAGGTGCATACGAACCCGGGTGATGAGGTGGTTTGTGATAAACTCTCGCACATCTACAATTATGAAGGAGGAGGCATCGCCTCTAATTCAGGGTGTTCCGTTCGCTTGTTGGATGGGGATAAAGGTCGCTTCACCCATCAAATGGTCCTAGACTCAATCCTCCCGGATGATTCACATTTTCCAGTTACGCGACTGGTCAGTGTTGAGAATACAAGCAACAAGGGTGGGGGTGTCATTTGGGATGATGCTGAAATAGAGCTCATTTCGCGCACGTGCAAAAAGCACGGCCTTGGTTTTCACATGGATGGGGCCCGTCTGTTCAACGCCTTGGTGGAAACAAAGCAACGCACGGAATACATCGGGAGCATGTTTGATTCGATATCCATTTGTCTCAGCAAAGGCTTGGGGTGTCCAGTGGGATCATTGTTGCTTGGGAGCAAGGATTTTATCCGCCAGGCGCACCGCGTGCGAAAAGTATTTGGAGGGGGCATGCGTCAGGTTGGAATATTGGCTGGAGCTGGTATTTATGCCTTGGACCATCACATTGACCGTCTAAAAGAAGACCATATAAATGCCCGACAGCTAGCATTGGCGTTGTCAGAAGCCGAATGGGTGAAGCACGTCGTCCCGGTTGAAACCAACATCATTGTGGTGGAACTAGCTGACGGTGAAAATCAGCAAGCTCGACTAGATGAACTGAGAGCTGCAGGTGTCTTGGCCATGGGGTTTGGTCCAGGAAAGCTGCGTTTTGTCACACATTTAGACGTTACCGAGGCCATGATTGATCAGACGATTTCCGTGATCAATGCCATGAAATAAAGAGGATCACGGTTTAAGCGCACCAGAAACCACTTCGCGGTCCGACAACATCGGAAAAGCTATGGACGAGGCTATGCATACGGTTGGGACTATCTGTGTTATATCTACTGGATCCAGCGTGACACCATGGGCGATTCCTTTTCCAAAGAAAATAAGCGGCACGTGGGAATCATAGTTGTACGATGACCCATGAGAAGTGCCTTGACCATCGTGTTGCATCCAGCCTGGTAAGTACTGGATCACAATGTCGCCGGAACGGAGTTGGTTCCACCCATTGTTTGCTGCCGTCGAAAATTGATCATCGGGCAAGGGGTGTTGGAGTTGTTTGGTACTTAACACGCCAGCCACGCCTCTGTAAGAAAGTGCATATCGCTCTATCTCCTCCATCACCTTTTTCGCCTCCATCTTGCGTGTTCGAATATGGTCGTGGTTCAGGAAGACTTGTTGATTTGAGTAGCTCAATACCCATTCAGCTTCACCAAGTGCTGCATTCAAGTGGGCTATCATACCTTCCTGAAATGCCTTTGCATCAAAATACTCAGCGGGGATTTTGTTGTCTTTCATGTACGAATGCACAGGAGCAGCAGCATGATCTGCCGTGAGGAAAAGAAGGTATTCGTCCTTACCAACGCGCTCGTCCAACGACGTCAATAGACGGGCGATCTCAATATCCAAGCGCAAGTAGACGTCTTCCACTTCGATGCTCTGAGGGCCGAATACGTGTCCGGCAAAATCGGGAGTTGAAAAGGAGATGGATAGAAGGTCCATGAATGCGTCTTGCCCGAGGTCTTCATTCGTAATGGCTTGGTCGGCCAGTAATCTCAAGATGGTATTTCCAAAAGGGGAAGTAGCAAAGGCGTAGTATCCCTTCTCTTTGTTCAGTGCCGGAAGGTCGTACGGGAAGACGGGTCTTCCTTCTGCTGTGAGTGGTCTTTCATAAGGCGTGTCATCCGCTGTGCTTTCTGTGTAGTGTTCAATAGCCAACAGGGGATCCCAACCATCCTTACTCAGTCGATCTGCGTGTTTTTGCTTGTTGAAGGCCTTCATCCACTGGGGCAGTTCGTCCATATAATAGCTACTCGAAATGAAGTTCCCATTTTCATAGTCCATGAAATAGGCGGCATTGCCAGAATGGCCTATAGGTAAAACGGCAGATCTGTCTTTGAAGGAGATGCCGATGGATTTGCCTTTGAATTGGTTTGAAATGCGGATGGCATCGCCGAGTGTAGGGGCGAGCATGCGATGAGGACCCACCTTCCCTAGATCACCTTCTGAGCCGATAGAAGATTGGTCAGGATCTGAGACACAATTGATCATTTCGCCTGAAGCCCTTTCGTACCAATTGTTCGCAATGATGCCATGGTTCTTAGGCTGCGCACCGGTAAATACCGTTGCGTGTCCATTGCCGGTATGTGTCGGGACAAAGTTGAAATGGGCATTCTTACAGAGGTGTCCTTCATTGATCAAGCGCTTGAATCCGTCGTCACCGAATTTATCCCAATAGCGGTAGAGATAATCTTGACGCATTTGATCAACTACGATGCCGACAATGAGCTTAGGTTGGTCTTGCGCAATGGCCAAGCACGCCATTAGGGCCAAGAAAGAGGATACGAAGAGCTTTTTCATTTCAGAAGCTTTGATAGAAACATTAATAGTACGATGCAGATAGAGACACTTGCCACTACATTGAAGATGGCAAGGCCGATCTGCCCCCCTTTGATCAAATGAACAGTTTCCAGGCTAAACGTTGAGAATGTGCTGAAGCCACCACAAAAGCCAATCGCAAGGAAAAAGTATAAGGGAGAGTAAGATTGGGGTGCAAGTTTGAACACCACCCATCCTAGCAGCGCGGACGCTAAGACGTTTGAGGCGAGGGTGGACCACACCATGGTTTGAACGTCATAGTTCTGAAAAATGGCGCTGATGCCATAGCGCAGTAGGCTGCCGAGGCCGCCACCGATAAATACCGCTATGGCTCCAATCCAGTTCATGGAATATGGAAACGTTTGATGGTGATCAAGAGAAGTCGATATACGCCATAGGCAATCAAAGCTCCCAGCACAAAGCCTCCGAGTACATCGAAGAAGAAATGCTTACCCAAGTAGATCCTTGAATAGCCATTGACGATGGCAAAGGCAAGCATAGAAATCGTAATCCAACGGTTTTGGAGAATGAGGGCAAGGATGACCGCCAAGCCCATGGTGTTGGCAGCGTGTGAGGATACAAAGCCATATGTACCACCGCAGCCATCTGGAAGGTGCAAGAGGTCAACGATGGCTGGATCATGACACGGCCTTAGACGCAAAAAACTCTCTTTGAAGAAAACAGAGATTTGATCTGTCAGGACAACATTCAGGGCGACGAAACCGACGATGAGCAGGGCCCTTTTCCATCCGAAGATCTTGTTGATCAACAGGACTAAGCCAATATAGAGAGGTATCCATGTTCGTTTCTCGCTGATGAGTATCATCAACGAATCGGCCGAGGCAGAATGCGCTTCATTGATCCCAAGTGTCAGGGCTTGATCGATGGATATGAGCGCCTCTAGCATTCGCGAAAATTAGGTTGCCGAAACGGGTTCCTTTTCCGTAATCGCAGCTTTGATGAAGTGAACGAACATAGGATGCGGGTTAGCAACGGTGCTTTTATACTCCGGGTGGAATTGAACACCGACGAAGAAAGGGTGCGCTGGTATTTCAACGATCTCAACCAGTCCAGTTTCTGGGTTCTTTCCCGTCGCTTTCATGCCGGCGGACTCGAATTGCTCGAGGAATTGGTTGTTGAATTCATAACGGTGGCGGTGACGCTCGGAAATCTCATGCCGTCCGTAGATCCGATGGGAGAGAGAACCCTCCAGCACTTCACAGGTATAAGCTCCCAATCGCATGGTTCCTCCCATGTTGGTGATGGCTTTTTGCTCTTCCATGATGTCGATGACTGGATTGGGAGACTGCTCATCCATTTCGGTGCTGTTCGCTCCTTCGAGGTGGAGGACGTTACGTGCGAATTCGATCACAGAACACTGCATTCCAAGGCAAATACCAAAGAATGGCACGCCGTTCTCTCGCGCATACTTGATGGCCGTGATTTTCCCTTCAAGACCGCGCTTGCCAAAACCTGGGGCCACAATGATGCCTTGCATTCCAGTTAATTCAGAGGCTGCATTTTCGTCCGTAAGGTCCTCAGAGTGCACGGAAACGACGTCCACTGAACATTCGTTGCTGACACCAGCATGGACGAGCGATTCTTGGATTGACTTATAGGCGTCTTGCAACTCGACATACTTTCCAATCAGTCCTATTCTTACCGTGCGCTTCGGGTTTTTGAAGACTTCAAGGAAATGCTTCCAATTGTCCAAGGTCGGCTCATCGCGCAATTGGAGTTTTAGGCGTTCGAGTACCACCTTGTCAAGGGCCTCCTTCTTCATCAGGATTGGCACGTCATAGATCGTATCCGCATCCATCGATTCGATGACCGAGCTATCGCTCAGGTTGCAGAACAATGCAATCTTTTTCTTTTGTTCCACCGTAAGCGGATATTCTGTTCGGCAGACAAGTACGTCAGGTTGAATACCTTGCGATTGAAGGGTCTTAACCGAGTGTTGAGTTGGCTTGGTCTTCAATTCTCCTGCGGCAGCTAAGTAGGGGATCAGCGTGAGGTGAATGACCATGACATTGTCATATCCATGCTCGTAACGAAACTGACGCACAGCTTCGATGTAAGGAAGGGATTCAATGTCACCGACGGTACCCCCGATCTCCGTGATTACGATTTCATATTGACCCGTGTTTCCAAGCTTCGTAACCCGGTTCTTAATCTCGTCCGTAATGTGCGGAATGATTTGAACCGTCTTTCCTAGGTAATCGCCACGGCGCTCTTTGTCGATTACGGTTTGGTAGATCTTGCCCGTAGTAACGTTGTTCGCTTGAGAGGTCGAAACGTTCAGAAAACGCTCATAGTGACCGAGGTCGAGATCGGTTTCTGCACCGTCGTCAGTGACATAGCATTCGCCGTGTTCATAAGGGTTGAGGGTACCAGGGTCAACGTTGATGTACGGATCCAATTTCTGGATCGTCACCGAATAACCGCGAGCCTGAAGAAGTTTTGCTAAAGAGGCAGAAATGATCCCTTTTCCAAGGGAGGAGGTCACGCCTCCTGTGACGAATATGTACTTTGTTGACACCCGTATTTGTTTTTATCAATACGGGAAACAAAGGTAGAATTCATCCTAGGGTAGCGGATGAAAAGTTTCAAAAAATATCAACCAAGTGTCAATATTAGAAATTGACATTCACGCCGGCCGATGGCATGAATGGAAGTTGATTGACACGTTCGTAGTTGACACGGTCAAAATAGAAGATGTTCTTTCGGTTGTATGCGTTGGTAATACCGATGTTCGCTTCCATCGTCGAGTTAACGCTCAGCACGAATTCACGCTTAAGTGTAGCATCCAATCGGTGGTAGAAGGGTAACCTTCCACCGTTCAAATCATCGTATACGATGCCAATGTCTCCATTGGCTGTAACAACGTCGCTATCCGTACCGTCCTGGAACGTATACTTTTCATAGAAGCCGAGGGTCTGTGTGAAGGGGAATCCGGAGCCCATATTCCAGCGAACGTCAAATTCCCAAAGCCTTGATGGACCAAATTTGTACGATCCCACCAAATTAACGTTGTGTCGACGATCGAACACAGGGGCATAGGTTTGAACGCCGTCCCATCGGGTAACTCGTCCAATCGAATAGACCGCATACAGATTGATGTCGGTTAAGTCGTAGTTGACGACGATATCGCATCCGTAAGCATCACCTGTCTCCACGAGGAAGTCCTTTTTCAAAATGTCCGGTTGATCTGACGCGCTTTCATCGAAGATCTTGTTTCGGTTGAGGTTGGTCACTTGGGTGAATTGCTTGTAGTAAGCCTCGATATTCACGTTGATGCGTCTGCTGAAGTCGATTTCGGTTCCTACGATGAAGTGATTGGCCTTCTGAAGAGAGTGGGTGATCTCTTTCGTTGTCCCATCGGCATTGACCATTTCGTCTTGCAAATTGCTAGGACCTGAGAGGAAGCCGTTGAAGAGGTTGACTACATCCCTATCGCTGTTTGCAGCGATCAGGTTCTGGCTGTAGACACCTGCTGCCGCTTTGAATCGTAAGTTATCAGTCACATTGATTTTCGCCCCGATGCGCGGTTCAAGAGAGGGTGTGCCGAGCGAAGCATAGTAATGCAGGCGAAAGCTAGGATCAATCACCAGCCTGCCGATTTTCTTCTTATAGCGAACGAATCCCGCAAGTTCAGTCGTGCTCTCTTGCTGTTGAATGATTCGGTTTGCTGGATTAGTGACAAAATAATCAGTGGTGAATCCGACGATCTCCAGTCCGTACTTGATCTCGTCATCGCCCATGAAGTAAGTAAAATTCAAACCTCCATTGAATCCATTGATCGCACTCGTGCGGTCTTGGAGATTGGCTTCTTTGAGCGTGATCTGATAGCTCGAATACGCAAGGTTTCCTTGAATAAGCACAGGACTCCCGGGTGGGATAAGGATGAAGTTTCCGCCGGCGCCGTAGTTCTTCCAATTCAAGTCAGAAATCGCTTGATAGCTGACACGGTCATCGTAATAAAGGCCAAAGATGTTAGCCTTACTACCGTTCTCTCCGCTAAAAGTCAACTTGCCATATAGATCGGTAAAACTGAATGGCAAACCGTTGGAGTCTATGTAATCATATACCACCTTAGAGCTTTGATCGAGGTAGCTGTGCTTGGCCGATAGGATAGAAGAGATGCTTGATCCGCCAACCTTCTTTGGCTTTAACAGCGGAATCTCAGCGTTCAGCTTTGCTCCAAACGTAGTTAGACTCGCATTTCCTTGAAATTCATTTTGGTTACCATCCTTGGTGGTGATGTCCATGATGGAAGAGATCCGGCCGCCGTATTCGGCACCATAGCCTCCCGTGTAGATATCCGCATTGCGAATGATGTCCGTATCGAAGACAGAAAATAGTCCGATGGAGTGGAAGGGATTGTAGACGATCATTCCATCCATCATAACCTTATTCTGAACGGGTGATCCACCGCGTATGTAGAGCTGGCCGCCTTGGTCCCCCGTAAACACTACGCCTGGAAGCACCTGCATGTATTGCGCAATATCCGGTTCTCCACCTATACTCGGAAGTTTATCGATCTCCTTAGGGGTAATCTTTTGAACCGACATTTTAACTTCATTCTGCGACTCGATTTTATCCGCGGAAACGTCAAAAGTCGCCAAGGTCTTGGCTTGAGATGCAGTGTACAGTTTCCTGTTTAATATTTGTCCGCTTTTGAGGCTTACCGCTTCTTCTACGGTTTCATAGCCCATGGCCTGAATCGTAAGCGTATAATCTCCGGTTGGAATTTTGGTGATTGAGTAGTAACCGTTCACATCGGTTGATCCACCTATCTGGGTTCCTTTCAGGAAAACATTGATGAAAATCAGCGGCTCGCCAGATTCTTTGTCGTAGACAAAACCGCGAATGGTGCCCGTCTGAGCGAAGAGCCCGAGACTGAAAAGGAGAAAAATGATTGACTGTAGCCAACGTAGCATATCTACCTCGTTTTAAAGGCCCCAAATGTAACATTCGAAACCATGCGCGACGGCCAGAATAGGTTAGCATACAGGATTAATGAGTAGGAGGTCGAATGCGTGGATGAGTGGGGAGTCCGATCAAGGGCGAGCTCCACTCGAAAAAGCCGCTTGATAATACGGATTATTCAGGTCGGAAACGATCACACCTTTGCTTGTTGAAGCGTGCACAAAGGATCCAGCGTTCAGGTAGACTCCAACGTGCGATTTCTTCTTTCCTTGCATGTCGAAAAAGACCAAGTCGCCTTCTTCGAGTGCAGATTTCCCCACGGGCTTGCTCGAACTTGCAAGCGCTGCAGTTGTTCGGGGTAATTCTTTTTGATAGACCTGCCGGTAGAGCGCGCCGACAAAACCTGAGCAATCCACGCCAGCCTTGGATGTCCCGCCATATCGGTAAGGGACACCTTCCCATTCTTTTACGAATGCGTCGATGGAAGCGCTTCCATTTCGAGAAACGTTGGCTGTTCGTTCGGACCTTGATCCTTTGCTTCGTTTGTTTGAACTACAGGATGCGGTGCTCAAGAGAGCGACCAACGGAATCAGCCAGAACCATCTAACTATGCTTGCGGAAAACATGGGTCAAGTGTAGGGTGAAAAGCAACGTAGAAGAAGCGACGGCGAGGAAATTTCTAACGTTGCAACCTTAACAAACGGAGTTCACTGAATGACCAAATGCTGTCTGTGTAAACTGCTCCCATCTCGTAATTCTACTAGGTATATTCCACTAGAGAAAGCGCTGAGATCGATATGGGCAAATGTCGAGCGAAAAGATGCTTCATAGACCAATTGACCTGAAACCCCACGGATGGCCACATCACCAATGGATTTTGGAGAGCGAAGGTGAAGCGTCGTAGTAGCTGGGTTGGGGAAGATCTTTACTTGTTCCTTTCCAGTTTCATCCACCCCAACGCGCAAGGGAAGCTCGATCAATTTGCCAGAAAAGGACCTTGCCATCCAAAGTCCAAGCGGGGCCAATTCTTCGGCAGAATTGGTGTCCTTCCATCCTGAACTGACCATCGTGATGGCCTCGCCTTGTAAATTGAATTGTGTCAGATTGAGGTCGTAGGTGGATGAGATCGAACCATCCGTCTCGTCGATGAGGTCTATCACGAAGTCGGAGTAGGGCAAGCTGCGGTAAACGGTAAATGCACCAAAGGGAAGGTTCTTGACCAAGTAGGTGTTCAGGATACTGCTTTCATAGATGGATGCAGAGGGCAAGCCCTGTCCGCCCTGGTGAAAGAGCACGTCTGTTTGACCAGGGTTCAATGCTTCACGGCGCGATGGTTTTAGATGCATTTCGAAAGGCTCAAACGGGTTGAGGTTTGGAGTGATCAAGCCCGTCAGTACGCATACATAACTCTGCTCGGCATCAAGAAAGATACTGTCTGAGATGAGCGGGTCTTGAATGCCCGTTGCCGAGTCCCTTGTAATCGCAATCGGAAGTGAAACTCCTGAAGGCAATGACAGATAACCAGAGGCTGCTCGGAATGAAAGATCATTGAGGACGCGCTCATCCTTGAAGAAGACATCCAGCGCAGATAGGTTGGGGTCAGAAGCGTTGTGGATAAATTGCACATGTCCCGTGCTGACTGGAAGCGGAACAATGCTTCCGTTTCTCTGCACCAATTGCAGGTTAAGTGCAGGTCCGTCCAGATTGTTTTCTGGGGATCGAAATCCGCTGATCAGGACCAATGCCACACTGTCTTCAAGGCCAGCTCCGATCAGGTCTGCCTCTACTTGCGAGATGACTTTTCCGGACGCGGAAGTACTGAACCGAAAGCGGGAGGTGTAGAGCTCAATGCGAGAACTGTACTGACCAAAGGAAAGCCCATTGAGCAATTCACCCAATTCTTCGCGTATTTCGCTAACCGTTGTATTTTCAAGATCGGTTGCGCCTTGAACGAAGATGAGGTCTGTGTTGCCGGTGCTTTGAGCTGAAGTTAAGTCGGTTTCTAAGCGGGTCAACTGCAGTTCCTCGAAGTGAGAGTAGCCCGCTAGTGAATCGACGAGTCCACAGAGGGTGAGAACGTGATTTCCAGTTCCAAGTAGGCTATCCGTATAGACAAGTAGCGTGTCAATCCCACTGGAATCAGTCACGTACAATTGTAAAGGACCCGAGCTCGGGAAGGTGGATAGCCCAGATGCCGATCGAAATGAGAGATCGTCTATGATCTGTACGGAATCCATCCAGATATCTACTTTTTCGACAGCGGGGTCAGCAGATCCATGAATAAATTGAAGCGATACGTTTTGCGCATGAGCTCCACAGGCGTATGCCAGTGTAAAGAAAAGGAGCGGTATTCGGAATGCTTGGATCATGTGGTTGAGCCGTGTGAAGATAAAGACCTTTATTCAAGCCAAAGCGTTGGGTTTGATTTTTCATTCAGCATCCACAAATGTTTACATTTAGTGTACATTTCCGAATAGTGCGAATACTTTCCCTCATAGCCACGGTCCTTTTTTTCTTCAGTATTGCCACCACGAGTTTAGCACAGGATCAACCTAAGATTGATAGCCTGTTTCAGCTTTTGAGAACATCGCGGCAGGACACTGACAAAGTGCTTTTACTCTACGATCTCTCTCGTGAGTTTTTTAACAGCGACATCGATCGTGCTGAAAAGTATTCGAATCGTGCCCTCTTCCTTTCTGAGCGATTGGACTTTAAGCGCGGTATAGCCCTTTCATACAACAACTTAGGGATCATTAATTACTATAAGGCTATTTACAGCGTCGCGCTTGGGTATCATGATCGTTCCTTGGAACTGATGTCTGAAATCGGCGACCGAAAGGGGATGGCGGGATCGCACAACAATAAGGGCGCGGTCTATACCCAGCAGGGCGAGTATTCTCTGGCGATTGAGGAGTACTTCAGCTCTATACGGATCCTTGAAGGCATGGGAGATAAAGAGGGTGTGGGGAAATCCTACAATAACATAGGATTGGTGTACTACCTGCAGGGTAATTACCCTCAAGCGAAGGACTACTACAACCGGGCCTTGGATTTGCTTCGTCCATTGAAAAAGCAAGACATGATCTCCGATATCATGAACAACATGGGAATCATCGCTTACGAGGAGGGGAAGTACGATGAATCATTGAAATATCACTTTGAATCACTTGACGGAAGGCAAGGCGCTGGTAATCAAAGGGGAATAGCAGCTTCCTACACCAACATAGGTGACGTGTACGCCCAAACCAAAGAAGTGGAACAAGCACTTGAATTTCAGAGAAAGGCCTTGGAAATTCAAGAAGAGCTCGGAGACAAAAAAGGCATGTTGAGTTCGCTCCAGGGCATTGCTAAGGTGCAGTCATTGACGGGTAATACCGATGGAGCCCTAGAGTATATGGAGCAAGTGATTTCGATTTCGTCAGAGATCGGGGCGAAAAAAGAACTTCGGGATGCCTACAATGAGATCAGTGAAATTTACACTAGAAATGGTGATTATAAGCTGGCCTTGTCCTACAAGGATCGCTATGCTGCGTTGAAAGACACCCTGTTCAGTGAACAAACGAAGGAGATCGCGACCAATTTGGAGGCGAAGTTTGAAAGCGAGAATAAATCCAAGGAGATTGAAATATTAAAACGGGAGAATGAGATCCAAGACCTACAACTCGCGAGAAACCGCATCTTGATTATTTCTTTCACGATCGGTTTGGTCTTGGCACTGATATCGGTTGTACTCTATGCAAGAACAAACCGGGAACGAAAAAAAGCGCTGGAACTACTTCAACGTCAAAACGAAAACATCAGAAAGCAAAAGGAGGAGAAGGAAGTATTGCTGAAGGAGATCCACCACAGGGTGAAGAACAATCTTCAGGTAATCAACAGCTTAATCCGGCTGCAGTGCGCTTATACGGATGACCAAGAAGCCTTGGATCTATTCGATGAATGCCAGAACAGAATCATTTCCATGGCATTGATCCATGAGAAGATGTACGAAGCGCATGACCTCAGCAACATCAATATTCAAGAGTATATCAATGAGCTGGCTCAAAATCTTTTGAGAAGCTATCGATTGAACCAGAACATCAAGTTGGACATTGACGTCAGGATAGAGACGCTGACTTTGGATAGTTTAATACCCTTGGGATTGTTGTTGAATGAACTCATTTCCAATTCGCTCAAACATGCATTCACAGATGCCGAAGGTGGAACCATCAATGTGACGCTTGGGAGGAACAGCAAGGGGCTGTTTGAATTAGAGGTCGGGGATGATGGCGTGGGCTTGCCAGAGGACTTTAGTTTCATCAATGTGCACACGCTCGGTATGGAGTTGGTCATGACCTTGACATCTCAACTCGACGGTACAGTGGAACGACTCGATAAGCCTGGAACACACTTCCGCATTGTGTTCATCGGATTGGAAAAGGAGCGGGTGGATGTACAAAAGGCCATGAAGCCGTCAGAATTAGTCGCCTAGAGCGATATCAAACCCTCGATCTTGGTCGCTTGCTCGTAGCGTTCTACCACTTCTTCTGGAGAAATCATCACTTCCTTCGCTGATACGCTCAAGTATTTTCCGGTACGACTTTCATTGATGCTGACTTGGGCTTCACTTCCAAAAATTCCTTCCGTAAGCGCAAGCTTTTGAGTGTCATTGGGAATGACGAACTTGAACAAGTAGAGTTTTGGCCAGGGGCCATCTTTCTTCAATTTGTCGAGCAATCCTAGAAATGGATTTTCATCACTCATCCACGATCAACTTAAATCCGACGCCGTGTACGTTCATAATCTTGATGCGTTCATCCAACTTCAAATACTTTCTGAGCTTTGTAATGAAGACGTCCATGGACCGGCCTAAGAAATAGTCGTCGCTTCCCCAGACCACCGTAAGTGCCATTTCTCTGGTCAATACTTGGTCTTGATGTAGGCATAACATGCGCAGCAATTCAGCCTCCTTTTTCGTTAAGGTGCGCTGTTCTTCTGGATGTTTCAGCGAAAGGTTCTTATAATCGAAATCGAATTGTCCGAGCGGAAACACATCACGGTCTTGGGATAGGTCCTCCTCGCTCGGCTTTGATCTTTTCATGATCGCCTTTATCCGAAGGTCGAGTTCGTCAAAGCTGAATGGTTTGGTCAAGTAATCATCCGCTCCAAGCTTGAAACCTCTGATTTTGTCTTCGGTCATGCTTTTAGCGGTTAGGAACAAGATCGGCACTTGTTGATCGATCTTTCGGATGTCTTCCGCTAGGGTAAATCCGTCTTTCTTTGGGAGCATTACGTCGAGTATGCACAGGTCGTACGCGTGGTTGTAAAATTTTTGAAATCCAGCAAAGCCGTCTTTTTCGAGGTCTGCCTGATAGCCTTCATTCCGTAAGTGGTCTTGGATTACAAACCCAAGGTTGAGGTCATCTTCCACCAAGAGCACTCGAGCGCGGTCTTTTTTTGTCATGGCTAATTCTTTACAACTTCCGTTCCGAAAGGTAGGAATACCTCAAAGGTGCTTCCTTCATTTGGCTTACTCCGTAATTTGATCTTTCCACCGTGGGCTTCTGCGATGGTTCTGACATAGTGAAGTCCCAGGCCAAAGCCCTTCACATCATGCACGTTGCCAGTGGGTATACGGTAGAACTTCTCGAAGATAAACTTCTGCTGGTCTTGAGGAATACCCGGACCATCATCTATGATGGAGACATATACTCCTTTGTCATCACTATTTGTTTCCAATCGGATGTTAGGTTGGTCTCCTCCGTACTTGGCTGCATTGTCCAACAGGTTGAATAGGATATTCGTAATGTGCATCTCATCTCCGTACAGCGTTGCTTTCTGAGCGTTGAGAACGGTGTCTATCACGATGCCCTTCTCCTGGAAATTCATTTCGATGGTAGGCACTGCTAAAGCGACCAATTGGTGCAAGTCAACCTGCTGCTTTGTCAGGTCCATTTCCTCTTTGTCAAGCCGGGCGATTTGCAATACGCGTTCGACTTGGGTTTGAAGGCGTTGATTTTCATTTTTGATGATGCGCGCATAATTTCTGAGGCGCTCAGGTTGCAATTCAATGCCTTTTTGCAGGAGCACGTCGCTGGACAATGAGATCGTAGAGATCGGCGTCTTCAGCTCGTGGGTCATGTTATTGATGAAATCATTTTTGATCTCCGAAAGGCGCTTTTGGCGAAGAATAACGCTGATCACATATGTGAAGAAGATCAATACGGCTAAAAGGACAATTGATGAGACCACCCAAAAGCGCATCTCACTGAAGACCTCAATGTTGAGCGAAGGAAAATACACGGCGAAATAATGACCATCATCTTCCCAATCGATGGGCGGTGGCACTTCGGAGGCGTTGGGCTGAATCTCTTCCATTTCGCTGCTCACACTCTGGGTAAAAACCACCGAATCGTTGAAGCAGTTGTAAATGCTGTATTGGAATTGGAAATTCAATTCGCGGTTCAAGAATTCGGTCATGAGCATCGACTCCAGGTAAAAAGGCTGAAGTTCTTCATTGATCTGAACCCTGAAAAAATGAGGAGAAACAAGTTTTACCGGATCTACTAAGAATGTTGAGTCACCACTGTGGCGTTGAATGTCCTTGACCACATCGATCAAGGCCAGCTCGATTTCGTGCTCAAGTTGACGCTGGGTAATCTCGTAGGCCTTTTTAACCCAAAATATCTGTGTGGAGACAAGGCCGATAAACAGAACCGTGGCCAGTACAATGATGATGCGTATGGTAGACCTACTCATGAAGCTTCAAATCTAGATGTGAAAGGGCATTGCCCTTCAGTGCCTTAACGCGTTGTTAACGAATCCATTTGGTTAGAGCATGGACTTCAATTCAGCCCAAAAGCGCTGCATTGGAAAACCGACTACATTATAAAAATCTCCATCGATGCGCTGAATGCCAATCAATCCAATGAATTCCTGAATGCCGTAAGCGCCTGCTTTGTCGAACGGTGCATAGGCATCAAGGTAATATTCGATTTCGCTCTCTTGGAGAGGGTTGAAGGTGACGGTGGTTTCTTCTACGAAGCTGTGTTGTTTTTGCGCGGTCGTCAAGCAGACCCCTGTGAAAACCGAGTGCGTTGCACCGCTGATCTCTTGGAGCATCGCGTGCGCCTCAACTCGATTCGCTGGCTTGTTCAAGGCCCTGTCGTTGATCCAGACAATCGTGTCGGCGGTGATGATCAATTCCCTGCCTGCAATATCGCCCTGAAAGGCTGCCGCCTTCTTTTCTGCAAGGTACATTGGGATTTCACCCCCTTTTAGTGCTTCATCGAAAGCCTCATCCACTTCGTGCGTGCGCACTTCAAAAGGGAATCCTAGTCCTTCAAACAGCATTTTCCTTCGGGGAGACTTGCTGGCGAGGACAAATGAGATGTTGTCAAGACCTGCGAGGGGCATGTCCATGGGTTAAGAGAAATAGGATTCGATACTGAGCTTAACAAGGTAGGCACTCAGAATGATGATCATAGTGATCGTATTGTTGAGGTGGACCGTGTACAAAAAGTGCTTTTTCGTTCTGGCCTTGAATATGAGTGCGATCTGTGCAATGAGTACCAAGGTAGTCACGGCAAAAATGGTGGTCATACCCATGTGTACATGTAAGAATTGCACATACGCCCAAGTCAATCCAGCTCCAAAAATGGCATACACAGTAATCAACACAGACTTGGTAGACTTCACACCTAACTGAATAGGAATGGTTCTCGAGCCAAAGATGCGGTCGCCTCGAAAGTCAATGACGTCCTTCGTAATCTCTCTCCCGAGGGTAAGAATGAACACGGCTAGGCTATACCCGAGGATCCAAAAAGCGGGTACATTGAATATGGAATAGCCCAGTTTCTCGAGCATTTCAGGGTGTGCTGCATTTTGCAGTGGAATCTCGAACAATCCTACGATCAGCGGCACAAAACCAGCCATGAGGGCAATGGCCAAATTGCCAGCAAGGAATTGATGTTGAAGGGTTGTGGAATAGTACCAAAGCGTAAAGATTCCAAATACGTAGAGGGCGGTCATCTGCCAAAGCCCAATCACCCAAGAAAGGTAGGCAGCAGTGATAAATCCGAGTCCGGTCAACACCAAATGCAACATCATCGCCACTCGGCGCTTGATGAAGCGGTCGACAATAACTTTTTTAATCTTATTGATCCTGTCCACTTTGACATCGAAATAGTCGTTGATGGAGTATCCTCCGGCGGCAATAAGTACCGTGCTGAGCACTAAGTAGCCAAAGTGTCGATCACTCAACAATAGTTCATAATCATTGATAGCAAGCATAGGCTCCAAGATGAACCAACGGATGCTGTATTGCATGAGAGCAATGATTACTAGGATCGGAAACCTAATCAGGCGGAAGTATGCGATTATCCTTACCATGTGAATTCTGCTAAGTTATCACTGTTTTTCTCATGGTCATACCATGTTCCTTGGGTTTTCATGATCAATTCGATGATCTCACGAACACAGCCCTCTCCGCCTGACTTTTTAGAAATGTATTTGCTGAGTTCTTTGATCTCCGTGGCAGCATCAGCAGGGCATGCTGGCAGCCCTATCATCATCATGGCAGCGAGATCTGGAATGTCATCTCCCATGTACATTACCTCATCTGGCTGAAGGTCGTAACTGTGGATGAAGTCATCCATGGACTCGTCTTTATGGCTGCTTTTTAAGTATACGTCTGTTACGCCCAGCGCTTGCAAACGTTCTTTCACGGGGAGGCTGTTGCCACCGGTGATGATGGCTACACGGTAGCCTTTTTTGAGGGCAATTTGAAGCGCATAACCATCCTTTGAATGCATTTGGCGCATCTGTTGGCCATCAGGGAGGAGGGTTACACTGCCATCGGTTAGGACGCCGTCAACATCGAAAACAAATGCTTTGATGCGGTGAAAAAGATCGAGGTAACTCATGGTCGATACGTCTTCGAAATACTTTTACTCAGCAATGCGTAGATATCCGAAAGCGCTTCGTCTGATTTCAACAGCTCGAGGTGCTGCTGAATGAGCTTGTCGTCTCCACGCCTTGCAGGGCCGGTTTGACTTTCTGTAGGGCCTAGTTCGATTGCTTTTCGAATCGTCTCGTGGAGCAATGGGCGAAGCACTTCAAAATCGCTGTCTCCAGCCTTGAGAACCCGCTCTGCCATGTGCAGAATGTGGTTGACGAAATTGGAGCCGAACACGCCAGACATGTGGATGACACGGCGTTGTTCGGAGTTTTTCAAGGATGCATTACCCGAGAGTGCAACGCCAAGGACAAGCAGTTCCTTTTCCAGTGAAGTGTCATTGCTTTCAATGAATACGGGTATTCCTTTCCAGTCAGGTCTTACATGCTTTGAGAAGGTCTGAAAAGGATAGAGTACACCGCTGCGCTCTCTCCCTTCAATGATGGGTGTGCTTCCAGAGGTGTGCACCACCGCCACGTGTTCGGGTATCATCGCTACTGTTCGTTCAATCACATCGTCAGGAACGCAAAGGATGGCGATGTCTACGAAAGGGGACAACTCTCCAGGATGATCTCCAACTTCTGCGTTTAACGCACGCGCCAGTTCGTCGCTTGCGGAATGGCTTTCAGATATTAGCTGCGGCACGGCATATCCGATTTCGTGCAAACGAAACCCCAAGTTCCATCCGACATTTCCGATACCGAGGATCGCTATGCGAGGAGTCTGACTCATAGGCGCTTGAATCGCTGGTAAACGGCCAATAAGGTGCCGATGCCCATGACGATGATGCCGAGCCAAAGTACATTGATCCACGGGAATACAATCGCTTTCATCACGATGAATTCGCGGTAGCGGGGATCCTTTTCGGTTACATGAAATGTGAAGGTCTCGGTAACAGGATCAATGCCTTCAAAATTGATGATCACGCCCGCGTCCGGGACGCTGTCTGGTACTGAAAACGAGTATTGACGATCTCGAATCACAAAGAGTGGTTCAATAGCATGGGCCTGGGTTTGCACATCAAACAAGGTGAAGCTTGCGCCGAGGGCGAGATCATTGATGGTTAGCCCCTTGTTCTTGAGCTGAGGTTTTCTGTCGAGGGAATCGAGGACCAAGAAGCTGTTCTGCGTGAATATGGTGTCACCAATGGCAATGCTGTGGTCCGAGGTTTTAATTTCTTTCTTGCGTTCTTCTAATTCAGCGTAGGTGATATGGGTGTACACATCCTGATCAAAGTAGTGCTTGGTATAGGGCTCCGCAACATTGCCCATGCGCGGATTAAGCTGAATAAAGGGGTAAAGTGTGAATGCAGTAGCCAACTGACCCGCTGCGTCCGCCTGCATATATTCCACTTCGTAATGAATGAAAATACCGTCGGTTTCCTTGCCGCGATAACTGACAAAGTAGTCGCCCATCATGAGCGTGTCATCCTTCATCAGGAGGATGTTTTCACTGTTGTTGAAGTCCTCTCCAAGTACACTCACATCATACAGGCTGGTGTTTTCAGAAATCACGTCGCTTTGACTGGTGCTGATCAAGGCACCCAGCATAATGAGTCCGAAACCTACGTGGGCGATGCTTGCCCCTGCCTTACTGAGCTTGCCGTTGAGGATGCGAATGACGTAATCCAAGTTGGATGCGATCGCCCAGGAGGACGTGAACATTAGCAGAAGAACCAGAGGATTGGTAATGGAAAAGACAAAGCCTGCCGTCACGGTAAGCGCCAAGGCAACTCCGATGGAAAGACTCAGTTGTCGCAAAAGCAATCGGGGTTCTGTACGCTTGTATTTCATGAATTGCGTGAATGCAACCATCGCGGAAAGAAGCACCGCCAAGGGCAACTGCCACTTGTTGTAATATTCAATGCGCTCAGAGGAAGGAGCGAGGTTCGTACCAAAGAGCTTGTTGATCACGGGGAAGGAAGTGCTGAACTCGATCTGGAATGCAGAGATCATCAATACAAGGGCCCCCATGAACATCCAGAATTCACGCGACCACAGATGGTCCTCTTTTTTATTCTTTGGAAAGTCTTTGTTTCTCCAAATGATCAATCCTAGAGAAAGAAAGACGTAAAAGAACAAGGAGATTGCCAATTGCCCCGTCATTCCCAGGTCGGTGAAAGAGTGCACGCTGCTCTCTCCAAGAATGCCACTCTTCGTGAGAAAAGAGCTGTATTGAATGAGGCAAAAGGACAAGGTGGTCATGATGAACAGGGTCAATACCGACGTTTTCTCTTTGCGCTGTATCAACATAAGGTGCCCTACACCAACCAAGATTAGCCAGGGGACGAGGGAAGCGTTTTCAACGGGATCCCATGCCCAAAACCCCCCAAAGCTTAAGGCCTCATAGGCCCAAGCGCCTCCCATTAAAATGCCTACACCGAGAATGCTAATACCGAGATAAGTCCATGGAAGAGCGGGCTTTACCCATTCTGTGAACATGCCTTTCCAAAGTCCAGCGATGGCATAAGCGAAGGGTACTAACACAAGCGAAAATCCAAGAAATAGGGTAGGAGGGTGGATGGTCATCCAATAATTCTGCAGCAAAGGGTTGAGACCTCGGCCGTCGAGTAGATTGACATAGTCGGGCATCTGAAAGATCGGCAAGTTGATGAAGTCGGGATGCTGTCGTGTCAATACGGTGAATGGGTTGCTGCCAAGCTTATAGTCGAGAATGAAAACGCCCAAGAGCATCGACGTCAGAAAGACTTGCACGGAGACAGCTACGGCCATGACTGATGCTTCCCATTTGCCGACGAAGCGGAGGAGGATGTTCAGTATGATGACATGCCAAAACATCCAAAGCATGAAGCTTCCCTCGATCCCTTCCCAGAAACACGAAAAGATGTAGCGCAGTGGTAAGTCAGAGCTGCTGTGCTGCCATATGTAGTGGTATTCGAAATACTGATTGAAGATCATGATGAACAGGGTCGCCACCATGCCTACAACCCCTAAGGAATGTGCCCAAAAACTCCATCGACCTATTTTTTTCCAAGAGCTGTCTTCATTTCGCTCCGCCAAGAAATATGCGATGGTGGAAAGTCCGCCAAAGGCAAAAGCGATGAGTATGAAAAGGTTGCCGATCTCACCGATCAGCACGTGTTCGCCGATGTACTCCATGGATTAGATACTGGCTTGTTCTTTGGCTTGCACCGTCCCGTCCGTGTACTTAGATGGGCATTTCATTAGAATGTCGTTGGCGTGAAAAACATCTCCTTCGACGCTTCCGATCAGTACGATTTGCTCAGATCGTTCAAAGTCTTGTGGCTTGCTTTTGTGCAACACTACCTGCTTTTCTTCACCATTGACATCCTCAAGCCAAAAGGTGAACATGTCGGGATTGGTCTCTGGATCGTATTTCATCTCTCGGTCACGGGCTAATTTTCCTACCACGTGGTATTCAGAAGAAGGGTTCGTAAACGCCTCATCAAAATTGGCATAGGAACTTGAATCATTGATGGCTCCGATCATAGCCCCGATCATCACGGCTATCAGTAAGATCAATATGATGTGCATTCTTTTCATGCTTGCTCATTTTCTTTCTCCACTTTTCTCAGACGCATATCCAAGAAGATCAAGTAGGTGAATAGGACTGCGAAGATCAGGATCAACACTCCTACCACCACGTAAATCTTTCCGTCGGCGCGCATCTGGTCCGCCATTTCAGCAGACTGGGCGAACGAAGAAAGAAACAATAGCATCAGGGTCAAAGTTGATATCCAGGCTTTCATGGTTATGTCTTTTTCAGGTTAGCGATCCTAATTCGAATCTCGGTCATCCACAATCCTAGCAATATCCATCCGATGATTGCAGGATAAAACACCAGTCGCATGTTGTCATCCAAGTCATAGCTGCTGAAAGCAGGGTTTCCGCCATTGCCAGGATGCAAAGAGTCGGTCATGCGTGGAAGGATGAAGATGAAGAGCACCATCATCACAAAGGCGAAAACGTTGTAAACCGCACTCACCTTGGCTCGCTGAATACTATCCTGCAGACTATTTCTCAGAACTCCATAGGCTAAATATGCCAGCAAAGCAATGGCTGCCCCGTTCAATTTTGGATCCGGCACCCAATAGGATCCCCACGTAAAATTTGCCCAGAGCATTCCCGTAACCAAACCGGCGGCGCCGAAAATCATCCCCGTTTCAACAAAAACACGAGCGCGAAGGTCGTCAGCGGGTGATCCAGTTCTGAGATAACGAATGCTATAGGTAAATGAAGCGATGAAAAGAAACACCATCGCGAACCACGAAGTCACGTGGAAAAAGAGGTTTCGGATGGTCTCATTCAAGATGTTCAAGGCAGGGACATCTACAAGCAATCCCGCGCTGAGCGTGAAAAAGACCAAAAGAATTGCCAGGATCTTGAAGGCGATGTGCAGCTTCAAATGGAGTCGACTTTTTATTCGCGCCAAAGGTACGGAAACAACACAACAGACAAGGCAAAACTGACCACATTCAGACCGCCAAGCACGAAGAGGTATTTCAATTGAACGGAAAGTGCAATCCCATCAATGGCATTTTTCATCAGTGTGGTGGATACCATCATCAGGGGAAGCAGAATGGGTAAGGCCAATATTGCCATCAAGGTGAGGTTGTTGCCGGCCTTAGAAGCAATGGTGGAAAGGAGGCTTAAAATGATGGCTATTCCCGAAGCTCCAAGAACTACCGAAATGTAGAATAAGGTTGTGTCGGCAATCAGCATTTGAAAGAAGGTGGAATACACCATCACTGCAACCATAGAAAGTAGGACCATGACAATGCCATGGTATACGGCCTTTGAAGCGATAAAGGCCCCTGGTCCGGATAAGGTGTAAAGGTAAAGCATGCGCTCCCTAGACTCGCTTGTAAAGCTTTTGGCCACTGCATTGAACGCGGAAAATAGAATGATGATCCAATACAGCGCTACCCATGTGGAAGGGTTAGGAATGCGCTTCACCGTGATGTAACAAACGAATAATGTAGACAATAGAAACAAGCCCGCGCCACCAAGAATATAGGGGTTGCGGAAATCCGACTTGAACTCTTTGGTTAATATTGCCAGAAATTTGTCCATTGCGGCAACAAGTTTAGAGCATTATAGGTTAAGGTACCATGGCATTGGAAAAAGTTGACATACTGGCGATCGGAGTCCATCCCGACGACGTCGAATTGAGTTGCAGTGGAACCTTGTTGAAGGCTGTAGCTGCAGGAAAGAAAGTGGGAATATTGGACCTTACGATGGGGGAGCTAGGCACCAGAGGATCGGGTGAGTTAAGGCTGAAAGAAGCGGAGGCCGCGGCGAAGATTCTCAAGACCAGCTTCCGCGTCAATGCAGGTTTGCGAGATGGTTTTTTTGAGAACAACGAAGATGCACAGCTGCGCATCATCGAAGTGATCAGGGCCTGCCAACCAGATGTAGTTCTGTGCAATGCCTTGCGAGATCGTCACCCAGATCATGGTAGGAGCGCCGAACTGGAGAAGGTGGCATGCTTCCTTTCGGGTTTGAGGCGTATAGAGACGAAGCACGACGGTGTTGCTCAGGAAGCTTGGCGTCCGCGACTTGTGCTGCATTACCTCCAAGACCACTTTGAACAGCCCACCTTGGTGGTAGACATCACTCTGCATTGGGAAGAACGAACGAACAGCATCAAGGCCTACGGGTCCCAATTTTACAATCCAAATAGCAACGAACCTGCTTCCTCCATTTCTGGAAAGGAGTTTTTAGAAATCATCGAAGGGAAGGCACAGATGTATGGCAGATATATTGGAGCGACCTACGGGGAAGGATTCATTTCCGAACGCCCGATTGGGGTTGATGATATACGATCACTAGCATAGCGCAAAAAAAAAGGCCCTCCGAAGAGGGCCTTTTCCTTGATTCACATGCTGTCTTTACTTGATCACAACACTATGTGTAGTGTTGATAGACTCGCCGTTGAGGTTGAGTTGGTATACACCAGACTCAAATCCACTCAGGTCGATG
>JABMOM010000033.1 GCA_013204105.1 Flavobacteriales bacterium
GCCGGGTAGTGCGCTTACCACTCAATAAGGTTAGCGCAATCCAAAAAGTAGCGCAGGCATTCTCAGCCCTAGAGCAGAAGTTTGAACGACCCCCTTCTAACGATGAAATCGGTGAACTCTTGGAGTCGAATCCAGACAGCGTCAGCGATCTTTTTGTTTATGCACAAAAGCAAGTGTCTGTGGATGCTCCGCTTATGGAAGGAGAAGACAATAGTTTGTTGCACGTAATGGCCAACAATGATTCGGATATTCCTACGGATCTATTGATGCACGAATCACTTCGTCGAGACATAGAGCGCGTATTGGTGAATCTGAAGGAAAGAGAAGCGGACGTACTAAGGTTATCCTTCGGACTGAATGGCGTTCCACCCATGACCCTGGAAGAAATTGCGAATAACTTGGGACTTACGCGAGAGCGCATTCGACAGATTCGTGAGAAAGGATTGAGAAGTCTACGCAAGAAGGCGCACAGCCATTTGCTGAAGAACTACTTATAAAGGAGCCAAGCTCCAGAAATGTCATTTTGATAAGAGGCCAGGGCAACCAAGGCCTCTTTTTTTGTGGCATAACTCGCGATGCTCACGCGGGACAGGTCGCCTTTTTTGTCGAGGATAGAAGCGTTGCTACCACGGCTACGGTATGATTCTACCAAGCCCTCCGCGTTGGACGAGACACTGAAGCAACCGCCGATGATGTGGTAGTGCAATGCTTTGTTGGAATCCATAGCCGGTTTCGCATCTACTAAGCGTACCACCAAGGTTTTATCTGGGGCATTATCCATGCTTAGTTTCAAGTACTCCTCATTGTCTTCGATTACAATCGATTCGTTGGAAGAAAAGACAACGGCTTCGAAAGGCTTGGCTCGCAGCTCATATTCGGCGGGAACAGATGTGCTAAAAGGATTGAGGTCAGAGAGCTCAAATGTTGATGGCTCTCTAAAAAGTGAGGTGTTCAAAGCAATCCATACGGCGTAGCCGATTATGGGAAGTCCAAGCAAAGCGGCGGCAGCGATCGGCCACATTCGACGTTTCTTGTCCTGAAGAGGGCGCTCATTTTCGATGGGTTCTTCAACCTTTTTTTCTGGAGCAGGATCCAGCTTCACCACTTTGGGCTCAGGTCGTTTTTCAGCCGCTTGGACTTTGACAGGCTCGGGAGTAGAAATAGACGGCGGAGTTTCGGTGACACTCTCCGTGCGCTGTGCTTTGGGTTCGACGGCTAATACCCGCTCTGGTTTGCGTTCTATTTTCTTGCCGAAGAACGATTCCAGACCGAATCCGTCTCGAAAAAACGCCGGATTTTTCACTTGCTCGAAGCGATAAGTTCCATCTGATTGGAGGAGTAGTAAGCCTACTTTCTCAATGGACACCTTTTTGTTTTCCCGTAATTCCTTTTTCAAGTAAAGGACGTAGTTTTTCAGCTCCTTGATGGAATCTTCGTAGCGCTCATCCTCCTTCCGGGCCACGTATGCACCGAACAGACCATCGTTGTGGACAAGGAGTTTATTGAAGCTAATCTTTCGATAAGGAGGGTCGAAGCGGTGATTGATAGGATTGACCTTTGCGGAGGCGTAATTCGCCACGAAGCCACCAAAATCTGGCACAATCACACAATCGTGATCTTCGAGAAGGGCTGCTATGTATTGATCAAATTTCACCATCGGCGCTTGTAGAACAAAGAAAACAATTCAGGAGAAACTCACACCTCGTTCAAGATCTCTAAAACGCGATCCAGGTCTTTTGGAATGTCCACTGATATCGAATCGAACTCCGTAAGCTTTACTTGAATTTTGTAGCCGTTCTCTAACCATCTCAGTTGTTCCAGAGATTCGGCTTTTTCCAAGGTTGATGGGGGGAGGCGGCCAACTTCTTTAAGAATGTCGGTTCGGAAGCCATAAATGCCTACGTGCTTCAAGTACTCATGGTTTGCTAGCCACTCTTCGGCCGGCCGCTGCTGATAGGGAATGGGGTGCCGACTAAAGTAAACGCCATTATGGTTGTTGTCGAGCACCACCTTAATCTTGCTCGCGTCAAAGAGGATGTCGTTCGTTTTAATTTTCACGGCGAGCGTCGCGATTTCACAGTCGTCATCGTTAAAGCAAAAGGCCAGTAAATTGAGCTGGCACGGTTTGATAACGGGCTCATCCCCTTGGATGTTGATTACTGCGTCATAGTCCTCGCCGAGCAAGGTGTACGCTTCAACGCATCGGTCCGTTCCACTTTGATGTTCCTGGGCCGTCATGATGGCCTCTCCTCCGAACCACTGAACGTGCTCGAAAATCCTTGCATCATCCGTAGCTACTACGACACGGGATAGTTGTTCGCTTTCCTTCGCGCGTTCATACACGCGCTGAACCATGCTTTTCCCTTGAATGTCTATGAGTGGTTTTCCTGGGAAACGAGTAGAGTCGTATCGCGCAGGAATGATCCCTAAAATCTTCATCATTGCGGCGAAGTTACGCATCATTAGACGAGTCAAATATTATTTTCGTTGTACGGATTGAGATGGAAGAAAGCTATTACCAGATTGCTTTAAATAAGCTGGAAGGGGTGGGGTCAGCGCGAGCACGTGCCCTGGTTTCCCACTGCGGAGGCGTACGACAAATCTTTGATACAAGTAAAAAAGACCTCGCAGCGATACCCGGTCTATCAATGAGGTTGGTCAACCGACTGAATCGGGAAGAAGCCCTACGCCGTGCGGAGGACGAAATGAGGGTCATCCAACGCGATGGTATCGACGTATACTTTTACCTGAACGATGATTATCCTTCACGCCTTAAGCATTGTGAGGATGGGCCAGTTCTGTTGTATGGCGCAGGAAATATGCGCTTGAATCCACCTAGGATTGTGAGTATAGTCGGAACACGGAGCTGCACAGCTTATGGTGAACGGATGACCGAACGTCTTGTAGATGGACTGGAGGGTTATGGAGCCTTGGTCGTGAGTGGTTTGGCGTATGGCATCGATACGTTAGCACATCGCGCTTCCGTCGCTCGAGGTATGCAGACGGTGGGAGTCCTTGGGCATTCCCTCGACCGCGTGTATCCAGCACAGAATGAATCCCTCGTTGCGCAGATGAAGCAAAACGGGGGTGTTTTGAGCGAGTTCGAATTCGGGACTAAACCCGACCGCGAGAACTTCCCTCAGCGCAACCGGATCGTCGCAGGGATGTCAGACGTCACCATCGTCATCGAGACCATGGTGAAAGGGGGGTCCATGATTACCGCGCGCATGGCGGCTGGTTATAGCAGGGATGTCGCAGCATTCCCTGGGGCTACGGATGCTCCTTATTCAAGTGGGTGCAACCACCTGATCAAGACCAACATCGCTGCGCTCGTGGAAGGCATAGATGACCTGGCTTATCTCATGGGGTGGGAAAAGGACAAGAAGCCATCATCCATGCAAAAGCAGCTCTTTGTAGAACTTACCGATGTTGAGCGTCAAGTGTTCTCCGTGCTCGAACAAAGGCAGCGAGCGTCGATTGATAATTTGAGCTTGGATGCGGGGCTTCCGATGAGCAAAACCGCGGCAGCACTGCTTGAGTTGGAATTCAAAGGGGTGGTTCGATCGCTTCCGGGCAAAGTGTACGAGGTGGCTTAATATACTTTGGCACGTAGCTTGGTTTAAGCAGGGTGAACCATTAAAAAGGGAAACCATGAAAAAGATGCTTTCAATGATCGCGATGCTCCTTGCAGTTGTAGCAACTGCCTCAGCATCTCATTTCGGATCCTCAGCCTTAGAAATCAGCGTTGCTGAATTCGGTCGTTTCACCATCGAAGTGAACGGGCAAGCTTACCCCGCTACAAATGGCACCCTTCAATTGGATCAACTCCCGTCAGGAAACTACAATGTTCGTGTTGTGAAGCATGAGCAACGAGGACGAGGCCATGGGGCTCCAGTTCAACATCGGGTAATGTACCAAGGCAACGTGTTCGTTCCTCATCACACTCGAATGCAAGGACGATTGGATCGATACGGAATGCGCTTTCAACAAGCCTCTGGGCATGGCCGACCTGTTCTTGGAGTAGTGAGCTCGCATCACGCGCCTTCTCCGGTTCCCTATCACGTAGGCCCTAATTGCATGTTTCCTTCGGCTTTCAATGGCTTGATGCAAAGCATGCGCAGCACTCCTTTTGACCGGACAAAATTGGAAATCGCAAAGTCAGCCGTGCTGGCCAACTATATGTCTACTCAGCAGATTGCCGCAATGATGCGTGAGTTCACCTTTGATCGGTATAAGCTTGACATTGCCAAGTTCGCTTTTCAAAGCTGTGCTGATCCTGAGAATTATTTTCTACTGACCAAAGAGTTCACTTTCGATAGTAACGCACGCGAGTTGATGCGCTACATACGCTAACAGAAAAGCCCCAGAAATGGGACTTTTTTTTGTGTCACGCTTCAAAATGCATGAGTGAATAGTGCAATTAAATGTGGAAAACCAGATAATAATCTTCCACGTATTGTAGAAAATGCAATTCCCAGTACGCTGAGTTTGGATATTATTGATGAGCATGATTCGCTTTATCATTTTCCTCTCATTTGCAGTTGGCCCCATCAGCAGCCTTCTCGCCCAGCAGGTCGTCCAAGGCAGCGTAAGGGACCTTGATGCTTCTATGCCGCTAATTGGAGCAACCGTTGTCATAAGCGGAACCACGGAGGGTGTTACCTCTGACCTAGATGGTGCTTTTCGCTTTGAGACGGATCGGCCTTTTCCGTTGGATATTGTCATCTCATTCATGGGATATCAATCCCAAACAATTACTGTCAAGAGTGAATCGCAGCGATTGAAGGTGGATTTGTCGGCTTCTGCCACCTCTTTAGATGCCTTTGAAGTGGTTGACTACCGTGTTTCAGAGAAGCAGAGACAGGAACCTTTAACGGTTGAACGCATGGATATCATCGCCATCAAGGAAACGCCAAGCGATAATTTTTATGATGGATTGGCCATGCTAAAAGGCGTGGATATCACGGCTGCAAGTCTCGGATTCAAGGTGATCAATACGCGTGGGTTTAATAGTACTAGTCCAGTCCGGTCTCTACAATTAATCGACGGCATGGACAACCAGAGTCCGGGGTTGAATTTTTCATTGGGAAATTTCTTAGGCTCTTCAGACCTGGATGTCATGAGCGTCGACATTGTCGCTGGGGCCAGTTCAGCCTTTTATGGACCAGGAGCATTCAACGGAGTGATCAATATGACCACCAAAGACCCTTTCAATTTTCCGGGATTGGCAGTCTCAGTTAAAACGGGCGAGCGAAGTATGCAGGAGTACGCCTTAAGGTGGGCGCAGGTATTGAGGAACAAAGACGGGAAGCCGAAATTTGGATACAAATTGAATTTCTTCTATATGCGGGCCTTGGATTGGCAAGCAGAGAATTATCTTCCGATTGATGGGTCGCCTGCTTCGGAAGGAAATCCAGGAGGGGTCGATGCAGTGAATATCTACGGGGATGAGATTTACGATGATCGTTCAGACCCATTTTCGAAGTCGGAGTATCCGGGCTATGGCGTTGTATTCAAGCAAGGGTACAAAGAGGTAGATTTGGCGGATTACAACACGGAGAATCTAAAGTTAAACGGCGGCTTCTATTATAAGCTTACCGATAGTATTGAAGCGAGCTATACGCTCAACTACGGGACCGGCACGACCGTCTATCAGGGAGATAATCGCTACAGCCTTAAGGATATTCAGTTTCTGCAAAATCGGGTTGAAGTCGGTAAAAAAGGAACATGGTTTGTCCGCGCTTATGCTACCCATGAGGACGCTGGTAACTCCTACGACATTGTCACGACGGGTGTTCGCATGACTGAATCGACGATCATCTCTGACATCAATGGAAATGATAATTGGATGACACGCTACAGAACCATTTGGGGGGGGCGAGACTACACGCGAAAATTGGAAGGCTTTGAAGGTTATCCGGACATCGATACATACCAAAATGATACACTTTGGGCAGTTGCTTTGGATGAGTGGCTGGTTCAATATCAAGACACCTTGCAGGCTTGGCATCAAGAGTTGAGGGGTGAACTAAACGATGATGACCGTGCTGGCGTCCCGGCGTACGAGAAAGGGACCGAACGTTTCGATTCTGCTTTCACCGACATCACTACGCGCAAGTTTACCGATGGAGGATCATTGTTCTATGATAAGTCAGCGCTGTATCATGTGCAGGGCGAGTATCGTTTTGACATTGCCGGGTTTGGATTTACCACAGGGGGCAACCATCGTTGGTATAGGCCGGATACTAGAGGAACGATCTTTCAAGACACGCTCACTTACGAGCGGGAAAAGAATGCAGCGGGAGAGTTCGAGAAGATCGACTCATCATACCGGGAGATTAAAAACGAAGAATTTGGATATTACCTAGGCCTCAATAGAGACCTCTTGGAGGGCAAGCTAAAGATCAGTGCTACGCTCAGGATGGATAAGAATAAGAACTTTGATTATCTTTTTTCGCCTGCCGTTTCTCTCGTATACTCACCCGCACCCAACCATACCTTTCGCACGACCTTTTCCTCTGCCATAAGGAATCCCAGTCTCGCTGATCAATACCTATACTACAATGTAGGCAGGGCCATTCTTCTCGGAAACCTTGAAGGCTATGATTCTTTGATCACCGTTGGATCCTTCGTAGATTACTTGACTTCTTTGGACAAACAATCGTTAGAATATTTTGACGTAGCGCCTATCCAGCCAGAGAAGGTAAAGACGATTGAATTGGGCTATCGTGGTATCCTGCAGGATAAAGTCTACCTCGACATTTCGCTTTACCAAAGTTGGTACCGAGACTTTATTGGATACCTCATCGGCGTGGATGTGGAGTTTGATTTGATCGGTTTTCCAAGGAATCCGCAGGTCTATCGCCTTGCCGCGAATGCCGAGGGAATGGTACTTACCCGAGGAGGGTCAATCGGGGCCAATTATTTCTATGCCAAGAAGCACGCCCTCAACGGAAATTATTCTTACAATGAGCTCATTTCTGGAGATGATGACCCTATTATTCCGGCCTACAACACGCCCACGCACAAATTCAACCTAGGCCTATCTGGGAGGGATGTCGTTCTGCCGATTCTTCAATTCGGACGCTTTGGATATGCGCTGAATTATCGATGGGTAGAGGGTTTCCGATTTGAAGGATCCCCGCAGTTTACGGGTGAGATTCCATCTTATGGATTGCTGAATGGACAGGTAAATTTTTCGGTTCCCAAATGGAACAGTACTTTAAAGCTTGGGGCTTCCAACCTCCTAAATAATAAAGTAAGGCAAGTTTATGGCGGCCCTGAAATTGGAAGGTTGGCCTATGTTTCCTTACTTTTTGACCTAAATACGAGTAAATAATCAATCTTGAATATTCACATTTAATCTATTTTAAAATGAAAAACCCCTTATTAGTAGTGCTTTTAGGTGCGTTGTCTTTGACCGGCTTTGGTCAAGAACGCTACCTTGAAGAGGTCTTTACGAATGCTGACATCACCATCGAAAAGGACGTGGTTTATGGCATAAACGTCAACCCTCTTCTTAACACCTCACTTCTCGATCCGGCTTATGTGGGCGCAAATGCAGCACAGATCATCGCCGAGAAGGACTCCTTGCAGAATTGGATAGCCACCAATCCGGCGAACATCCCATTGGCGTTCTTTTACCCGTACTCCGTAGATTCCTCGACGATCTTAAAGGTGACCCAATTGAAAATGGACGTGTACAGGCCAAGTGCGAGCGCAGATACGCTGGCTGAACGGCCGGTTGTCATCTACATCCATACGGGGAACTTTCTCCCTCCTGTTGTGAACGGTAGCTACGGTGGTTCTAAAGAGGATTCCTCGGCGGCGGAGCTTTGCAAGCAATGGGCAAAACGTGGATTCGTTGCGATCGCTCCAAATTATCGATTGGGATGGAATCCACTCGCCGTAGGACCTCCCGGTTTGGTCGTTCGACGAGCTACCCTTTTGAACGCGGTTTACAGGGCCATCCATGACGTACAGTATTGCGTTAAAGGAACGCGTTATGCAGCGGCGAATTTTGGCAACCCTTACGGAGTAGACGTCGATAACATTGCCATGTACGGAGCAGGGTCAGGGGGCTATGTTGCCCTTGCTTACAGCACGCTGGATAAGCAGGCTGAAACTGCCCTTGACAAATTTGTCTTCGGTGGAAACAGCGTCATTCAGCCCTCCATCGTTGGTGATGTAGAGGGCAATGGCGGACTCATCAATCTCTATACAGACAACGGCATGTCTCACGACGTGGACATCAGCGTGAATGCTGGAGGAGCCCTCGGAGATATCAGTTGGATGGAGGCAGGCGACGGACCGTTTGTATCCTTCCATTCTCCCTATGACAATTTCGCTCCGTTCGACACGGGCATAGTTATCGTTCCAACAACAGGCGATGATGTAGTGGATGTAAATGGACCAAACACTTTTATAGCGAAGGCAAACGGCTTGGGCTTGAACGATGCGTATGCTGGAGATTATCCGGAAGATCCATTCACAGACCGTGCACGATCCTTTTACGGGCGCAGCATGGAGAACTCACCCATCATCAATATCAATGACCCGATCGATATTCCGAGCACAGGAATGGAAGGTCTTTTTTCATTGGTTGTGCGAGATGGAAACAATGACATCGAGCAAAATGGAACACCATGGGAATGGTGGTCAAAAAGCGACCTGGATGCTCTTGGAGCCTACTTAGAGAGCTTGGGATTGGGTCCTTTCGATGAAGACGCGATCCACGCGAATGCTCTGTTGACCAATCCAAACCAGTCGAGGGCACAAGGCTTGACCTACATTGACACGATTATGGGATACAGCATTCCGCGCATGGTCAAAACCATGCAGATCGGTAATTGGGAGAGTGTAGACGTCGATGAATTGTACATCGGAAGAGAGGATCTTCTCGCATATCCTAATCCTGCGCAAGATGCACTGCAGCTAAAGGTGAACAACCCATCAACGCAGATCGAAGCGATTTCGATGTATGATTTGGCAGGCCGTCAGGTTTACCAAAATGCTTCTCCTACTGCTTCGGTGATCACGATTCCAACAGCGGACCTGAACGCTGGAATTTACCTGGTGAAGGTTCAGTTGGTCAAGGGAAAGCAGCTTACGACTAAAGTTGTAATAACAGACTAAAAGCGCTTTATTCTGCAAGAAGAAAAGGCCTCAATTTGAGGCCTTTTTTATTTCCCTTTTACCATTTGCGCAAACTCCTTGGCGAAGTAGGTCAAGATAACATCCGCTCCGGCCCGCTTAATACTAAGCAGCATTTCGGGCATAGCGCGATCGTAATCGACCCAGCCGTTTTGGGCTGCTGCCTTGAGCATGGCATATTCACCACTAACATTGTATGCCGCGATCGGAATAGGGAAATTCTCTTTTAGCATGTGAATGATATCCAGGTAGCACAAGGCGGGTTTTACCATCAAGTAATCCGCTCCCTCGGCATAGTCCAATTCTGCCTCGATGAGTGCCTCGGTTTTATTAGCAGGATCCATTTGGTAGGTCTTCTTGTCACCAAACTTGGGCGCTGAACCCAAGGCGTCTCGAAAAGGCCCGTAGAAGGCACTGGCATATTTGGCCGTGTATGACATGATGCTCACATCGGTAAATCCTGCGAGGTCGAGGTCATCCCGGATGTATTCTACCCGGCCGTCCATCATGTCTGATGGGCCGATGATGTCTGCCCCAGCATCCGCCTGGGCTACACTCATTTTACCGAGGACTTCGAGCGTTTCGTCGTTCAGGATCTTTCCGTCCTTTACGACGCCGTCGTGGCCATCGCTGCTGTAGGGATCCATTGCTACGTCTGTCATGATCACCGCTTCAGGAAAGCGTTGTTTTACTTCTCTGATGTACTTCAGGTAGAAGTTTTTATCTGAATAACTATAGGTCCCCATGGCGTCTTTGAGCGACTCGTCGACGGCAGGGAAGAGGTCAAAACACTTTACCCCTAGGTTCATGCACTCATCCACTTCCTTGAGCAAATGATCCAAAGAGAGGCGGAATTGTCCGGGGAGTGATTTCACCTCTGACTTCACGTTTTGACCGTCTACCACAAATAATGGATAGATCAGATTGTCAACGCTGATATTCGTTTCGCGAACTTGACTGCGAACGACTTCGTTCTTGCGATTTCTTCTAGGTCTGTGAAGCATGGTGCGAATTCTATATTTGCGCACGAAGTTAAGATTTGACGCTGCATGATGAACCTGTTATACATCACTTGGGAGGTCGATCCCGTGGTCTTTGAGATCGGACCCGTTGCCATCCGCTGGTACGGACTTTTGTTTGCTGGCGCCTTTCTGACGGGCTATTACATCATGCAAAACATCCTGAAACGGGAGAATTTGCCGCAGGATTGGATGGATAGCCTTCTCCTCTACATGATGGTCGGCACGGTGTTAGGTGCTCGGTTGGGTCATGTCTTCTTCTATCAATGGGATTATTACTCTCAGCACATGATTGAGATCCTGCAGATATGGAAAGGAGGACTTGCGAGTCATGGTGCCACCATTGGAATCATTGTTTCTCTTTGGATTTGGAGCAAAAAAATATCCAAAAAGCCACTCATGTGGATCCTGGATAGAATCGTCATTACCATCGCCTTGGCTGCGGTGTTCATCCGGTTTGGGAATTTGATGAACCACGAAATCGTTGGGGCACCTTGGGATGGTCCATGGGCCTTCCTTTTCACCAAGGCAGGGTATCAAGTATTGGAGCCAAGACATCCAGCCCAAATCTATGAGGCGCTTTCTTATTTGCTGCTGTTTTGTGTATTGGCCTTTATGTACTTCAAGGCAAAGGCAGGTCAGAAGCCCGGAATGCTCTTTGGCACCTTTTTGATCGGACTTTTTACGGCGCGCTTCTTCATCGAGTTTTTCAAGGAGGTACAAGTAGCGTTTGAACAAGACATGACGCTGAATATGGGGCAGATTTTGAGCCTCCCTTTGATTGGTGTAGGAGTATTTTTCCTTGTGCGCTCACTCTTGCTAAAGGACGAGACCGGCACCGAGCGAACTCAGTAGCCGGCCTCTAGCCAAACAAAAAACCAAGAATTCAAATTCAGCCGAGCGAAAAATCTTTTGCGGTTTCGTTTTGTTCGCTTAAAGTCCAATCGTCCGTAGTAGTCGTTTGCAGCCAAAGGCTTCCACTCATTCTGAATACTTGAACGTTCAGCCCAAAGACATCATGAAAAGCCTGCTCTAACGTACTGACCTTCTGGTTTCCGTGAATGCTCAATTTTCCAGCGGTTTGCTTTGTTCTAGCTTCACCAATGGTACGTTCCACATTTACACGGAGCGTTTCGGGAGTGCCCTCGCCAGTTGTGTGCTCAGCTTCATAGAACTCGATCTTTAAAAAAGGAAAATGTGAGGTGAATTCCTTTTGGACTTGTTCTATGGTCTTGTTGTCTATGATGGCAATGTCCGTCATGGTTTCTCGCGATATTGACTTAGCTTGTCCTTACATCCACCTCACGAGGAAGCGCAGGTAGTCTTGTTTAAAATCGTCGACGATTGCCCTATTGGTATCGATCCGTGCGCGCAGTGGTCCGTGATCCTCAAATAGGACCCTGTCGACCGCTACGGGGTTCTCCTCGGCGTATTTGGCAAGAAAATGTTCGTGCTCATTGACGTCGTGGATGAGTTGGTCCATGGCATTGCCCTGGATGTACAACTGATTTTGGAATTTCTCGAGTTCTTTCATCACCTCCATGGAGGTGTAGCGCGACGCAATATCTTCTAAACGACGCCTAAAAAACTCGAGTTCATCCTTAAAAAAACGCACTTCCCTTACCCATTGCTGGTGCTCGAAATGCAAGTCGTCAATGTGCACCCGAGTTACGCGTTCTTCCTTGGTCAGCTGTTCGTTTTTCATTACACAAAGGGGCCATATCCAAAAGCGCAAAACATGACAGGCCTCACGCCTAAATTTGATTTGACTCACAGTGAATTAACTGGGGCCAAGCCTCCTTCAACACAGCGGTATGCGTTACCTTCGCGCCCTCAAATCAGGAGTTATGTTCAGAACGCATACGAACGGGGAATTGCGCCTCGAGCATGTGGGTATTTCAGTCACCCTAGCGGGTTGGGTGCAGCGTGCGCGCAACATGGGGGGCATGACCTTCATCGACTTACGCGATCGCTATGGGATCACCCAATTGGGATTTAACATTGAGAAGAACCAAGACCTGTGCGAACAAGCCCGCAAGTTGGGACGGGAATTTGTCATCCAGATCGAAGGCGAAGTCATTGAGCGCGAAAGCAAGAACAAGCAACTGCCTACAGGAGAGATCGAGATCGAGGTAAAAGCGCTTACCGTGTTGAACAGCTCCGAAGTGCCACCTTTTACGATTGAGGACGAGACCGACGGAGGCGAGGAGATCCGCATGAAGTACCGCTACCTCGACCTGCGCAGAACACCCCTCAGAAAAAATTTAGAGCTCCGCCATCAGCTTGCCATCGAAACGCGAAAGTTTTTGGATGGACTTAAGTTCATGGAGATTGAGACGCCTTACTTGATCAAGTCTACTCCAGAAGGAGCACGTGATTTTGTGGTGCCGTCCAGGATGAATGAAGGTCAATTTTACGCCTTGCCGCAATCGCCACAGACCTTTAAGCAGTTGCTTATGATCAGTGGCTATGATCGCTATTTTCAGGTGGTGCGATGCTTCCGCGATGAAGACCTGAGGGCTGACCGTCAACCCGAGTTTACCCAGATCGACTGCGAAATGGCATTCGTGGAGCAAGAAGATATCTTGAACACCTTCGAAGGCCTTGTGCGCCATTTGTTCACATCGGTAAAAGGGATTGATCTCCCCGCCTTCCAGCGCATGACCTATGCGGAAGCCATGGAGCGTTTTGGCTCTGATAAGCCTGACCTGCGTTTTGGAATGGAGTTCGTGGAGATGAATGAAGTATGCCAGAACCAAGGATTTCAAGTATTTGATGACGCTGAGTTGGTGGTTGGAATTTGTGCGGAAGGTGGAGGTGAGTTTACGCGTAAGCAGCTCGATGCCATGACGGACTTTGTGAAACGCCCTCAGGTAGGGGCGAAAGGCTTAATCTACTGCAAGGTCAATGAGGACGGGAGCTTCAAAAGCTCAGTGGATAAATTCTTTGACCAAGAAAAATTGGCTGCCTGGGCAGCGAAGACAGGAGCCAAGGCTGGAGACATCTTGCTATTGCTTGCCGGTGATGTGCATGCTGCGCGCAAGCAAATGAATGAGCTCCGATTGTACGTTGGTGATCTACTCGGTCTTCGTACCAAGGACGTATACGCCCCGATGTGGGTAGTTGATTTTCCGTTGTTAGAGTGGGATGAGGGTACGCAACGCTTTTATGCGATGCACCATCCTTTCACTTCACCCAAACCGGAACATATGGCCCTGTTGGATTCAGATCCGGCCAGCGTGAATGCGAACGCCTATGACATGGTGATCAACGGAGTAGAACTGGGAGGGGGGTCCATTCGAATCCACGACCAGGCATTGCAAGCCAAGATGTTTAAGATCCTTGGGTTCTCAGATGAAGAAGCACAGAAGCAATTTGGTTTCTTGATGAGTGCTTTCCGCTATGGAGCGCCGCCCCACGGCGGGATTGCATTTGGCTTCGATCGATTGGCAGCGATGTTCGGAGGCACCGATAGCATCCGTGATTACATCGCCTTTCCAAAGAACAATTCCGGTCGTGATCTGATGATCGATTCGCCGTCTACTATTAGTCAGGAGCAATTGAAAGAGCTGCACCTGAAAGTCCAACTCGAATCCTAAACTTTGTAGGGTGTCAAAGGCATCCGATTTTATCGGCCGAACCCGAACTCAGGTAGACCCCTATCTCCGGGAGGCAAATTCCAAATGGTCCAAATCCATCGTCTACTTCAATGAATGGAGGAGGGATCACCTCAGTGAACGACAGTTTACGTACCTCTTGGCGATCATCGTCGGATTCCTTTCGGGCATCATCGCACTGACCATCAAGAATACGGTGCACGTGGTAGAACTCATTCTTACCAAGAGTTTCTTCCAGCGCTACGAATTTGTCCTATACATTATTTATCCATTGGTAGGAATTCTGTTGGCGCAATGGTTCATCCGCAAAGTGGTGAAGCAAAAGGTAAACCATGGAATTCCGAACACGCTTCACGCGATCTCCAAGAAGAATAGTTTGGTGCGTAAGCACAACCTCTACTCGTCCATCGTAAGTGCAGCCTTAACCGTAGGATTTGGGGGAAGCGTTGGATTGGAGGGCCCGACCGTGGGAACGACCTCTGCTTGGGGTGCGAATATGGGAACCCTCTTCAAGTTGCCGTACAAGACCCGAACGCTCCTTATTGGCTGTGCGGCCAGCGGGGCTATGGCGGCTCTTTTCAATGCCCCGATCGCGGCGATCGTCTTTTCGATCGAGGTGATCATGTTGGACCTGACTACCGCTTCGCTGATCCCCTTGTTATTGGCGAGTGCCACTGCAGCGATTACTTCTCGGTTCTTCGTCGGAGACGACATCTTGTTTCACTTCGACATCAATGAGGATGTGCGATTTTCACATATTCCGTACTACGTTGGACTCGGCGTATTCACTGGCATTGCGTCTGTGTTTTTCTACCGAACCTACACCTCTATCAGCAAGATTTTTGACCGCATGAAGCGGCAGCGGAGCAAGACCATCATTGGAGGTACCTTACTGGGCTTGTTGCTTTTTTTACTGCCGCCGCTCTACGGGGAAGGTTACCAAACGATCAATTCAATCATCGAAGGGAGGCCATTTGAAGTCTTGGCCGACTCCTTGTTTGAAGATTATACCGGCAATGTGTTTGTCCTACTCGCCTTTGTCCTAGGACTTGGATTGTTGAAGGTCGTTGCCACTACCTTGACGTTTCGCGCGGGCGGAATTGGCGGAACCTTTGCGCCGACTTTGTTCATGGGTGCGATGTTTGGATTCTTTTTCGCGCGCAGCATCAATCACTTTGGATTGGGCGAATTGCCAGAGAGCAATTTCACCCTGGTGGCTATGGCCGGTTTGATGGCGGGAAACCTGCACGCTCCTTTGATGGCGATTTTCTTGATTGCCGAGATTACGGGAGGCTATGAATTGTTTCTGCCGCTGATGTTGACAGCCTCGATCTCTTTCTTGACGGTAAAGCAATTCATTCCGCACAGCATCTACACGGCCCAGTTGGCGCGGCGCGGCGAGCTTATCACCCACGACAAGGATCAAGCTGTATTGACTTTGATGAAACTCCATCGGGAAATTGAGACCGACTTCTTGACCGTTGGTGCCTATGATAAATTGGGCGAATTGGTGAAGGTGATCTCGAGATCCAAACGCAACTTGTTTCCGGTCTTGGACGATAAACGCAACTTCATCGGGGTAGTAGACCTCAACGAGATCCGTCATGTTATTTTCAACCAACAATTGTACGAGACTACGTTCGTGCACGACCTGATGAATGACGCCCCGGAATATGTCCGAAAAGAGGATACCATGGACATGGTAATGAATAAATTTGAGACCAGCGGAGCATGGAACCTGCCCGTCTTGGACGATCAAGGCCATTACATCGGATTTGTGTCTAAGTCGAAGCTTTTCAGTGCATACCGCGGAATGTTGAAGGAATTCTACTCTGAGTAATGGGAGAGATTAAACACATAGGCGTATTGACGTCTGGAGGGGATGCCCCGGGAATGAATGCCGCCATTCGCGCGGTTGCTCGAAACGCCATTTTTCACGGCATGAAGGTCTCTGGGATCTTTCACGGGTACAACGGAATGGTACGCGGCGAAATGGAGGAGCTAACACTGCGCAGCGTGGGAAAGATTATTTCACATGGGGGCACCATGCTGAAGAGCTCGAGGAGCGAAGAATTTCGAACCAAGGAGGGAAGGAAACAAGCCTTCGACCACATTCAAAAGCTCGGTATCGACGCCTTGGTCATTATTGGTGGAGACGGCTCGATGCGTGGAGCGAAGATTTTTCAGGAAGAATATGATATACCGGTGATCGGCTTGCCTGGCACGATTGATAACGACCTCTTTGGTACTGATTTTACCATCGGTTTTGATACCGCGGTGAATGTGGCCATGGAGTGCGTGGACAAGATTCGAGACACGGCGACCTCTCACGATCGTTTGTTTTTAGTGGAAGTAATGGGCCGCGATACCGGTCACATTGCATTGCGCACTTCGGTAGCTAGTGGCGCCGTAGCGGTGCTCATGCCGGAAGACCCCATGACCATCAAAGAGTTGTACGATCACTTGATGTACCTCAAGTCGAACAAGAAGAGCTCGAGCATCATCATCGTGGCTGAGGGCAACCCGAATGGCGACGCCTTTGAGGTGGCGACCAAGCTGAAGGAAATGAAAGCCGATTACGACACCCGTGTGACGGTCTTAGGCCACATCCAGCGCGGTGGGTCCCCAACTGCGAGTGATCGCATTAGGGCTGCTGAAATGGGCGCACACGCCATTGAGTGTTTGCTCGAAGGCAAGAGGGGCGTGATGGTTGGCATCATCAACCAGAAATTGGCATTGACGCCGATTGAGAAGGCCGTGAACATGCGTTCAGGATTCGATCAGGAGCTGTATCGGATTTCTACGCAATTGTCTCGTTGATTATAAGTCTTCTGATATAGCATTCACCATTGCGTGAGGGATAGCAGCGGCACCCCGTAGTCGCCCTGAAGGGGTTCAGGGCGCGCAGGAGTAGAGCGGATAGCCCGGTCCCGACTTGTCGGGACACGCCCAAATCTCACTCAATCCAATCAAACACCCAACTGCCTTCAGGGCGTATAACCTAAAAGAAAAAGCCCTCCCGCAAAACGAAAGGGCTCTACCTTACTGTGTTAGTGGTGTAAGGGTCAAATACTTACAGCGTTCCTCGGACGCCTTGTTCGTGCTCGATGGCTTCGAATAGCGCTTTGAAGTTTCCTTTGCCGAAGCTCCATGCTCCTTTGCGCTGGATGATCTCGAAGAACATGGTTGGGCGGTCGACTACTGGCTTTGTAAAGAGCTGGAGTAAGTAGCCTTCGTCATCTCGATCCACTAAGATTCCATGTTTTTTAATCACTTCGATGTCTTCATCGATATCGCCTACACGCTCCTTTAGGTCGTCGTAGTACGAATCTGGAACATAGAGGAATTCAACCCCTCGATCGCGCATTTGCGATACGGTATCCACGATGTCATCGGTAGCAACGGCCACGTGTTGTACGCCTGCTCCTTTATAGAAATCGATGTATTCCTCGATCTGTGACTTTTTCTTGCCTGCTGCAGGCTCGTTGATTGGGAATTTGATGCGGCCGTTTCCGTTGCTCATCACCTTACTCATCAATGCCGTGAATTCGGTGGAAATGTCTTTGTCGTCAAACGTGACGATCTGCGCAAAGCCCATGACCTTAGCGTAGAAATCTACCCAGGTGTCCATTTGGCCCCAGTCTACGTTGCCCACCATGTGGTCGATGTACTTGAGGCCTACTTCGCTTGGATTGTAGTGTGATTCCCACTTCTTGAAACCAGGTAGGAAGGTGCCTTTGTATTCGTTGCGTTCTACAAAGATGTGTACGGTCTCGCCGTATGTGTAGATGCCCGAGCGGACAACAAATCCATTGTCATCTTCTTCACGCGTTGGCTCCATGTAAGATTTCGCACCGCGCTGGGTGGTTTCTTCCCAGGCCTTTGTGGCATCTTCTACCCAAAGGGCCACCACTTTGACACCGTCGCCGTGCTTGTCGAGGTGCTCATTCATCCACCCACCTGGCCCAAGGGGTGTGGTAAGTACCAGGCGAATCTTGTCTTGTTGAAGGACATACGAAACGCGGTCTTTGACGCCGGTCTCCAGGCCTGCATATGCCATGGACTGGAATCCGAAGGCCGTTTTGTAAAAGAGGGCGGACTGCTTGGCGTTTCCTACGATCAATTCGACATAATCGGTTCCTAAAAGGGGAAGAAAATCCTCCGCGTCTTCAAAGATCTTGTCGGTGCCGTAGCGTACGTTATCCTTTTTCTTGATTGTTTCCATGGTGTACTGATTAGACGATGAGAAAATTAGACAATCAGATGATATGTCTCCGTTTTTCTCTAGTTGATCTATGCTTTATTGAAAGGTTATTTTATTCGACCCACGATTTCCAGTAGGCCTCATCATTTATTTCCAGGGCTTGTTTGGTAATCTTGAGCGGGGCAAAAGTGTCGACCATTACCGCCAGTTCAAGGGTTTCCTTTTGGCCGATGCTTCGTTCCATAGCGCCAGGGTGTGGGCCGTGTGGAATGCCAGCTGGGTGCAAGGAAATGAATCCTTTTTCTACGTGGTTTCGGCTCATAAAGTCACCGTCGACGTAGTAAAGCACCTCGTCAGAGTCGATGTTGCTGTGGTTGTAGGGCGCGGGGATCGATTTAGGGTGATAATCGTAGAGCCGAGGCACGAAGGAGCAGACAACGAAACTCGTTGTTTCAAATGTTTGATGAATGGGGGGCGGTTGGTGGATGCGACCCGTGAGGGGTTCAAAGTCGTGAATGCTGAAGGCGTAGGGAAAGTTGAACCCGTCCCAACCTACTACGTCAAAAGGATGGCGATCGTAGTGCAAGGTATGGAGCATGTCCTGTTTCTTCACTTTCATGATGAATTCGCCTTTTTCATCGTGTGTCTCTAACTCATGCGGTGGTCGCATGTCGCGCTCACAGAAGGGGGAGTGTTCCAACAATTGTCCAAACCAATTGCGGTATCGCTTTGGCGTATAAATCGGCTGGCGCGATTCTACAATAAAGAGTCTATTGTCTGCTGTGTCGAACTGGATCTGATAGATCATACCCCGCGGTACGATGAGGTAGTCGCCGTATTTGAAGTCGATGTTCCCCACCAAGGTGCGAAGCTTGCCCGTCCCTTTGTGGATGAAGATCATCTCATCGCTGTCGGCGTTCTTGTAGAAGTATTCGGTCAGCGATTGGGTCGGTGAGGAAAGGATGATTTGCACGTCGTTATTGACGAGCACAGGAACGCGGCTTTTGATGTAATCTGCTTCTGGCTTGACTTGCCAGCCTTGCAACATCCGCGAGGTCATGTTGTTGCTCACTGCGATTTCAGGTGCCATGCTGACGGGTTCGCCGATGGACGTGACGCGCGTTGGGGCGTGGACGTGGTAGAGGTTGCTGGACATACCGTCGAAGCCGACGGTTCCGAAAAGTTGTTCTTGGTATAGATCACCGTTCTCTTGACGAAACTGTGTGTGACGCTTGGGTGGGATCTTTCCGAGTTTGTGATAGAATGGCATATGCTGTGGTTTCTGAGCGGCAAAGGTATAAAGAGTGCGAGGTTCGACTAGGTTCCACCTCAGGGTATTTCCTGTTGAAAGTCAGTTCACAGTGCTTTGTTCTTAAGAATGAAGTCAGTCGGTAGCGGCACAGCCTGTTCCGGATAGCTTAGCGGTATGAGAACAACCCTGCTCTTGTTGCTTGTGCTCTCGACCCTGACGGGGCAAGCGCAAAAGAAATACGGTCCTACGAACGATTCATTGTACTTGGGATTTTATCGAGACAGCATCTCCATGTTGGAGCGCCCGAATCTGCTCATCATCCCTTTTCACCCAGATCGTTATATGAGCGAGGTGGATCAAGACATCGCCAAAGGGACGTCGTATACTTACCAGCATACGCGTGGATTTTTCCGAAAAGGATTGGACAACGCCATGATCATTGGCGCGAAGCAGCACAACGACTACGTGAACTTGCACGCAGATGATCCGGTATTGAACAAAGACCTCGACTTCGTTTACAAGGTGACGCGTTACCGCGTTGAGCCGTATACGCCGCCGGTGATCGTAGATGACCAAGGGTTCAAGAAGAAATTGGCCGATTATTGGATCAAGTTGCAAGGGGAGATCACCCCGGAACCGGAACCGGGTACTCGCATTGAAAAAGGGCAATTGCTTACGGTGGAGGACCATCGTGCATTGATCACCCGCACGGAGATGCTCAATCCGATTCTGGTGGATTCACTGACCCCAAAGTACAAGGCGGATTATTATGTCTTTGTAAGCGAAGTAGACATGATGATTGCAACGACGAATCAACAGGCATTGGCCTCCGACAATTATGGGCGGGTGATTTCGGCGCATTTTACCGTACTGGATAAAGAAGGGAAGGAATTGTTCTCCTTGATCAAGAAGGAACCCTTTTCCTCGCGTGAAAACGACTTGGAAAACATCATTCGCAATCATTATTTGCCGTTGGGCTATGAGATCATTTATGCGATTGATAGCTATCGCTTCTTGCAGGCGGGCTTGACACCACTGACGGAAGCGGAGACCGAGATTGCGAAGAACAAGGCGCGTTTCAATTTACCAACTTTGCAGAAATTCAAGTAGCATGACCGAACTCAACGAGTTCCTATCCACTGAGACCACGCTGGAGATCGCCAAGATCTTCTCTGCCATTGAGCAAGCCTCCTTTATCGTATCCAAAGAAGTGTGGTACCAAGGTTTGGGCGACGACATCATGGGAGCGCGTGGTACGGAGAACAGTACGGGAGATCAGCAACAAAAGCTGGATGTTTATGCCGACAGTGTGTTTGAGCGTGCATTGCGAAAATCAGGAGTCATAGCGGGCTGGGCTAGTGAAGAGAGCGATGAGATCGTGAGTTTTGAAGGAAACGAGGACGCCAGCCATGTGATCGTCATCGATCCGCTCGACGGCTCTTCTAACATTGATGTGAACGTGGCCATCGGCACCATTTTTGGCATTTATGAGCGTGTTTCACCGCATGGAACGCCTGTGGAATTACGGGATTTCTTGCAGAAAGGAAGAAAGCAAGTGGCGGCAGGTTATGTGATGTACAGCGTGAGCACGCAGATGGTTTTGTCTACCGGCCATGGCGTTCACATTTTTACCCTGGAGCCTTGGAAGCGTTCCTATCATCGGGTATTGGACCACGTGAAAATGCCTTATGAAGGACGCGTGTACTCCATCAACGAAGTGAACTTTGAGGATTTCGACGAGGGCTTAAAGCGCTTTATCCACTATTGCCAAAACAAGAAAAGGGCTAATGGTAAGCGTCAGTATACCGGTCGCTATATTGGTTCCTTGGTGGCTGATTTCCATCGGAACCTCTTGAGGGGAGGAATTTATGTGTACCCTGGAATAGAGGAAGCTCCCAACGGTAAAATCCGATTGCTCTACGAGTGCAATCCAATCGCGTACTTGGCAGAACAATCCGGAGGGCAGGCCACCGACGGAAGTCAGGTCATCTTGGATATGGAGCCTATTGAACTTCATCAGAGAGTGCCATTTTACGTAGGGTGCAATGAAATGATGAACGAGGCCATGCGGACATAAAAAAGCCCGGGCGTATTGCCCAGGCTTTTCACTTAACCTGCTAAGTCAATTCACAAACCACATTTACTTAGCAATCACAAACCTCTTGGTAAGAACTGTGTGGTCAGTTCTGGTCTGTAGAATATAGATGCCGTTTGGCAATGCACTGGTGTTCATTTGCTCACGGACACTTCCGTTGGCGTTCACAGACATTACTTGTCTTCCTTCTGTATTGAAGACAACGATTGATTGAATCGGCGCATTGCTTTCGATCCAAAGTTGATCCTTCACTGGATTCGGGAAGATGGAAAGCTTGGTGTTCTCCACATCGTTCAAGCCGATGATGCCGCATGCAGCACATGACTCCCAGCATACAACCGGAAGTACAGTGTCTCCAGAGAGTTCAGCGTAACGGTTGGTGAACGCACCAGTAGTCTTAGTACAAGTGCTGTTAGAATCGAGTTCTTCTTGACCCGTCCATGTGTCGTGAGAGAATTTGTATTCGATGGTTTCGGCGGTGAGCGGAAGCGTTACCGTCCAAATGCTGTCTCCTTCAGGATCCGCCATCGCGTTGCAGTTGCCACACCAGCCGTTGAAGTCGCCATTGACCTCTGGGGTAGTGTAGGTTCCATCGTAGCCACGCATATCTACTTGAAAAGTGACTTGGTTAGTATCCAAGGCCTCTGCGCAAAGATTGCAAGATGCCCAGCATACGGCAGGCAGTGTTGTGTCTCCGGTAATAACGAGGAAACGATTCGTGAATGCTCCAGTTGTCTTTGTACAAGCACTTCCGGGAGTCAATTCCTCTTGGCCAGTCCATGTGTCGTGAGAGAATTTGTATTCGATGGAGTCTTGGGTTAAAGGCAATGTAATTTCCCAGATGCCGTCGGCGTTTGCGTCAGACATGGCGTTACAGTTACCGCACCATCCGTTGAAATCACCATTGAGTTCGGGGGTTGTAAATGTTCCGCCGTACTGGTTCATGTCTACCTGAAACGTAACATAGTTCGTGTCAGGAGGAGTAGAGCACTCTAGGCAAGACTCCCAGCAAACTGCAGGCAAGGTAGTGTCACCCGTAATGACTAGGAATCGGTTGGTAAACCCACTTGTCGTTTTAGTACAGGCGCTTCCCGCGGTGAGGGCCTCTTGTCCCGTCCAGTTGTCATGGGCGAATTTGAATTCGATCGAATCTTGGGTCAAAGGAAGCGTGATATCCCAGATACCATCAGCGTTCGCATCTGTCATTGCGTTGCAGTTGCCACACCATCCGTTGAAATCACCATTTACTTCTGGGGTAGTGAAAGAACCTCCGTATTGGTTCATGTCCACTTGAAAGGTCACATAATTTGTGTCGGGGGCTGGCGTAGTTGCGCCTGCATCGAAGTACACGCTATCGCAGTAGTATGTTTTTGCGCCAGCCGTGTTTCCTTCTACTCCGAAGTTGTAGAAGACAGAAAGCACGTTGAAATTGAAGCTATAGTTGATAGCCGCTGTGCCAGAAGACTCATTTGAAAAATCAAACGTGAGCCACTCCCATCCGTTAGCAACAGTTGTGAACTCATCTGTTTCAACGCTTTGCGTAGGCGTGCCTGCCACCTCAGCCTTAAGCTTGACCACGATTCCAGAATCGGGAGAATACACCTTGACCATGATTACAGTACTTCCCGTGTCGAATGGGATGAGAGAAGCAAGGCCAGCAGTGGTGCTGAGGGTTACTCCAGCCCATGCCGCTGATCCCAGGGGTTTGTCGACCTGAAGAACATTGTTGGTTGAGCTGGTAGGATCTACCGCTAAGGCGGAGGAATTTCCTCCGAAGGGTACCGTCGTGTAATTGACGTTGGCTGTATCGTCCCACGTGATCGGTAGGTCGATTTGTGATTGTGCATTGACGGCAAAAGCTGCAATCAAGGCTACAAGAGTTAAGTAAAGATTTTTCATTGTTAATTATTTGATAGCAAGTATACTAAGAAATAGTATAATACACCAAAAGATATATAAATTATTATGCACGACCTGTCCACAACCCTCTAAGAGTGGGCTTTTGTAGATGTGTCAGAATAGGAATTAAAAGGTATAATACACCAAAAGAGGTGCGTAACCTCTTTCGTGTAGTTCGATCACCGTTGAAAGACGCGCACGTAGTCTACGTACATGCGCTGAGGAAATGTAGTGGAACTGCTGGGTGACCCAGGCCAGTTTCCGCCTACGGCGACGTTGAATATGAAGAAGAATTCTTCTTTAAACGCGTCGAGACCGGATGGTTGAATGTCGATGGTGTGGTATTTTTTATCATCCAAGTACCACTCGATGCTCGTTGAATCCCAAAGGATGGTATAGACGTGAAATTCGTCGGCCAATGTTCCTTCGGCGAGGGATTTGCTGCCGCCGAAGCTGGCGTGTTGTCCGCTGTTGTCCCAATGTACGGTGCCATGGGTAACATGGTTTCCGCCTCCCGTAACGTTCCCTCCAACCATTTCCATGATGTCGATCTCTCCGCAACTCGGCCAGCCGACGGACGAGATATTGGTTCCAAGCATCCACAGTGCGGGCCAAAGTCCTTTGCCATAAGGCATGGCAGCGCGAATGTCTATTCTTCCGTAGCGGAAGGATTGATTGTTTTGGGTGGTAATGCGTGATGAAGTGTAGTTGCTTCCACCAAAAGATTCTTCAAGTGCTTCGATGGTGAGGAAGCCATCCGAAACGGTTGTATTCTCTGCGCGGTAGTACTGCAATTCATTGTTGCCCCAGCCACCACTTCCAGTTCCGATTTCCTGATTCCAATCCGATGACAAAGTTGTGCCGGTGAATTCATCGTTCCAAACCAATGCATAACCATCGTACGTGAGTGGCGTGGTATATCCAGATGCAGGTGGGTTTCCTCCGTTTCCTGGGATGACATTGTCTACGGTGACACTTACTTCTGTCAGGTCTTCTATATAATCGTTGTGCGTGGTATTTGCCCGTACGGTAATGGGGAAAGTCCCGCTGGTTTGATACCTGTAGGTGGCTTCTCCTTCGGTGTTTTCAACATATGTTTCCTCTCCTTCTTCTTCGAAAATGAAGGTGTAGAAATTCGCCGAACTCGCGGATGCCGTTACGCGCACCAAGCCTTCTTCATCTTTGTCGACCTCTGTTGTAACCAACAGGTTGGAAGGCAATTGAACATTGGGCTCTGGGTCGTCCTTACAGCTGGAAAGGATGAATGAAAGAGCGATGATCGATAGTAAAGATGAAATATGATTTGTCATGGCTTGAAGAAGTTAAAAAAATAGGAAGGGCCTTGCGACCCCTCCTATATTAAATGCTCGGTCAACGAATTTGTTTACTGCTGAGAGATGTCGTCTAGGTAGAACGTACCGGCATTGGCCACATCCCATCCTGGGAACAGCACTAAGCGGTCGTAAGTGTCTGCGGCTTCGCCGGCAAAATCAATAGAGACTTCAACCCACTCATTCGCGGCAGTAACCTCTACGTCTTTTTCGACGAATGTAGTGGAGCTCGCTTGTGCTTCAAGTTTGACACGCATTGTACCTGTACTTGGTGCCCACACCTTCAGAGTGATCGTTGTGTTGGTTGAGAAATCAAATGGATCGGTTATGTCTACAAAGAGACCCGCCCATGTTTGATCGCCGTGAACCGTCTCAAGGACTCGGTTGCTGGTGTTGATGCCGCTTTGATCAGGATTGTCTATGATCGTGTCAGAGCTCCCGCCGAACACACTGAATTCAGGCTCAATGGTTTCAAAGTCGATAGGGAGGCTGTAGGTGTTTCCACCGCCGCCGCCGGTTTCGCAGTCGGTTCCATTATCAGCGTCTACTGGGGTCAAGCGTATGTACCAAGAATTTACCGATTCTGAAGCGTCCAGGTAACGAAGGAACAATTCATTTTCAGTGAGCTTGATGATTTGGTACTCGGTGGTGCCGGTGTAGAAACCCAGGAAACCGCCTGAAACGGTCAACATGGTGTCATCACCCACTTCAATCTTCCAGGTTTCACCTAGCTGATCCTCGTAAGGAGCTGAATAATCGCCTAGGTTTTCATAGGCACCCGGAAAGTTTGACTCTTGAAGGTCGTCTATGTATACCAATCCATTGGTAGCCATATCAAATCCGAATCCTTGCAGAGTGAACGTATAGCGATCGCTGTACAGGCCTGTATTTGGTTTCTCGCTGCACAAAGCTTCCCACCACTCAGGATAAAGTCCGCCAGCTCCAACTGGGTTGGGACCCACGCCAAAGTGCCCGTCAATAAGTGAATCCATGACCCAAGTTTTGGATCCGATATCAATGCCCCCTGTGAGGAGGTTGTACAATGGATCATCGAGCAAGCTAGGATCATCTTGAGCGATGGTGATTGTCTGTGAACTGCTTGCTTGGCCTTCTTCGTTAAACACGGCCAGGGTTACCTCATAGTTGCCAGCCAATGGGTACTGTGCTTCAACGGTAGTTCCTTCTCCTGTGCTTCCATTGCCAAATGTCCACTGAGCAATCAATTCGGCATTGCTGGCCGTGAAGATCAAGATATTATCGCTTTCGGAAGAAGTGGTGTAAGTGAATTGCGCATCCTCTTCTGTGGGTGCTTCGATCTTGTCTTTCTTACATGCACCGATCGTCAGGAACGCACTGGCGATGGTGAAAATCAATAAACGCTTCATATAAATGGTTTTTGGTGAATGAGTCATTAATAGTTGGGGTTTTGATCCCAGTTTCCGCCCGCCAAATCAATCTCGACTTGAGGAAGAGGGAAAAGTTCGTGTTTACCTGTGACGAAACCTTCGATGTTATCAGCGGCTTGACCGGTTCGAACGAGGTCGAAAAACCGATGTCCTTCACCGGATAATTCCAAGCGTCGTTCGGTATAGATGTCGAGAATCAATTGTGATCCGCTGCTTGTCAAGTCAGGCATGTTTGCCCGTCCTCGTACTTCGTTCACATACGTCAGTGCTTTGCCGTCGTTGCCACTTTGAGCATAGGCTTCAGCGGCCATCAACAGCACGTCCGCATATCGAATGACGCGGTAGTTGACCGGTGTAGTGAGGTCATTGTCCGGCAGGCCAAGTTCGGCAGCACGCTTCAGGTATTTGTTATTGTAAAACCCGGTATGACCACCGCCTCCAACGCCATAGCTGATCGCATCAGGATTGGCTTGTTTTGCGATCCAAGCGTCGATGTTGAGAACAGATGCATCCCTTCTAAGGTCGCTGGTGTCAAATGCATTGTACAAGTCTTCGGTTGGAAGATTGTAGCTGTTGCCGGTAGAGTAAATGGGACCCTCGAATTGACGAATGCCGTGAAATCCAACGGCTGCGTTTCCTTCCAAACAGACCAAGCAGTCATAACCCCCTCCTTCAAGGCCGGTGTATTCGACATCGAAAATCGTCTCAGAATGCCCTTCATTGGCAACCGTGAAGAGTTGGGTGAAATCATCTATCAAGGCGTATTGTCCGCTGGTGATGACTTGTTCTAAGGTGCTGGCAGCATCTGAAAAATGGCCTTGGTACAGCTGTGCTTTGCCAAGCAATGAAAGTGCAGATCCTTTTGTGACACGCCCTTTGACAGGGTCCGACCAATCGAGATTCTCGGCAGCAAATTTCAAGTCTTCTTCTATGGCAGCGTATACCTCGGCTTTAGTAGTACGCTCGAGTTCAGTTACTGCTTGGGAACCAATGCGCTCATCTAAAATCAATGGAACATCTCCGAAGAATTTTACGAGTTCAGAGTAGTAGTAAGCTCGGAGGAAGCGAGCTTGTCCAATGATTTTGTTCTTGCCTTCAAAATCAATGTTGTCCTTGTTTTCCAGCAAGAAATTGGCACGTGTTACACCGGCGTAACTGTAGCGCATAAGGCTCCGCAGTTCTGTGTTGACCGCATCGTGTCGCATCTCATCGATTTCATGCAGTCCTTCTGTGTCCGTCACACTCTCTCCACCCGCGATGGAATTATCCGAAGCAATTTCTCCGAGCCACAGGGTCAAGTAGGAAGTTTGGAGCAAGTCGTATGCACCCGTCAGTGCGCGATCGTAGTCTTCTTCGTTTGCGAAGTAGTTCTCGGCATCCTGGGTGAATTCTGGGTCGAGATCAAGGAACTTGTTGCATCCAATGATCAGGAGGCTCATCGCCCCTGCGATGGTAATAATTCGGAAGGTTTTCATTCTCTTCATGACTTAGAACTTAAGATTGATGCCACCCATGATGGTGCGTGCTTGTGGATAGAAACCGTAATCGATTCCTGCTGATAAGGTGCCACCTGAAGCACCGATGTCTGGATCAAATCCTTGGTAGTTCGTCAATGTCACCAAATTGTTTCCAGCAACATATATCCTTAAGGACGAGATCTTGGCTTTCTTGGTTAGGCTTTCAGGGAAGGTGAAACCGACTTGAACGTTACGCAAACGAACGAAGCTGCCGTCTTCAACGAAGAAGTCCGAGAATTCGGTATTGCGCGTTGCGTCTGTTGTAACCCTTGGAATTTCCTCGCTGCTGAGCGGGCCGATCCAACGGTCGTTCCAGTAATTCAACTGGTTGGCATAAGGCTGCTGGCGCTCATAGTTACGGATGATCTCTTGCCCAATGGCCGAGTAGAAGTTTGCTGAAACGTCAACGCTCTTATAACGCACGTTGAGTGAAAGTCCGAAAGTGAAGTCAGGAATCGGTGATCCAAGCATCACCCGGTCATTGTCATTGCCGAAGCTGATCACGCCATCGCCGTCTTGATCTACGAATTTCAAATCTCCTGGCTGCGCACCCAATTGATCCACCTCGGAGTTGTCGATCTCGGATTGTGTTTGCCAGATGCCGTCGGTTTCATATCCAATGTAATAGCCAATGGGGAAGCCTTCTTCAAATCGGGTTGCGACAACACCTCCAACGCCGAAGCCAGCACCGGGAAGGAATTCAACTCCTTCAGGTACGCTTAGCACGCGGTTGCGGATATAGGTCGTATTAAAATTCACACCGAATCCAAGGGGTCGGTCAGGGTGTGTCTGGTAACCCAATTCCAATTCAACGCCTTGATTGGCAACGTCACCCGCATTGATGAACGGAGGCTGTCCTCCTGCACCATAGGATCCAATCACCGCTGAAACGTCTGGTTGGAACAATAGATCGTAGGTGTTCTTTCGGAAATAATTCATGCCCACGTTTAGGGCCTTGAAGAAGGTGAGGTCGAATCCAAGGTTGAGTTGGCGAGTTGTCTCCCATTTTAGGTCTGGATTAGAAGCCCTTCCTAAGGCAACGCCTTGTGTGATCACGTCGTTGAAAACGTACACGCCCTCTCCATTGAGCAATGCACGGTAGGCAAAGTTGGCGATCTGGTCGTTTCCTGACACACCGTAGCTCAGACGCACCTTAGCAAAGGTGATGCTGGCTACGTTGAAGAAGTCTTCCTCTGAAAGCAACCAAGCACCTGAGAAGGTTGGGAACAAACCGTAGCGGCTGTTCGGACCAAATTTCGATGATCCATCCCTCCTTAAAATACCGGAGAATATGTAGCGGAACTTGTAAGCGTATTCAGCACGTAAGAAAGTGGAGAGCAGTCGCTCTTCAAATTGAAATGACCCCGCATTGTTTAGATAACCTCCTGGCGCTAGGTTCGCAGAGATATCGGCATAATCGAGTGAGTTGTTTGGAATGTTGTAAGCAGTGGCGTTGAGTCCTTGTCCTCTTCTTCTGAAAATGGACGCTCCCAAGGTTGCTTTAACCTGGTGGATGTCGTTGAATATCCTGTCGTAGTTCAAATAACTTTCAAAGGTGAGGTCCAGGTAGGTTGCGCGTGACTCGTAGACAGAAGCTCCGCGTTCGATCGCCGTTGAATCGCCAATCAGCACAACGTTGGGATCAAGGTCCGCATTGAGTGCGTTGTTTTGTGCCTTACCTGGGCCGAACCAGACCAAGGGAAAGAAAGATTTATCATCTACAAGCGCGTAGTTGTAGGAAATGCGATTACTAAACGTGAGGTTGTCGTTGAAGGCATAGGTCAATTCCTCCTTACCAACGATTTTATCCACCTTACTTCGGTTGAATGTGTTTTCAATTTGTGCGATTGGATTGATGATGTCGGTCACTTCTTCCAAGTAGCTGTAGTTTCCATCTGGTGTCCGGATAGGTTCGGTTGGGAAGGCGTTGACCGTATTGTACAGGACGGATCCAATACCGTTCTCCGGAAGGGTTGAACGCTCCTCATGGGTATAGAGCAATACGCTGGTCAGCTTTAGTTTTTCAGAGAGGTCGGTCACAAAATTGACACGGCCATTGTAGCGCGTAAAGTTTGACTTGTCACCACCGACGATACCGTCTTGGGAGAAGTAGGACCCCCCGATGGAGTAGCTCGTATTCTTGCTCCCTCCCGTCATGCTCAAGTTGTAATTCTGAATGGCAGCTTGCGTAAATACGGAATCTTGCCAGCTGGTCCCCGCTCCGAGGTTTGTGTTCTCAAAAGGAAGGTCATCCCCGCCCCGTCCAAACATGTCGTTCTTGATCAACGCGTATTCCTGCGCATCGAGCAGTCCAAGCTTGCGAGAAGTTTGCTGGATGCCATAATAGGAACTGAACTCTACCTGTGGCTTTCCTCCGTTTACTCCCTTCTTTGTTTCGATCAGAATCACGCCATTGGCAGCCCGGACTCCATATATACCTGCGGTTGCATCCTTCAGCACGTTGATCGATGCTATGTCTGACGGATTCAAGGCGTTCAAGCCTTCTGAATCGTATACCACACCGTCTACTAAGATGAGTGGGTCATTGTCCCCAAACGTGCTCATTCCGCGGATGCGAATACTAGAAGATCCGCCGGGTGAACCTGAGTTGGTATTGATAGAAACCCCAGCAACCTGGCCTTGAAGCGCCTGATCCATTCGGGGGATGTTAAGCCTTTCAATTTGGTCGCCCTTCACCCGGGAAGTGGCTCCTGTCAGTTCTTTCTTCTTGGACGTACCATATCCTACAACAACCACTTCGTCCAAGGCTGCTACGCTAGGTGCCATGGTAGTGTTGATCGTTCCACGGCCGGCAACTGCAATTTCCTGGGGCGCATACCCAATGAAGGAAATTTTTAAAACAGCCGCAGCTGCATCCGATACCGTGATCGAATAATTTCCATCCATATCAGAGGTTGTTCCGTTTGAGGTGCCCATCTCCATGATGGTAGCGCCGGGAATAGTAATGCCGCTTTCTTCAGCAACTACTCCAGTTACCGTCTTTTCTTGTGCCATGGAAACCGATACGCTCAGGGCGAAAATCAGTCCGATGCTTGCAAGCCATTTCAACATAGGTCAGTCAGTTTTGTGCTTATTTCTTTCGCTAGGATATGGTGAAAAATACCATTACAGAAAATCAATATTACTAAATTTCATTTATAACTTATGAAATTAATGGCCGAAAACTTAGCAATTCGTCATTTATTATGGTCTGAAATACTAAAAGATTGAATTTATGTTAGATTTGCCTATCAACCTAGCCGTCATTGACGTAAGCACGTACTATGAAAGAAAAAAAGGAGGTCCTAGAAGAAGTCATCGGCCATCAATTCAGCGCTTATTATAAGATTCCTATCGATAAGTTCTTTCAGTTTGCGCTCTCAGTAGATGGCGTTGTATTGGGATACCATGAGAAGGGATTGAAGCTTTTGGTGATTGAACGAGGGACGGAGCCGCACCTTGGAAAGATGGCACTCCCAGGAGATTTGGTATATCCAAACGAGGACCTTGATCTGGCTGCAGTGCGAATATTAAAGGATCTCACGGGCTTAGACAATGTGTACTTAAAGCAAACCAAGTCCTACGGACAAGTAGACCGACACCCAATCGGAAGGGTAATCACTGTTGGATATTACTCCCTAATCAGCGTGGACCGTTACCAGCCGTTGGCTAGTTCATGGGCGGATAATGTGTTTTGGGTGGACATCGACAACCTGCCAGATCTGGCCTTTGACCACAATGTCATCGTTTCGGAAACACTAGAAATATTGAGAGAGCGGGCGCGTCAGCAACCGATCGGATTTGAATTGCTACCCAAGGAGTTTACCCTAGGGGAAATGCAGGCGCTTTATGAAGCGATTCTCAACGAAAAATTTGACAAGGCCAACTTTAGGAAACGCATTCTGAGCATGGGTCTATTAAAAGATACGCAGCGAATGCAGACCGATGTACCTCATCGTCCTGCTCGTTTGTATATGTTTGACAAGGATGCGTACGAAAGTCTGCTTAAGAAGGGATTCAACTTTGAGCTTTAGGGCGTACCTAGGTCTCCTAATCCTTGCTACCCTCCTTGCCTGTTCTCCGCAAGAAGCGGTTGAAGTTATCATGCAGGAAACCCCAGCAGGATGGCGGCTCAATGTAGAAGGCGAGGCCTTTTACGTGCGCGGAGCCGGAGGACAACGCTATTTTCAAAAACTTGAAGCAGCCGGTGGAAACGCCATCAGGACATGGAATGCAAACCGGGCACAAGAGGTGCTCGACAGCGCTGAAGCCAATGGACTCAAAGTGATGCTTGGTTTGTGGGTTCAGCATGAACGCCACGGCTTTGACTACTCCGATCCGAAAGCTGTAGAGGCACAATTCGAAAAATTTAAGGCGACCGTGATGGCTTACAAAGACCACCCGGCATTGCTGTTATGGGGCGTTGGAAACGAAGTCGGATTCAGAAGAAAGAGCATAGAAGTGATCGAAGCGGTCGATGACATCGCCCAAATGATCCAAGAGCTCGACCCGAGCCACCCGGTTACTACGGTGACTGCCGGTGTGCAGGAGGAGGAAATACCGGTCATCTTGAAATATGGAGAGCACATCGATTTTATCAGTGTCAACAGCTTCGGAGACATCGGCAAGGTGGATGAGCAACTGAGCGAATACGGATACAACGGGCCCTACTTGATCACCGAATGGGGCCCCAACGGACATTGGGAAGTGGACACCACAGAGTGGGGCGCCGCCATCGAGCAATCTACAACCGAGAAGGAATTGGCTTACTACGAGCGTTACCAAGAGCACATTTTGAATGCCCCACGGTGCATGGGGAGCTTCGTGTTCTTGTGGGGGCAAAAACAGGAGCGCACACACACTTGGTACGGGATGTTTGATGAAAAGGGGAAACCTTACGGTACGGTAGAGGCGATGCAGCAAGCGTGGATGGGTGATTCCTTGAAACCCGCCTCTGCGAAGATCGAAAACATCCGATTGGAAGGGCATACGTTCAAGGCCTCGGAAACCATTGTAGGTGGCCGAGTAGCTTCGTTTGAAGTGGAAGGTGAATTTGCAAATAATGCGACCATTACTTGGGAGTTGTTTGGAGAATCCAAAGCGAAGTCCTCCGGAGGTGATCCGGAAGATCAACCGCAACGCATCTCATGGTTGATGAGGGGGTTGGTTCCTTACCAGACAGTGATGATCACCCCAGATACGAGCGGCGCCTTCCGCATTTTTGTCACGGTGGAGCAAAACGGCTACTTGTCATCGGCCAATGTTCCCTTTTACATCATTCGTTCGTACAGTGACTGAACTGAGCGCGATTGATATTGCCGTCATCGCAGGGTACTTCCTGCTGATCTTGTACATCGCTTTTCGCGTCGTACGTAAAGGCCGGAAAGCTTCGGAGGCTTCTTTTAAAAATTCAGAAGAGTATTTCCTAGGAGGCCGAGACCTCGGATGGTTCGTCATCGGCGCATCCTTGTTCGCTTCGAACATTGGTTCAGAACACTTGGTTGGACTGGCGGGTCAAGGGGCTTCGGGAGACTTTGTCGCCTCTCAATTCGAAATCCTCGCCTCACTCATGTTGCTTCTTTTGGGATGGGTGTTCGTTCCCTTTTACCTCAAAAGCGGTGTCTTTACCATGCCGGAATTTTTGGAAAAACGCTACAGTCCAGCGGCACGGAACTACCTCAGCTGGGTCTCCATTGTTGCGTACGTACTCACCAAAATCTCGGTAACCATTGCCGCGGGGGGCATTGTATTCACCGCCTTGCTCGGCATCGATTTCTGGACAGGAGCCATCCTCATCGTTGTCATCACCGGCGCGTACACCGTTTTGGGAGGCCTGAAAGCGGTGGTGTACACCGACATGATGCAGATGTTCATTTTGATCGGCGGCGCTATTGGATTGACCGTCTACGGATTGAATGAGGTGGGTGGATTTGAAGCCCTGCAAGCAAGCACATCCGAAAATTACCTTTCGCTTTGGAGACCGCTGTCGGACGATGCCTTCCCATGGACCGGCATCCTCTTCGGAGCTCCCATCCTTGGGGTTTGGTATTGGTGTACGGATCAATTCATCGTGCAGCGTGTATTGGCCGCGAAGGACTTAGACAACGCCAGGAAGGGAACCATTTTCGCTGGATACCTCAAACTCCTTCCGATGTTCATCTTCGTCTTGCCAGGCGTCATCGCCTATGCTTTGTCTACCGGACCTGAGCCTATGCTAAGTTTTCCTCAAGTAAACGGCGAATCACAGTACGATGCCGCCTTGCCGGTCCTCGTGATGCAACTCTTGCCTTCGGGATTGCGCGGATTGGTAGTTGCCGGTTTATTGGCAGCCTTGATGAGCTCTTTGAGCTCGGTTTTCAATTCCTGTTCTTCCCTCTTCACCATCGACATTTATAAGAAGTTCAATCCGGCCGCCAGCGAAAAGAAACTGGTCATTGTCGGACAGGTAGCCACAGCGGGGCTCGTAGTGCTTGGACTCGCGTGGATTCCCATGCTCAACATCATTGAAGGGGGACTCTTCCAAAAACTACAAAGCATCCAAGCCTACATCGCCCCGCCAATCGCGTCGGTGTTCTTGCTCGGATTGTTCATTCGGAGGATCAACGCCAAAGGTGCCATGGCTTCGCTCATCATCGGAGCCGTATTGGGTGTCTTCCGCTTGGTGCTTGAATTGAATAAGGGTGAACTGTCTGGATTCTTGTTCACAATTGCCGACATCAATTTCCTCCACTTCGCCTTGCTGCTCTTCGTGTTTTGTTCGGCCGTCTTGCTCGCGGTGAGTTTCATGACGGCAGCAGATGATAAGCCTGAAATCGATTTGGTCACCTACTCGAAACCCGAGGCGGGATACAAGCGATCGAACGTAATCCTCACGGCCGGTCTGCTGGTCATGGTAGCTGTACTTTGGATCACCTTCAGATGAGAACGCCGTCGTTTTTCCTCTTCCTTTTATTGCTGTGGATAGTTACGGCGTGCAGTTCTGCTGACCAAGGGCAATCCGAACCAAGGACAGAAGTAGATTCGATCTTACAAAGCTTGAGCCTCGAGGAGAAGATCGGTCAAATGGCCCAGCTCAACGTCGAGGTATTTGTGAACCGAGAGGATGGCAAACTCCCCAATCCGATCCGCATGGACACGGCGAAACTGGTCGAGGCCATCCAAACGCGGGGCATTGGTTCTATCATGAACACCGCCGGACAGGCTTTAACACTCAAAGACTGGCAGTACATAACCGAGACGATTGAGTACTACGCTGCCCCTGCGCAAGGGGGTAAGGTCCCTGTCATCTATGCCATCGACGCAGTGCACGGAGCCAATTATGTGGCTGGATCTACGCTCTTTCCTCATCAATTGGCCATGGCCGCTACTTGGAACGACAGCCTCGTGAGACGGATGGGAGAAGTGACTGCGTTGGAATCGAGGGTTGCGGGTATCCCTTGGATTTTTTCACCCATTCTGGATGTAGCGCGACAGCCACTTTGGGTGCAATTCTTCCAAACCTTTGGCGAGGACAGCTATCTCACGCAACGCATGGGAACGGCACTCACCAAAGGATATCAGGAAAGCGAATGGCCTGTCGCCGCTTGTGCCAAACACTTTGTCGGCTATGGCTTTCCCTTCACCGGCAAGGACAGAACCCCCGTTCAGATCGGAGAAAGGGCATTGCGCGAACTCCACCTACCTGCCTTCGAAGCTTCGATCCACCAAGGCCTTAGGTCCATCATGATCGGGTCGAACGAACTGGACGGCGTACCCATGTTGGCAAATGAATACTGGGTGCAAGAAGTCTTGCGGGAGGAAATTGGATTCGATGGCGTCCTCCTTTCAGATTGGGCAGATGTAGCCCATTTGTCGGATTGGCATCGCGTTGCAAAAGATACCCTGGAGGCAACGCGCATGGCGATCGAAGCCGGCTTGGACATGGCCATGATTCCCAATGATTATTCCTTTTGCGACGATCTACTTCAATTGATAAAGGACGGGACCGTCAGCGAATTCCGGATAGATGCTTCGGTGCGGCGGATCTTGCAATTGAAGTGGGACATGGGATTGTTCGATGAAATGAAACGCCCAAATCCAGATGCATTTGCTTCGACTGAACACAGCGAGGCGGCCTACGAAGCGGCGGTGGAGGGCATCACCTTGCTGAAGAACGAAAACGACATACTGCCACTAGATCCAGCGGAGCACATCTTCCTCACCGGTCCAACGGCGCATAGTTTGGCGCACTTGAATGGATCTTGGTCGCGCACCTGGCAGGGCACGGATACTGTAATCGGCAAAGAAGGGCACCCAAGAGTTTATGAAGCCATGCGGGCTTTTAGCCCTGACCTGATCTATCTAGAAGGTTCGAGCGTCGAAGAGGTGGGAGATCTCGATCGAGTGCATTCTCAGGCCAAGGCGTCATCGGTTATTGTGCTCTGTTTGGGGGAGACTCCAGCGACGGAAAAACCAGGCGATCGACGTGACTTGACCATTTCCGATGCACAATTGGCATTGGCGGATGCAGTGCTCGACCTCGGTAAACCGGTGGTCCTGGTATTGCTTCAAGACCGCCCTCAGATCATCGTTGAAATTGCCGATCGATGCGCCGCGGTGGTCATGGCTTACCGTCCGGGCAATGAAGGAGGCAGGGTCTTGGCCGACCTCTTGTTTGGCGAGCGTAATTTCTCGGGTCGACTGCCTTTTACCTACCCGTCGTCCGTAAACGATTTGATGACCTACGACCACAAATTCGCCGAGACCATTGGGCCTGATTGGGGACCGACAGGCTTTCAGCCGCAGTGGGAATTTGGGCACGGATTGAGTTATACCACATTTGGATACGAGGGACTGTCGCTGAATAAAGAAGCGTATTCCATCGAGGATACCATGCGTGTTTCCATCCGTGTCAAGAACGCGGGAGGGCGAGAAGGGAACGAGGTTGTTCAGGTCTACGTGAGTGATGAAATTGCGAGTATTACGCCATCTATTAAGCGTTTGAGGGAGTTTAAGAAAATCCGACTTCAAGCAGATGCGGAGCGGACGGTACACTTTTCAATCCCGATAAGCGCGCTGGCATTTGTTGGGTTGAACAATGAGTGGACCATCGAACCAGGTTGGTTTACCCTGAAGGTTGGAAGCTTGGAGGAGCGCTTCGAGGTCATCGATTGAGAGCAAATGATCTAAGCCTGAATCCCATTTAGAATACGGCCTACACTAAACCATGGAAATCCACGTCTTTTGTCCAAACACCTCACCATGCGCTTTTTACCCCTCCTCGTAATCACGGTTTTCCTCTCTATCTCTTGCAACAAAGACGATTGCACCCGACCAGACCAATGTTCGGAAATTCCAGAAGCGGGTCCTTGTGAGGCGTACATTCCAGCCTATTATTATGACAAAGAGGACGGAAAATGCAAGGAGTTCATCTACGGCGGTTGCGGTGGCAATGTGCCGTATGAAACCCTTGAGGCTTGTTGGGAATGTGAGTGTGATAAGAGGTTGGAGTGAGGGGCTAGGGGCTAGAGGGGTGTTTTGATTACTTCGCTTCGTTGAAGGCTTCTTTTATCAGTCCGATTAATTCATCATCTACTTGTTTGGCATCTGTGAGTTGTACTCGGTGCGTGCACATAGCGCCGAAGGGGCCGGAGGCTTCCAATCTGCCTTCGATGGGTCGGTTGTTGAATTTCAGGCCTAGGTCTACTCGGGTTTTTGTGGTGGCTTGGATGAGGGCGAATTGACGCTTTCGGCGTACGCTAACACTTTTCACCTTGGGCGCCACTTCTACTTCGCTTCCGAAACCTTCAATTCTTTTCATGAGTGCATCATAGATCGGTTTAAGCTCCGGCCTGTCCTTGTATTGTTCCGAGACCAAGTCTACTTGTTCGGCCACGGAGGCTGCATCTGCTTCTCTCGCCTTCATGGCTACTAGGTTGGCGTAGCCGTGACCAATATCCAAGGTTTCTTTGAGCCATTTAACCATCTCGCCGTGCTTGGCGAAACCGCTGTTTTTGGCCATTTGAATGAGTTCATCGAAATTCTTTCCGGTAAGCTCCTCGAGGTTTTGGATCATTTTCTCTGACATGGCATCTGGGTTTAATAGGGATGAAACTTCGGACGAAGACAGAGCTAATTTCGGATTTTTCGCTTAAACCTTATTCTACCTTCGCGGTTCGATTGATCTCGTGGGAATAGATGATCTGAAGAAACAGTTTGAAAAGAGTCCGCAAATTGCCCAATTTGACCTCGGACCCGGGCTAGCTACGTCCGTTCGTCACCGATTGAAGGGCGTTGCCGGCTCTGCCCTCAGCTTTATCGCCGCCGCGGCGTTTAAGAAACACCACGTCCATCACCTCTTGGTGCTCAACGACCGGGAAGAGGCTGCCTACTTTTACAACGACCTCCAAAACCTCATTTCACCCAATCGGGTCTTCTTCTTTCCGCACAGCGAAAAGTTGCCCTACGAGCACCACGACCCGGACGACGAACACTTTACCGGTAAGAAAAGTGAAGGAGAGAGCGGCCTAATGCGCGCCGAAGTGCTGAGTGCCGTCAATACGCGCAAGCGGCATTTTGTGATCGTGAGCTATGCCGAAGCCTTGTCTGAAAAGGTGGTCACCAAACAAAGCCTGGTCAAGAACACACTCACCATTCAAGTGGGCGATGGTCTGTCTCAAGAATTCATCAATGAAATGATGGAGGAGCTGGAGTTTGAGCGCACTGATTATGTCTACGAACCCGGCCAGTTCGCCATCCGTGGTGGTATCGTTGACATTTGGAGCTTCTCCAACGAGCGCCCGTTCCGCGTAGAGTTGTTTGGAGAAGAAGTAGACAGCTTGAGGACCTTCGACCCGGTGACCCAATTGAGCGTCAAGGACCACGGCCACCTCAGCATCATTCCTGATGTACAGAAGCAAGCCATGAAGGAAGTCCGACAGTCTTTCCTAGAATACTTGCCGGACGATACCGCCATCTGGTTGAAGAATTTCGAACTCATCCAAGAGCACGTTGAGAAGGCTTTCGACAGGGCACAAGTGAAGTTTGATGGCTTGAAGAGTTCGGTGAAGCAATTGCCACCCGACGAGATTTACCTGAGTGAGGAGCGCTACCTCGACGAGCTGTCCAAGTTTAGCGTGGTGGAGTTTGATCGGCCGAGCATCATCAAGGCCGATGTGGAGATTCGATTCAACCAGACACCGCAAGCGTCGTTCAACAAGAACTTCGACTTGCTCATCAGCGACCTCACCAACCATACCCGCAACGGGTTCTACAACTACATCTTCGCTTCCAACCCCAAGCAAATCGCGCGGCTGCATCAGATCTTTGAAGACATCCTCACCAACCGCGAAACGGAGGAGAAGCCCTTTGACTTTGAAGGAATCAATACGGCAGTACACGAAGGCTTCATCGACCATGAATTGAAGCTCGTTTGCTATACGGATCACCAGCTTTTTGAGCGCTACCATCGCTATCGCCTCAAAGAAGGTTTCGCAGATGCCGAACGGCAGATTACGCTGAAAGAACTTACCGACCTGCAGCCGGGAGACTACGTGGTGCACATTGATCATGGCGTTGGCCAGTATTCGGGCATCCAGAAGATTGAGGTCAATGGAAAGATGCAAGAAGCCATTCGCTTGATCTACTCTGGTGGCGATGTGCTCTACGTCAGCATCCATTCGCTGCACCGGATTTCGAAGTTTGTCGGAAAGGACGGCACGGCTCCTAAGATCAATAAGCTGGGGTCCAATGCATGGCAGAACCTGAAGAACAAGACCAAGAAAAAGGTCAAGGAGATCGCCTACGATTTGATCAAGTTGTATGCAGAACGAAAGATGAAAGAAGGCTTTGCCTATCATCCGGACACCTACCTCCAAACCGAACTCGAGAGCTCTTTCATTTACGAAGACACCCCGGATCAAGAAAAATCCACGGCAGCGATCAAAGCCGACATGGAGAAACCCTATCCAATGGATCGCTTGGTTTGCGGCGATGTGGGCTTTGGTAAAACAGAAGTGGCGATTCGCGCGGCGTTCAAGGCGGCTACGGATGGGAAGCAAGTGGCAGTGCTAGCGCCAACGACCATCCTGACCATGCAGCATGCCAAAACCTTCAAAGAGCGGCTCAAAGAATTTCCCGTTACGGTCGATTACATCAATCGTTTCCGGTCCGCAAAGCAGCAAAAGGATACGCTCCAGCGTCTGGCCGATGGTAAGATCGACATCCTTATCGGCACACATCGATTGGTTAGCAAGGACGTCAAGTTCAAGGACCTTGGCTTGATGATCATTGATGAGGAGCAGAAATTTGGAGTGAGCGTAAAAGACAAGCTGAAGATGATGAAGGTAAACGTGGATACCCTCACCCTTACGGCAACTCCTATTCCACGGACCTTGCAATTCTCCTTGATGGGTGCGCGCGACTTGAGCATCATCAATACTCCACCGCCAAACCGCTATCCAGTCCAGACCGAACTGCACACCTTCAACGAAGCCGTCATCAAGGATTCGATCTACGCAGAGCTAACCCGCAACGGCCAAGTGTTCTTCATTCACAACCGCATTCAAAACATCGGTGAGGTCTGCGCCATGATCAAGAAGATAGTCCCGGAAGCTAGCATCGAATTTGCCCATGGGCAATTGGAGGGGCATCAGCTGGAGGAAATCATGCTGCGCTTCATCGAAGGCGATTTTGACGTGTTGGTTTCAACTTCCATCATCGAAAGTGGCCTGGACATTCCAAATGCCAACACCATCATCATCAACCAAGCCCAAAACTTCGGATTGAGCGACCTGCACCAAATGCGAGGAAGGGTGGGAAGGAGCAACCGAAAGGCCTTTTGCTATTTGCTTTGCCCGCCCATGAGTTCGCTCACCAACGAAGCCAGAAAGCGCCTCACGGCCATCGAACAATTCAGCGAATTGGGAAGTGGATTCAGCATTGCCATGCGCGATCTGGACATTCGCGGGGCAGGTAATTTATTGGGAGGCGAGCAAAGCGGCTTCATCACCGACATCGGTTATGAGACATACCAGAAGATCCTAGAAGAGGCGATGGAAGAATTGAAAGAGACCGAATTCAAGGGGCTGTTTGAAGAAGACAAGGACCGAGAATACGTCAAGGACTGCCAATTAGAAACGGACCTAGAAGTCCTGATTCCGGACGACTACATCAACAACATAACTGAGCGCATGAGCGTCTACCGCAAAATGGCCGAGGTAGACGATGAAGCCGGATTGGATCTGTTTACGAAGGGTTTAGAAGACCGATTTGGACCGATCACCCCGTCTGTGGAGCGACTGCTCAAATCCAAGCGCTTGATTTGGGCCGGCAAGGACATCGGCTTTGAAAAGGTGGTGTTCAAGAACAAGAAATTAATTTGCTACTTCTTACCCGATAAGGACTCCAAGTACTTCCAATCTCCCAAGTTTGAGAAGGTCTTGATGTTCGTCCAAAGCAATCCAAACCGAGTGCAACTCCGCGAAAAGAACGATCGTCTGAGTCTGGTTTTTACCAACATCAGCACATTGGAGAAGGCGATTGATACCTTGGAGGAGGTGTTGAAGTTGGGGTGATTTAACGCTGCGCGTCAATTACTCTTTTTCTTCTTCTAACACTGTTCTTTTGGCTTGACCCAAAAGAACCAAAAGGTCAAGGCTTTGGAGACGGTTTCACTCCGCTTCCTTGTCTAGCCTAACCTCGGCCGAGTGATCTCCTTCGCATCCGCTTCGGAGCTTCTCGGTCTCGCTAAGGCTAGCCTGCGGTTCTCGCGAAACCGTCTCCAAGGCCGGTCAAGTTTTAAAGTTTAGAGCGGCCTTGGAAGCGTTGAGTGTTCTGATCGAAGTGAAGTCCTAGTAAGACCGGGCAGCTCCCGAGTGGGCGAGGGAGATCACCCGGCCGCACTTGGGCTTTAGGAAGAGTAGGTTGCTCAACGCTTCCGAAGCCTTGATTTTTTGCTTCTTTTTCATCAAGAAAAAAGAAGAAGAACCTTCATTACCTCATCAAACTAAAACTTCCCCGATATTCCTCCGCAACGCCGTCCTCATCGGTAAAGGACAGTACAAAAAAGTAAGTCCCCGCAGCGGATGGCTCGCCATTGACAAAGCCATCCCAAGCATGCGCTGCATGGCTTCCCTGATGCACGAGTTGCCCCCAACGGTTGTAGATGAATAAGGAGAGATCTGAGGTTTTGCAAAGCATATTGATGCGCAACACATCGTTGATGCCATCTCCGTTTGGCGTGATCACGTTTGAAATTCCGGGCTTGCAACGCTCGGGACAGTAGCCTTTTCTAAAAAGTCGGATGCTGTCAGATGTCTTGCAAGCCTTTAGCGTGGCTTGAAGGATGAATAGACCCGAAGTGTCTAACTGCGCGCTTCCTTGCGCTATCCAGTGGTCTCCGGAGAACTCAACGCTCAAAGTGGAGTCGGTGGACGTTGTATTCCACAACCAAGTCTGGTTCTGCGAGGCAGTCTTGTCCAAATTGCGCAAGATCACTTCGGCTCCCGGACAGAGGAAGGTGTCGTTACCAAGATCAACTTTTGGTTCACCGTTGAAGGTGACGTTGAACGCATCAAAGAGCGTGTCGCATTGGTTGAAGCTGAGTAGCCAATAGTTGCCGCTGGAATCAACCCGCAAGTCGGGGCCGGAGCTACTGTCGCTCCAGAGGTAGCTGATGCCATCGCTAAATGGGTTGAGCAAATAAAAAGGACGATCCAAGCAATAGATGCTGTCGTTGGGCAAGACTCCATCTGGTTGCGATAGAAAGGTGATGGATACCGAGTCGCTGTCAGAACCACAGGCGTTGGTGGCGGTGAGCTTGATTGTGGTGGTGTTCTGTTGCTCACTGGTGCTCGATATTCCTATAATCTTCACGCTGTCACCATTGCTCCATTGATAGCGTGTCCAAATGTTCTCATTGAAAATAGCAGGCACAAGGATCAAGCTGTCTGAACAGAGGTTGGTGTCATTTCCCAAGTCAACTTGAAGTGCCGCGGTGGCGGTTATTCTCACTGTGTCCGAATCAGCGCCACACCGGTTGGACACCACCAAGGTGAATGCTTGCGGCACATTCAGAGAGAGTTCTTCAGGCAAGACCCAAAGAATGGAATCCATGCTGCCCGTGTTCCAGAGGTAGTCCCCCGCAACTCCATTGGCTGAAAGTTTGACTGAATCCTCAGAATCGAGACAAAACTCTAGATCTAGCCCTAAATCAATTGCCGGTGGTTGTTCAATGCGGATGGTCTTGACTACGGTGTCGGTAACGGCCCCATTCTGTGCGATCAGCGTGATGGTGAATAGCCCTGTGTCTGTGAAAATGTGATAAGGCGATAAGTTGGTTGAAGTATCGTTGACACCGCTGGTTGGATCGCCAAAGTTCCAAAGTACCGAATCAATAAAATGATAATTCACCTTGAATTGCGAAGTGTCTCCTAGGCACCGTGAGCTGACCATGAAGTTTGTGGCGAAGAAATTACTTGGAAAATTCGGCACCACCTCACCTGCGTTTCTGCCATCTAAGTATACGGCACTATCTTGATATCCGCATGCGAATCCTGAAGCATTAGGGTCGTTAATGACCGCCATGTACCCAATTGAGAATGCAGCGGCGCCAAAATTATTTCCGTAGATTTTCCCATCCAATCCGTATTGCATTCCTTCCATGGTGGTAATAAGACCATTAGAAGATAAATAGATCGGAACCATGGAGGCTTGAATGGCAGCAGCGGTAGGTAAAGTAACATCAAATTGCAGAGGGCCTCCAGTATACAGCTTGGTGTCATCTGCTGAGAACTCTGCGCCATACGCGACACCTATGTCATTCATCAATCGCAAGTTGGAGAGTTGACCCGTTGCGTTGTCAAAATCAAATATGGCTATGTCATCGCTGAAAGTATTTACGAACAAATGCCCCCGATGACTAAACCTAAGCTGGCCTTCGCAGCGGCCATATGACCCCATGTTCGGGCCCATGGAGGAAGTAACCGGAGATGTAGATACACCGCTCTCTGTGACCAAGAAGGCGTGATATTTGTTGCTTCCGCATTGCTGTACGATCACCCAATAGTCAATTCCGTTCCCATGGAGAGTCGCAGCTATTTTTTCAGATGTACTATCAATAAGCACTATGTTCTTCATTCCAGAAACAACATCACCCACCCCTGATTGGAGTGACATATCAATAAGGTGATAAAACAAGCCTATATCAGAGGTGTTCCATATCTCAGCGTTATCAGTCGTGAAGACGAAGTAATGATCATTAGAATTTGGCCGCGGAACGGCTACTGTACTCTGTTCAGAACCGGCATCAGTGAATAATCCGGTGCCGTTTGGCATAAACGTATGATTGGCATTCCATATCGTATCATCTGAAAAATAGAACAATAGATCGCCAACGCTATCTGACATAGATGCAGCACCTCGATCGCTCGAACCTTGAGATTGTGTATTTGCTTGAGGACTCCCTTGAGTGAATTCAATCCCGGCTTTGAATCCAAAATAGCACCAGGACGTTTCTAGTTGAGCAACACAAAGATTTGGAGAAAGGAAAACTAGTAATAAAAATAATGATCGGCGGGCTGGCCTCCTATTGTATGATAAAATACCCATTAAGCGATTTACTATGATCATTCAGCGTATAAAGATAAGCCCCTATGGATTTTAGATAATGTCTGAATTTCGAGCCAAAGACTTGAAACTTGAAAATATTTTACAGCATTTCTGTCGACAACGAGCTGAACAACTCCGCGAAAAGAACGATCGTCTGAGTCTGGTTTTTGCCAACATCAGCACCCTAGAGAAGGCGATTGATACCTTGGAGGAGGTGTTGAAGTTGAATTGAGGGCAGTTCAGTGGTTTCTCCGCGATCTCAGCGAACTTTGCGTCAACCTTGAAGTGTGCGAGGTTCACGCAGAGAGCGCAGAGGGAAAACGCAAAGAACGCGGAGAGTTTTGGGTATGATCAAATGACGTCATAGCTATCGGCTAGCATAGGTTTTTCGCGACCTCAGCGAACAAGCGAAGCGCCTCCGCGCACTTTGCGTGAACCCTGATGTGCTTGAGGGTCACGCAGAGTGCGCAAAGTGAAAGCGCAAAGTGCGCAAAGGGGATACTTGATATTGAAGCGCTAATACAACACCCAAAGAATAACCCCATACCGCATCGCCTTGCTAACATTCATCGGGTGTTGGATGAGTTTGAGACACAGAATTTGCCAGATCAAAACTTTTTCATAGTTTTTAGGGTCTCGGATTTGTTATTTGGTAATCACCACCTCTGGTCTCTAATGTGTTCGGGATACGTATAGCTCAAACACATATCGCTATGAGGACTTTTCTTGCTCTTACAATTTTTCTTTTCTCGGTCTCTCAATCAATCGCTCAATCATACGCCCCTCCCGTTGCTTGGAAGAGTGTAACCTGGCAAGTAAATAGACCTGATGGAACACTTGAACTCGAACAGGACGATAGTGGCGAAGATTGGTGGTACTCGATCACAAAAATGTACGACGAGGCTGATCATCACATTGGTTACATTGCTGTAGGATACTCAAATTTCGATGATATTCTGTACTCAGAGTCTGGTGATTGTTTTCAAGGCTCTTGGGATACAAATTGCGCTGACTTTCATGGTCCAAATGACGAACAGGGCACCTCATATCAAAGTATAGGATTATTCAGTCTTGCCGGTAAGATGATCGCTTGTCGATCTGTTTATCCTGGGGTATTCTTCGATGTATTTCAAACGAAAGACCGAAAGTCAATTATTGCTGTAGGTAATGCCAATGCTAACAAGGATCGACTTTCAACAGAATGGGGTGGGCCTGCAAATGGATTCTTAGCAATCAATCCGGAAGTAGACGGAAGTGGCGATACCATTTGGAACACATTCTCGCTGTGCAATTCGCTCTCAACTACACCCAAGTCAGGACAAAGACCGAGTATTGTCAAGATGGATATGAGCCTTGACGTTAGCTGGTCGTATTTGTATACTCCTCTTAACATTGAGGAAAATGAGGATAGCGCGTCCAGTCAAGATTACATTGATGAAATCGAGCCGATATATGAATTCATGTACGGAGAATTCTACGGAGCCACCGAGTTGTCAGATAGTTCTATTGCTGTGGTCGGTAGATCCAATCACATTGAGGACAATACTTTAGTTACAGAGCACGATGATATGTTTGTTGTGAACCTTGACAGCAATGGCATGCTGAACTGGAAAGACGCACCCTTGGATACAGACTCCAAGACCTCCAAAGCACTATGCGTCGTTGAAAAGCCGGGGTCAGGGGTGTTCTATGTGGGTGGAACAGTCCATAATGGCTACAACACCCCAGACACAGCTAAAATGAAATTGCTGAGCTACACGATTTCAACAGAGAGCCTCACATTGAATAAGACCTATTCGAATTCCGACGAGTCATACTTGGATGATTCAAAATACAGCGGTATCTACTCTGTAGATGTAGATAACGCAGGTGCGATTATTGTCGGGGGATTGGTAAATGGGTATGATCCTCTTCAATCCCATCAATCACCTTGTTATGGTTTAATTTTAACGGTTAACCCAAGTACTGGTGCAATTATCAATGATGCTATTGATATCGGCCAAGTTCGCACCTATGATCTGAAACTCGACGCTCACGTTCTTGAAAACGGTGACTTAGCAGTGATCAGTTCGAAGTTAGACCCTACGAAGATTGACTCTGGTACTCCTTGGAGATATTCGTCTTTCACCTCTGCTCATCCTTCTATTAGTATACCCCACTATGGATCCCCTTGTGACTCTAGCGATTATTTTTTTCAAGAATTACAATGCTGATGCTTACATAAGTAGATTCGAAAAGAATGGTTCGGGAGAATGGATAAAGCTGTGGGATCGATTGGTAGATACCGATGGAGAAAGAGGCAACTTTCCCGGACAGATTAAGAAACAAGAGTGTGTCTATAAAATGGTTGAATCAGACCAAGGTGAACTTATTGTAGCTGGAAACTCCAGTCACAATCACGATGACAATTATATCATTGGAATGTACGAACCATGCGAAATTGAAGACACCGCGTTTCATTACCCGACCTACTACTCCAGCTATTGGACGCACAACTTGACGACTGAAACATACTCCTTAAATACAAGCACGACGTTCACCAATGAAACGTTCCATTTTAAGGGGGCTATTTTTATTGAAACGGGAAAGAAACTCACGTTGAATAACTGCACGATCTACTTTGCCGATTCAAAGAGAATGGGAGAAGAGACAAAATTGTACGTGCTCGGTGGCGGTGAACTCGAGATCAAAGGAGGCACGCTCTTGTCAGCAAATGATGATTGCGACAATAGCATGTGGGATGGTATCACGGTAATCGGAAATCCCAACTCCACCGATGCGAGTCATCAAGGAAAAGTCAGGATCACGGATTCAAAAATCGAACATGCCCGATGGGCGGTAACGCTAGGAAACCCAACCAATACTGCTCTCGCAGGCTGGCAAGGTGGCGGAATCATTGAATCCCAGGGTGCTACGTTCGAGAACAACCACAGAGACATCATCATGTATCCACATCCAGCCTCGAAACCGGGCGCTTCCAGTTTGTCTTACATAAGAGATAGTCACTTTAAAACCACCTCAACCATGCGTGACCCACGCTATACGCTGCCGAGATCGACTGACCGCGGGGGTGCTCATATTCACGTCACCTTATGGGATGTGCACGGAGTAGAACTATCAGGCGACACATTCGTTGGGTCAACCGCCATTGAAGAAACGGCTTGGTCAACGGGGATCTACAGCATCGATGCCACCTACAAGGTAGGGTGCCGATTTCAGAATTCGTCCGGCTGTACCAGCGACGCCAACAGCTTTTCCAACCTGCAATACGGCATCAATGCCGTCAATTACTCAGACCTCTCAGCCCCTGAAATTGTGGCGAACAACTTTGAGAACATCTCCCGTACAGGCATCTACCTCAAATCCGTCAACCATGCCACCATTGTTGACAACACCTTCGAACAAAACTGGGGCTATGCAGCCGAGTGGAACGGTAATTTTTATGCTGACTATGCATGCGCTCAATGCAGCGATACCGCAAGGGCGATCTACCTCTATGATTGCAATGGCTATACTGTAGAAGACAACGAGATGGTAGGCGGAGAGCCGGGGCTTGGCGTTCGACAAGGGATTGGGATTGAGATTTACAATACGAACCCCAATACTTCGAATGAAGATGAGATTTACAGGAATAGCTTTACAAAACTCGCCTTCGCATCCTTTGGTAATAAGGAGAATAGAGGTAATGGAATTAAGGATAGAGGTCTTGATATCCGATGTGGAGAATACACCTCAAATGCGTTCGATATTCTTACGACCATTGCTCCCGGTATAAGCTCAGAGCAAGGCTCGCCTCTAAGCAATCAGGCCCTCGCAGGAAATACATTTGACGGTTGCCTGACAGCCGAAGGGGAATTGCTCAACGATGGTTGGGCGTACACTTATCATTGTCATGATACTTCAGGATCGAGTGCCAGCACCATCCCAAGCCCATCGTGCTATACACCGGATAGTGTAATGGTATTGGTAAGTACAGAATTTCTGTACGGCGATTCATCTTGTAAGGCGAATGCACACTACGAAGGAAGGGCCTCGGTGGTGAAGTCTCAGTACGTATCTGCACATTCAGATTATCAGGCTGAATTGACCAACTACGATGGATTGATCGATAATGGGAATACGAATCAACTGCTAAGCAGCATATCAAACGACGATGCAGACAACGTGGTGAAGTCATTGTACGATGCGGCCTCGCCCTACGTTAGTGACGAAGGCTTACTTGCTTTGATTGATGATAAGCCCTCACCAATGAATGAAACGGACCTGGTCTCGATCCTTGAAGACAACAGCCCACTAACCGAGGTCGTGTACAATGCCGCTGACAAGCGCACGCCGGCAATCTCCTCCGGGGGCATGGCTACGATCGACAATGCACAACACGGCGTTTCAGCGCGGTCGTATTTGGAAGATACAGTGGCGTGGGCGCGAAGGGATTATTCCCTTGCCAAAGACCGGTATATATCTTCATTGATTCAGACCTTCGATGATGATAACAGATTGGACACATTGATCGATGTGCTTGACGATGACTCAGATACCGTACGTCAACTTCAGCTTGCCCAGGCGCAGATCATGGCCGGTTACACATCAGCAGCAGGAGGAATTCTGAGTGCAATTGAATCAAGCAGCAACTGGGGCGATTATGCTGAGCTTCTCCAGGAAGTAAAAAACTGGGCCATCGATAGTGTTGGCGTGGATTCAATCCTTCATGACTCTACTTTGCTCAGTACAATTGAGGGATGGGCTACAGACGAAAGTTCAAGCGCATACACAAGAAGCCGTGACATTCTTGAGTTCCTCTATGAGGTGAACCACGATACCAGGCAAGGAGGAGATCATTTGGTCCCGGAGATCACCGTATTCCCCGAATGGGATCAAACTGCGGATAAGCGCGATGTTAGCGAAGACATAGAGCCGGAGGAGCAAGTTACTCAAGATGATTATGCACTGAAAGCCTATCCCAACCCCTTTAATTCTAACATCCGCTTTGAAGTTCCTCCCGTGGTAGGTCAATTGCTAATCTATTCTATGTCCGGGACGTTGATTGACCAAATACACTGCAGTGACCCTGACAATCCGTTGATAGAGTACGGCGGAACTCAGATGGATCAGGGAGTCTATTTTGTCACCTTTCGCTCGAAGCAATTGAACTACCAATTAAATGCAAGGATTGTCAAATTGTAGCATGCGTCGTCCTTTAGGATGTTTGTTTATAGCCCTTAGCTTGTTGGCATCTACAACGGTTTTGGCACAAGCTCCTTATTTACAAAAGCGCCTCAACGGCCCGGGGAATGGCTTGGAGTACATCTACGCTTTGGATGAGATTGGTTCTAACCTGTTGATTACATCTGGTACACGCCGATTGTCGGGTGGTCCGTATGCGATGTGTAGCGTCATGCTATCACCGAATGGAGACTTGATATCAAAAGACGAGCTGCACTCTGATTCAGTAGGAATTGTCAACGGTTACCGCGGCTCTTCAATCGTGGTTGATGACTCGATATACCTTGTAGGCGGTCTTAAGTGGAGTCAAGACAGTTTTCTACCAGCTATCACGCCTGTTGGACTAAACGGAGAGATAAGCACACCGAGATTGATTGGAGACTTCCAACAAGCTGGGTTCTACGATGCGGTGCTCGCTGATGATGGAAGTTTGATGCTTTTTGGAAGCGTAACTAACGACACGGGATATGTGGATTTTCTCTTGGTCAAGGCGGATGTTTCAGGGAATATTCAATGGGTGAAGTCATACGGAACCGACACATGGGATCAGGGATTGTCCATTTGCAAAGGTCCTGACGGAGGGTTTTTCCTTGGGGGGGAGTCCCGTGCTTTTGGAAGTGGATCAACCTATGACATCTTCATCATTCGTGTAGATTCCAACGGCAAGGAAATCTGGCGAGGAGACTGGGGTGGCGACGATAGCGATTGGTTCGGTAATCTAGAATACAACCCTGAAGCAGGATTACTATTTACAGGCTATATGACTTACGAACAAGGTGTAAATCAGGGTTCAGGTGCCTATGTTATGCTTCTGAACGAATATGGAGATATAATATGGGATCAGCACCTTTCTGAGCCGTATGGCGACACTGCATACTACAGCTCCTTTAGGGTTGGTCGTTTCCTCGAAAATGGGCGGATCATCGTTGCAGGAAAAGGTGAGGTATTCAATATTTTTTCATCTCATGACAAACCAGTAGCAATGATCCTCGACATCGAAGGAAATATTCTCATGCATCGAATATACACTTCCGTTGTTAAGAAAAAGAGCTTAGCATGGTTTGAAGATATCAAGGAGCTCAGCGACGGCAGGATCATTGCTGGAGGAGTATATGTCCCGGACACCTCCAACGCCCAGGACACCGGCAATCAAGACATCCTGATCGTAGAATTGGATCAAAACGGCTGTGAGTATCCGGGCTGCCAGCCGCCGATTGGGGTGGAGGAGGTGTACTTCTCAGCACAAGAGACACTGAAAGCCTACCCCAACCCGTTTAACTCAAGCATCCGTTTCGAAATACCACCTGTGGTAGGTCAACTGAGTATTTATTCCATGTCCGGGACACTCATTGACAAATTACACTGCAGTGACCCTGATAATCCGTTTGTTGAGTATAATGCCCCAGAATTGGGTCGGGGAATATATTTCGTGACTTTTTCATCGAAGCAATTGAACTACCAATTAAATGCGAGGATTGTCAAACTTTAGTACGTGTTTCGCAAAGGGCTGCCTTGGGCACGCTCCTTATGAAATAACCATTTCGGATTCCTGGCGTCTGGCTCCTAACTCCTCTGACCCACATTTCCTCCTGGAAGTCGACAGCTAAACCAACATCCAAACAATCACCGCATACCGCGCCGCTTTCCCAAGCGTCATCCAAAAAGCGGTACGCCAGACGTTTACTTTGAAGATGCCAAGCGCTACTGCGATGACATCCCCTACGAACGGGGCCCAAGCCATCAAGGCGGTGTAGGCGCCAAAGCGATCGAGTTGATGCTTCCAGCCAAGAACCTTTTCTTCTTTCACTCGTAAGTACCGACCGATGCTTTGCCAATTGCCCAGGTAACCGAGGCCATAGCTAGACATGCCCCCGAGGGTGTTGCCGATCGTTGCTACGAAGAAGGAGGTGATGGGATCGAAGCCCCCGAGTACCATCGCCGCCAAGATGGCTTCGGAACTAAACGGAATAACCGTGGCCGCCAAGAAGGTGGCGATAAACAATCCGAGGTATCCGAGTTCAATCCATTCCAATGTGCGTCAATATTGTACCTTTTGGTCCTTGTCTTTCAAAGCAGGGAGCAATATTAAGAGAGTATTAAGTTGTGCAGCTAAATCGCAAATATTTCTTACTTAGTGTGAAATATACACTAAGTCTGGATATATTTGGTCGAACAAGTATTTTATGACAGCCAATCAACATCAGCAAATGGACGATTTCGACCTCATCATCTTCGGTGGGGACGGCGACTTGTCGTTCAGAAAGATTTACCCGGCGCTCTATCACCGGCTCAATGAGCAGCAGATAGACGACGGAAGTCGGATCCTCGCTGTTTCGAGGACCGATCAATCCCAAAAGGAATTCCAAGAAAGGCTCAAAGCCAAGCTGGAAGAGTACGTCAAAGACATCGATCAAGACGTCCTCAAACGTCTGCTCAAAATGGTGTCGCACGGCACAGTAGATACGGGCAATGGCAAGCAAAGCCAATTCACCAAAGAGTGGTTTGCAAAAGCCAGCCAGGAGATTCGGGTATTCTACCTCGCTACACCCGCCACCGCCTTTGGCTCCATTTGCAAGTTCTTGCATGACGAAGGCTACATCTCAAAAGGCGCGCGTGTGGTCCTTGAAAAACCACTTGGAACCGACCTCAAGACATCCGAAGAAGTCAACGACCGGGTAGCCAAGTATTTTGACGAAGAGCAGATCTACCGCATCGATCACTATCTCGGAAAGGAGACGGTGCAGAACCTGATGGTCCTGCGTTTCGCAAACAACATTTTTGAGCGTTCATGGAACGCCCAAGAGATCGACAACATTCAAATCACCGTTGCGGAATCCCTAGGAGTAGGAACACGCGGTGGGTTTTACGACAAGTACGGCGCACTGCGCGACATGGTGCAGAACCACTTGCTCCAGTTGCTTTGCTTAATTGCAATGGAGCCCCCCGGCATCCTAGAAGCCGATGAGGTGCGCGACGAAAAGCTCAAGGTGCTCAAAGCGCTTCGTCCTTACGACAAAGAGACCATCCAAACGGATACCGTCAGGGGCCAATACACCCGCGGCAAGACGGATGAAGGGTCGCTCCCTTCGTACCTAGAGGAAATAGACAAATACGATTCAGAAACCGAGACGTTTGTGGCCCTAAAGGCGTACGTCGACAACTGGCGATGGGGCGGCGTTCCGTTTTACTTGCGCACGGGCAAGCGACTTCCACATCGTTATTCGGAGATCGTGATCAACTTCAAGCATGTACCGCACAACATTTTCCCTGAAAAGAAAGACATCGCCAACAACCGACTCACCATTCGCCTACAGCCGGAAGAGCGCATCGAATTGGTGCAAATGGTTAAAATTCCAGGTCCTGGAGGGTATCGATACAAACCTTTCTCGTTGGAGTTGGATTATGCAGAGCACTTTGAAGATCGTTTTCCAGAGGCTTATGAGCGCTTGTTGATGGACGTGGTCCGTGGAAATCAAACGCTCTTCATGCGCCGCGATGAGGTGAAAGCGTCTTGGACGTGGATTGAAACCATCCTCAACAATTGGAAGCACGAGACCAACCCGAATATCTTGTATGAAGCGGGCACTTGGGGTCCTGCAGACCGCGTCATGGACGAGGGAGGCGAGTGGGTAAAGTCACGTCATGTGTTGAAAGTTCAAAAGCAAAGCGCGTCGGATGGGAAGTAGGGAAGACCTAGAGGAACAGCTGGTTGCTGGTATCGCAGATGCTTTGAAAATGGACATTGATGAGCGCGGAAAGGCGTCCTTGCTCGTTTCGGGAGGATCAACGCCAAAGGACCTTTTTCAAAAACTTTCCGAAGCAGACCTCGATTGGTCTAAGGTGTTCATCTCATTGGTAGACGAACGCTTTTTGCCGGATGGCCACAAGGATCAAAATGGAACCATGGTGAAGTCGCTTTTGCTTCAAAACCAAGCGGCGGATGCTCAATTCGTTCCTTTGGTAAATAAGGCGGACGACCTAAAGGCCAACTTGCATCAAGCCAAGGAGGACGTTAAGCAACTTCCTCGGCCGTTCACGGTTGTGATTTTGGGCATGGGAGGCGACGGCCATACCGCTAGCCTCTTCCCTCAAGCACCGCAACTAGATTTGGGTATGGACTTGGACTCAAAGGAGGACTTGATCATGACCGAACCGATCACTGCTCCTTATGAGCGGATTACATTTACGCGCAAAGCGCTGTTGGATACCAGACACCTTGTTCTCCATTGTTACGGAGCAGACAAGAAGGAGGTATTGAATGAAGCGATGCGTCAAAAGACATACAGACCTTATCCGATAGAGGCCTTCCTCCATCAGGATCTTGCGCCTTTAGAGGTGCATTGGACAGAATAAATGATATGAACGAAAAGATCAAAGCGATAACAGAACGCATCAAGAAGCGCTCTGAGAAAACGAGGAAGGAGTACATCGACTTGATGACTTCATCGAAGAATGCATCCGTGACGCGGGGCGATTTGGCTTGTGGAAACCTGGCCCATGCCTTTGCCGCCTGCGCAGACGACGAGAAAATGGACCTGAGCAAGAACGATCAACCAAATTTGGCGATCATCACGGCTTACAATGACATGCTCAGCGCGCATAAAACCTATGAAGACTATCCTCCAAAATTGCGTGCATCCGCACGTAAGTATGGGGCAGTTGCTCAAGTTGCTTCAGGAGTTCCAGCCATGTGCGATGGAGTAACGCAAGGTCAGCTCGGAATGGAGCTTTCCCTTTTTAGCCGAGACGTCATTGCGCTAGCAACCGCTGTTGGGTTATCCCATCAGATGTTTGACGGTGGAATGTGTTTGGGCATCTGCGACAAGATCGTGCCTGGTATGCTGATGGGATCCTTGCGATTCGGGCACCTTCCTTTTATTTTCATCCCCGGCGGCCCAATGGAGTCAGGGATTACCAACGAGGAAAAGGCTGAGTTCAGAAGAGAGTACGCCGCCGGAAGAATTGGTCGAGACGAATTGCTCAAGGCTGAATCTGCATCTTATCACTCAGCAGGAACGTGTACGTTTTATGGGACAGCAAACAGCAATCAGATGCTCATGGAGATCATGGGCGTTCACCTACCCGGATCTTCATTTGTTACCCCAGGGACAGATTTGCGGGAAGCTTTGAATGACTTTGCCGTGAAGCGGTTGACACAGATCACTGCCCAAGGAAAAGAATACACCCCGCTCTACGAAGTCATCACTGCGGAAAGCATTGTCAATGCACTCGTAGGGCTGTGTGCAACAGGAGGCTCTACGAACCATACGATCCACCTCATTGCCATTGCACGGAGTGCGGGAATCACCATCAACTGGGATGATTTCAACGATGTGTCTGATGTAGTGCCCTCGCTCACCCGCGTATATCCGAACGGATCGGCAGACATCAACCACTTCCATGCATGCGGAGGGATGGGATTCTTAATGCGCACCCTGCGTGAAGGCGGCTACCTCAATGAAAACGTAAAAACCGCGATGGGCGAAGGCCTCGAGTGGTACACCAAAGAACCCTACTTGAACAACGGCGAACTCACATGGCGAGACGCTCCTGAGAAGTCGCTCGATACCAATGTGATGCGCGGCGTAGAAGATCCATTTGATGTGACCGGTGGACTGAAGACCCTTTCTGGAAACCTTGGACGTTCTGTCATCAAGGTGAGTTCTGTCAAGCCTGAGCATCGCCACGTAAAGGCGGAGGCGGTGGTTTTTGAAGACCAGAACGACGTGATCGAAGCCTTCAAACGAAAGGAGTTGAACAAGGATGTGATCGTGGTAGTGCGTAACCAAGGTGCCCACAGCAATGGTATGCCTGAATTGCACAAATTGACCCCTACGCTCGGACTGTTGCAGAGCCAAGGATACAAGGTAGCCTTGGTCACCGATGGCCGCATGTCCGGAGCCTCCGGAAAGGTTCCCGCAGCGATTCACATGAGTCCAGAAGCGGCTATGGGGGGCATGATCGCTAAGTTGAAAACCGGCGACATGATAGAACTTGACGCTGAAAAAGGTACACTTGAGTGCCTGAATTTCGAGGAAGTTGCCCAGCGTGAAGTGCTGGCATCTGAATATGACGGCTCATTCGGCGTAGGCCGTGAACTGTGGAACCGCATTCGACCCCTGGTAACCCAAAGCGAAGAAGGCGCATCATTTATCATTTGATCATGAGTAAGCAAAACAACATTCGTTCGGTCATGGCAGGGCACAGCCTCGTGCCGGTAGTGACGTTTACTGAGGGAGACGATCCCATCGCTTTCATGGAATTCCTGATCGCCCAAGGGGTGGAGTGCATCGAAGTAACCTTGCGCACGCCGCAAGGCATCAAGGCAATCGCTCAATTGAAAGAGCAATACGGGGATAAGGCACTCATCGGGGCAGGCACCGTAATCCGGGAAGAGCAGGTAGCACATTTGGCCGGACTCAAGGCGGATTTTATGGTGAGTCCGGGCATTACCCCGGCCTTGCATACCGCTATGCACCAATCTGGATTACCCTATCTACCGGGCATCGCCACTCCGAGTGAGTTGATGCGCGCTGCGGAAATGGGAATGGAGACCCTCAAGTTCTTTCCGGCGAATCTCTTTGGAGGTCTGCAAGGATTGAAGGCGTACGGGCAAGTATTTCCTGAAATTCAATTCTGCCCAACGGGTGGTATTACCAAAGAGACAAGCGCAGATTACCTAGCGCTCGACAACGTATTCGCGGTTGGAGGTTCTTGGTTTCAGAAAGAATTCAATTCCTAATTACTGCACAATCACGACTTGCTGAGCAGTGCCGTGATCTGTATTGACCCTTAGCAAATAGGTGCCGGCGCGTGCACCATCGGTCTGTACGTTCAACCCTGCGGATGAGGTATTGAATGATACCGGAACCGAACGCCCACTCACATCCATAAGCTGCACCGATCGAACGGCGTAGCTCGGGTCGATCTCCACATTCATTACTCCAGCATTGGGATTCGGATAGACGTGCAATGCGGGTTGATCTGTGACTTGAGCAATGCCCGATGTGATGTCGGGAGTCTCCAATTCAACATCTGTATAAAGGCGATATTCCCCCGCGGCAAGTACGAAGCCATAGCTGCTTTCGGTCACTTCTATCTTTGTTCCGGTGAAGTATTCGTGCCACATTCCTGTATGCTGGAAGGTTACGAACGACGAAGTTTCGGCAACGTCAAAATTGCAGACGGTCACCACGTTCATGTTCGCATCGTTGAGCTTGATGCTTTTGGTTTGAGAAGCCGTGAAGAGGCTAAAGTCATCGGTAGCAAAAGCGCTGTGTTGTTCGCGCAAGGCGTTCATGGCGGCATAGACTTCGAAGAGGCGTTTGCGGTCGCTGTTTTCGAGGTAGTTCCAGCGCGGTGGCTTGGGGGAGAGTCGGCAACCTTCACTGACCGATCCATTCTCGCAGCGATTGATGGAAAGGTCATAGCCCATTTCACCAAACTGCCAGATCATTTTGGGGCCAGGTGTACTTAAGAAGTAGACCGCTGCCTGCTCCATCCGCGATAGGGCAATCCATGGCTTTGTTGTGTTGTAGGTCGCAGTCTCCTTGCCGAATTTCAGGTTGCGGTACATGAGGCGTTCTTCGTCATGGCTTTCCATGTAACTCACCAAATGGGGTTCGCCCCAGCCGCGGCTCAGGTAGGAAGTGCCGGAAAGACTTGCGCCGAAGCCCATGGTGCATTCGTTGTAATCGTGGTTTGCGTTGCCCCAAAGCATAAATCCTCGACTCGATAATTCCTTTTCTTCCGTGTTATTGGCAAAGTGCTCTAAGATGATATGCACGGTACTGTCGATTTCCCAGACCTTCTCACCCATTCGGGTCAGGTTGTACACACGCGAAGAATCATACTGACCCCAAAGCCCAACGTTGCCCAAGGTATTGTTGCTGGTGAAGCCTTTTGAAAGGTCCATTCGATATCCGTCAATGCGATATTCCTCCACCCAAAACGCCATTACATCATCTACGAATTTGCGCGTGTATTCGCTTTCGTGGTCCATGTCATAGCCAACATTGTAATCATGTGCAGGATCTTGGAGGAACCACGGATTTTCCTCGGAAGGTTTGTATTCTCCTGCATCGAAGAACAGGCGCACCAAGGGGCTTTGGCCGAACGAATGATTCAAGACCATGTCCAGGATAATGGCAATTCCTTCGCGATGCGCTTCGTCGATGAGGGCCTTCAGATTTGCTTCGGTTCCGTAGTACTTGTCGGGGGCAAAGTAGAAACTCGGGTTGTAGCCCCAGCTGTTGTTGCCCTCGAATTCATTCACCGGCATCAGCTCGATGGCGTTGATACCCAATTTTTTCAAGTAAGGCAGGGAGTCGATGACCGATTGGTAGCTGTGCTCATCGGTAAAATCGCGGATCAGCAATTCATAGATGCGCAAATCTGCGGCCGATGGACGTTCAAATTGGATGGTCGGATCCCATGCGTATTGCGGGCGATTGATGTGCAGAATGCTGACCGCCTCGTTGGTTTTCCCAATAGGGTATGCAATCAGGTTCGGGTAGGTGCTTTCGGAGATGAACGGGTCATTCCACGGATCGAGGATCTTGTGGGTATAGGGATCAGCGATACGGATCATTTCCTCGTCTACCGAGTATTGGTAGCGGTATTCCACGTTTGATTCCAGTCCGGTAATCTCGATCCAAAAAGCCGTGGTGTCTAGCGATCGCTTCATCACGTACTGGTCGTTGATCTGCCAGTCGTTGAAATCCCCGATTACGTACGCAAAGTCCTTGATAGGACACGTGAGCTTGAGGATGACCGTGCTGTCGTCGATGTAGTTGGCGCCATCCTTAATGTTGGCGGGAATCGCTTCGTATACGGTGGGTTCTTGAAAGACGTAATAGCTGCTATCTCGAATGACTTCGTTGCCATCGCTGGCCTCCATGATGATGTAGTGGCTACCGGCTCCGAAATCTTGGGAGTTGAGGTTATAGGCCAATTCAGTCACATTGCTGTCGGTGATTAGGAGGCTGTCGTCCAAGTAGATCTGAATGGTGCTCGGATCAGAAGCCAGCGCCTCCACGGGAATGATTTCGTGCGATTGCAGGATGAATACTTCTTCTGTGGGTTGGTTCAAGATGGCGCCATAGCCACTGTACAGCGGAACGAAGATGTCGCCTCCAGCTGCCGTACGACCTACGATGGAGCCATCAGCGGTGCGAAACACAAAAGCCAAACTCAGCACTTCGGTACCCCCTGGAAATCCGTAGAAATTAGAAATATCGATCTCGATCGAATGGATGTCATTGCCCTCGGCCGTCATGGCGACGTTGGCGTCTGCGGTGCCCCAATTCCCTTGTACAAATTTCCAGTCCGTGGGGCCTGAACTTTCTGTGGTGATCAATCCTGCGTGGGCGTAGATTTGCGTCTGCCCAACCAATACCCCGTTGCCTTGCGTTGCGTCGTAATAAACGGTCACGGTATCCTCTTGGCTGGCGAAGAAGGGATCGAGCGTTACTTGTGCCAGACTCACTTGCGCGAGGGTTAAGGCAATGAAAATGAAACTATTTCGAAGGATTCCCATGATCGGTAGACGTTGCAATTCTCATCAATGATAGGGAAAAAATATCTAAGTGTACAAAGTACACGAAGCCTATTTCCTACCTGAGGTGTACTTAAAGAGTTGGGCGGGCTTATGGTCCACGCCGCTTTGCTTTTCATCCAAGGGCTGCAAAGTGTCAGACTTCTTAAGCTTCTTTCGGAAGTTGCGTTTATCGAGCTGCACGCCCAGTACAATTTCATGAAGCTTTTGAAGCATGGTGAGGGTAAACTTCTTCGGAAGCAATTCGAAGGCGATGTTCTTGAATTCAAACTCTTCCCTCAATCGGGCCAGGGCCTCATTCACAATCTTGTTGTGGTCGAATCCGAGTTCTGGGATTTCGCTCACGTTTTGCCAAATGACCTTGCCGGCAAAGGAGGCAGCTTCAGGGCGATACGCTTCCATTTTTACCAAGGAATAATAGGCCACCGTGATGACGCGTGCATCTGGGTTTTCCCTCACGGTACGCAGCCATTCTTGATCCTTTAGGTTGTTCACCCTGTCTGGATCACCAAAGGCCTTGAATTGCTTTAGGTAGATTCCTTCCAAGTGGGTCAATTCCTTGAGGATACGCGTGGCAGACTCGTCGAGGTTTTCATCCTGAAGCACTAAGTCCCCAGGCAGGGCGAGTTGCGGCGCAAAATCTCCTGATGTGCGTTGCTCAATCAAGAGCACCTTGAGCTGTTCGTCGTCGAAACCGAAGACAACACAGTCAACCGATACATTCGGATTGGAAGGTCTTGAAGCGTTCTTATCCGCCATAGCTCAGCTGGGTTGAATCAGGTTAAACAAAGATAACTTTTGAGGAGGTGAAGGTACAAAATCATGACTAAGTGTACAAAATACACTAAGATTGTTTACTATTGCTTATTGAAAGTAAAAATGATATGAAAAGACTAGCCATCAACGGTTTTGGACGCATCGGAAGACATGTGATGCGCATGTTGATAGAAGACAATAGTGTAGAAGTAATAGCGATCAATGATTTGGTTGATCCGAAAATGTTGGCGCACCTACTTGAATTTGATACCGTCTACGGCCCGGTTCGAGGCCATGAGATTTCCGCATCTTCCAACGCCATCATCATCGATGGAAAGGAGATCCGCGTTTTCGCATCGAAAGACCCATCGTCGCTCCCGTGGAAGGAATTGGAAGTAGATGTGGTACTGGAGTGCTCCGGAAAGTTTCGCGACAGAGAAGGTGTAGGACTGCACTTGCAGGCAGGTGCGAAGAAAGTCCTGATCTCGGCTCCAGCAGGAGGGGATATTAAGAACATCGTCTTCGGAGTGAATGACCTAGACATCAAAGCAGAGGACGACGTCGTTTCGGCAGCTTCATGCACCACCAATTGCCTGGCGCCGATGATGCACGTGCTCCATGAGAACTTTAAGATCGAAAAAGGATTCATCGCTACGACGCACGCCTATACCGGTGACCAGCGTTTGTTGGATTCTCCGCATTCAGATTTCCGACGCGCACGCGCGGCAGCAGTTAACATGGTGCCTACCTCCACGGGTGCGGCAAAAGCCATCGGAAAAGTCATACCAGCATTGGCGGGTAAGTTGGATGGAAGTGCCATCCGCGTCCCAGTGCCATCCGGATCACTGACCGAGGCGACCATTTTGATCGACGGTGAAACTACCGCGGACGAAGTGAATGCTTTGATGAAGAAATACGCAGAAGGGCCGCTTGCAGGAGTGTTAGAATACTCAGTTAAGCCCTTGGTGTCTTCGGACATCCTTGGAAACCATCACTCGTGCATTTTCGACAGTGAGTTGACCCGAGCGAACGGGAATTTGATCCGCATCTTCGGATGGTATGACAACGAGGTGGGCTACTCATCGCGTATGATCGACGTGCTCAAGCTCCTCTGAACGAACCCTAAGTTAATCAAGCTAGACAGAACCTATCTATGATAGCCATTGCAGAAAGTGGATCTACAAAATGCGATTGGGCCCTACTCAACGAGCAGGGAACCGTCGTGAAGGAATTCAAGACCCAAGGATTCAATCCTTATTTTCATTCTACCGCCTTTGTCGCTGCAACATTGCAACAATGCGAGGATTTGGAAGGGATCAATGAGCAGATTTCAAGCCTATATTTTTATGGAGCGGGGTGTTCCAACCCAGAGCTCAACGATATGATCCTACGCGGCTTGGAAGAAGTTTTTCCAAACGCGAAGATCAGCGTTGATCACGACCTTGTGGCGGCAGCATATTCGCTCTACGAAGACGAACCCGTCATTTGCTGTATCATCGGAACGGGTTCTAACTCAGGCTTCTTTGATGGTGAAGCGGTAAGCGAGCTTGTGCCAGCCTTGGGATTCATCCTGGGTGATGAGGCGAGCGGCAGTTACTACGGCAAAAAGCTCTTGGCAGATTTCTTTTACCAGCGCTTGCCTTCTGAGATGTACCATGATTTCAAGGAGCGCTACGACTTGACTTGGAGCGAAACCTTGAACAAGATTTACAGTAACGTGCACGCCAATGTGTACCTTGCTTCGTTCATGCGCTTCATTGCCGACCATAAAGAAAACCCCTACGTCACGGAGATGATCCGTGAAGGCATGGCGCGTTTCATCGACATCCATGTGACCCACTTTCCAGAATTCCACAAGTACAAAGTCGGATTCGTAGGCTCCATTGCCTTCCTCTTCGAAGACATCTTGCGCGAAGAGCTGGAGAAACGCGACTGCCAGCCGGGGCGCATCATCAAGCACCCGGTCAAGAACTTGATCGACTATCACATCCGCCATAAGCAAATCCTGACCGTAGCTTGATCCATGCGTGCCGAAGCGCATATCACCCCAGATCAAGTCGGATTTCTATTTGACTTGGATGGAGTGTTGGTAGACACGGCACGTTTTCACTTTCAAGCCTGGCGACAACTTGCGCAAGAACTCGGGTCGGATTTCACAGAAGCACAAAACGAACAACTCAAGGGCGTCAGTCGAAAAGAGAGCCTAGAGAAAATCTTGAGTTGGGGAGGAATAAGTCTGAACGAACGAGATTTCGAACATTACATGGCCTTGAAGAATGAGTGGTACCTGGAATTGGTGCGCACCCTAACGCCAAGCGATATTCTTCCAGGAGCCGAGGACTTTTTGATAGAAGCCCACAAGCAAGGCATTGCGATAGCCCTTGGATCGGCGAGTAAAAACGCTGTATTGATCCTCGAACAACTCAAGATTGACCACTTGTTGGATGCCGTCATCGACGGAACGCAGGTGGAAAAATCCAAACCCCATCCAGAGGTCTTTCTCAAAGGCGCCCAAGCCCTGGGAAAGGAACCCGCGCATTGCGTGGTCTTCGAGGATGCCGTTGCTGGTATTGAAGCCGCAAAAGCCGGGGGCATGCGGTCGATTGGTATTGGTACAGACGATAACTTAGGCGCAGCCGATTTGGTGCGCGCATCGTTGGCAGAGATACACGTTGA
>JABMOM010000034.1 GCA_013204105.1 Flavobacteriales bacterium
AGGTTGCGCTTCAGGTAATTTGTTTGCTTCAGCAAATGGGGCCGGCAACAGTTTGCGTTTTGATGGCTTCAATGATTACTTGGGTCTTTCCACCTTCTTCAATCCTGCAGCCACGGATTTCACGGTTGAGTGCTGGTTCAATCCCAAGACCGGTTTTCTGTCGTTCTATGTGGACGACGACCGGGGGGTAATGCTCATCTCGTTTTCGAGTTCGATCGCCTTAGACGAGGACTTATATGTTTCCTTAAAGGAGGATGGACGTTGGCAGAAACCGATCCATCTTGGGCCGACGATTAATACGTCCGGTGCCGAATTTTCACCCTACCTCAGCGACGATGGTAGGGTTTTGTATTTCAGTAGCAATGGGCATCCGGGGCTTGGTGGCGCCGATATCTTCATGAGTCGAAGATTGGATAATACCTGGCAATCTTGGTCAGAACCTATTGGTCTTCAGGAACCTATCAACTCCAAGGCGTTTGACGCCTACTTCACCTTGCACGATAGCATCGCGTTCTTTTCGAGCAACCGAGATGGAGAATTCAGTGATATCTATATCGCGTCTTATGCTCCACGAGTGCAAGAACAACGGGAGGCCTTGGCTCAAGAAGATACCGCATCAGAAGCGCCTTTTCTCATCGTTGGACGTGTGAACGATCGAAAGCTGGGTAAGCTGGATGACATAGAAGTGCTCGATGAAAAGGGGGAAGTGGTGCAGACCGTCGAGGCGGATGAGGAGGGCGAGTTTGTGTTAGAGGACCTTCCGAATTATCAGCGCTACTTCTTGGACCTCAATGGAAAACTGGACGACCCTGGAGTGACCATGCGCACCGAAGATGGGGATGAGGTTGACTTGTTGAGGGAGCCTGATCGCAATCGGTTCAGCTTTGAGGTAGGTGATCGCATGTTGAAGCGAGTGTTGCAGGCGAAGGTGATGGTTGCATCTGAAGATCGGAGCACCTTATTTGGCATTGGCGCTGGCGCTCCGTTTAAGGAGCAACAAGACATTCGCTTGCGAGATCGAACCGGTGCGGAGATTGAAACGGTTGTCTTGGGAAAGGATGGGCGCTTTGAATTGCAAAAGATCAAGAAAGGGGAATTGTACTCTCTCGACCCTGCAGATATTGAGGCATTGGATGGAATGCCTTTGTTCGTCGGTGATGATAGTGTACGTGTGGAAGTCTCTCAGTTCATCCTTCGTGGTTTTCCTTTCAAAAAGCTTCCAAGTGGCGAGGTGGTGCTCTATCAAGATGAATTGTTAAGCTCCAACATGTCGTCCAAGTTTGCCTTTGACTACGATCGATTAGACATGGCAGGAAGTACCGTCATGCTTTATGACGAAAATGGAGATCCCATCCAAAAGGCGGTGGTCAATGAAAATGGCTTCTTTGCCTTTGAACAGCTCGACCCTCAGCGGAAGTACAGCATGGGATTGGAAAGTGAAAGGGACCTTGCCGACGACCTGCCCAAATTGTATGGAATCGATCAAAAGGGCGAGCGGATTCTACTTGCATCAGAGATATTGGCTGGAAAAATATTCCTTGGCGACCCTGCCAAGAAGGTCGACATCGCGGAATCGAAGGAAGTGTTTTACTTCGATGAGAGCAATATCCCCCCGGAGGGAACCAAGGTGTACCTGACTGACGCCAGCGATCTACCCATCGACTCGTCGTACGTGGATAAGGATGGGAATATTTTCTTCAAGCGACTTCCGGCCACGGGAGGATTCAATATCCGCTTTGCTGATCCTGAATCGCTTGATTTGACATCGGACCGCTATTTCATTGTGGATGCGGAAGGGAACAAGATCGAGTTGGACGCTTCGGGTAGAACGGTGGAGAACATCGTTGGGGCTGAAATGGCGGAGACCACCGAAACATTCACGTTCGAGGGCGAAGAGAAACCACCGGAAGGAACGGTGGTGTACGTTAAGGATGAGAACAACAATGTGGTCGACTCGGCAACGGTGGATGAATTTGGAGAGGTCAGGTTTACGCGGCTGCCAGCGGATGGGAATTTCAAGCTGACACTTGAGAAGACCGACGACATGAGCATGGGGCTGGATCGTTTCTTCATCGTGGATGCCTCCGGTGATAAAATCAGCTTCAACGAGAAAGGTGAAACTTTCCAGAAAATCGCAGGCAAGGCGTTGGCCGAGAGCACGGAGGTATTTAAGGTATCCGACGATCAAGGCGGAGGTCCACCCGAAGGAACGGTGGTCTACGCTGTAGACGAGAACAACAACGTGATTGATTCTGCAGTTGTGGATGAGTTTGGTGAAATTAAGTTCACACGTCTACCACCAGACGGAAACTTCAAGTTGAAACTGGAAAAGGCCATCGATAACAGCATGGGTCTCGATCGTTTCTTTATCGTGGATGCCTCGGGTGACCAAATCGAGTTCAATGCAGAGGGCGAAACGAGTGGAAAAATCGTGGGTAAGAAATTAGCGGAGACGACCGAAGTCTTCAAAGTATCCAATGACGAAGGCGGAGGTCCACCCGAGGGAACGGTGGTGTATGCCGTCGATGAAAACAACAACGTGATTGATTCAGCCGTGGTAGATGAGTTTGGCGAAGTCAAATTCACGCGTCTTCCACCGGATGGCAATTTCAAACTAAAACTAGAGAAGGCCATTGACGGCAGTCTCGGATTGGATCGCTTCTTTATTGTAGATGCATCGGGAGATGAGATCGAATTCAATGCAGAAGGCGAAACCACAAAGAAGATAGCTGGAAAGAACCAGGCGGAGACCACAGAGATCTTTACGGTGTCAGGAGAGGACGGTGGACCTCCGGAGGGAACGGTGGTGTATGCCGTGGATGAAAACAACAACGTGATTGATTCAGCCGTGGTGGATGAATTTGGCGAAGTCAAATTCACTCGTCTTCCACCGGATGGTAATTTCAAACTGAAGCTGGAGAAAGCCATTGACAACAGCCTCGGACTGGATCGCTTCTTCATCGTAGACGCTTCGGGCGAAAAGGTAGAGTTCAACCCAGAAGGGGAGACAGAGAAGAAGATCGTTGGCACCGTCATGGCGAAGCGCATTGACTACTACAAGTTTGACTATGAGCGCCTTCCCCCGAAGGGAACGACGGTGTACCTGTTGGATGAAAACAACATTCGCATTGATAGCGCCCTTGTTGGCGATGATAACAAGTTCAAATTCCTAAAACTTGATCCTGAAAAGAAATACGGACTCGAGGTTAAGAATGCGGACGGAAGTGACTTCCAATTTGACGAATTCACTCTCACATCTCGCGATGGAACCAAATTCGTGGTGAAGAGCGCAGTATCTCATGAAACGCGCTACGCCAACATGAGCCCAGAGGAATTGGCAGAACAATACGACCGATTTGCGTTTGAGGTGCCGGACGCTCCAGTGATTGGCACGAAGGTAATGGTGTACAATGCTGCCGGATTCTTGGTCGATTCGGCCATTGTCTATTCAAAAGGAAGGTTCAATGTGGATCGACTAAAACGGCAAGAAACCTATTCAATCCGCGTAGCGCAAGACGACTTCAACGAGGCTGCGGCGCGGCTGTACACTTGGTTGAATGGCCGCGAGCGCATGTTGCCTAATTTGAAGAAAGGCTATAGTTACCGACCCATCGACGAGATCATCGTGGAGGATACTGAGATCAATTTTGACATGTTCATGCTTGCAACGGAGGATCCTATCGATCAAGACGCGCGTGTCTACTTGATCGAGAATGGTCAGAACGATGCGGTAGACTCATCTCTTGTCGAGCAGGATGGAAGCTTTAAGTTCAAGGAGCTCGATCGAGAAAAGGAATATTCCATGGAGTTCAACGACAAGGTGAATGCCGAAAATGCAAAGCTTTACTCTATCTCGGATGGGGATCAAAAAGAAGTGGCTTCTGCAGAGAAAGGATTCTCCGTGTCTCCAAGCGAATTGCTTGAGCCGAAGTCTACGATCATCATTGCAAGTTCGAAACCACGCTTGTCTTCAGTGCAAGATAATGCGCTTGGGACGGAACGAATTAAATACCCTGCCTTGCCGGAGCCTTATGCTTCAATGACCGAAGACGAGCGCATTGCACGATACGACCGTTTCCAATTTGATTCTAGGTATCAACCCGACCTGGGGACCGACATTACCGTCACGGACAAGCGAGGCAATGCCATTGCACATTCAGCCATTTACGAAGGCGGTACTTTCTATGTCGATAAACTCTCTGGCGAAGAGACGTACTTGATCAATGTAGGAGATGAATCCTTCAGCGTTGAAGGAGCTACAGTCTACGCATTGCTGAAAGATGAAAAGCGAAGACTGACTCGATTGGGTGACGACTTTGTGTTCCGTCCACGCCTCGACGAAGGAGACGGTAATTTGATCATCAGCCTCACTGGAACGGGTGAAGCGCCATCCCAAGAGGAGAAAGGTTCTACCGAAGAAGAAGGGGATGGCTTCGCCCTTACGCCACCTAAAGATGGTAAAGGCGCGACAGTGGATGTCAATTTAGATAAGGTCACGAAGACGGTCTTTGAGGAAGCAAAAGTGGAAAGTGAGGCTAAGCCTACTGCCGCAACAGCTGTTTTGGACGAGTCCGACTACAGGCTGAAGAGTGGCATTGCCCAGGTAGAGGAAACCCAGAAAGGCTGGGACATGCATTTTGACTTCAACGAGTTCTTGCTGACCGAATACCAGATTGATTACATCTACGAAGTCGTCATCCCGCTGTTGAAGAAGAATCCTGACATGACCTTGACACTCGAGGGTCACACCGATGCTATCGGAACGGACAGTGTAAACCATAGGGTTTCTATCCTGAGGATCTCTAACGTCCTCTACCATCTGGAGATGGCAGGCATTGAGGATGCCCAGATCAAGGTAGTTCCAAAAGGAGAGTCAGAGCCGATTGCTCCGAATGATACGGAAGAGGGCAGGGCTCAGAACAGAAGGGTGGAGTTCATCAAGGAGTAGGGAAGAGAACGGGTTGATCTCGAGGTAGTGACGACGATAAACGCGGAAGCGCAGTCGAAAACTGCGCTTCTCAAATACTGCCACGAATGCTTTCCCGAAGCAAATGTGGTGTTTAACCTAAATAATCCTTCAACAACTTGCTGCGCGATGTGTGTCGTAGGCGGCGAATAGCTTTTTCCTTGATCTGACGCACGCGTTCACGGGTAAGATCAAATTCTTCACCGATCTCTTCCAAGGTCATTGGATGCTTGCCAGTGAGTCCGAAATAGAGTCGAATCACGTCACTTTCTCTTTCTGAGAGCGTAGCGAGTGAGCGCTCAATTTCTCGTCGGAGTGATTCATTCAGCAGTGTGGTTTCCGGATTGTGATCGGTTTCCCCCTGCATGAGATCATACATGTTCCGATCGTCATCCTCAGCTCCAAGAATTGGAGCGTCCATGGATACATGTCGGCGGTTGTTCTTAATGTTCTGGCGGATATCACCTTCGGCCATTTCGAGTTCATGGGCAATCTCATGAACCGTTGGCTCCCGCTCATACACTTGTTCTAAAGCAGCGTAGGCGCGATTGATCTTGTTGATGTTGCCAATCTTGTTCAAGGGCAGTCGAACGATCCTAGCTTGCTCTGCGAGCGCCTGAAGGATACTCTGGCGAATCCACCACACGGCGTAGGAGATAAACTTGAAGCCGCGTGTCTCATCAAAGCGCTTTGCGGCCTTGATCAGTCCGAGGTTTCCTTCGTTGATCAAGTCAGGTAGGCTGAGTCCTTGGTTTTGATATTGTTTCGAAACCGAGACTACAAAACGCAAGTTGGCACGTACCATCTTGGCAAGGGCAGCTTGGTCGCCGTCTTTGATACGGCGTGCCAGTTCTACTTCTTGCTCTGCTGTGATGAGGTCTTCACGACCTATCTCAGTAAGATACTTGTCCAGGGAGGCAGTCTCACGGTTGGTGATCTGCTGCGTTATCTTTAATTGGCGCATAGGTTGGATTTTTCGCTTGATAAAGGAAACCCAACCGCACGGTAAAAAAGAAGCCGGTATTTAGACTTTTAAATACCGGCCTGTTAACACAGTTATGTAAATCAGCGAATTACTCCGCTGGATCGCGCTCTGGTCGTGGAATCAATGCCTTTCTAGAGAGGCGTAATTTTCCGGTCTTTTCATCGATTTCGATGAGTTTAACCTCGATCTCTTGTCCGACCTTCAATACATCTTCAACATTCTCTACACGCGTCCAGTCAATCTCTGAGATATGGAGCAAGCCATCCTTACCTGGAAGGATCTCAACGAAAGCGCCGAATGCAGCGAGGTTCTTCACCTTACCCATGTAGATGGTGCCTGGTTCTGGCTTCGCAACGATGCCCTTGATCCAGGCCATGGCCTTGTCCATTCCTTCTTTGTTGTCGCATGCGATCTGAACCATGCCTTTGTTGTCTTCCTCTGTGATAGAGATGGTAGTCTCTGTCTTGGCTTGGATCTCTTGGATCACTTTACCGCCTGGTCCGATAACCGCTCCAATCTGTTCTTTGTCGATGAAGATGGTCTCAATGCGTGGAACGTGTGGTTTGTAATCCTCACGAGGTTCGCTCATGGTCTTCATCATTTCAGCTAGGATGTGTGCGCGGCCTTCTTTTGCCTGATTCAACGCTTTCTCCAATACTTCATATGCAAGCCCATCTACCTTGATGTCCATTTGACAAGCAGTGATGCCATTAGAGGTTCCTGTCACTTTAAAGTCCATATCGCCTAAGTGATCCTCATCACCCAAGATGTCTGAAAGCACAGCATACTTGCCATCTTCTCCCATGATAAGTCCCATAGCGATACCACTTACAGGCCGCTTGATCTTCACACCGGCGTCCATAAGGCCCAATGTTCCAGCACAAACCGTCGCCATTGAAGACGAACCGTTTGATTCAAGAATATCACTTACGATACGGATCGTGTAAGGATTGATCTCAGCGTTTGGAAGCATTCCCCTCAGGGCACGAAGTGCTAGGTTACCATGACCAACCTCTCGACGAGATATGCCGCGGATTGGACGCGCCTCACCGGTAGAGAATGGAGGGAAGTTGTAATGCAACAGGAATTTCTCGCTGCCTCTCATCAAAGCACTGTCGATCATTTGCTCGTCGAGCTTGGTTCCGAGGGTGATGGTTGTCAATGACTGCGTCTCACCTCGTGTGAAGATTGCCGAGCCATGTGTTCCTGGAAGGTAATCGACCTCACACCAGATGGGGCGAATCTCATCGGTCTTACGACCATCTAATCGCTTTCCTTCGTCGAGGATCATTTTACGCATCGCTTTCTTCTCCACATCGTGGAAGTATTTTCCAACGAGTTCAGCTTTTGCAGGCTGCTCTTCTTCAGGAAGAGTTGCAAGGAATTCAGCAGATAAAGCCTTAAACGCATCTGAGCGATCTTGCTTGGCGCTTGCTGAAGTGGCAATGGCATAGCACTTGTCAAAACAAAATGCATGTACGCTTGCTTCAAGTTCTGCGTCGTTTGTTTCGTGCGAGTATTCGCGCTTAACCTTAGACTTTTCAATTTCAGCAGCTAGGTCCAATTGGGCTTGGCAGTGTAGCTTGATTTCTTGGTGGGCGACTTTGATCGCTTCCAACATATCCGCTTCACTAACTTCAGCCATTTCACCTTCCACCATCATGATGTTATCGATGGTAGCGGCTACCATGATGTCCATATCACAATCGGGCATTTGCTCGAAGGTTGGATTGATGACGAATTTGCCGTCGATACGACCTACGCGAACCTCTGATACTGGTCCAGCAAATGGAAGATCAGAAACGGCGATGGCAGCCGAAGCCGCTAGACATGCTAGGGCGTCTGGTTGTGTTTTCTTGTCTGATGAGATCAAACTGATCATCACTTGCGTGTCGGCATGGTAGTCGCTAGGAAAGAGCGGACGCAGCGCGCGGTCGATCAGTCGCATGGTGAGTACTTCGCCGTCTGAAGGACGTGCTTCTCTTTTGAAGAAACCGCCGGGGAATTTTCCCGCCGAAGCGTATTTCTCTCTGTAGTCTACAGTCAGTGGAAGGAAGTCCACTCCTGTTTTAGCTTCTTTGTTTGATACAACTGCGGCAAGCAACATGGTTCCTCCTTGCTTGACCACGACTGAGCCATCCGCCTGCTTCGCAAGCTTACCGGTCTCGATCTGAATTTGATCACCGTTTGTTCCGGTGATTGTTTTTGTGGTTCCGATTAACATAATACAATAACGATAAGTGTAAATATGAAAAAAGGCAATGTTCATTGCCTTTTTCCTTTGTCTTGATGAGGATTACTTCCTCAGGTTCAATTCCTTGATGATGCTTCTGTAACGCTCAATGTCTTTGCTCTTGAGGTAGTTAAGAAGACTCCTGCGCTTACCAACCAAGCGGATAAGTGCTGTCTGTGTGTTGAAGTCCTTTCGGTTCTCTTTCAAGTGCTCCGTAAGGTGCGCAATTCGATATGTGAATAACGCGATCTGCCCTTCGGCTGATCCTGAGTTAGAAGCACTTTTACCGTGCTTCTCAAAAATCTCTTGTTTCTTTTCGCTTGTCAAATACATGCTTCAGCTTATAACTTTTCTTAAATAAGGGGCGCAAAGATAGGAATTTCCATCTCTGCTTCAATCACTTATTTAATTTTTAATCAGTGTGATGAATTGGTTAAGTCGTTCACGCAAATCCTTGCGGGCCACGATGAAATCGAGAAATCCGTGTTCTAGCACAAACTCCGCCGTTTGAAAGCCTTCTGGAAGGTCCTTTCCAATGGTCTCTTTAACAACCCGAGGTCCAGCAAATCCAATGAGCGCTCCTGGCTCCGCTATATTGATGTCTCCCAACATGGCGAAAGAAGCGGTTACACCGCCTGTGGTAGGGTCTGTAAGGATGGAGATATACGGCAATTTCTTTGCGCTCAGTTGGGTGAGCTTAGCGCTGGTTTTGGCCATCTGCATCAAAGAAAAGGCAGCTTCCATCATCCTCGCTCCGCCACTTTTGCTAATCATAATAAACGGCGAATTGTGTTCGATGGCATAATCAATGGCACGCGCAATCTTTTCGCCAACCACGGAACCCATGCTTCCTCCGATGAAACTGAAATCCATGCAAGCCACCACAACTTTCTTACGGTGCAAGTTTCCAGAGGCGGTGCGAACCGCATCGTGCAAGCCCGTCTTGCGGATCGAACCGCGTAGTCGGTCAGCGTACTTTTTGGTGTCCTCAAACGATAGGGGATCACCCGATACCATATGAGGATTGATCTCCGTAAAGCGATTGTTGTCGAAGATGACCTGGAAGTACTGATGAGAACCAATGCGCTCGTGGTAAGCACAGTTCTCGCAAACCCAAGACGACTGGGCGTGTTCATCAGAACTTACGACGTGGTTGCACTGTCGGCATTTGTACCACAAGCCCTCAGGCGTTTCCTTCTTCTCCTTCGTCGGGGTGCGAATACCCTCGGTCATGCGTTTAAACCATCCCATGCTGAGTCCTTTGGATGGTGCAAAGCTATACCAATATTTTTGACTTCATAATGTCAGAAAGGGTACAGAATTCCGAGGTTGAAGGTGACCTGTGGCCGATATGCACTGTTCCATTCTTTGACTTCTGTAAATCCATCGGAGAGCCGCACGAGGTTGGCTGCTTTGCGCAAGGTGAGGGTCTCTTCCTTCCCTTCAAACAACCAGCGTTCCCCTACCGGCAATTGCGGGTCTTTGAGTTGCAGACCCGCGTCGAGACGAAGCACGAAAAAGGTGAAATCCAATCGAATCCCTGCGCCAGGAGCAATGGCAATTTCCTTGTAGAATCGAGTGGGATTAAATTCAGCATTCGGTCGTTCGGGATCCTTTTTTACCAACCAGATGTTGCCGACATCCATGAACAATGCGCCTTCGATAATATTCACGATGGGGAATCGGTATTCTGCACTGATTTCCAATTGCACCGCACCGACCTGGTCAATGCCGTAGGTTTCCGTTTCGGATAATCCACCGGGACCCAATGCCCTTGCCCTCCATGCGCGCATGTCATTCGAACCTCCAGCGAAGAAACTGCGTTCAAATGGAATGACGTTCAGGTTGGTAAGCGGTACGCCGATACCCCCGAATAGACGGTAGACCATTTTACTGTGTTCGTTCAGTATAAAATACTTGACAAAATTGGCGTCCAGTTTGACGTATTGTGAAAACGCAATGTTTCCGATCAGGTAGGAGTTGCGCTCTGGGTCGTAATCCAATCCCAAAGGCTTGCCCAAGGCGCGCAGTAAATTGCCCGAAGTTTCGAAATTGAAGGTGTAGTAATGGTAATTCTTCGTCAAATTCTCATCCTTCGTCGTATTGGAATAGGAAATCTTTCCAGCAGCGATGATGTGGTCATTGTAACTGTTGATGAGCAAGGCATTGTTTGTCAATTGAAGTTGACGTTCAAAAATGGAGTCCTTGGAAAGGGAGATGACGCTTAGGTCTACCGGTGAAATGGCCAATTGATCCTTTTCGCGCAAACGCATCGTGTACCGGTAGTTGGTGTTGAGCAATGTGCGGTCATATTGGGGTCTGAACTGCCGGTCGATGGACGCGCTTATGTTGGTCTTGGGTTCTTTTGCCCACGGCATTTCCTTCCGTGATAACCGAAACAGAAAATCAGGCACCGTGAATCCCACGCGCGCTCCAAATTCGTAAGTGTTGAACAGCTTTACATTTTCGATTACTTCGTTGGATACATCACCCTGTGTACCATTGGTACGCTGTGATTCTAGTCCTCCGTAAATGCTCCAATCGAGCTGCTCTGCCCCGCGAAACAAATTCCGATTGCGGTAGTCCAAACTCGCGAATACACCCAAGTTGCCCGAGCGGTGCGTGCCAGTAGTTTGGATACTAAACGACTGACGTGGAGACTTGGTGAGATTGATCAGCAGGTCTAGTTCTGCTCCGTTCGAGTCTGAGCTCAAAGGAGAATAACGCATGTCGATGAATCGGAAGTTGCCCAAGGCATTCAGTCGATCATAGGTGTATTTGGTGCGATCGAGCGAATAGACGTCTCCTGGTTTTATAAAGATATTGCGCTTAAGGCGGGAAGGTCGGACGATCAGCTTTTCCTTGTATAAGAATAGCATGTCAGCGTAGTTCACCGTGTCGAGGGCAGTGGACCGCTTGGAGGATGCATTGTAATTTTCGTTGATGGAAATCGAACGCAAGGAGTGAATTTGATGCGAACGCTGAATGATGGTATCCTTCACCCCATTATTCTGCGTGAGTCGAAGGTTGCGCAAACGGACGGTTACATCGAATTTTCTGCCGGGTAAATTAGTGTCTACATCAAAGATGACGTGGATCTTCTCAAACGTGAAGTAACCCCGATTCTTCATCATATTCGTCAGCCGCTCTCGCTCTTTTTCAAATACTTCGGAATCAAATCTGGCACCGCGCTTGAAACTGCCCTTAAATCCGTCCCTGAATTCTTTCGCGATCGCCGTATCCTCAAAGGCGTACCCAACGGAGTGCATGGTGTAGGCTTCTCCGCTTTCAACGTAGAAATTGAGTTTGACCCGCCTTCTATTCGTATCTATTTCTGCCCTGACTTCTCCCTCGAAGTATCCATTGTTGCGCAGCGTCGCTTCCATTTGTTCGAGCGATTTTTTGAGGAGAAAGGGTTCGAAAACGGGCGGCGCTTCGCCAATGGTCTCTTTTAAGTAGGAGATGAAGCGCTTTTCTTGGTTGCGCTTGTACGTGAAATTCCACACTGACACATTGAAAGGAACCACTCCGAACCAACGTCTATAAGGCTTTTGCTTGATAGAGGATTCCAAGTTTTCGATAGCAGCTTCATAGCGGATGTCGCTTTGCTTGTTCACTTGGACACGCGTGCGCGAAACGATGTATTTGCCCTCTTCGATGTGCCTTGCAGGCCTGCACGACTGAACGATCAGCTGGGTGATGAGTAAGAAGAGAAATACGGATCTGATCCTCATGAAAGGCCGCTTATCTTTGGCTCAAAGCTAAGGCTAATCTAAATCGTCGTTGATCTCTAAGAACGAAATAAAGCACGTAAGGTCCCTGCATCGCAAGAAGGGTAGAAAATTGGCAGGTCAATTTATAGTGGAAGGAGTGAAAGGCGTCGAAGAAGCGATGGCCTCAGGCTGGCAGGTTGAAAGGGTGTATGCACTAGAGGGAGTCGAGGTTCAATCCGCAGCAACTTACCGTCCCATCGAAGTAAGTCAAAAAGATATGCAGCAGATGACGGCCCTGAGCTCTCCATCTCCTGCCATGGCCATTCTTCGTATTCCGGAAGAGAAATCGTTCGATCCATCAGTACATATGGATGAGCGCTTGCTCATCTTGGATGATATTTCGGATCCTGGAAACCTTGGAACCATTCTTCGCACTGCAGATTGGTTTGGGATCCGCAAGGTGATCTTATCCGAGAATTGTGTGGATGTCTTCAACCCCAAAGCGGTTCAGTCTACCATGGGGAGCCTGTTTCGCGTGGAGACGTATAGGCAGGACCTCGCTGTATGTATTGGGCAATTAAAGGAACACAATCCATCGCTTCATGTGATCGCAACGGTCATGGATGCAGATCCTATCGCCGATTTAGATCAAGCCGTTCCCGGTGCATTGATCATCGGCAGTGAGGCGCACGGCATCCGTCCGGAGATCATTTCCTTGGCCACGGAAAAAAGGTCCATTCCAGGAATTTCGGGTGCTGAATCGTTGAATGCCTCTATGGCAGCGGGGATTTTGATGTATGCCTGGACGCGGTAGGGTCAGCCTTCGAAATTAAATGAAAGCACGAATATGCGCGAGTGCAAGGCCTCGATGGGTGTCGAGTAGACGGTGTTGTCTTGCACAATGACGTTGTTTACCCCGTAACTGAAGCGTAATTCGGGACTGAATTTGAAGTATTCAAGAAAGAAGTCGAATCCGACCCCGATTTCCGCCATGTAATTGTTCCGCTTGAGCTTGACCACATACTGCCCCTTTTCATCCACTTGATTGTCGACAAACTGTTGCGAGGCAAGGTCGATGCTGTAATTGAAGCCTGCGTATACGTATTGAGCAAAATTGTTGACCCTGGCCGAACGAAACTTCAGGTGCAAAGGGACATCGATAAAGGTTGATTCAATCGTGCGGACCAAGGGCACCGCCGTGGGTCCAGTAGCGGTAATGTAGCTGTATCTGAGGTCTCGAGCAGCAAAGGCGATGCCTGGGGTAAAGCGCAGGCCGAAATTTGGTCCCATGTGCAGTTCGCTCACAACGTGAATGATGAAGCCAGGTTGAGATCCGTATTCTAAGCCTATCAATGAATCGTTTTTTGACAAGTCCTGTCGGAGTGCAAATCCGTTGCTGCTCAATCCGAGCTGGAATCCAAAATGCAGTCGCTTCGCGTCGAATTTGGGCAAATTCTCGGGAAGGTCGCGCTGGGCAATCGATGCATTGCTTAGCAGCACGAACATGACAACGGTTCCTATGAAGGGAAAGAGGCGCATTCAGTGCAAAGAAAAACGAATCGTGGTCAACTTTTATTTCTCAGCCAGATAGATCGTGGCAATTCCGAAGGTCAACCGGTGCTCTCGGATGTTTGAATACCCCACTTCTTGCATGATCTTGATGAAATCACCCCCTTCTGGAAATGCGTTCACAGACTCGGGTAGATACGTATACGCCCGACTATCCTTGGAAACGATTTTACCGATGGTCGGTAAGATGAACTTGAAGTAGAAATTATAGATCTGCTTCATCGGAAACGACCTCGGCTTTGAGAATTCGAGGATCGCCAATGGAAAGCCCCTTTTCAATACCCGGCGCATGTCCGTCAATCCGGCCACGAGGTTTTCGAAATTACGGACACCAAAGGCTACGGTAATGCCGTCGAAGTGCTCGTCTTCAAAGGGTAAATGCTCTGCATCGGCCAGCTGAAGATCGATGACGTCGGCTAATTTTCGCTTGACCATCTTTTGCTTTCCTACCTCCAGCATGCCCGCGGAAATGTCAATACCCTTGATCGAATTCGGATTCAAAGCCATCAATTCAACGGCGAAATCTCCCGTTCCCGTTGCGACGTCCAGTAAAACCTTCGGTTGATAGGGTCGAAGGAGCTTGACCGCTTTCCGTCTCCAAGCTTTGTCAATGTTCATGCTCAGCAGGTGGTTCAGCAAATCGTAGTTGCCAGATATGTTGTCAAACATCTGGGCGATTTGTTCCTTCTTGCTGCCTTCTTGACTGTAAGGTTTAACCTTTTCCGCTGCGTTCTCCGCCATTAGCCTACCATTAAATGTTCCTCAGGGTATGAGTAGTTTGTACTGATGATCTTCCTAGAAAACGCGAATATGATGGATAATGTTCCCAATCGACCGATGAACATGGATATAGAAAGGATCACCTTGCCGCTATCGCTGAGCATTCCCGTAATGCCCGTGCTCAATCCGCACGTGGAGAAGGCAGAAACCTCTTCAAAGATCAAATCGACCAGTCCGCGATCGGGCATGTCGAGGATGTGTTTTTCCGTAATGCAAAGCGCATAGATGCAAAACAACATTCCCGCACTGAAGGTTACCAGCACGGTAAACGCCTTGAGCATGTCGTCATTCGGTATGGTTCTTCCCAGGACTTCAACTTTTTTCTTACCACGAATGATCGACCAAGTATTGATGCAGATCAAGGCAAACGTAGAAGTCTTGATTCCGCCCGCGGTCGAGAAGGTGTTTCCACCAATGAACATCATAAAGATTAACATGAAGATCGTCGCCGTGCTCAGGCTGAAGATATCCGCCGTATTGAAGCCAGCAGAGCGCACCGAAACGCTTTGGAAAAGGGCGATGATCGTCTTCTCTACGAAGTTGTGTTTGGCCAGAGAGCCTCCCCATTCTGCCAAAAGATAAAGGGCAACGGCCACTCCGATGAGGATCATGTGCGTGCGAACTGCAAGAATGGTACTCATGTTAGGACGCTTCCACGGGTGCTTCAATCGGTCGCGCATCTTGCTCGGGGTGAAGAGGTCAAACATGACAGTAAAGCCAAATGCGCCCAAGAGGATGAGCAAGGCCACGACTAAGTGCATCAAATAAGCGCTGCGAATGAAGGGGGCGTAAAAGCCATCAGTTACGGTAGAGAATCCACCGTTGTTGAAAGCAGAGATAGAATGAAAGATTCCAAAAAACAGTTTGTCTCCCTCGCTCTCGAAAGGCATGTCTGGGGTGATCAGGATATAGATCAAAAGTCCACCAATCACCTCGATGACCACACTCAATGTGAATACGCGGATGAGCATTCCCTTTGCATTGAAAAAGGCATCCTTCGTGATGAAATCTTCGATGATGTCATCTTGCTTCATTCCAATACCAGCGCGGTTCAAAAAGGCCGCGAGGTAAGCGAAAGACACAATGTTCAACCCTCCCAATTTCATCAACAACATGACCACCATGTGACCCTTGTATGTAAAGAAGGTCGCGGTGTCCACGACGATCAAACCCGTAACGCACGTGGCGCTAACCGAGGTGAACATCGCATCCACGAAGCCCATAGAACCATCGGCCACAGTCATTTCAGGCAACATGAGCAATATGGTGCCCACTCCTCCAATCACAAGGAAAGAGGCGATGAAGATGGTAGAAGGGTGAAGCTTGATGTTGGAGATCAGGTTGGTGTTGTCGCTGAGCTCTAATATGACCACAATAAAGAGGTAAAACTGCAGAAAGACCACACTCAAGGCCGCCAAGCTGTCCAATCCGAATGACTTGAAAACGGTTTGGAGAATAAGGGTGTCGAAGAGGTTAAAGCTTATCCCTTCCAGCAAAAGCAGGAGGACCATGATTCCTTCGAACCAATTTTCGCGCATGAATTGGCGTGGATCAAAATCGTAGAAGACCTTGGCCAAGTAGTGAATGACATAGAACGCGAAAGAAACCTCAACAATGCGCTGCAGTAAAGTGCTCGTCACTGCATCGTGCGCAAAACCGTGGTAATAGAACAAACTGCTGATTGCAATCAGAGAGATGAAGATGCTCACGAGCTTGAGGCGTCGCAAGTTCTTTGTCTTACTGCTGTAAATGATCAGGTTGATCTGTTCTCGGACGGAACGAATATCCACGTTAGAGGTGTTTGTTTACTTCGTTGGTCAAGGCTTCTGAAGTGATCGAAACGACACCCGGAAATTGACAGACCCAACCGGCAGCTAAGTTTGAAGTGAACGCAATTTCATCCAAATCCAATCCCGCTACGAGTGCGCAAGTTGCAGTAGCAATCACCGTGTCTCCAGCGCCCGAAACGTCTGCGATGTTCCGCTTGAACGCGGGCAAACGATCGGCACGCACGCCGTCGGTTATGAAGACGCCATCAGCAGACAGGGTAAAGAAGGCGATGTCAACGGGCATGCGTTCCTGAAGCATTGTGAAGGCCTGTTTGAGGTCTTCATCTGAAGTGCTCATCGTTGGCCAATTAAGCCCGTCGCGCAGCTCCTTTAAATTGGGTTTGAACATGGTAGCACCCTTGTAGGCGAAGAAATTCTTGCGCTTAGGATCCACGGTTACGATGATGCCTTTTTGCTTTGCAATGGCGATGACCTCTTGCGCAAGGTGTTCACTGATCACGCCTTTGTCGTAATCTTCGAAGATGATGGCATTTGGCTTCTCTAAATCGATGACTGCCTTGATGCGATCGAACAAGATCCTTTCATCTTCTGGCGAAAGGGGTTCATTGATCTCTTCATCGATCCGCAGCATTTGGTTGTATCCACTGATGACGCGGGTTTTTACCGACGTCATCCGCCGATCGCTCTGAATCAGGCCTTCGGTATTGAGTCCCTCTTGCTTGAACAACTTCATCACTTTGGATGCCGTTTGGTCTTCGCCCAGGGTGGAGCACATGATGCATGTGGCGCCAAGGTCTTTGGCGTTTAGGGCTACGTTTGCGGCACCGCCGAGGCGGTATTCTTTGTGTTTTAATTCTACGATTGGCACAGGCGCTTCGGGAGAAATGCGCGCCACATCTCCACGGTAGTAAGCATCCAAGATGACGTCTCCGATCACTAGGATCTTCTGTCCTTGAAATTGTCCAATTGCGTTTAGGATCTTGTTCTTTTCCATTACTGGAGCTGCTCTATGGCCGAATGAATTCGGCTGAGTGCTGTTTTTAATTCTTCTTCGCTCGCGGCGTAGCTCAATCGAATGTACTCATCGGCGCCAAATGCCGATCCAGGAACGGTAGCTACGTGGGCCTCATTGATCAAGTACATGCAAAGGTCGGTGGCATTTGCGATTACTGTTCCATTGAAGGTCTTCCCAAATAATTCAGACACCTTCGGAAAGAGGTAGAAAGCGCCTTCCGGTCGATTGCAAATGAAACCTGGAATCTTAGAAAGTCCGTCGATCATGATCTCACGACGCTCGGCAAAGGCTTGTACCATTGCTTTGAGCTCTGTTGGATCTGAATGCATGGCTTCCTTGCTCGCCATTTGGCTGATGGCGGATGCCCCGCTGGTGAATTGGCCTTGCATCTTCGTGCAAGCTTTGGCAATGGTCAGGTTGGCTGCGATGTATCCGATTCTCCAACCGGTCATGGCAAAGGATTTTGATACGCCGTTGACTACGATTACGCGATCAAACAGCTCAGGCACTTTCGCCAGGCTGAAATGCTCTCCTTCAAATCGAATGTGCTCGTAAATCTCATCGGAAATGATGAAGGTGTTCGGATAACGCTTGAACACTTCCGCCAGCGCCCGAAGCTCATCCTCAGAATAGGCACCTCCCGTTGGATTAGAAGGCGAAGAGAACATGAAGAGCTTGGTATCGTCCGTCAGCGCAGCATCGAGTTGCGTTGGGGTGATCTTAAAATTCTGGTCTACCCCAGCATTTACGGTGTGCATATCGCCTTCGGCGTACTTCACCATCGCCTCATAAGAAACCCAATACGGTGCAGCGACGACCACCTTATCTCCCGGATTGATCAGGCAGAGCACGACGTTCATCAAGCTCTGCTTGGCTCCAGTGGAAATGACGATCTGGTCTACAGAATAGGTCAGACCATTGTCACGGCTAAGTTTCTCCACGATGGCCTCTCTGACTTCGGACAGTCCTGGAACAGGTGTGTAGTGGCTGTAATTATCCCGAATGGCTTGTATGCCAGCTTCTTTGATGGGGTCAGGCGTGTTGAAGTCCGGCTCCCCGAGACTAAGGTTGATCACGTCATGCCCTTGGGCCTTAAGATCACGGCTGCGCTGAGACATGGCGATCGTCTCAGATTCTGCCAGCCTTTCTATGCGTTCGGAGAGTATGCTCATCTATACAGAATGTGGGGCAAAGCTAAAGATTTGAGCGGCTTACAATGAAGTGTTCTTTGGGAGGGTTCGGGACAGTTTTGAACGCTTAGTACACAATTTCGAGTAGATACCGAATCGAACATGAAGAATTCCAATCTTTGTCCTTATGGAAGTATTGAGCGCAGTTGTCTTGATTTTGGTTGTCATCGCCACGGGCGCGGCGGTCGTGGGGGTAGTATACATCATGTTGAAGCAGTATTTCGGACAGCGAAACCTTGAGCACGAGCGAGAGTGGACGGAAAAGAAGCGGAAGGAGTACATGCCGTTGCAATTGCAGGCCTATGAGCGACTGATCCTCTACCTCGAGCGCATCAGTCCAGAACGACTGGTCTTTCGTGTGAACAAACCAGGCATGAGTGCTCGGCAATTCCAAGCTGATGTTTTGAAGATCATCCGTGATGAATTCGACCATAACCTTGCGCAGCAATTGTATGTCAGCACAGAAGGGTGGGAAAGTGTGAAAGCGGCGCGTGAAGAGACGATCAATATCCTAAACACATCGGCAGAACGGGTGCATAAGGACGCGGATTCAATGGCGTTTTCTAAGGCGATACTGGAGGTGGCGGGCACGCTCGAAAAACTTCCGACCGATGTTGCCATTCGCTTATTGAAAAAGGAATTTAGGGCCAGAGTAGGGTCCTAGTCCATGGTGAGTTGACCCAACTTGTCGATGATCTGGAGCGATGCGGCAAATTCGTTTAGGGTTCCAGCGTTTACTTCCTCTATCAACGCATTAACATCGCCCGATCGCCCCAATTTTTGCATCACGTACTCAAAGATGCTGAGTTCTGTCAGCTTCTCGAAAGCGCGTCTTTGCTGTTCCCGTCGACGGGCTTCAAAATGTCCTTCGCGCTGCATGTGATCCATCATTTGTTTCACCGTGAGCCACGTCTCCATTACTCCTTGATCATTCAAGCCTGAAGCGGTCAAGACTTGCGTTTCCCAGCCGCTTGGAGAGGAAGGGAAGAGATGCAGCGCCATTTGTAACTGCTTTTTCGCCTTACGCGCAGCATCTATATTGCTTCCATCTGCCTTGTTGATCACGATGATGTCGGCTGCTTCCATGATGCCTCGTTTGATGCCCTGCAAATCGTCTCCTGTTCCTGGCATGGCAAGCATCAAGAAGCAATCCGTGATGTTGATGACCTCCGTTTCACTTTGTCCTACACCGACCGTTTCCACAATGATGGCGTCGAATCCAGCAGCCTCGCACAGGAGCATGGATTCCCTCGTTCGGGCGGCTACTCCTCCGAGGGTGCCGCTGGTTGGACTCGGACGGATGAAGGCATTTTGTTCTCTGCTGAGTTCTTCCATCCTCGTCTTGTCGCCCAGGATGCTTCCTCCGCTTTTGTTGCTGCTAGGATCTACGGCTAATACGGCCAATTTCTTTCCTTCCTGCAAAAGCGTGCGTCCAAGTGATTCGATAAAGGTGCTTTTGCCAACGCCCGGAATACCAGTGATGCCGATGCGCGTGGAAGGCGTGCGATGCGCGTAGATGCAGTCGATGAGCTGCAATGCTTCCTTCCGGTGATCAGGCAGGGTGCTTTCAACCAGTGTAATGGCCTTCGAAAGGGTCAGCACATCTCCAGCGAGGAGTTTTTCGATATCGATCTGGGCGCTCATCGGGATTCAAAGAAAGGGAATGTTGATGGAGGTTCGTACAGCTCTGGGGGCAGAATTCGAATTGCTTGTAGGCTTGGGGTCAGTCGAGTGCGTGTTGAAAGCTCACAATGCGCGGAATACAATCGCCTTTGGTAATCTCGCTGACGATGACGCTGTATTGGTTTCCAACCTTTATACGGTTTCGATCTACGAAGTCCTGGTCGATTTCAACCCCCTTGAGTTGCCCCATCTCTTGGTCTTCGAAGGCGAGTTTACTCGCCTTGAAATCTAAGATCACCTCGAGGTGGGTTGGGTCATCTTCATTGGGGCGAATGTCCATCACTTCAGCCATCGTATCGGCCTTGTCATAGTAGCAGTCGCCAGAAGATGTGTCTGTCTTGCAGCCGTGGATGAAAACCATGCTCAAGATGGCACAGGTGAACAATACATGACGCAATTTACCGGATGAATTTACTGTTCCAAACATTCTCACTAAAGTCCTTTGAATATATGATGGCCGAGATGATCGCGAGCGTCATGATGAGGCATGTGGTCATGCTGAACATGAAGAAGCGAAAAAAGAACTCGGCCTGGATTGCTTCGAACTGTGAAGGTACGAGGAAAGCGATCATCAGACCTATCAAGCTTGAGGATGCGGCAAGCGCTCCGATATGGCGGAAAGGGTACTTGAGTAAATGTTGGTACCATTTCATATCATCACCCCATTGGAAGATGTAGTAGAACTGACCATTGGGAAGCTCGGCCAGGAGCATGGGGTCCTTGGTGCTGTCTTTTAAATGGAAGCGCTCGGCAGGTGCTAGGATCTTGAAAGCGGAAAACTGCACGCCTAAACTCGATTCAAGTCGTTTCACTTCTCGCACAGCATCTGCGGGCACATCCCCTTTGAACAGATCACTTTCAAGAAAGCGCAACCTGAATTTGGTGCAGATTCGCTCGATGGCTTCTAGGTTAAAACGACGATTTGGATCCAAATGAGCAATCCAAGCTTCGTTGGAAGATGCTCTTCTGCCTCCTTCTACTATGCGGGAAGAGATGTTGCTTTCCGAATTGAACTCAACATTGAGGATGGCTTTGGCGGCTCTGAGTAGGTTGTTTTGATCAAATTCCACCTGGGCCTGTTCCATTTCCTGTCTAAGATCGATGTGCTGCATGCCTTAAGGTTTAAAAATGGTCACTCTTCGTCTTTTGCTTGTTGGCGCTTGGCTCGGTTGCGCTTGATACGCTTGACCTGAAACCAGATGTACACACCGAAGAACGCGGCGAGCATCAGTAGTACAAAGACGAGAACAACGTATTCTGCGGGCTTCATAAAAATCAACGGTCAAGGCAACAAATGGTGCGTGGTGGTCAGATCAATCCCAAAAATAACAGGATGGAAATAATGATCATCAATATTCCCACGATATTCTGAATGAGTCCGATCGTGATCTTTTTGAGCAAGTACTTGCCGAGCATCGCTCCTCCAAATGCCGCGAGGGTTGCCATGATAAGCAAGGGGCGCATCGATGCGATTTGATCCATGTCAAAATGGGTGGCGTAGGTGCTGATGCGTATCGTGTCCACAATGCACGCAATGACCACACCCGTGGCTACGAATTGTTCCTTGGAGAGCTTTAGCTTCACCAAGAAGGCACTGCGCAATGCTCCCTGATGCCCAGAGAGGCCACCAAAAAAACCACTGATGACACCACCGGGGAACAACCACTTTGCGCTAAGTTGGAAATCCTTCAAACGTGGGAGCAATTCCATCAAGGCAAACATCAAGATCAATCCGCCCAATACCAAGTTGAGTCCGCTCGTTTCAAATCCAAGAAAATGAATGACCTGATCACTCGCACTGAGCATGCTGAGGATGCGTGCTCCTGCATAGGCACCTAGGATGGCTGGAATGCCGAATTTCAACGCAATGGACCAGACGGTATGCCGCCCGATCAAGACGAGTTTGAAGAGGTTGTTGGTGAAGTGAACGATGGCTGTAGCTGCAACGGCAAGCTCCGGTGGGAAAAACAGGATGAAGGCTGGGGTGAGCATCGTGCCCAATCCAAAGCCCGAAAAGAAGGTGAGCATCGAAGCTCCAAAGGCGACCAGAAGGAGGACAATTTCTTGCATAAAAAAACCGGAGAGTGAACTTGCTGCAAGCTAACCCTCCGGTGAAGCACCCCATAATTCCTGAAATAAGAATCTGGTGCAATAACGGCGGCTCTGCTTGTGCACGTATATTTTCGCTTTCGTTTTAGACCATTGGCCACAATTATACGACAAGAGCACTTTCAAACCCATTGAATCATGATGATGACCCCAGAAGACTCACTCGCTTGGATAGAGTCGCGTAGATCTGTTTTTCCAAAAGAGTTCAATGGAGATCCCGTGAGTAAGGAGGAGGTCCATGCCTTGCTTGAGGCCGCGCGTTGGGCTCCCACGCATAAAGTGACCGAACCGTGGAGTTTTCAGGTTTTTATGGGTGAACCAAAAAATGAACTGGCCAAGACCCAGATCCAAGGCTTGTACAATGCCAAGGGAAAGAATGACGACACGGAGATGAAGGCGAAGAAATTCACGATGATCGCGGATCGGTCTTCGGCGGTCATTGCCATCGTGCTCCGACGTGACCCGCTGATGCGGGTACCGAGGTACGAGGAGGAATGGGCGGTTGCAGCTGCGGTTCAAAACATCCATCTTCATGCCCATGCTTTAGAGATTGGCATGTATTGGAGTACTGGGGCGTCAAAGGGACGACCAGAGGTCGATGCTTTGCTTGGGTTGGACGAGCATGATTTGCACATGGGGTGGATCTACGTAGGCAGGTACGCTGGACTGAAAACCTTGAGCAAGGACCGCAAAAGCGTGGAAGACTATGTGACCTGGAAATAGCAAGGTCTATAAAGCGTATGTGCCCTCAGCCAGGAAGGCATTGGGCACATACTATCAACCACCACTTTGAATTTTTTTGAATGTTGTCTTGAGGTACTTCAAGCGCGATTCAGACAATGGAACAATGCCTCTTGCACTTTGTTCGCAGTCTGTTCCCAAGAAAAGGAAGAAAGTTGTATTTCTCCGCCTTTGATCAAATCAAGTCGTTGATTTTCATCGATTTCAAGAATCTTCATCGCAGATGAAATTTTTTCATGATCGTCAGGATCACAAAGAATGGCCCCATCACCTGCCACCTCGGGAAGAGAGGTACGGTTGCTGGTGATGACAGGAACACCCGCGGCGAAGGCTTCGACTACAGGAATGCCGAAACCTTCAAAATAGGATGGAAATAACAGGGCTTCCGCTGCTCCCATCGCATTCACTAAGCGGTCGACCTCAAGCCGGCCTGTGAAATGAATGTCTTTTCTGTTCGGACTTTGCTCCAATGCTTGATCCATTTCGCTGTAGCGCCAAAGCGGATTTCCCACCAAGAGCAAATGGTGTTTCCCACCCTTTTTCCTATACTGATCAAAGGATCGAATAATCCCATGGATGTTTTTTCGGTGGGAAAAATTCCCAACAAAAATAAAGTAGGGCTTGCCTTGTGCAAGGTCCTGTCGGGTGCGTGCTTTGTCTGCTTCCGAGATGGGGTGAAAGGCTTCGTTGTATCCGTTATGGGCAACGGATATCTTTTCCATCGGGATGCCATAGGTCGCGTGTATGTCTTGGGCGGAATAATCACTTACCGTGATGATGTGCTTGGCCTTCTTCGCAAAACGCGGAAAATATTTTCTGTAATACTTCCGATAGGCCACCGGCAGGTCCTCAGGTCGATGTTCGAAATTCAAGTCGTGGATTACCGGGACTTGCTTCACATTGGTGCGCGTGCTGAGAAATCCGTCAGGACTGAAAAACAGATCAGCCTTTAAGCCTTTGAGCTTATGGGGAATGCTGCGTTGGAAATACAACTCGTAAAGCAGAGGATGGCGTGCGGGAGGGAAGACCACCTTGCCCTCAACGTTGGGGCCGTAGATGAATCGCTGGTCAAACGACCGGTCGAAGAGAAAGGTGAACTTCCAATCGGGCAGGTTTTGGGTAAGGCGTGAAAGCACCTCGTGGCTGAACCAACCGATGCCGTCTAGTTTGTTCGGGAGAAGAAGCCGGGTATTGACAACGATGTGCACGGAACGAATGTAAGTGGAAACGGACGTTGAAGAAACGTTCCGTCTCTTGGATTATTCCTGATGGAGCGTGCTGATCAAGGGACGGTGGTCAGAAAGCGCAACTCTTTCGGTCGAAAATGAGGTAAGCGAAAGGCTGGGATCAAGCAACATGAAATCGATCCGAAGTCCTGGAAAAAGGCCGATGTACGTGGAGCCCGCTCCAAATCCCTGCGCGACAAAAGCATCGATCAAGCCCTCACTCAGATGGGCATAGGCATAACTGCCTGGAGTATCGTTCAGGTCGCCACAGACGATCACAGGGTGCGGCGAAGCCTCGATGTAACGACGAATGACTTGAGATTGCTTTGCCCTGCGTTTGAAACCACCCGAAAGCTTTTTGGTCATGAGTTCGATATCCCTGATCTGTCCATCTTGATCATTTGTCTCTATGTGCTTGCTCAGGTCATTCTCTATGCCCGAAATATAGACGGAGGCTAAATGGATGTTGAATACCCTTATCGTATCGCCATTGACCTTAAGGTCGGTAAAAATGGCCACGTTATTGGCGGCAGTATCCAAGGGAACATGTCCTCGGTAGATGATGGGAAAACGACTCAAGGTGGCAATGCCAAACTTGCTTTTGCCGTAATGCAACACGGCCGTATAGTGATCATGTACCTTTTCAGCGCTCAGGAATTGAACCATTGTATCCAGCGTATTGAAGTAAGCCGGATCGTTGGTGTTGAAGAATTCTTGAAAGCATAGGATGTCAGGATTCTTTTCGTCGAGGTATCGAAAAATGTCGTTGCGGGTTTCCTTGTTCCCCCCCCAGTTGTACAGGTCAAAGAGTCGAACATTGAAGGTCATGATGCTGACATCGCTTGGATTGTTTTCACTGAGGCTTGGCCAAAGCACGAGGTGTTTGCGCACCCCACTCCAACAGAGCGCAATGCTGATCAACCCGATGAAGCCAAGTTTGGGCTTAGCAAATAGCCAGAACAAGATGAACACAACGTTGACCAGCAAGATGGGTAAGAAGGAAAGACCCAAAAAAGCGGGCCACAGCAGTGTGTTGGGGTCAATGAGATGGGAAAATACACTGATGAAAAGCGCCAGTGCTGCTCCAATGTTCGTGAATAGAAGCAGCCGCTTGATGGATCTTCGAAGGTTCAAGCGCCGGCGCATCAGGGCTTATTGCTGAGCTTGAATAAAAAGTCCTTTTCCTCTCGGGTCAGATTTTCATATCCTGACTTTGAGATCTTATCCAGAATGGCGTCGGTTTTTGCCTGATGCTCGTCGGACTTGTGTCCACCTGAGGCAGCAGCCTTGCTTGACTTCTTTTGGGACGATCCGGACGAAGATTTTCCGCGATCATTGGGCACCATTCGTAACTTGGGCTTTTGCTTGAACATGTCGAGCGCCTTGTCGATCCACTCCATAAACGCCATCGCGTAGTCCTTTCCATTGTTCAATCCGCGCACGTAGAAATACCCCATGGCCGCGCCTCCGATGTGTGCGATTTTGCCACCCATATTCACGTTGAAATCGAGCAGGGTGGAAATGATAAAGATGGCGAGCGCTACGTATTTCAATGGCACGGCCCCAAGCAAAAAGAGATTCAGGACATAATCTGGAAAACGGGCACCGGCGGCAATCACAATGCCCATGATGGCGCCCGAAGCTCCGATGAGGATCATTCCACCAACGGGTTCACCGGCCAGGAAGAGCACGTTGAAGACCAAGAAGTAGAGGAGTCCTCCTGCAAGGCCAGAAAGGAAGTAGAGTCCGATCAATCGTTTCTCTCCCATCATGCTTCCGAAGATCCTTCCAAACCAAAAGAGCAGGTACATGTTGAAGATCAGATGCCACAAACTGCCGTGGGAGAACATATACGTAAAGAAGGTCCACGGAACAGTAATGGCTTCACCCAGCAAAGCCGGGAGTCCGATCCATTCTTGGATCAGTCGTTCGTTTCCTTTGAGAAAGATGCTGCTGACCAGGTTGACAATAAGAAACACACCGGCATTGATCAAAATGATCTGACCGAGGAAGTTATTGCCTTTGAAAAGTCGCTTTAGATCTTCAAGCATGCTTGTGAACGGATTCGCACATTAAAATTAAGACGATAATTCTAGTATCAACGCCAACGCACCCCGGTTCGTTCCCAAAATTTAATAATGAGAAAGCCGAAGAGCATGCCGCCAAGGTGGGCAAAGTGGGCGACGTTGTCGCCAGGATTGTTCTGGATAGCAGACACCAATTCCATCAAACCATAGCCAATGACCAAGTACTTTGCCTTGATGGGGATGGGGAGGAAAATCAGGAACAAGCGGACATTCGGGAACATCATTCCGAAGGCGAGTAGGATGCCAAACAGAGATCCAGAAGCCCCGACCACATTGGGGAGGTTCATGTAGTGTTCCAAGTAATGCTGAAAGAAAATGGACGCACTGCCGAGTGCATCCGGGTCATCCGGGTGAATGCGCAATACAGGAACCGTGTCGTAGATGAACTTTACCGTGCGTTCGTAAATTTCGGGGAACATGAACTTGTCGATGTAGTTGCCCCATGGATGGATCTCGGTGAAAGCCACAACGTCGCCGCCCATAGGAGCTACGATGAACGCGTCCATTTGAGCAATGATCGGAGCGATATCGATGTAGATCGTTACGTAGTGCAAGAATGCTGCACCAAATCCAGTGAGGAGATAGTAAATCAAGAAGCGTTTGCTTCCCCAGACATTCTCTATCGCGGATCCAAACATCCATACGGCGAACATATTGAAGAAGATGTGGGAGATATCACCGTGCATGAACATGTAGGTGACCACTTGGATAGGATTGAATTTCTCGCTTTGGAAATAGTGCAATCCAAGCATATCCCTCAAGTCGAGCCCTATGGAAGTCTCGAAACTCCATGTTGCAAGGAACATCAGACCATTGATGATCAAAAGATTCTTTACAACCGGAGGCATCATGCTCCATCTACCGCTTCCTACCTGCATCAATCAAATATTTTATCTAGCATGCCTCCATTCATCAAAACGAAAGTAGGCCTGCCGTTGAGATCTCGCTGAGGATCACTGCACCTCATGAGAGAGCGAAAGAGTTCAAGCATTTCTTGTGCCTTCAGTGCCTTTCCTGACTTGATGGCAGATTGTTGCGCCATGCTGCGAATCACACGCTGCATTAATTCACCCTCATCCGTCGGTTTGTCCCTGCGCAGGTCGTCGATGAATCCACCGATCACTTCCTCGATATTGATCTCCGTACAAGCCGCTGGAACAGCGCGAACGATGAATGAATCACCCCCAAACGACTCGATCTCGAATCCCATGTTGGTAAGCGGTTGCGTGAGTGAGGCAAGGAGATTTGCATCTTGCTTGCTCAATTCAAGGGTGGTAGGGAAGAGGCTTTGTTGGGAAGCTTTCTTCTCTGTAGTCAAGGTTCGTTCGAAGGCTTCGAACAAGACCCGCATGTGCGCCCTGTACTGATGGATCAAGAAGATGCCTTCGGAGCTTTGCACCAAGATGTACTTCAATCCGATCTGTCTGACGATGGTATTGTTCTCATCCCCTTCGAGCTCTAAGATCTGCTCGTCTGATTCTTGCTCGGGATTGGTCAACGATTGGTTCAGTCCTTTGTAAAGTTGCTCCCAACCTACAGCCGAAGGTTGTTTGTGCTGGAAGCTAGAACCGCGTTCCCAATCCGTTTGACGCTGTCTTTTTTCCGGCGTAAAAGGATTGAAATTGGTATCAACCGTAATTCCAGGCTCGGGGATGTGGCTTCCTTCCTTAGGCGGCAGGTAGTCAAACGCAGTCTCCTTGTCGAAATCCAAGGAAGGGGAAACGTGGTATTGTCCAATCGAACGCTTTACAGCGCTCCGAACGATGGCGTAAATGCTGCGTTCATCCTCAAACTTGATCTCCGTCTTGGTCGGGTGGATGTTCACATCGATGCTTTCGGGATCCACTTCAAAATAGATGAAGTAGGATGCGTGATGCCTTGGTGGAATCAGCCCGTCAAAGGCCTGCTGAATGGCAGCATGGAAATAGGAGCTCTTGAAATAGCGCCCATTCACAAAGAAAAATTGCTCACCACGGGTCTTTCGAGCCGCCTCCGGTTTTCCGATGTAGCCGCGGACCTTGACCAGGTCGGTTTCTTCATCTACCGGAACGATTTTTTCGTTGTAGCTCTTTCCGAAAACATGGGTGACCCGTTGACGCAAGTTGCTCTTCGGAAGGAAAAACAGCTGTTGGTCGTTGTGGTAGAGCTTGAATTCAATGCCTTCATTCACCAAGGCGACCCGCTGGAACTCGTCGATGATGTGGCGCATCTCTACTGCGTCGCTCTTCAAAAATTTGCGGCGGACGGGAACATTGAAGAATAAGTTCTTTACGGAGATCGTAGAGCCTTGTTCTTGTGCACAAGCTTCCTGAAACCGCAGCTTCGACGCTTCGATCAGCAAGTGCGTACCGACTTTTCGATTCTCCGATCGAGACTTCATCTCTAACTGCGCTACCGCAGCAATACTGGCAAGGGCTTCGCCTCGGAAACCCATGGTGCGGATATGGAACAAGTCCTCGGAGGTAGCAATCTTCGACGTGGCGTGCCGCTCAAGGCTCATGCGGGCATCTGCTTCGGTCATGCCCTTGCCATCGTCAACCACCTGAATCAGGTTGCGCCCCGATTCTTTGACGATCAACTGGATATGCGAAGCGCCGGCGTCAACGCTGTTTTCTAATAATTCCTTGACGACCGAAGCCGGTCGTTGGATCACTTCACCCGCCGCAATCTGATTGGCCAGCGAGTCGGGAAGCAATTTGATGATGTCTGCCATGTACGACTACAAAGGTGGTAACCTACGCGAGGTTTGCAATGGGGAAAGTGTATTGTTTCGCAATCTAAGGATGAACGGTTCATATTAGATTCTGCTTGCCGAAGCAATCATTCCAAATCCTCCATTTCCAATCCCGAATCCCCAACTTAACTTCGCAGCCGTGAAATTCGAACTTCAACATACGGATCCTGGGTCCTCTGCGCGTGCCGGTACGATTACCACCGACCACGGTGAAATTCAAACCCCCATCTTCATGCCGGTGGGCACAGTAGCCTCGGTAAAGACGGTGCATCAGCGTGAATTGAAGGATGACATCAAGGCGCAGATCATCCTTGGCAATACCTACCACTTGTATTTACGCCCGGGCATGGATGTTTTGGAGGAAGCCGGTGGACTGCATCGCTTCATGGGCTGGGATCAACCGATCCTCACCGACAGTGGCGGGTATCAAGTATATAGCCTCGCCCAAAATCGCAAGATCATGGAGGAAGGAGTGACCTTTCAATCGCACATCGACGGGTCAAAACAATTTTTTACGCCCGAAAGTGCGATGGACGTCCAGCGTCAAATCGGTGCCGACATCATCATGGCGTTTGATGAGTGCCCTCCCTATCCTTGCGAAAAAGATTACGCCGAGAACAGCATGCACCTCACCCACCGCTGGTTGAAGCGTTGTTGCGATCACTTTGACGCAACGGAAGGAAAATACGGTTACAGCCAAACGCTCTTTCCCATTGTGCAAGGAAGCGTCTTTCACGACTTGCGAAAACAGTCGGCCGAATTCATCGCGCGCATGGAGAGGGAAGGGAATGCCATCGGCGGACTTTCAGTGGGGGAGCCCCATGATATGATGTACGCATCTACCGAATTGGTATGTGGCATTTTACCCAAAGACAAGCCCCGCTACCTCATGGGGGTGGGTACCCCAGAAAACATTCTTGAATGCATTGCTTTGGGAATCGATATGTTCGACTGCGTTATGCCCACGCGGAACGCACGGCATGGAATGGTTTATACGTGGGATGGCATCCTCAACATCAAGAACCAAAAGTGGAAGCAGGAATTCTCCGCGCTCGACCCGAAGGGTACAGCTTATGTGGATTCGGCATATTCTCGGGCTTACGTGCGACATCTATTTGCAAGTGGGGAAATGCTTGGCCCGCAGATTACCAGCATCCATAACCTCGCATTTTACTTGGATCTCGTATCGCAGGCGAGACAACATATCTTAGCAGGAGATTTCGCATCGTGGAAAGATTCCGTCGTTCCTAAAATCACCCAACGCCTCTGAGTGAAGATACTCGACCTCTATATCATCAAGCGCTTCCTGCTGACCTTCGTATTCATCTTGGCGCTCATCATGTCCATCGCCATCATTTTCGACGTCAGCGAGCAGATCGATGACTTGATCCGCACCAAGGCCCCACTCAAAGCCGTTCTGTGGGATTACTACAAAAACTTCGTGTTGTTTTACGGCAACCTTTTCAGTCCACTGCTGACCTTCCTTGCGGTGATATTTTTCACTTCACAATTGGCCAACCGAACGGAGATCGTCGCCATTTTGAGTGGGGGCGTAAGCTTCAATCGTTTGATGTGGCCCTATTTCATCAGTGCCACCATTTTAGCCGCCGGCTCCTTTTACCTCAACAACTACTTGGTTCCTAAAGCCAATCGGGATCGGATGGAATTCGAGTCGGAATACATTCACACCTATCACCGCACGCTGAACCAGGGGGTACACAAGCAAATCAAGCCGGGCGAAATGATCTATTTCGACAAATTCAACTCGAAGAGCGACGTCGGCTATCGTTTCAGCTTAGAAGAATGGGAAGGAGTGAAATTGAAGAAAAAGATTTTTGCCAATTACGTCAAGTGGGATACGACCGACCAGCATTGGGTCCTTGAGAATTATTACATCCGAACATTTACAGACAATGGCGAGCATTTAAGAGAAGGAAAAAGTCTCGACACAAGCTTCGCGTTTACACCGGATGAGTTTGCCAGCAGGGTGGAGGATACCCAACGCATGGACGTGAATGAATTGGACGCATTCATCGAAGAACAACAGATCAAAGGCTCTCCCAACATTCCGTATTACCTGATCGAAAAGCACACCCGCAATGCGCTTCCCTTTTCAACCTACATACTGACCCTGATCGGTGTGTCTATGAGCAGTCGTAAGGTGCGTGGCGGGATCGGTGCGCACATTGCCGCCGGTTTGGCCTTGGCGGTGACGTATATTCTTGCCATGAAGGTTTCCACGGTGTATGCTACCAACGCTGGCTTGAATCCTTTAATCGCTGCATGGATACCAAACGTGCTCTATGGAGTCTTGGCGGTATACCTGTACATTAAGGCGCCGAAGTAATCGTTCAATTCCCGCAATCACCGGGCTCGTATTCCGGAACACCAGCACAATTTGCAAGACAGGAATTGCTGTATGTAACGCCATCGCATCCACAAACGGGGTCGTAAATTTGAATGCAGATACAGTCGTCGATGGGTTGCGAGGTTTGGCACTTGTCGCAGCTGAGGGAAACACAGCCAAGGCCGAGGGTCAAGGTCAGATAGAAGATTGATCGCATTGTAAAGCTTGTTTCTACGTTTTAGACGTAATTCGCATCTACAACGATGGAGAGCAAGCGAAAATTTTCCCTCAACCTGATCTTTTTACTAGCACTCAACCTGCTCGTCAAGCCGTTTTACTTATTCGGTATTGAAGTAGGCGTGCAGAACGAGGTAGGCGCCGAAGAGTACGGTTTGTTCTACGCGATGTTCAATTTCACCTTTCTCTTCAACGTCTTGCTCGACTTGGGAATCAACAATTACCAGAAGATCAAGGTAGCGCAGGATGAGGAATCCGGCATGCAAAACATGGCCACCTTGCTTCCGATGAAACTCGGATTGAGCGTGATCTACATGGTGGTTACCGTGTTGGTCGCTTTGGTCTTGGGATTTGAGGGCAGGTATTGGTTCTTCATCGGTTGGCTCATGCTCAACCACGTGCTTTCCGTGTTTCTGCTGATGTTCCGCGCGAACCTCTCTGGATTGCACCTATTTATTCGAGACAGTATCCTCAGCGTAACCGATCGATTGCTGCTTGTGATTGGAGTGGGCTACGCCCTGTGGTTTGGGAGTGAAGCCTTCTCGATCGAGCAATTCGTGCTCTTTCAAACCGCGGCTTACAGCATTGCTATTGTCTTGGCGATTTTGATGACTCCAGCCGGAAAACGTTGGATGAAACTCGATTTGAGCATGGCTTCCATCACGGCTATGGCAAGGCAGACCTGGCCCTTTGCCTTGCTCATCCTCTTGATGACGGCGTACAACAAACTGGACGGAATCATGCTCGAGCGATTGGCTCCCAACGGAGCACTGGAAGCGGGTATCTATGCCCAAGCGTTCAGAATCTTGGATGCGGGAAACAGCTTTGCCTTTTTATACGCAGGACTTTTGCTGCCGATGTTCGCACGTTTACTTCAACAAAACGGCATTCGTTCGGAGATCGCTCCGCTGATCGATCAGGCGGCTCGTTTTCTCATTGCTCCGGCGGGCGTAGTGTGCATCCTGACTTATTTCTATGGGGATTGGATAATGGACCTGTTGTACCACAGCCATGCCGATGAAAGTGCCAAAAGCTTGACTTGGTTGATGGGCTCCTTTGTTTTCCTTGCGGTGGGCTATGTATTCGGAACCTTGATCACGGCATATGGAGACATGAAATGGTTGAACCGCGTCGCCTTCTTGACGGTGCTGTTGAATGTGGCCCTCAACTTTTGGTTGATCCCGACCATGGGATCTGAAGGGGCCGCCATGACGAGCTTTGTCAGCCTTGGATTCATGGCTTTGAGTCAAGGAGTATATGCCGTGCGCAAGTACCGATTGCCGATCAAGAACTGGGTGCTGCGGTCCTTGCTTCTATGGGTGCTCACCTTAAGCTCAATTGTCATCCTCGGTTTGATGGGTTTCTTACCCCTCTACGGTCTGCTGATTACGGCTGTATTGTCCGTGGTTGTTTTCCTTTTTGTCGTTGTGGACTTGAAGGAAGGCCTCGCCGTTTGGAGGGAAAAGTAGAATGAATTGTCAACGCGACCCGTCCTTTGGGCAAGGCCGTGGAGCAAAGAACGGATAGTCGATGTCACTGACTGCACACTACACAGGTGGGTTCTCCGTTTCAATGCATTACATTTGCCCACTTCAAAAAACACCCATTCAACCTGTGATGCAAGACAAGGAGTACCAGAAGAATTTTGATTCTACCAACCTGATCATGTTTCTCTTGCGATACCGCAAGCCTTTGATCATCATTTCATTCACAGCTGCCGTCGTATCGTCGGTCGTTTCGCTGCTGATTCAAGAAAAGTTCCTTTCCACCGTTATTCTCTTTCCGGCTGCTACCAACTCAATTTCGAAATCCTTGATGGCGGAAGATTTTAGTGGCAAGCAAGACATCAACGCCTTTGGTGAGGAAGAAGAGGCGGAGCAATTGCTCCAGATCCTCAATTCTGATGAGATCGAAGGATACATTCGAGAGAAGTACAACTTGATGCAGCACTACGGCATCAATAACGACGAGCGCTTCGCCCTGACCAATACCGTAAAAGAGTACCAAGACAACGTCACCTTTAAGCGCACCGAGTTCAACTCCGTCCGCATCGATGTCCTGGATCACAACAAAGACACCGCTGCGCTGATCGCCAATGACATTTCCCAACGCTTAGATTTTGTACGTACCCGTATGCAGCACGACCGCGCATTGCAGGGCCTCAGAATCATTGGGCAAGAATACCAGCAGATGCAGGAGTACATGAAAGGCATGGAAGACTCGCTCACGGCAATTCGTCGCCGCGGTCTGACAGACTTCGAGGTGGAAGTAGAGCAGTTGACCAAAGCCTATTACGATGCGATCTCAAAGGACAATGTCAAGGTTCGACTGGAACTTGAGAAAAAATTGGAGATCTTCTCAGAATACGGGTCGGCATACTTGTCGCTGACCGAAAACCTTGAATTTGAGCGTGAGCATTTGGCCTTGCTCAGAGCAAAATACGAAGAAACCAAAGCGGATGCAGAGGAATCGATGACCACCAGTTTCGTGGTGAACCGAGCGTGGCCAGCCGAGAAGAAAGCCTATCCCATCCGTTGGTTGATTGTGTTGGTCAGTACGCTTTCGGCTTTCTTGCTGACGGTACTGGGCATCATCGCCATCGAGAACGTCAAGAAGTTCAAGACCGAGGCCTGATCCTGGTTTGACCGAAGCTCAAAAACATCGGCTGCTTTACCTGATCGCTGGCACCTTTATCGCGGCGCTTGGCGGATTTATTTATTTCGAACAGTTCTGGTTCTTGGGTATACCCATCGCATTAGCGGTAATTGGTGTGGCCTTGTTCCGGTTGGATTGGCTGTTCTTATTGATCACTCTGCTCACACCGTTCTCCATCAACATTGAAGACATCGGCGGTGGATTTGGGCTGGCACTTCCAACCGAACCGCTCATCTTCGGCCTCATGCTCGTATTCTTCTTACGGGTCTTCCACGATGGATATTTCGACAGCCGGGTAATGCGGCATCCACTCACGCTGGCGATCGGCATCTACCTCAGTTGGACGCTGATTACCTGTTTTACGAGTGAAGAGCCGCTGGTCTCGATCAAGTTCTTCTTTTCCAAACTCTGGTACGTAGTAGGGTTCTATTTCATTGCCACCCAGGTCTTTCGCAATCCCGACAATATCCGTCGCTACATATGGATGTTCATCGTGCCGTTGACCATGGTTGCCATCTATACGATCATCGTCCACTCTACACACAATTTTGACCAGAAACCCGCGCACTGGGTGATGCAACCTTTCTTTAAGGACCATACGAGTTACGGGGCTATCCTTGCCATGGTCTACCCCTTGATGTGGGCTTACCTGTGGAGCAAGAACCTCAGCCTCAATACGAAGATTGTGGTGAGCGTGTTGATGGCTATCATGACATTGGCTATTGTTCTTTCATATACCCGTGCTGCGTGGGTAAGTCTCGCAGGCGTACTGCTGCTTTTCATCTTGGTTCAGATCAAGGTGCGCTGGTGGATCGTCGTCTTGATTGGTTTGGGAAGCATAGGAGGATATTTTGCCTTTGAAGAGCAGGCGATGATGTATCTGGAGAAAAACCGCCAAGATTCATCCGACGACCTTTCCGAACACGTCAGTTCTATCTCTAATGTTGCGACAGACGCCAGTAACCTCGAGCGCATCAATCGCTGGAGCGCGGCGTTAAGGATGTTTGAAGAGCGGCCTGTTTTCGGTTTCGGACCGGGGACCTATAAGTTCTACTACGCGCCGTACCAACACTCGTCTCAATTGACCATCATCAGCACCAATTTTGGCAATCTGGGAAATGCCCACAGTGAGTACTTCGGTCCTTTGGCGGAAATGGGTGTGCTTGGACTGGTGACCCTTTTATTGGTCATCGTTATATCCATTTATAAATTTATCGTAGTCTACTATGATACACGATCGCGAGAGATGCGACTGATTTTGATGGGGGCATTTTTAGGTTTCGTAACCTACATTGTGCACGGGGTGCTCAACAACTATTTAGACTTGGATAAAGCGAACGTTCCTTTTTGGGGATTCATCGCCATCTTAGTAGCGATTGAGGTCTACCACAAAGACAAATCAGACGAAGCGACAGCTTACTAAGGCCACGTCATCGTTGTAGGAGTTTTTCCCTCTGAAGCCATCGAGTTGCCGTATGATGAATGCGTTGACCTCTTCGATGCTCAAGCGCTCTGCTGCCGAGAAGGTTTTCATCATTTCTTTTTGCTGAAACTGCTCCTCTTTGGCATTCTCCGTTTCAGATATGCCATCCGTGAAGCAAAGGAAGAGGGTACCCGGCACAATCGTTTCCACTCCTTGTACCATGGTAGGAATCTTTTCAAACATGCCGATGCCCACGCATCCTTGACCTAGTTCGATTGACTTTCCTTTGTGAACCAATACACCAGCAGGGTGTGCAGCATTAACGTATTCCAAGGCGCGGGTCTCGCGGTTGTATTTTGCGAGGAAGCACGTGATATAGCGTTCGCCCATCGCATTGTCCCAAACGATGTCATTCAGGTTCGTCATCACCTGCTGCAGGTCGCGCTCGACCTTTAAATTGGCGCGCAAATTGGCTTGGAAATTCGCCATGATGATCGCGGCGGCCATTCCCTTTCCTGAAACGTCGGCCATGCAGAAGACGGTTTCCGTTTCGGATACTTGGATGATGTCGTAGAAGTCACCACCAACTTCAAGGTGAGGTTTATAGTGGGCTGCTACCTGCAGGAATTGGTTATTGGGAAGCACTTTGGGCAAGAGCATCTCTTGCATTTGACTCGCGAGGTGCAGCTCCTGCATTACGCGCTCTTGTTCGATGTGCTCGCGCTCCAAGCGTTTGTTCTCCACCGCTACGGAAGTAATGTTGGCCAGGGTCTGAATGAAACTCAAATGCTTAATAATCGGGCTTGCGCCTCGGGCTTCTTCGTCTAAATCTCCTAAAAAGAGATAGGCCAGCGGACTCGATTGGTGATAAATCGGGATGACCACGTCAAAGCTTTGGTTTGATCCAGCGTCTCCAGTATCTAACACGGTAATGTCAGAAACGGCGCGCAACTCTTCTTCAATGTTGAGAATGAGGTCGGCTTTGTGGATGCCGTACTTCAACGGAATCTTCCACTCATTGTCCTGCCGGAGATAGATCGCAGCTTTGCCAATGTTGAGTTGGTCCTTGAGTATATACTCGAACGTGGCGAACAGTCGTTCTTCGGGAAGGTTATTATTGATGGCATTGGTGAGCTCCAGGAGCGTGCTCAGTTTGAAGTCTTTGAGTGACCTCACATTTGATCTGCCTTTGATCTCTTGCATGATTCGCCAAGTTCAGCTTAAAAGTAGGTCTTTTGATCTACTTCTTGCGAGATAGTTGTGCGATCAAGGCGATCTCACGCATCTTTACCTTGGCTTCTATCGCTGGACTGCCAAAGTATGTTTGCCCTGCTTCCAGGGACTTAATAATGCCAGATTGGGCATAAACAACCGTTCCGTCGCCGATCGAGACATTGGCGGCACAGCCAACTTGTCCCCACATCACTACGCCGTCACCAATCACTACACACCCCGCGATGCCCACTTGCGCAGCGAACAGACAGCGTTCACCGATGTGTGTGTCATGACCTACATGCACTTGGTTGTCCAGTTTGGAGCCCTTTCCAATAACCGTGTCGGCCGTAGATCCACGGTCAATGGTGCAAGCAGCGCCAATCTCAACATCGTCCTTGATCACGACTCGGCCTACTGATCGAAGCTTTTCATGGTGGTTTGGCTTGCGTTTGAAGTAAAACGCATCGCTTCCTATGACTGCATTCGCATGGATGATCACGTTCGCTCCGATCACACAATGGTCGTAGACGACGGACCCTGGATGGATGACGGAGTTTGCACCAATGGTCACGTAATTTCCTATGTGAGCTCCTGGCATGACCACCGCACTCGGATCGATGTTCGGTGCAGCCTCCGATGCTTCTTCGATTTCTTTCTGGAAGCGCTGCGTGAGGTCATTGAAGGCATCGAATGGATTGGGGTGGACCAGCAAGCCTTTGCCCTCAGGGCAAGCAACTTCCTTGTCGATGATGATCACCGATGCCGCAGATGCAAGCGTTTTTACGTAGTATTTGTGGTGGTCTACAAAGGCGATGTCCCCAGATGTAACCACATGGATCTCATTGATGCCAGTAACAAGCAAGTCCGCCGCTCCGATGGCCTTTGCGCCAATCAGACCAGCCACTTCGGCGAGCGTGGTGGCCTTGAATAGTTTCATTTTATTTTACGCGCTCAGAGTAGGAACCATCTCGGGTATCCACCTTAATCTTGTCGCCTTCGTTGATGAAAAGCGGTACGCGGATTTCAGCACCCGTTTCCACTTTCGCGGGCTTCAATGTATTGGTCGCGGTATCACCCTTCACTCCTGGTTCTGTGTAGGTCACTTCGAGCTCTACGCGTGGAGGTAAGTCACAAAACAGCGCGCGCTCTTCATCTGCGTGGAATACGATCTCTACTCCCTGTCCGTCCTTCAGAAAAGGGTAGCCGTTGATCAGCTTCTCGTCGATAAAGGTTTGCTCAAATGTCTCTGAATGCATGAAATGGTAACCCTGCTCATCCTTGTACAAGAACTGATAAGGGCGCCGTTCGATGCGGACCTCTTCTATCTTGGTTCCAGAAGGAAACGTGTGGTCTAAGACCTTTCCCGTATTGATGCTTTTCAGCTTGGTTCGCACGAATGCCGCTCCTTTTCCTGGCTTTACGTGCATGAATTCAGTGATCTGAAACAGATCGTGATTGAAGTGGATGGTCATTCCGTTCTTGAAGTCTGATGTTGATGCCATGCGTTCGGTTTTGCCCACCAAATGTAGGATATCGCCTTGAATTTCGGCACTTGACCTGAAAGCTATCTCCATTCTCGTGGATATTGCAAAATGCGCCGCACAGCTTTGCGAAATCCCGTTTTAGTTCAGCGTCAAGCGCTTTTACTTTTCGGACCTTAACCCCACGGAATTGAGGCCCCGTTTGATCGTCATAACATGCTTGGTTATTTTCAGTTCAGCCGCATCGGCTGGGGGGGGAGAGAAAGCAGGTGCACGTTCAATGGCCGTGGGTGGGGCATCCTTGACAATATCGGATGTATGGAGCGGGGCCAATAACATTGCCGCCTTAGCGGAGCTTCGTTCTGCAGAGATCGGCGCTGCGTATGCACATCATTTCTTTCTTCCAGGCGTGCTGAATGCCTCCTTCGCGTCCGTGTTTCCATTGGGCGGTGGATCCTTTGCTTTGAGTGCAGGATCACTTGGATACCATGGATATACAGATAGTCATATCGGAATCGGATATGGCAGAAGCTTATCAAATGTATTTGACTTGGGAGCTCAAGTCAATGCTATACGCCTGAATATAGGACCGGGTTATGGCAGTAAAACAGCGCTGGTGGGAAGCATCGGCGCACTCTTTATGCCCAACGAACATCTGCGCCTGGGGGTCTTGGTTTACAATCCTACCCGGACCAGCTTAGCCGCATTTGGAGATGAGCGTATCCCAACGCGGTTTTCTGTTGGAGCATCTCGGCAAGGGGGTGATAAGGTGACGCTGATGGCACAACTCGACAAGGACTTACAGTATCCGATCAATGTTAGCGCAGGACTTGAGTACCAACTATTGGATCAGCTGCTGCTGCGCACAGGTGTTTCTACGAAGAACCGATCCTTCGCTTTTGGAGTAGGGCTTAAGCGCAAGGCATGGGCGTTGGACCTGACACAGCATTGGGGTCAGCGACTGGGATTTGGAGCGGCTTGTTCCTTCGGTTATCGTTTTTCAAGTAAGGGCCGCTCAAAGTGAGAGGGGTCGCGATTATAATCCTTCTAGCATGGGGGGCGTCAGCACGGAGCCAACCTACGAATGCGCTTGAAGGGTCATCGATAGAGCTAATGCTGGAATTGATAGCCGAAAGGCAAGAGACCGAAGAGTTTGACCTCACCACCGTACTCGACCAAGTGCAGTACCTCTATGAACATCCACTCAACATCAATCGGGCCGATCGACTTCAATTGCAATTCTTGCCGTTTTTAGATGATTTTCAAGTCCAGGCACTTCTGGACCATCGGAAAAATACGGGCAGGATCCTTTCCATGTATGAGCTGCAGGGGGTGGAAGGATTTGATCTGAGACAGATAGAAATCATGGCGCCCTTCGTTCGCTTGGGGTCCAATGAGGTTGGCGTGTTGAAGTGGAGCCAAGTCAAGTCAGGGGGCGCGCAAGAAGCAATCTTGCGAACGGATCGATTCCTTGAACGGCAACGCGGGTACGGGATAGACAATGGCTATGTCGGACGACCGGAACGGTTGTATGCTAGGTATCGCTTTCGATACGCGGATCATATATCGGCGGGAGTCACCTTGGAAAAGGACGCGGGTGAACCCTTCGGCGGACCGGGACTACCGCTTGGCTTTGACCATCAGTCTGGGCATATCTATGTCGCCAATGTGGGGCATCTTCATCAATTGGCGATGGGTGATTTCCAGGCCCAGTTTGGTCAGGGCTTGACGCAATGGTCGGGAATGGCGTTTGGTCGTTCAGGGGACATCATGCGCATAAAGCGAAGTGCCCGAGGAATCGTTCCCTTTACTTCAGCGGACGAGAATGCGTTCTTGCGTGGCGGGGCCCTGGGCCTTCGCTTCGACGCATTCGATGTGACGGCATTCATGAGTAAAAAGCGTGTTGATGCCAATGTAGACATAGATACGATCAAAGGTGAGGAAGCAGTGCGCTCTTTTCAGCGGAGTGGATTGCATGCAACGCGCTCTCAAATAGACTCCAAGGATGCGGTAGGAGAAACGATCATCGGTGGACATGCGCGGTACCAACATTCCTCCGGAGGTGAGTTTGGATTCACCTCTATTTACACAGGGTATCAATGGCCGCTTCTTCCTCCAGAAAAGCCCTATCAGCGTTTTAGTTCAAGGTCTCGTGACCTCTTGGTTTCCGGATTCGATTATCAATGCATGTACCGCAATTTTCTTTTTTTCGGAGAAGCGAGCCTCCAGTGGGGAGCTGGGGTTGGAACGGTGAATGGGGTCTTGGTAAGCCTAGAGAAGGGGGTGGGTATTTCTCTTTTGCACAGGTACTACGCGGCTTCTTATCAAGTGCCCATGGCAAGCCCAATCGCAGAAGGTGGCGCGAGCAACGAGCGCGGAATCTACCTAGGGTTGAACTCCAAGTTCAATGACAGATGGTCACTCAATGGATTTATCGACCTGTTTACATTCCCGTGGCTACGGTACCGTGTAGATGCTCCGTCCGATGGACTGGAAGCGATGGTGCAGCTAAGCTACCGCCCGAATAGGTCGTGGAGTATATACAGTCGTATCCGCTTTGAGACGAAAGGAATGAATGGGAGTCAAGCATCGGTTACCTATCCTATCTCGGAGCGATCAAAGACCTCGTGTCGCTTGCATTGGCAATGCGATATGGGTGAATCCCTTTCGCTCAGAGGTAGAATCGAGTGGTCCGTTTATACACATTCAGAGCAATATGATCGTGGCATGTTGCTCTACCAAGATGTGATTTGGAAACCGCCTTTCCCTGTAAACTACAGCCTAAAAATTCGCTTTGCGGTATTTGATGTGGAGGACTACTCGGCGCGACTGTACGCATATGAACACGATGTGTTGTACGCATCTTCGGTGCCTGCATACTACGGCAGGGGTTGTCGCTTTTACCTTTTGTACAGCCATAGCGTGAGCAAGTGGTGTACAATGAGTGCGCGCATTGCACAGACGTATTATTCAGATCGTTTGAGCAACGGAAGTGGGCTGGGCGAGGTGTCGTTTCCAAGGCGAACGCAAGTGAAGTTGCAAATCAGATTCAAGTTGTGACTGTCAGCTAGAATGCTATTTTTGACGGGACTAAAGTGCTTATTAGCAGGATGAATGTAATCTGGACAGATTACAGAAGCACAAACTTCTATGAATAATGAAGCGGAGCGTTTGCTGAAAAGAGGGGTAACCCTTTTCTCGGTCTTTATGGTGATTTTTATCTTGGCGCGCATCAATGTGTCGTTGAATGAGGAGACAATTCCTGCTCAACTTCGCCTCGAATCGTTAGAGCCCATTTCTGAAAACCTTTTTCAGCGTGATTACCAACGCTGGAAAGTCAATCAAGGCAATGGGCCATGCGCGAAAAGGTGCGTTGATTGCCTGCGCTGATACACTCAACGATGAGGACGGACGTCCACAAATTTCTCCACTTGCTTCCAGAATCCGGGATACGATTTACCAACAACCATGGGGCCTTCGATGTGGATCTCTGGAAAAAGCATACTCATCGGCGCTACGGCCATGACCATGCGGTGATCCTCATAGGATAGAAAAGGTTCGTTCGGTGCTGTCGGAGTTCCTGACTCTAAATGCAGACTGTGCTGCCTTACAGCACCTTTTACCCCCATTTTTTTGAGCTCAGCCATCATCGCGTCGATCCGGTCGGTCTCTTTTAGTCGGAGGTTATCCAAGCCGTGAAGTGTGAACTTCTTTTTCAACCCTGCCAAGGCAAAGACCGCGGGTTGAACCAGGTCCGGGTGATTACGGAAATTCCATTCCGTTTCATTGTTCGAAAGGCTTGATTTCGTCAGTCTTAGTCCATTTTCTTCAAACGTGCAGTCTATCCCCATGTTTTGGAACAGGTTGATGGCCGCAATGTCTCCTTGGATTGAATTCTCCTTCAATCCTGCAAGGAGAAGATTGGTCTTGTTGGACAGGGCACCGAAACTCATCCAAAACGCAGCCGCGGACCAGTCTCGTTCTATGGTGAAAGCACTGGATCGATATCGGCCAGGTTTGACGATGATTTGATTACCGGAAATTTCAACTTGAGCCCCACATGTTTCCATGAGGTATTGGGTCATGATGATGTACGGACGCGAGAGCGGATCTCCTTCGATGTTTAAGACAAGCGGCTGGGGTAAGGTGGGGCCGATGAGCATCAAGGCTGTGATGAATTGGCTACTGACGTTGCCGTTGATTGAGATACTTCCTCCCTTCAACCTGCGTCCCTCGATGTGCAATGGAGGGTAGCCCTCCTTATCGAGGTAGGTAATGTTGGCGCCCAATAGACGGAGGGCATCCACCAATATTTTGATGGGTCTGCCCTTCATGCGATCGGAACCTGTGAGTACTTTTTCTCCGGGCACACTAGCGTAGTAAGCCGTCAGAAAGCGCATGGCGGTTCCTGCAGGACCTACATCCGTGATGATGTCATTGCGTTCCAGTGCCTTTGTAAGCACTTGGGTATCGTCCGCCTTACTGAGTTGATTGATCTCAAAAGGCTGTTTCGCCAAGGCTTGGATGATGAGGACGCGATTGCTTATACTCTTCGAGCCGGGGAGTTCTATGGTCCCTTTAAGAGAACGTGTTTTGGCCCGAAGGATGAATTTCATGTACTCAATTGACGCTGGGCAAAGTCCAGGCTTTCCTTGACCAGATCAGGTGATATCCCAATTCCGACCTCTGCACGACCAAGATGGGAAATCAGCGCGAACCGTAGCTCGCCCGACGTGTTTTTTTTGTCGTGTCGCATGCGTTCAAGCAAGTCATCAGCATCGAAGCTCCAATCCCCAATGGGCATGCCCAATTGAAGGATGTACGCGATGATCTCACTGCTGGTTTGAGGATTGAGCTTGGCCAATTTTTCAGAGAGATAGAGCTCTGCGATCATTCCAATGGCCACGGCCTGGCCATGCAAGAGACTACCTTCTGCTTCGATCGCATGCCCGATGGTGTGTCCGAAGTTCAAAGCCTGACGAATGCCTTGATCTGAGGTGTCTGCTGCAGCAATGCGGCTTTTTATGGCGGCACTTCTACGAATGATCGAAAGGTCTTTTGCCAAGCGAGCGCCAGGCTTCCGTTTGATGTCATCCCAAAGAGTACCATCAGCAATCACTGCGTGCTTCACGGTTTCAACCCAACCGCTCAAGAGTTCATTCTCTTCTAAAGTTTCTAAGAAATGAGGGTCCAATACGACCGCCTCTGCGGGATGAAAGGTTCCGATTTGGTTCTTCACACCCTCGAAATTGACGCCGTTTTTTCCACCCAACGATGCATCCACCATTCCCAGATGGGTGGTCGGAACGTTCACGAATCCAATTCCTCTCTTGTAGGTAGCACCTATGAAGCCCCCTAGATCTGTAATAACGCCTCCACCCACGTTGATGAGCAAGGCATTCCGATCCACCTCCAACTCCATGAGAATGGCATAAATGGCCTCAACGGTTTCGAGTGACTTGCTACCCTCTCCCGCATCCACGCTCAGATGGTGGTATTCCTCTCCAATGGTGAAGTGGTCTTCAAAATGAGGCAAACAATGGCGTGCGGTGTGTTCATCCGTAAGGACTACAATTTGAGAAGGTGAGCGCTCCTCAAGAAACGCCTTCCAATCTTCCGGCAATTCAATGATTCGGTCAGTCGCAGTCACAGTCGGTTGGATTTTCAAGGTCCTTGATGAACAGCAGTGAAAAGCGTTTACGACGTTCCAATTCCGCTTCTAAATGAAGGTCGTCGGTTTCCAGGGTAATGGAGTAGCGGTAAGGATCGCCACCTGGGTTGAGGCTCTTGACATCCGCGTCTGTCCACAATTGCATCAACACTTCATCGCTCAGATCATTGCACGCTTGAAAGCAAGCTAACCTTGGCGTTGATTGAAACACGGAGTCGTTGCGGATGTCTTCTAACACCCGTTGAGAGGGTGTCCAGATATCAAGGTCGCGCGAATCGTCCCGCATGAACATGAAGTAGACCATGACCAATCCGATTCCAAAACCGGTAAAGTAAATGCGCAGTCGTCTAAGCATGGATTAATTTTCGTCTTGGAAGCTACCCGCTTGAACCCTGTTGATGGCTGTCCATATGTGGTCCTTCAGTTGAGGTAAATTCTTTTGGGTGATCGATGAAAAGAAGATGTGTGGCAATCCTTTTGGGAAGGTCTTGCTGATCTCATCCATCAATTCCTGATCGAGCATATCGCACTTTGAGATCGCCACAATGCGGTCTTTGTGCATCAACTCATCGTTGTAATTCTCCAATTCATTTTCCAACACTTGGTATTCCGCGAAATGGTCTGTACTGTCGGCTGGTATGAGAAAAAGGAGGACGGAGTTTCGTTCGATGTGCCGAAGAAAGCGGTAGCCGAGGCCCTTGCCTTCACTAGCACCTTTAATGATGCCCGGTATGTCTGCCATCACGAACGACAGGTTCTCCCGATAGGCAACAATACCTAAGTTCGGGGTAAGGGTCGTAAACGCGTAATCCGCGATCTCTGGTTTGGCTGCAGATACAACGCTCAATAAGGTCGATTTTCCTGCATTCGGAAAGCCTACCAGTCCAACGTCTGCCAATACCTTCAATTCAAGGAGGAACCATCCTTCTATGCCCGGTGTGCCTGGTTGTGCGTAACGCGGCGTTTGCTGGGTAGAATTCTTAAAGTGCCAATTCCCTAATCCTCCGACTCCGCCCTCTGCAACGATTAACTCTTGTCCAACTTCGGTTATCTCGAAAAGTACTTCGTTGGTGTCTGCATCTTTAACGACCGTTCCCAACGGAACGTCCAAATACACATCGTCGCCGCTTTTTCCTGTCGAAGTTTGTTTTCCGCCCGGTTTACCGTGCTGGGCTTTGATGTGCTTCCGGTATTTCAAATGCAACAAGGTCCAAAGTTGCCTTTCTCCCCGCAGGATTACGTGCCCTCCGCGTCCGCCGTCGCCGCCATCAGGGCCGCCCATCGCTACGAATTTTTCGCGACGAAAATGGACGGATCCTGCACCGCCATTACCGCTGGCACAGAAAATCTTTACGTAATCAACGAAATTGCTTGAATGTTCCTTGCGGTTCTTGGACATGTTTTAATGGGCATCCACCGCGTCACACAAACGTCCGAAGATCTCATCGATCGTACCGACGCCGTTGATGTCGGCTAGTTTATCTTGCTTAGCGTAAAATTCTTTGAGTGGGGCAGTTTCTCGTTGGTATACAGCCAATCGATTTCGGATGACAGCTTCATTGGCATCGTCTGCCCGACCACTGGTCTTACCTCGATTGAGTAAACGGGCTACCAATTCTTCATCGGAAACCTGCAATGAGAGGCATACATTGATGCCCTTGTTCAGTGAGTTTAATAATGCATCTAGCGAATCTGCTTGCGGTGTGGTGCGCGGAAAGCCATCAAAGATGAAGCCGTTCGCTTGTGGATTATCTTCCACTTTATCACGCAGCATGCCGATCGTCACCGAGTCAGGAACGAGGTCCCCTTTATCGATGTAAGATTTTGCCTCGACCCCCAATTTCGTTTCGCCTTTGATGTGGGCACGAAAGAGATCGCCGGTGGAAATGTGAACCAAGTTGTAATGGGATTGAAGCCTTTCGCTTTGAGTGCCTTTTCCTGCACCTGGAGGGCCGAAGATCACGATGTTGATCATATCAGTTTTTTAGAATGTATACCTCAGGAAGGTTGCGGCCTAAGCCGTCGTAATCCAAACCATAACCGAGGAGAAACTTGTTTTCGGTCTCGAAGCAAACATAATCAATCGGCAAGGACTGTTTATAGGCTTCTTTCTTGAATAAAAGGGTGCAAACTCGAAGGCTTTTTGGGCCCTGTTGCCCCAATTGCTCGTACAATGCTTTCAAGGTATTGCCCGTATCAATGATGTCCTCAACAACGACCACATCACGCCCTTCAATCGCGAGCCCGTCGATGGCCTGAAAGCTGACGTTGCCAGCACTTTCCATGCCTTCATACGACGAGGCTTTGACAAAGCCAACCGTGCAATCTCCATGGATGTGTTTCATGAGGTCAGAGAGGAACATGAAGGCGCCATTCAAGACGCCGATAAAAACCGGATTCAGACCCGCATAATCGGCATTGACCTGCGCAGCTATGCGACGGATGGCTGTTTGAATATCCTTTTCTGAGAGGTAAATTTCGAAGTCCTTATCGCGTACCGTAACCACCGTTGATCCTAGCTTTTGAAGAGTGCACAAAGGTAGCTCTTGCTGTGCAGTATCTGGGCTGTTCTTCGAATGCTTTGCAATCATTTTTCAGCACCTACCTTTGCCCGCCTAAACGAAGTGCATATGAGGATCGGGATCGTCGGCGGAGGCCAATTGGGTAGGATGTTCATTCAGAACGCATTGAATTATGGTCATGAGATCGTCACCCTTGATCCGGATCCAGAAGCACCCTGCAGTCTGATCTCGCACGAGTTTATTTGTGCGGACCGGAATGACGAAGAGGCGGTCTATCAAATGGGAAAGACCTGTGACGTTGTCACCATTGAGATCGAGAACGTTTCCGTTCCCGCATTAAAACGCCTGGAAGCGGAAGGTGTAAAGGTGTTTCCTCAACCAAGAATCCTCGAAATGGTAAAGGATAAGGGCGTACAAAAACGCTTTTACGAAGAGCATGGACTACCCACCGCGCCCTTTGCCTTGGTGGAGAGCAAAGAACAGATTCGCCAGCACCTTGATTTATTGCCAGTCATGCAGAAGATGCGGGTTGGTGGTTACGATGGAAAAGGGGTAACGCCAATCAAAACCGAAGCAGACATTCCTTCGGGATTTGACGCTCCTTCTGTATTAGAACAATGGGTCGACTATGCACTAGAGCTCGCAGTATTGGTAGCTCGGAATGAGAACGGAGAGGTTACCTCCTTTCCGGTGGTGGAGCAAGTCTTCAATGCCGAAGCGAACCTCGTCGATTATTTAGTGAGTCCAGCCCGCATTAAACCAGAAGTGGAAGCTGAAGCACGTGCCTTGGCGGAAAAGTTGATCGCAGAAATCGACATGGTCGGATTGCTGGCGGTAGAGCTCTTTCTGACCCGAGATGGCCGCGTGTTAATCAATGAGATTGCACCACGACCGCACAACAGCGGACACCACACCATTGAGGCTTGTTACGTGTCGCAATTTGACGTGCACATGCGTTCTATCCTGAACTGGCCCCTGGGCGACACCAGTTTGCGCACACCAGCGGCGATGATCAATCTGCTTGGTGAGAAAGGATTTTCGGGTCCCGTGGTCTATCAAGGGATGGACGAGGCGATCGCCACTTCAGGCGTATACCCACATGTTTACGGGAAAGCGCTGACGAAGCCGTTTCGTAAGATGGGGCATGTAACGGTAGTGGGAAGCTCTTCTGAGGAAGCCTTGGAAAAAGCGAAGCGCGTCAAGGAAGGAATAAAGGTAATCGCGTAACTTAGCTGCATGGCACAATCACCACAGGTAGGCATCATCATGGGAAGCAAGAGCGACTTCCCCGTCATGAAAGATGCCGTAGATATTCTCGAAGAATTTGGCATTGAAGTAGAAGTAGACATCGTCTCTGCACACCGTACCCCTGAGAAAATGATGGAGTACGGAAAAGGAGCTCACGGTCGTGGTATCAAGGTAATCATAGCGGGAGCTGGCGGCGCTGCGCACCTCCCAGGAATGGTCGCTTCTGTGACTCCATTGCCGGTCATCGGTGTTCCGGTCAAGTCTTCCAACTCCCTTGATGGCTGGGATTCCATCCTTTCCATCCTTCAAATGCCCGGGGGTGTTCCCGTGGCGACAGTAGCCCTCAATGCGGCGAAAAATGCTGGTATTCTGGCAGCTCAAATCATCGGGGCAAGTGACCCGGTAATCTTGGCCAAAATGATAGACTACAAAGCGTCCCTCAAAGCAAAGGTGGCGGAGATGTCCAAAGACATCAAAAGCTAGTGCAACCTATTTTCTAACGGAGCGTCTATCAACTAATGAGGAGACTGTTATCCATACTAATCTTAGCGCTTACGACCGCTTGGAGTGCAAACGCGCAGATTTCTGTGACAAGCGCCCAACAGTCGGGCAATTGGGCCGATTACTATGTAAATGAAGTCCTTCTAGGTACCGGAGTAACAGCATTCAATGCGACGTTCACCGGTTGTGACACCAGTTATTTCACCCACCAGATCGGCTACGATAGTACCCAGATCGGTGAATTCGTAAATACCAGCTCCGTGGTGGACATTCCTTCGGGCTTATTCCTTGCTTCCGGTAGCACTGAAATTCTTGCGGGATATAATCCCAACCCAAATCCTGGACCCGGTGGCTCGGATGCTGTTGCCGATCCAGATTTGCAGCTTATTCTACCGTCGTTTACCTTGAACAACAGTGCTGTACTCGAGTTTGATTTCGTTCCTCAAGGGGATACCATTCGATTCAAGTACGTCTTTGGAAGCATTGAATATCCTGGATACGTTTGTACGCAGTTCAACGATGTCTTTGGCTTTTTCCTTTCTGGCCCTGGAATCACGGGGCCTTATTCCAATAATGCCATCAACCTAGCACTGCTTCCTGGTTCGAACACTCCCGTTGCCATCAACACGGTGAATGACCTTCCAGGTGGATCGTCTTGCAGCCCTGCCTGTCCTTGCAACTCCCAGTATTTCGTCAATAATTACACGTCTCCAACGGACACGAATGTTGCGTTTGGAGGATTAACCGTTGCACTTGAGGCCATTTCAGAAGTAGTCTGCGGCGACACTTACCACATTAAAATGGCCATTGCCGATGCCGGCGATGGAGTTTTGGACTCGGGCGTGTTTCTGGAGGGAGGAAGTTTCAGTTCCAACCTGATCGAAATTCAAATCGAAACCGTCAATGGGGACAGCACCATCAACGAAGGGTGCGGAACCGCGGACATTCTGTTCACGAGAGGAGACACGACCGACACTTCGATTTCATACCTCACGTATTCTGGAACAGCCACCAATGGAGTTGATTTTGACCTACTTCCAGACACGATTATCCTGCTCCCTGGCGTTCAGGATACGACGATAACGATTGCGCCTTTTGCCGATGGATTGGTGGAAGGAGTGGAATACATCACCATTTCTGCGCTTAGCATTACCCTGTGCGGTGATACCTTCATCAGCACAGGAACGATGTATATCTATGACCTTCCGAACATCCTCTTTGATAAATCTCCCGATACGACGTTTACCTGTCCGCCGGATTCGATTATCCTCTGGGCGCATGCCCTGAGTGGAGGCCCTCCGCCCTTTACCTACCTCTGGAATACGGGGCAGACGAACGATACCATTGTGACAACCTTGAGTGCGAATGGAGGAGTAGATACCTTCATCGTCGCCGTTCAAGACAGTTGTCAGTTGACCACCGTGTACGACACCATTTTCGTCTTCAAGGATTATGAGGATGATCCGGTACCCAACATCATCAACGACAGCCTTGTGGATTGTGCGGGAGCTGTGGTTACCCTTGAATGCTTGGTTGATTTTGGAACCACACCCTTGCAGTATGCATGGAGCACTGGAGATACAACGAACACCACCACTGTCACGATCTTTGGAGACACATCCTTCGTCGTAAGTGTGCTGGATGCCTGTGGCCGTTTGCGGCTTGACACGGCTTATTTGGGTGTCAAAGTACCCGATTCGTTCAGCGTCGCCTTTCCAGATACATTGGTCTATTGCAAGGGATCTCCCTTGGTGATCGACCCGCAGTTCATCGGAGGCGTTCCGCCCTTTGAATATGCTTGGAATCAGAATAACACCGGTTACGGAAACGACTCCATCATCACCGTCATCATCAACCAAGACACAACCATCCATTTGTGGGTGCGCGATGTATGTGGACGCGAATTCTATGACCAATTTGAAATCACCGCATTAGATATTCCACCATTGGTGGCTTATCTACCAGCGCAGGAAGCACTCTGTGCAGGTGCTGAATTTCTGCTTGACCCAATCGTAGAGGGAGGTTTGGCTCCGATCACTTACCAATGGTCTACTGGGCAAACCGATACGGCCATTCAGTTCTTTGGCAGCGTGAGTCAACTGGTGTTTTTAACCGTGACGGATTTTTGCGGAAACGAGGTGAGGACATCCGCCGACATTTTCATCCCAGAGGTGTCGGAACTCGATTTGATCCTTTCGGGTGATCGTCGACTGTGCTATGGCGATGAATACACTATCCAGGCCTTGACCTTGGGCGGTGCAGGAGGCTATAGTTACGAATGGTTTTCGATCGAAGACCCGATTACCGGGGAGTCTTATACCAAGATCGATAGCAGCACTTTCCGCGTGGTGGCTCGTCAGACGAACACCCATTACGTTCGTGTAGCCGACCAATGCGGAAATACAACAACCGATACCCTTCGCTTAGAAGTGCGGCATTGCGTCAGCATTCCGAACGTAATAACGCCTAACGGAGATGGCTGGAATGATGCCTTCTACATCGGGAACATTACAGAGTTTTCGGATGCCCATTTGATCATTTACAATCGGTGGGGACAGAAGGTCTTTGAAGCCTACCCTTACCGGAACGAATGGGTTCCGATCGACCATCCTTCGGGGACGTATTACTACATCCTGACTTCAGAACACTTCCCTGAAATGCGGGGTAATGTGACGCTCATCCACGAAAACGAGTAGCGCTGATATCCAGTGCTTCGTCAGTGGCGTTTGCCAATTCTTCTTCTTGACTGTTGGAACAGATGATCGTAATGCGCTCCATCATGCTGTTCTTGAGCACTTCATTGTACCAAGAGATCCAGTGTTTGTCTAGGTTCGAACACGGCTCGTCCAGCAGGAGGATTGCGCTCTCACTTTTCATGGCGAGCGCAAGTTTGAGGCGTTGACGCATGCCGGAGCTCAATTGCTTGAGGGTTTTCTTGCGGTGTTTCAATAGGTCGATTTCATCCATCAGGTCTTCTGCATGTGTATCATGCAAAGGCTTGAGCTTTTGATGCAATAAGATGGATTCTTCGACGGTGAACTCTTCAAATAGATGGAGGTAGGGCGCGGCGATTGAAATATGCTTGTACCATTCTTCTACCACTAATTCCTGGTCATCCAACACCATTCGTACCTGTCCTTGATTAGGGGTTACGAATCCTGAGATGATTTGCAGTAAGGTGCTCTTACCACTCCCATTATTACCTATGATCGGATAGATATGGCCCGGGTAGAAATCGGCGGCGACATGTTGGAATATCCAGTGTGCTCCGTACTGTTTGCCGATATCGTTTAGGGCAATACGCACGCTTAGGAATTAGATCCGCGCATCACGCCATTCTCAGATGCTTCAATAAAAGCAATCACCTCATCGCGGTATGCATTGTCGACAACACTCTTGCGCGCGGATTGGATGCCTTTAGACGTCACAGTATTCAAGACATAGATGTGACGATACGTATCCTCAATAGCGCGAATGTCATTTTCTGAAAACCCCCTTCTTTTCAGTCCTATGGCATTGATGCCGACATAGCTCAAAGGCTCACGGGCGGCACGAACGAAGGGAGGAACGTTCTTGCGAACGAGGCTTCCTCCGGCAATAAAACTATGCGCTCCGATGCGAAGGAATTGCTGCACCGCCACCATCCCTTCAAGGATTGCATGGTCTTCAATGGTGATGTGGCCAGCGAGGTTGACACAATTTGCGAGGATTACATTGTTACCGACGATGCAATCGTGGGCCACATGCACATAAGCCATGAGCAGACAATTTGAGCCAACTTCTGTTTTCCATGCGTCTGTTGTGCCTTTGTTGATGGTCACACATTCGCGAATGGTCGTGTTGTCTCCGATGAAGGTATGGGTCTCCTCACCCGCATACTTAAGGTCTTGGGGGATAGCTGAAATCACAGCTCCAGGGAAAATTCGGCAATTTTTACCGATACGCGCACCATCCATGATGGTAACATTCGGGCCGACCCAAGTTCCCTCTCCGATCTCTACATCAGCGTAGACGGTGGAGAAAGGTTCGATGGTGACGTTGTCACCGATCTTGGCATCAGGATGAATGTTCGCTCGCAACTCGCTCATCGTTCCTCACTTTAATGATCTGGGCCATCAATTCACCCTCCGCTACCATTTGATTTCGCACATACGCAACTGCCTTCATCGCAACCATTCCTCTGCGGAGGGGGGCGATGAGTTCGAGCTTGAATACCAGGGTATCTCCTGGGACCACTTTACGCTTAAATTTCACTTTGTCAATCTTGACGAACAAGGTTTCGTAATTCCATGGGTCTTCGATCTGACTCATCACTAAGATGCCTCCGCACTGAGCCATTGCTTCTACTTGTAAGACTCCCGGCATGACTGGATTTCCAGGGAAGTGCCCTTGGAAAAACTCTTCGTTCATCGTCACGTTTTTCACACCTACCACATAGTCATCACCCATCTCAATGATCTTGTCGACCAATAGGAAGGGGTAGCGGTGAGGAAGCATTTCGCTGATTTCCGTAATGCCGTACACGGCATCTGCGTTCACGTCGAAACTTGGCGCAGCCTTTTGTTCTTTCTTGATCAAGTCCTTCAGCATCTTCCCGAAGGCCACGTTGGTGGTATGACCAGGACGTGCTGCGAGGATGTGTCCTTGGATCGGCATACCGATCAAGGCGAGGTCCCCCACGATGTCGAGGAGCTTGTGTCGAGCGGGTTCGTTCTGGAAGTGAAGCTTGACGTTGTTGAGAATGCCAATGCCCACTGCTTCCAATTCAGACTTGTCTCTATGAAATGTAGCTGCTAGCTTGTCCTTTTCTGCTTCAGACATATCGGCGGTGTCGGTATCGACCATGACGATGGCATTGTCGACATCTCCTCCTTTGATCAAGCCATTGTTGACCAATTGCATAAGCTCACGTAGGAAAACAAAGGTTCTACACCGTGAAAATTCATCTTTGAATTCGCTGATGTTGAACATTTGAGCGTGCTGCGTGCCGAGCAACGGCGACCGGTAGTCTACCATAACGGTAATGCGGTAGTCTGGCGATGGAACTGCAAGCATTTCAACTTCCCGTTCTGGGTCTTCAAAGGTGATGTTGTCCTTGAGGACGAAGACTTCCCTTATTGCATCCTGCTCCGTAAGGCCGACGCCTTCGATCGCCTCGATGAACAACTTAGCGCTTCCATCTAAAATCGGAACTTCCGGGCCATCCATTTCGATGAGTGCATTGTCGACTCCCATGCCGTAGAGTGCGGCTAGCAGGTGCTCGGTGGTATGCACCTCCATATTTTCGTTGCCGAGCGAAGTACCTCGCTTGGTGCTGATGACATTATCGACGTCTGCCTTGATGGTGGGGCCATCAGGCAGGTCTATTCGTCGAAATCTGTACCAGGAGTCCGGTTCCGCTGGATGGACAACGAGTTTGGTTTGCTTTCCCGTGTGTAGGCCCACTCCTTCGATCGTGAAGGAGCTCTTCAAGGTCTTTTGCTTTTCAGCCATGGTTTTGAGGTTTGTTCGAGGAATCCTTCAGATGTGAAACATCATCAGCGATCTCGTAAAGTCTTCTGAAATGAACATACGAACGTTTGAAGTCGCCAATAGGCAACGCAGGAGATCCTTGCATAATCGCACCTTTCTCCTTGATGCTGCCCCCGATACCGGATTGGGCCGCGATCTTCACTTCGTCTGCTATGTTGAGGTGACCGATGATGCCAACTTGGCCACCGATCATACAGTTTTTGCCAATTTTTGTCGAACCCGCGATCCCTGTTTGCGCAGCAATGACCGTGTTTTCACCGATCTCCACATTATGTGCGACTTGTATCAGGTTGTCGAGTTTGACCCCTTTTCGAATGATGGTGCTGCCTAATGTACCTCGGTCGATGGTAGTGGAAGCTCCAATTTCGACATAGTCCTCAAGGACCACATTCCCCAGATGTATCACCTTTTGGTATTCGTTTTCGCGATTTGGAGCAAAGCCAAAACCGTCGCCACCGATCACCGCTCCTGGTTGAATCACGCACTCACTGCCAATCACACATCGATGTCCGATGTGTACTCTTTCGTGTAACGTACTTCCTTTTCCAATCCTGGCCTCCGGTCCAATAAAGCAAAGTGCGCCAATGCTTGCACCTTCTTCGATGACTGCGCCACTCTCGATTACCGCATTGGCACCGACGTAGGCGGATGCATGAATAGATGCATTGGCATCCACAACCGCAGAAGCATGAACCCCAGCGGGTTTTTTCATCATCTGCGCATAAGACTGCATCAGTTTCGAAAAGGCCAAGCGAGGGTCATCAACGCGCACCAGCGTTAACGAAGAGGGGAGGTCTTTGCCTGCTTTGAAGTCATTCGCGACAATAGCTATCGTGGCACGGGTGGTGTAGATGTGCTCGGTGTAAGCGGGATTTGCGAGAAAGGTAAGGGTGTGCGGTTGTCCAGCCTCAATGGGCGATAGGTTGTTCACGGTCGCTTGCGCGTCTCCATCAACGTTTCCACCTAGGATCTCTGCGATCTGTCCAGCACTGAATTCCATTAAAATTGCGAATGTGGCGCAAAGGTAGCTAACCCCTTTTCAACCACGTCCAAATGTACCGCGATAGGTTCTGCATGTTGCTAACAGCCGTCGTAGTTATTAACAAGCCCTATTGGAATGGCACCTCGTCAGGGAAGTAGATAAAATGCTTGGTTTCAATGGATTCGAGATTGCTGAATTGGAAAATCGTCGCCGCCTCAGAGATGTCTTTGGCCGTTCCATCTTTGTACAAAATAGTGATGGAATCATTCTTTGTGGTGTAGGCCGTGTTTGAAACGCTCTTTTGAAAAATCAAGTACCTCATTTCATCCGCAGAGAAGCCAAGTGCTTCAGCGCCTTTTCGTTGCAGGTCTTTGAGTGCCTCTGCGCTGAGTGGTCGGTCCACATTTTTAGTCTTTAGCAATCGACGATTGATCAAGCGCTTGCACATATTGCTCAAGAGCGGGTCCACACAATCGATCCATTGCTTGATCGAATAAAGCATGTCGTAATCGTCGAGCTTCACAAAGTGTTTCAGCCATTCTTCGCTGTTCTTGATCTCGCAAACATCCTTTCTGTAAAGGAAATACCGCATGGACGTGGATGCGTCGAGCTCCATTCCTGAAGCCGCCATTTCCTTGGCCCGGATAAGGATGTTCATCAATAAAAATTCTGCCGATACAACGGTCTTGTGCAAGTAAACCTGCCAATACATCAAGCGGCGTGCGATGAGGAACTTCTCCATGGAGTACACTCCTTTAGCGTCCACCGCGAGATTGCCTTGGTGCACATTCAGCATCTTGATGATCCGTTCAGAGCCAATGACTCCCTCGGAAACACCTGTGAAAAAACTATCCCGCTTGAGGTAGTCAAGGCGGTCGGTATCCAATTGACTGCTCACCAATTGATGTAAAAACCGAACGCTGTAGTTGTCGGTGTAGATGTCGATGGCCATGTCCAGAGCTCCAGCGAACTCGGCATTCATGTTCTGCATGATCTGAAGGCCGATTACTTCATGGTTTACTCCCTGAACGATGGTGTTTTCGAGCGCATGGGAATAGGGCCCATGTCCGATGTCGTGTAAGAGGATAGCTGCCTTAGCGGCGCGCTCTTCTTCCTCCGAGATCTCGATGCCCTTACTCCGAAGTGTACTGACCGCACTGCGCATCAGGTTCATCGCTCCTAAGGCATGCTGAAAACGGCTGTGATTGGCTCCTCCGTACACCAAGTTTGTCAGGCCCAACTGGGTGATTCTCCTGAGGCGTTGGAAATGAGGGTGTTCTATGATCCTAAAAAGAAGGGGGTCATCAATGGTAATAAACCCGTAGATCGGATCGTTAAATGTCTTTATGGAATTGGTCTTGGGAGGGATACTCACGAGGTCTACCTTTGAATGCGAAGATAAAATCAACTTATGAGCAACGAACACGCGAAGATCCTTTGGGCGGACGACGAGATCGATTTATTGAAACCACACATCATCTTCCTTGAGAACAAAGGCTATCGCGTCACTGCCGTCAGCAGCGGCCTTGAAGCCATCGATGAGATTTCCGCTTCGGATTTCGATGCCGTGTTTCTTGACGAAAATATGCCAGGTATTTCGGGCCTAGAAGTATTGTCGCGCATCAAGGCGATCAAGCCGGCTACTCCGGTCATCATGATTACCAAAAGTGAAGAGGAGACCATCATGGAGGATGCCATCGGATCCAAGATTTCGGATTACCTCATCAAACCGGTCAACCCCCATCAGATACTACTCAGCCTTAAGAAGAACCTCGATAGCAAGCGTTTGGTTAGCGAGAAGACCACTTCTGGCTACCAACAGGAGTTTCGCCAGATCGGTATGCGGCTCAACGACCAACTCGATTGGGAGGAATGGAGCGAGCTCTACAAGCAGATTGTGTATTGGGACTTAGAACTGGAACAAAGCGGGGACCCCAGCATGCGCGAGATTCTCAGCATGCAAAAAGACGAAGCCAACAATCAGTTTTGCCGCTTTTTTGAAGAGAACTATATCGATTGGCTCTCCGGACGCGAGGCTTCCAAGCCCGAGATGTCGCACACGATATTCAAGAATTGGGTATTGCCAGAGATCAAGGACGACAAGCCCTTATTCTTGGTGGTCATCGATAACCTTCGCTACGATCAGTGGCGGGTTATTCAACATGCACTCACCGATGATTTTCGGGTGGATGACGAACGCACGTATTTTAGCATCCTTCCTACCGCTACCCAATACGCACGAAATGCACTTTTCGCTGGATTGCTTCCGGGTGAGATTGAAAAGCGCTTTCCGCAATACTGGAAAGGGGAAGAAGAAGATGGAAGTAAGAATCAATTTGAAAACGAATTGCTCACCGAACAGATCAAACGACTGGGGCGCAATTTTGATCATAGCTACGCCAAGATTACCAACCTCAACTTTGGAAAAAAGGTCGCGGAAAGCATCCATTCACTGTCAAAAAATTCCTTGAACGTCATCGTTTACAATTTCGTGGATATGCTCAGCCATGCCCGAACGGAAATGGAAGTCATTCGAGAATTGGCGGACGACGAATCGGCATACCGATCCTTGACGCTTTCTTGGTTTGAACATTCTCCGTTGCGCGATATGATGAAGAGCATCGCCGATATGGGAGCGAAAATGATCATCACCACGGACCATGGTACGATGCATGTGAAGCATCCCATCAAGGTTGTGGGGGATCGGAATACCAATACCAATCTGCGGTATAAGATCGGTCGGAATTTGAACTACAAGGAGAAGGAAGTATTTGAGGTGCTCAAACCGGAAGATGCCTTTTTGCCCCGTGCCAATGTCAGCAGCAGGTACATCTTCGCGCAGGGCAATGACTTCTTTGCCTACCCGAACAATTACAACCACTACGTCAAGTATTATCGCGACACATTCCAGCACGGAGGAGTCTCCCTTGAGGAGGTCATCATTCCGTTCGCTATATGTTCTCCTAAGTAAGGTTCGTACACGCTTCTAGCCGATATTTGTGGTATCTTAGAGAGTTTTAAGATGCAACGCACCGTGTCCGTACCCAGCCTCGATAAATGCGATGATCTCATCCATACTTTCCGCGACCTGTATCAGGACCGCAAGGTCTTTGCTTTTCATGGAGAGCTAGGAGCAGGAAAGACAACCTTGATCAAAGTCCTATGTCAAGACTTGGGGGTGACCGATGAAATGAGCAGCCCGTCTTTCGGACTCGTCAATGCATACAGCTCAGCGCAAGCTGAAGACATTTTTCATTTTGATCTGTACAGACTGCGTTCACCGAGAGAATTGGTGGACATTGGCTGGTTCGATTACCTCGATCAAGAAAAGATCATGTTCATAGAATGGCCCGAAATGGCCGGAGAACTTTTGCCGGATGACACCGTAGACGTAACGATCAATGTCGATCCAAAGAACCAACAGCGTACACTTACCATAACCTATCAACCATGAGTACATCCAAAGAAACCCAGCGCGAATTGAGCGAAGCGGTCATGATGTTGCCTCAAGAGAAGCTCCAGCCCGTGGGTTCTAAGCGCAAACGCTTATTTATCGGTATTCCGAAGGAAATTTCCATGCAGGAAAACAGGGTGGCCTTGGTGCCTGAAGCCGTTCAGCTGCTGGTGAATAATGGACACCGCGTTGTCGTCGAAACCGATGCCGGTAAGGCGTCCAATTTCCAAGACAATGAGTACAGCGAGTCCGGCGCTGAGATCGCGTACAGCGCAAAAGAGGTGTACGAAGCAGAAATTATCCTCAAGGTTGAGCCGGTGTCAGAGGAGGAGATGGATTACTTGAAGCCAAAGCAGATCGTGATATCCGCCATGCAGCTGAATGTGCAGCCCAAGAACTACATCAAGAACCTAATGGCAAAGAAGGTTTCCGCCATTGCTTGGGACTACATTGCGGATGAAGACGAGGTATTGCCCATTGTGAGGAGTATGGGAGAGATCGCCGGAACGACTGCGGTCTTGATCGCTTCAGAATACTTGATGAACAACAAGGGCCAAGGCATCATGCTAGGTGGCATCACAGGCGTTCCGCCGACCCAGGTTGTGATCATTGGCGCTGGAACCGTTGGTGAATACGCCGCACGCGCTGCCATGGGCTTGGGTGCCGATGTGCGTGTCTTCGATAATTCGATTGCTAAATTGCGTCGATTGCAAACTTCCATCGGCTTCCGAGTATCGACTTCAACCATTCAACCGAAGGTCCTTATGAAGGCATTGATGCGCGCTGATGTCGCCATTGGTGCCATCCGAAGCAGATCAGGAAGAACACCGTGCGTTGTCAATGAAGAGATGGTGCGCCAAATGAAGTCCGGTTCAGTGATCGTTGATGTAAGCATTGACCAAGGTGGATGTTTTGAAACTTCACAGGTGACGACATTGAATAATCCAGTGTACAGCAAGCACGACGTGATTCACTATTGCGTCCCGAACATCGCATCATTGGTCAGCAGGACGGCTTCGCATACCCTGAGCAACGTGGTGGCTCCACTGATTCTCCAAATGGGTGACGAAGGCGGGGTTGAAAACATGATCCGAAACCATGTAGGTATCCAGAATGGTGTATATCTCTACAATGGAACCTTGACCAATATGTACCTCGGAGAATCCTTGAATTTACCCTTCAAGGATCTGAAATTGCTGTTGGCGGCTTTTAATTCTTGATTTAGTTCCCCATCACCTTTGGAAGGCTGAGGTTTCCCTCCTTCATTCGGTGATATTGTCGGGATAGGTGCGCCATCATCTGTGAAATCGATTTGACGGCTTCTTGCGTGGCTTCAGATACCTGTCGCTTGTTGAGCTTCAGAACGAGCACGCCGAACAATCCATTCATCGCCGTCTCTACCTCTGAACGGGTTCCGCCCATAGATTTTGACTTCAACTCCTCTAGGCTTATGTGCGCCTCAGCAAGTAATTCTTGGTAGGCCTTGTCTTGATAGACCGTCAGTAGGCTCTGGTGAAGGTAGATCAACTCGGTCATCAACTCATTCAGTTCCTCGAGGTGACCTCGCTCGTTGACACCCTGCTGGCGCATTTGCTTGATAAGATCCGCGTACCAAGCAAGCATTTCGCTTGAAGCTGCTTCATTCAGGTTAAAACCAGCGATAACTCTTTTCTCAATCGCATCGATGTCAAGATTGAAAGAACGCATCAATTCCTCGATGTGCCACATGTAGAGTACGTACTCAACAATGTTACTTTCCTTGTATTTCCGAGCGATGTACATGACCTTTACTTCTCTGGCTCCAACGCTGTTTCGGCTTGTTCTGCTGCGTAAATGCTGTTGAGAGAGTCTACAACGGCGTCTGTGATGTCGTAGGCTTTGTCAATGTATAACACGTTGTTCAAACCATTGAATCCATAAACGATGTCATAGCCTTCAGCAGTGCCGTATTCGGTGAGGAAATTCTGAACTCGATCCAGGTATCGACCTGTTTTGTCTTGCTCGCTGCGCATGAGACGTTCTTCCATTTGACTCTTTTGCTGCATCACTTGCTGCTCTTTCTGTCCCAATTTTTGCTGTAGGATCGACAAAGCTTCGTCCGAAAGACCCGCTGCCCCGGCTTGTGCATCTGTATAGTCCTTTTCCAATGAACGCACCATGCCTTGTAATTGACTCTCCATTTCGAGGCGCTCTTGGAGGATCTCTTCTTCGAAGTCTTTGATCATCTCATAGCGGCTTGACAATGAATCGGTATTGACATAGGCAAACTTCATCGTGCCTGTGTTTACCTCTTTTACTGGTGTTTGATCGGAACTGCTTCCTGCGGCAGCCGCATTGTCAGAAGTACCCGAATCGCAAGCAGTCATACCAACGATCAAGAGGAGGGAGGCAATGTAAGAGGTCAATGTTGTGTTCATTTCTATGGATGGATTAGGGTGCGAAGATAGAAAGCAAAACCAAGGATGAAAGCGGATGGGTCAGCGCAGTAGGACATACGGAAGTGTAAGCGCCTAAAACGGATCATCCTCTTCGCGCAATTTGACCACGCAATGTGATCAGAGAGCCATCATCTCCTTCAACTTGACGGATTGGCGGCGTGATACTTCCACCTTGGTGCCGTCTTTCAGGATTACAAGAAGACCGCCGTTGAACCAAGTTTCTACTTTTTCGATCCAGCGCAGGTTAACGATGTGCTTACGGCTGGCCCGGAAGAAAAATTTCTCGCTGAGTCGATCCGTCAATGCATTGAGCGATTTCAGAATGAGGGGCCGAGAGGTGTCGAAGTACACCCGGACGTAGTTGCCTTCACTTTCAAAAAGTCGAATCTTTTCAAGCTCCACAAACCAGCACTTGTCTCCATCTTTCAAAAAGACTTGGTCGTTGATCTCTAGCTTTCCTTCGTTTTCTTCACCTACTTCAGCATGCTCTTGGCGAGCCTCAATCCGCTTGGCGACTTTGCTTACCGATGCACTCAGCCTTGCTTCTTCTACAGGTTTCATCAGGTAATCCAAGGCGTTCACCTCGAAGGCTTTGAGCGCGTACTCGTCATAGGCGGTCACAAAGATGACCTCCGGTGCGCGTCCTTCGATCTCATTAAGCATGTCAAACCCTGTCATTCCTGGCATTTGGATGTCTAAGAAGATCAGATCGGGGTTTTCCCGATCGATAAGGTCGAGGGCTTCTTCAGGCTTCCCGCTTTCCGCGACAATCTGCACGGTTTCTAGTTTTTCAACGAGTGTGCGCAGCTCTTGGCGCGCGAGTCGTTCGTCATCTATGATTATGGCTCGTATCATGTCTTACTTGATTTAATGGGAAGTCGTACAGTTGTTTTAACCGCTCGATTTCCGTGGTTTCCGATGGTCAACCATCCTTCTTTGCCAAAGGACAAGCTGAGTCTGTTTCTGGTGTTCTCTAGTCCAAGCGAAGAGTCACTTTCGCTTTCTGGGTCGTATTGCCCACTGTTTAAAATATCAATTTCTACTGCCTCCAGCGAGATGGTGGATTGGATTACGATCCGTCCTCCATCGGGCAGTTTAGCGATGCCGTGCTTGATGCAATTTTCAACCATCGTTTGAAGCAATAGAGGTGGAATTTCGGCGCGTTCCGAACCTTTCGCAATGTCCCATTCTACTGTCAGACGCTCTTCGTAGCGCGCTTTTTCAATCTCTAAGTAATCCTTTACAATCTCGATTTCTTTGGACAAGGGAATCAATTCTTGTTTTCCTGCTTGGAGGGAGGAACGCAAAACGTTGCTCAACTGGGTCACGGCCGACTTGGCTTTCTGCGGATCTTCATCGATCAAGGCGCGTATAGTGTTCATGGCATTGAAGATGAAATGAGGGTTCATCTGATCGCGCAGCCGGCGCAATTCATACTCGTTTCGTGCGGATTCCAATTGAAGGTTCTTGATTTCCTCTCGACGAAAACGCTGGAAGAAAATATAGGTGAAGTAAAACAAGCTCCAGATGAAAAAGAGCATGGCCCAAGTGATCAGGTTCGCATCTGTAAAGGAGTAGACCATCTCCTTTCCAAAGGCGAGGTATCTGATTACGATGTAGATACTGTGAAACAATAACGCTAACAGCACGCTGGCAAGGCCTACTCTGGGTATGAGCGAGAAGATGTCTTTTTCCAGCCACCCCATTCGAATGATCGCATATCGATAGAGGTGCGAGATGATCAGTCCCAGCGCAAACACTAAGTATATGTCTCCGATGACGCCAATACTGATCGACGTACCCGACTGCAAGATGACCAATGAAGAGATGAGGATGTACAATGACCATCCACCCAATTGCGCCTTGTAATAATACCTCGAGGTTTTCATTCGCTTCAAATGTAGACCTGTGCATTTAATCAGGACCAAGTTGTTACACGATTGGAAATGAGCAGGGAGCAGCGGTTCAGTACCTTTGGCGAACGTGAACTACCTCGCACATTTTTACCTCGCAGATCCAGAGCCAGATCTCATGTTCGGAAATTTCATCGGTGATGGCGTACGCGGAAGTGACCTGCAGCGATTTCCGGCTCCCGTGGCGAGGGGCGTGCGCTTTCACCGCTTCATCGATACCTACACAGATAGCCACCCTGAAGTATTGGATGCTAAAAAACTCTTCTATCCCTCTCAATCCAAATTCAGCGGGGTTGTAGTAGACGTGCTCTTTGATCATTTATTGGCGTTGAAATGGACGGACCACCACGATGAAGCATTGGATGCATTTGCAAGCAGGTGTTATGCGCTGGTCGGTTCCAAAAGTGAATTACTTCCCATTCGCTCGGAACGCTTCTATCACTACATGGCGGGGAACGACATTCTCTCCCATTACGCCACACGAGAGGGGATAGAACGCGTATTTCGAGGAATGGATGGACGCACTTCCTTTTCGTCTAACATGGTGCAAGCAATGGAAGCATCGGAAGCATTTTGGGATGAATTCAACGCCTATTTTGATCGATTTTTTCCGAACCTTGTCGATGCATGCAACGAATGGAAAACGATCCACTAAGGCCTCGGATTGTCGAAAGTGACGATGGCTCTCACACCCTTCGCGTGGACGCTTTGAACGAACACTACCATTCGCACAAAGGAGCATTGCAAGAAAGCAACTACGTCTTTCTGAAAATGGGATTGGAACTTTTCAACGAAAGGGATCACATTCGGATCCTCGAAGTTGGCTTTGGTACGGGGTTAAATGCCTTATTGACCGCCCTTTCTACCAAAGGGCCATCCGTCCATTATGTTGCGCTGGAAACGCATCCGCTCGAATTGGATTTGGTGCGTCAGCTCAACTACCCCATGACCGTGCCTGGGGATCAGGTTGAAACGCTGTTCGAAGCCATTCACCAAGCGCCCTGGAATCAACCGCTTGCGATCAACGATCGATTCACCATAGAAAAGAGGGAAACAGCGTTGCAAGATCTACCGCCCATTGACCTTGTTGATCTCGTTTATTTTGACGCCTTCGCGCCCCACGCGCAGCCGGAGCTTTGGGAGCCAGCGATTTGGATTGCCCTGATTGAACGGATAAATGCGAAAGGGGTCTTAGTGACTTACTGTGCCAAAGGGCAGGTGAGGAGAGACATGCAAGCTGCCGGATTCATAGTAGAGCGCTTGGAAGGTCCTCCCGGGAAGCGAGAAATGTTAAGAGCAACGAAACCATGAACGACCAAAGATTCAACGTAAGGGTGTACGGTATTGTAATCAACCAACACGATGAACTACTGATCAGCGATGAGCTGATCCAAGGCATCCAATTCACGAAATTCCCAGGGGGTGGATTGGAGTGGGGCGAAGGAACCCGAGCTTGCCTGCAGAGGGAATTCATGGAAGAGCTTCGACAGGAGGTAGAGGTGTTGGAGCATTACTATACCACGGATTACTTTCAGCAATCTGCGTTTAAAGATTCGGATCAGCTCCTCAGCATCTATTACAAAGTCAGCATGCTGGGAGCGTTGCATTTCCCAACGAGTTCAACGCCGTTTGATTTCCCGGATGACGTTGGAAATCAATTTGAGGTGCAACGATGGATCCATTTATCAGACCTTTCACCGGATGATTTCAAATGGCCGGTGGATAAGATTGTAGCGGGAATGCTCCGTTCGGAGTACCTTAACGAATGAGGTTGAAGACCCCTTTGTGACTGAGTGATCTGCCGGTTTCACTCTTGTAGGTCATTTGCCAGAAATAGCTACCGATGGGAGCTGGTAACTGGGATGTAACGAAGCGACCATCCCATCCAACTTCTAGGTCTTTCGATTCAAATTGTACGTGTCCCCAACGATCGTAAATGACCAAGTGTGGCTCATAGATGTTGCGACCGTACACCTTGAAGACATCATTTTGACCGTCGTCATCTGGGGTAAACGAATTGGGCGCATACAAAGAGATGTAACACTCCGAGTTGATGATGACAGAATCGTAGTTGACACAGCCTTCAGGACTTTCAACCCTTAAGACGAAGGTGTCGAGCTCGGTGCTCAATACGCGGGGATGTTCAATGTCGTTCCTGTTGAGCTTCTCCGAAGGAGACCATAAGATCTCATTCTCAGGACCGGTCACGCTAGCGCCGCCCAAGTAGACCACTTCCATGAAACAATTCCGTATGTCTTGACCTGCGTCTGCTCTTGGCAAGGGATGGACAAAGACCAAGGACGTATCCGTTTTGCTACAGCCCAGATCATCCGTAACCTTCAACCTGAAGTAAACAGGTTCCTCGGGAAAGGCATAAGGCAAAAGTGAGGCCGCATCAGAAACGTATTCAGAAGGGAACCACTCCAACACGCCTGGAGCTGCATTGGCGTCGAATTGAATCGTATCGCCATAACACATGTCGTAATTACCACGAATGTTGACAAAAGGCGCCCGTTTTACCGGCAACGGAATGTCAAGAATGGTCGTACAGCCGTTCGTGTCCGTGCCGCTCACAGAATAGATCAAGGTATCCTTGGGGTAGGCAATCACATTGCTCTTCGTCGGATCCACGATGCGATCGGACGGCGTCCACAGATAGGCTTCAAGATCTGGAGTAACCTCCAATTCGGCCGAATCCCCTTGACATAGGTATGGAGGCATATTCAACAATTGAAGTACCGGAAGGGTGTTGACGCGCACGTCGACCGAATTCTGCTTCATACAGCCATTGCTGTCTGTGACAAGAACAGTGTAAGTCGTGGTGAGCGTAGGTGATGCACTTGGATTAGGAAGTATTGCGCTGTTTAATCCCACTGCGGGGGTCCATTGATACGTGGAGCCACCAGGTCCTGTAGGCGATCCTCCTAACACGGCTTGATCTCCCGCGCAAAGCGTGTCGTCTGCTCCTGCCCGAGCGAACGGAAGTGCATTTACATAGATCCGAACATTATCCCAGCTCACGCAGTCGTGTTGGTCGGTGATCTGTAAGGAGTAGAGCCGTGTATTGTTGGTGAAGCAAAGCGGATCTGGAACCGTTGCATCCGAGATAAAGAGATTAGGGAACCATTGATAAGAGACGCCCCCAAAACCATTGAGTTGGATCGTGTCTCCTCGACAGATGGCCGTGTCTTTGCCCGCTGAGAAGGTGTCGATCTCCCAAACGGCGACCGTTATGGAATCGATCGATTGGCAACCTCCAGGGCCCGTTGCGGTCACGAAGTATTCGCGCGTACTGTTAGGATTGACCGTTGGTGAAGCACTGAAGAGGCCGCTGATGGCAGCGTTAGGCCCCCAGACGTACGTCAATGCGCCCGTTACGTGCAGTTGCGTTGCAATATTGGGGCAAATGACAGAATCATCCACGGTCACGGAAAGCACAGGAAGAGGAGTTACCGCCAATTGATACGTGGTATCACTTGTACACCCTAAACTGTCCGTCGCGGTCACTGTGTATACCGTGGTATCCACAGGAGATGCCAATACGGAATCGTTGTTGTTGCCATCCAAGACTAAACTGGCCAGCGGTGACCAAGTGTAAGAATAAAAGGTCTGAGCAGTGATGGTTTCGCTCTCCCCAACGCAGATCTCCCCAAAACCGGGTTGAACATCGATGTCTGGGAGTACAAGCACGGTTACGGTGGTGTCATTGGAGTTAATGCATCCATTGGCATCGGTGCCATAAACGACATAGGTGGTAGTCAAGATTGGAAAGGCTTGCACGCTTGCTTGATCGTAGGCGCTCAGCCCAGAAATGTTGTTCCAAGCGTAATCCACTGCCCCAGCTGCGGTGATGGTGGTGGTATCGAGCTTGCACACCGAATCTCCCGTCATCGACAAGGTGATGATCGGGAGGGGATTGACGATAATGTTGACCGTGTCGAAGTTTTGACAGCCATTGGAGTCTGTCGCTTCTACGGTGTACGCCGTATCCACTGTGGGGTACACGCTGATGCTGTCCCCAACCAATGAAGTGGCATTGTAAATGGGCGACCAGTTGTAGTTCTGCGCACCCATAATCGTCAAAGGCAAGGTATCGCCAATACAGATGGCCGTATCAAGTGTGTTCAGGGTAAGCGTGGGCAAGGGCCAGTGATGAACCAAGGCGGAACCGCTTCCAAGATCACTGCAATTAATGTCTGTGACAGTCAGCGGCTGATAGGTTCCAGAGTCAGCCACAATGATGGTGTGGGTGTCGTTGACGATGCCGTTGATCGCAAAGGTGTTGCCTTGCACAGAATACGTCACATCCCAAGGGCCAGCGCCGGTGAGTATGAAGTCTAGCGCGACAGAATCACCGATGCAAACGGAGTCGCTTCCCATAATGCTGAAGGTCGGGAGGTCATGCACATCTACAAAGAAGACAGAGGTATCTGTACAACCGTTTGTGTCGGTTCCGATCACGCTGTAGAAGGTATCTACCAGAGTAAATGTCTGCACGACACCTCCTGTGGTTCCGCTAAGTCCGGCAGAAGGAAACCAGGTATACGTATTGGCGCCTGCGGCGGCAATGTTTACGGTATCGCCGTAGCACAATTCGGGATTAGGCGGGGTGACCACCGGTTGGGCGTAATTGGTGATGACAGCCGTGTCCGAATTAGAACATCCTGAAGGGTAGGTCACTTGCACATGATAGGATCCAGAGTCATTCAAGAGCAGGGAATCGAGGGTGGAGCCATCGTTCCACAAGAAGCTAGCACCGGCATTTCCGGCGTACAAGACAATCGTATCGTTGTTGCAAATGCTCGTGTCGTTGCCAATGTTTACCACAGGCAAGGCAATGTTGCTGATCACCACGGTATCCGAATCCGTACAGCCCCCAGCACCGGATATGGCAATCCAATACGTTCCAGGAAGGGTGACGTTGATGGTTTGTGTGGTAGCTCCCGTGCTCCAGACATACGCGGTGGCCGATGTGCCTGCGTCTAAGGTGATCATATCATTGGTACAGATACTCGTGTCGTTTCCGAGGTCCGTCTGCACGTCATAAATTTCCACGGTAGAAATGGCCGTATCCGTGCAGCCGAGGTAGTCGGTGACCACGAGCTGCACCTGATACGTGCCTGGGTTCTGATAGTAATGACTAGCATTCGTGTCGTTGGAGGTTGTTCCATCTCCGAATTCCCAATACCAATTGGTAATGGTGTTGTTGACCGGAACACCGGCCGCATTTTCACAAGAATCGCTCAGGGCTATAAAATAGGCCGTGTCGCCAATGCAAACGTTCGGCGTCAACACTTCGAAAGCGGCCGCAACGCGGTAAGAAAAGTCAGAGTAATTTACGTCTGATTGGGAGTAATTGTAAAACCCAAAGCGACCCGGAGGAAAACATCCGAAAACATCAAAAATCGTATCGCCGTCGATGGCAACGACGCAACGTGTGTTCGTGTAGGTCAAGGCAAAGGCATAGGTCTGCAGGTCATTCCATCCGAGCGTGTTGCCATAGTTGGTGGCGAGGAGGTCCACAAAGGGACCAGCTTTGGAGGAAAACGCCTGCGGAAAATTGGTAACAGCACCTTGGACATGCGACAAGGAATACCCCTCTTGCCCTAACCAGCCACCAAAGTTCTGGTCGTTTTGTTTCCAGTCGAACAGGAAGAAGTCGTAGTTGGTCGGGCTGTTGGTGTCCGGGTCAATGTACCCAAAAACGAATCCGATCCAATCGTCATCTGCCGTCGTCGCTACCTGAATATTTCCGGTCACGATCACGTTGATGAAGCTGTCTGGACTTACGTAGAAAGTCGGGTCTCCGTTGATGGTTTGATTGACCGTATTGCCGCCGTTGGTGACGACCCAATTACCGTTGTTGGTATCCCCTTCGAGGACCCAAGTTCCTAGGTCGATGCTATCGCCGCATTGGGCTTGCGCCCACGATGGAGCCATCACAGCAACTGCGACTAGCGTAAATCCTAAGAATATCCTTTTAAATGCGTGCGACATAGCCAATACATTAGCGTCAGTGGCTAATTCGGCGTGAAAGTAATGAACCTTTGGCGTCGGGGAATACGCGAATTTAGTAGGTCTCTACGGAAGACGCGATTTTTTTGGCAAAGGATGCCCAGCGGTCGACCAATCACTCTTCCTCTTCGTTTCCTTCTTCCAGTAAGAAGCCCGTGTCAAACCGTCTCTCCACAAGGGCTTCGACCTTCTGAAACAGTTGCAGTGGGCGGAAAGAGCCCCAGTTAAAGTCGTTCAAGGGACCTCCAGAAATGAAGTAATTGTCGATTCCCACTTCAGCGAAATCCTTCAAGACATGATCCCGAAAATTTAACAATGCAATCCATCCGTCATCGATGTCTTCATACCACTCTTCGTAGTAGCTGTCATCCGAACTGTGAAAGTTGAGTACGCTATCACCGACGAGGATGAATTTTTGGATGCCTTCATCGATCAAGTGATCTACAAAGTCACGCTTCAAGGTCATGATGTCGTTGTGCAAGGTGTCGTTCCATTCACCCAACAACTCGATTACGGCAAATCCATCATCGTAATCAGCGTACAACAACTTGATGAAAAGGGTGGTCGAGCCGATGTTGTCCCATTGCGGATGGATGTAATGGTCATAAATCGCATCGGTGAAGTAGACTTCCGAGTATTCTCGCCCGTAGAATGGGGAGCGCTCGTCCTCTTCCGCCATGTAGAGGTTCCGCCAATTGAAGTATGGTTCGATTGTGTGCATAGCGCTGGTGCAAAGCTACCGAGCACAAAGCAGAAGAACTATTGATGTTGAAGTTGAGATGTTAAATCTCCGCTAGCTTTTTTCGGCAGCCTCCACAGCGTGCCTTACGCTGCCATGCTCAACCAGCAACGCATTCGCCTCTTCATAGGCTAATCCGGTCTCCGCCATTACCATTTTAGTGCCTCGATCTACCAGCTTGTCGTTGCTCAGTTGCATGTCTACCATGCGGTTTCCTTTGACCCGGCCGAGCTTCACCATAACAGAGGTCGTGATCATGTTCAGCGTTAGCTTTTGAGCCGTCCCCGCCTTCATTCGGGTGCTGCCCGTGACGAACTCGGGACCCACAACAACCTCCACCGGAAAGTCAGCTACATGACTGACCGGAGCGTCTGGGTTGCACGTCACACAACCCGTAGTAATTCCATGTTCCCTGCAATGCCTCAGCCCGCCAACTACGTAGGGCGTCGTGCCGGAGGCGGCAATGCCAATCACGACATCCTTGGGAGATATATCATGCGATTGCAGGTCAAGCCACCCCTGGTCGGGGTCGTCTTCCGCAAATTCTACCGCCTTGCGAATGGCATGGTCGCCCCCTGCGATCAGGCCGATTACCATTCCATGTGGCACACCATAGGTAGGAGGGCACTCACTGGCATCTACAATGCCCAACCGACCGCTCGTACCGGCGCCGATATAGAAAAGTCGACCTCCCGCGGCAATGCGCTCGTGAACCACTGTGGCCAAGGCTTCGATCGAAGGGATGGCTTTTTCGATGGCAAGTGGAACGGTTTTGTCCTCTTTGTTCATGTTTTCCAACAGCTCCTGAAAGCTCATTTCTTCGAGTCGGTCGTAGTTGGAACTGGATTCGGTGATGGTATTGCTCATGTCCTTGTATTCAATTGCCTCAGGCAAAGAAACATATCCTTTTGCAAGAAATAAATCGTTGATTTTCAAGGGGGTTCAATAAATTTGCCACCGACTAAACCGATTAAGAACCTAAACCCTATCTCTATGAAGCCGATTCGATCTTTGATCATGGCAACGCTATTGCTGTGCATCAATGTTCAGTCCGTCGTAGCTTGCATCGCAACTACGCAATATCCAACGTCAACATTCAACGCGAATACGAACACGCTCAGCCAGCAGCAGATCACCAATTGCAATTACTCAGGTGAGTATGCGGTTGTCATCATACCTGGCAGTTATACCTGGACCTTCAGCAGTGGGGTGTCGACAGACATCCTGACGATTACCGATCTTTCCAATGACACGCTGGCTCAAGGGATGGGGCAGGTAGATTATACCTCTGTGGGAGGAGACACCGTGCGCATGCATGTCTTTTATGATTCTACGTGCACCAGTAACAGCAGCTGTCGCTTCACTTACGTATCCAGAGGTCCTTGCTTTGCTAGTACTGCTTCACCTGCATCGGCGGTCAATGCTTCTGCCACGATCAATCAATCGGTGACCATTAATAATTGTGCCTACAGCGGAACATACGCAACGGTCAATATTCCGGTGCAAGGAACATGGGAATTCTCTAGCTCCGATACTACGGACGTTGTTGTGATTTCAACCGCGAACGACAGCCTCTTGACCTATGGCACAGGTGCTGTCAATTATGCCTCCAACGGAAGTGAAATCGTTAGAATGCACATCTGGGCGGATGCGAGCTGCACAGCCGATACCACTTGTAGGAATACCTATGTCGAACGCATCATTTGTTCGGCTTCTACCCAATTCCCAACCACCCTTTTCGTAGCGGACTCAAGTGAGTTGCAGCCTCAAACCATTACCTCTTGCAACTGGGGTGGTGAATATGCCGTCGTATATATCTCAGGTGGATTCACCTGGACCTTCAACAGCTCTGTTGGAACGGACTTCTTTGTGCTCAAGGACGGAAACGATAGCGTAGTAGCGTCAGGAATAGTTCCGATATCCTATTACCCTGCCACGTCCGATACGTTCACCATGCACGTGTTCTCGAATGCGGGATGTGGCGAACAAAATACTTGTCGGACAACAACTCTTCAGCGTAACCCTTGCCTTGCGACGAATCAATTTCCATTGTCTACCGTTTACGCGAGTACGCAGTACGGCGACACCGTGGTGACGAGTTCGTGTGGGTATACGGGGCAATATGCGCTCATCGATTTGCCGATTGCTTCAGACTGGTATTTCGCGAGCTCAACCGCTACCGACCTGCTTGCATTGACAGATATCAGTGACAATTTGATCATGGCAGGGACCGGTTCGCTGAATTATTCCAGCCTTGGAAACGAACAGGTCAAGCTTCACATGTACGCCGACAATTTTTGCGCCGTAGACAGCAACTGCAGGACGCCTTATGTCTTACGCCTGCCATGCGCTGGAATCGAAGAATACCCGCTCGGTGGAGTGGCCACTTCTTATGACCCGGCTGAAGACCAAGTCTCGACGTGCAACTGGGCAGGAGATTACTTCTACCTCACGGTTGATTCGGGGATGACCTATTCCCTCCGTAGCGACAGCAGTGATTACTTCATCGTGACGGATACCTCCTTGGGATATATTTCTTCTGGATGGACGCCAGAAACGTTTACCAATCCGTACGCAGATACAACGCTTATGGTGCACATCTTCACAGATACCAATTGCGGTGAAGAGTCTGTCTGCCGAAACACCTATGTACGATGTACTACGTGTCCAGTTCCAGTGCCCACCATTTCTTCTTCAGCTACCCTTTATTGTCAAGGTTCTGGCGCTGTAACGCTCACTGCCAACAATCCGTTTTCAGGAACCGTCTACTGGTATGAGGGATCATGCGGCTCCGTGCCCATCGATTCAGGTATTTCTATCCAGGTGAACCCTACTGGAAATACAACCTATTATGCAGCGAACTCTTACGAGACGATCCTCTCCGAATGTGACTCGTTCACCTTGCCGTTTTTTATCGCACCGATCATTACCCAATTGAGTAATGTTTCTGTCGCCTGCTTTGGAGACACAACCGGATCTGTAGAACTGCAAGCCAGTGGAGGTATATCTCCGTATGTATACGCCTGGTCCAATGGATCATCAGGAGCGCAAGTGTCGGGACTCTCTGCTGGAAATTACCTTGTTTCTGTGACCGACTCGATCGGTTGTGAAACGATTGACACCGTCAGCATTGACCAGAATCCAGAGATCATTACATCCACGGACTCGATGGCAGAGCCGCTTTGCCATGGTGATGCAACAGGGTTCATAGCGTTGACCGTATCAGGTGGCGTGCAACCGTTTAACTATGCTTGGTCTAATGGCGCTAATACCGGCACCGTCACCAACGTCTCCGCCGGCACTTATGACGTTACGATCACCGATAGCCTAGGGTGTGAGTCACTGTATTCCGTGCTATTGACAGAGCCAGAGGCGATTGAGTCGGCATTCTCTATAAACGACGCTTTCTGCGAGGGCGATTCAAATGGATCGGCCAGCGTGATTATTGCTGGGGGTATAGCGCCGTATCAGCTGCTTTGGTTCGACGGCAGCACCGCCGATAGCATCGGAGGACTTTCCTCTGGAAGCTACAGCCTCACGATCCTCGACAGCAACGCATGTGAATTAGTGGACAGTGCGGTCATCGGCCATTTGCACGATGCACCTGTGATTCCGTTGGACGACACGACGATTCTTTGCCAAGGCGATACCATTTCATTAGAGGCCGGTTCAGGAGCATCCAATTATGCTTGGTCCACGGGTGATTCCTCGGCTTCCATCTTGGTGGATTCGGCTGGAACGTTCTCAGTGTTGGTTACCAGTGCTTTTGGATGCACATCAGAAGCCACGACCATCGTGGTTGAAGATCCATGCATCGGAGGTCTGGCTTCTATTTCAGAAACAACCTTGACCTTGTTCCCTAACCCTACACGTGACAAAGTCATCGTGGAAGTCCGGGATGCAGGCTTCGACTTGACAGGTATGCAGTTGTACAACGCTACCGGTCAGATCGTTTGGGATCATGCTACTACGGATTAGTCTGTGGTCATCGACATGCAAAACTTGCCTTCGGGTGCCTACTTCTTGCACGTCATCGGAACGCAAGGCCGCATGGTCCGTTCGGTGATCAAGCAAGAGTAATTCAAGGATCGAATTCTACAGGACTGGATAAAGGAAGCCAACGGGGTACAATTGCTTTGTACCTCGTGTAGGCTTCTCCAAACCGATTTGTCAGCTCGCGCTCTTCATGCAGGGATGCATACAGATGGTTGATCAACCAGAAGCTTAATGACCATGCAAAGAGGTAAAACGAGCCGAAGACCAACGTCTCGCCCAAAAGCGTCGTGACTACTCCAAGGATCATCGGATTGCGTACATAACGGTATGGACCGAGGACGACAAGTTTCTTGGTCTTGTCCCATGGTGCAAGGGTCCCTTCGCCGTACACGACGAAGAGAACGTTTGTCCACGCCAGAAAAGTCATTCCCGCGAGAAGGAACAGCAGTCCCGCGCTGGTAGTATAGCCATTCATGAAAGACAACGGCTCCAACCATGTGTGAATCGCCCACGGGACGAGGATCAATACGATCACCGGCAAAACGAACGAACGTGTAATCTTCCAAGTGCTCATGCTTCAAAGCTGCAAATTCCTTTTGCGCTGGCAGGTCTCGGGATGCATTTTCCTTCCTTGGGCCAGCTGGCCGATTATTCGATCTTCGCAACTACGACCATGATCACACTCGTATCCTATCCAAGAAGCGGCAATACCTTTTTAAGGAATGTCTTGTTTGAGGTCTATGGCGTATCGTCCAAAACCTACTTGACCGATGGTCATGGGCCAGATCAGGCTTGGAACGCCTCGAGCGTCGTGAAAACACACCACCTTCCGGACAATCTGCCGACAGCATTACTGGATCGCCCCATCGTCTACCTAATCCGCGATGGACGGGATGCCGTGGTTTCCTTCGCCCACCACCGCAAGGATGTGGTCGCGCCCGAAAGCGACTTCAATCAGAACTTAAAAGAGGCGGTTTACGCCGCGGAAGGAAGTCACTTCGGAGGTTGGAGCGCACATGTGGAGGCATGGCTGCCCAAGGCAGCTGTGGTCATTCGATTCGAAGACCTGATCAAAGATCCGATTACAGCTTGCGAAAAGATTGCAAAGGTGATGTCCTTGCCAGCTCCTGCTGTAGACAGATTACCAGATTTTAAGGGACTAAAACAAGGCACGCCTGAATACGGAAGCGGAAAATACACCCACGACGGAGCCCTTGCTCAGCATTGGTTTAGAAAGGGTGTGGTAGGCGGATGGCGCGAAGAACTTTCCGAGGAAATGGCAAGGCTTTTTTGGCACTTGCACGGAGAGACCATGGAGTGGGTCGGATACCAGGCGGATGGAGCGATCAACGCACTTCCTGATCTAAAACGTGCATCAGTGACCAAGGTCTTGATGGAAGGCAGCAAATTGAACGACCCCTTCATCGATGGCATTGGCCGCTATGTGCGCGAAGTGCTTAAGGCGTCGGAACGCTACCCCGATCCAAGGATTGATATGGACGTGATGATCGAAAACCGCATCGTTGGGATGAGGGAGGCATTGGAGCACGTGGCGGTGGACGCGAGGAAAAGAAAGGGAGCATTTCAGCTCCTAAAGAGCATCCTGCGCTTCGCGCTTCCAGATGCAACCTACGAATGGTTGGCCAGAGCAGCGCCCCTTACGAGGATGCCCAAGTTTCACAATCCAAGAGTGTCAAACGATAGCTACGATGTGGCTTGGCTTAGCCTTCCACAGAATTACATCTTCCTCCAATCCACCCGCTTTTTGAAACTGGTGGCGACTGTGCACGACTTGACGCATCAGCAGTTTGCTCAATTCCACGAAGCCAACAACATCCAACGCACGGAGGAAGGGATGCAGTGGATTGATGAAAACCATGGGACATGCATCGCCGTCTCACAGTCTACACAAAGCGACTTGTTGAAGGAGGGCATCCACGCTGTGCACATTCCCGAAGGCGTTGACCGGCGCATCTTTTTCCCAATCCCCAATGCGCACCTGAAAGCACTTGTTCGCAAGCGTTATGCGCTTCCAGAAGGACCTTTCTTACTCAGCGTATCTACCATCGAACCCCGGAAGAACATCCAAGGCCTGATCGATGCCTATGCCGCCATGGATCCGTTGACGAGGAAGCGCTTTCCCTTGGTCTTGGCGGGTCGCAAAGGCTGGCGATCAAAGTTGGAGATACCGGAGGATTGCGCCGGTCAAATCCACTTCACGGGCTTTGTGAGGGAAGAGCACCTGCCTGCATTGTACACCCTCGCGCATGGATTCTGCTATGTGAGCTTGTACGAAGGATTTGGACTTCCGGTGCTCGAAGCCATGGCTTGCGGCTGCCCCGTGCTAGTATCCGACCGGGCTTCTTTGCCAGAATTGGTAGGCGAGGTCGGCATTCTTTGCGACCCGGAAAGCAAAGCGTCCATCGCGGAAGGATTACGTCAATTGATTCAGATAAATCGAGCCGAAGCCCAAGGTCGGCTCATGCGACAAACGTGGGAGTTTACTTGGCGGGATTGCTGGCTGCGGAGTGCGCATCTACTCGTGGACGGAAATACAGTGCCGTCAACGTAAAAGCAAACAGCATCATGCCCGCTTGGCGGCTGAAGTAGTTCTCGGTCAGCAGCAACAAGCATAGGTAGATCAATGCGGCGATGAACTCCTTGTCGCGGCGTTGGATGGCCACATAGAAAAGCCACGCGAAGTATCCGAGGATGGAAAGGAAGCCGAGGATTCCTCCCACCAACCAGAAGTGCATGTATTGGTTGTGGCTGTTGAATTCGGTTTCGAAGAACTGGGCCTGATCGTAGCCTGCGAAGCATTCCTCCAAGGGGGGTCTTGTATTTCCCGTGCCCACACCCATTTGCCAATGCTCAAGGGCCACGTGCTTCACACATCCCCAGATGCCCAAGCGCAATTCCGTTGAGGTCAGCCACTGTCCCTCTGAATACTCGGTGGTCGGACCGATGAGTTCGGTAAATCGATCGCGCAGTCCGGGATTGAGAAGTGCATTAATGCCCATGAATACGATCAAGATGCTGGAAACGATGATTCGATGACGCGTGCGCTGCACGGAGGATAGGATGATATAAACGAGGACTACAGCAAAGGCGAGAAAGGGCATTTTACCTCCCGTGATTCCAGCCATGATCGCCAATCCTGCAAGGCTTGCTTGGCGGTAGCGTATGGGCCATCCTTTCTCCAAAATCAACCACGTGCCGGCCCAAAGCCAAACGGCGCTGAGGTAGGTGGGGTGGACGTGGAAGAGTTGATCGATCTGATCGCGGACGTGCTGTGAAAAGGAGCCAGCGGTTGCTGCTTCTCCAAAGACAATGGCCCCAAGGACTAGTGCAGCTTGGATCAGTGACATCAATGCAAAACTTTGAACGAAGGTCTTTCTGAAAGGGGAAGTCTTGAAGTACAAGACGGCTGCGAGGAAGGTCGCCCAGAGTTGGAGTTCTGCTTGTCCATTCGATGCTGCACCGTGCATGCCCCAGGCAATGAAGATGACCAATGCGGGGAGGAAGAGCAACCAATCCATTCCTTTGGGTACGGTCTCCTTTCCAGATCGGTAGAGGCGGAGCCCGACCAAGAGGATGAGGGCGATGGACGAGACAGCATGGGGCCAAAAGAGAAACCCAGCTAACACGAAAATTAGAAACTGCTCCGTGCGGTCAAGCCATGGTGTGCGCATGGTCAAAGCATTTGTCGAGGAAGAAATTCAAAAATTTTTCTCGGAATACCTCGCGGTCAAAGCGTTGGGCATTCCTGCGCACTACGTAGGGATCGAAAGTCATCCGTTCTGAACGTAATATGGCATCGGCTAGCGCTTCTGGGTGTTCACGATGAAAGAAGATGCCTGTTTCGTGTTCAATGACCGTTTCGGTATACCCGCCTTTGCCCAAGGCAATGACCGGGGTGCCACACGATTGCGCCTCGAGCCCGGCTATCCCAAAGTCTTCGATGGACGCATTCACAAAGGCCTTTGCACGTTGCATGTAGTATACCAGTTGCTCGTCGCTTACCCAGCCCAAGAAATCGATGTTGGGTCCAGCCATTTTTCTCAAATGCTTTTCCATTGGACCGCGACCCGCGATGAGCAGCTTTTGTCCCGGAAGCTTATTGAAGGCTTGGATGATCAGGTCGAGGTTTTTGTAGTCGACAAAGCGGGCTGCTGTGAAGTAATATTCTTTCTTGGCTTCGTGGATCTTAAACCGTTGGGTATCGACGGGAGGATAAATCACCGTGCTTTCGCGTCCATAAGCCTGCTGAATGCGATCTGCGACGAAATGGGAATTGGCAATGAAATGATCGACCTCCACTGCGGTTTTACTGTCCCATTTCTTCAGGCGGCGGATCATCACTTTTGCCAGCAGCCGTTTGACTCCCGCATTGTAGCCATACTTTTTTAAGTAAGTTTCTTCCAATCCCCATGCAAAGCGCATAGGTGTATGGCAGTAGGAGATGTGAATTTGTCCCTTTCGCTTTTGCACGCCTTTCGCAGCCATCCAGGAAGAGGAGATGATCACATCCTCAGCAGATACATCTAGTCTTGAAATGGCTCGCGGGTAAAGCGGAGCGAGGTGTCGATAATGCTCCTCAGCTCCCGGTACATTTTGCAGAAATGAGGTGCGCACCCCTCTGCCTTGAGTGATCTGTTGAAGCGATCCAAAATCCATGAAGTTGAACAGGGCGAAGATGCGCGAAGGCTGGATCACATCAATGATCTCGCGGGCGACCTTTTCAGCACCTGCGGGAATCGTGAACCAATCGTGAACGAAAGCGACCTTCATGAGCGAAAAGTAGACATTGTAAAGGATTATTGGACGTCCTCAATGAGTGTCCTCCAGCGTTTCCCCGAAGAAGCATATCCGAAGGTGGTAGTTGCATTGGATGTCGGCGAAGGTGCCTTCAGGCACTGCATCACCGCATCTGGAAGGGCCGTCAACTGCTTAGGGTCAACATAGCTTACAGAATCCTTTAAAGCTTCACGATGCACCGGAATGTCTGATACCAATACGCGAGCACCAAAGGCGAGCGCCTCGTGCGGCACCAGACTGAAACCCTCATACAAGGAGGGGTGAAGCACCAAGGCGCAATGTCGATAGAGCCACGCGAGTTGGCCATCGCTTGGAGAAGGAATGAAGCGAATGCTTGGACCGATTGGAAGGTGCATCGATATAAAATGGGATTGTGCAGCTCCGGCGATCACCAGGGTTAAACCCTGCCGTTCGGCTTCTTTTTGAAGGATGAGAGCGGCTTTGTCAAATTGCTTGCGCGGGTCGAGACTGCCCACCATGAGGATGAATCCGTTTTCAAGGCCATCAACCCCTTCTTCCTCCGCCTCTAATAAGGCAGGATCAACGGCTGGAGGGATGACGTGAATCTTCGCTTCATTTAGGTGGAATTGCTCCATGATCCGTTGCTTAGACCATTCCGAAACCGTGACCACCTTCAAGGCACCCTTCGCGATGCGGGGAAGCAACCAGGCATAGTACTTCGCAAAAGAAGGACGAAACCATTCTGGGTGATCGAACGTCGCAAGGTCGTGTATCGTGACAATCTGATTGGCGTAGGAGAAAGGAGCTGTATTGCAAAAATTGACCAACAATGGATTGCCTTGTCCTTTCAATTGGCGTGGAAGTCTAAATTGTTCCCATCGGATGGCACCAAATCTTCCTATTTTACCGGGCTTAAGGACGCGGTCTGGCTCCATGGAAAGTTGTTCCAATACGCCTCGACCATACCGTTGCACACCGGTTTGCGTCTGTGAAAGAAAGCGACCATTTATGAAGACCTCTGCCATGCTACTCGCGAATCTAATCTTCTTCCTTGGCTCAGTATTGGGTCAAGGCCAAGATTGGACGCCAATTCCATATGGGCAAACCAGCCATTTTATGAATCAAGCGATTCCCCCTAGCATTTTTCCCATCAAGGCTGATCATCAATCCAACGATACTACTTGGATCTTCAGAGCGCATTTTGAAGCAGAGTTTCCCCAATGTCCAGAAGCCTTCTGGGCATTACCCAGCATTCATTCTCGACCTTCGGATTTCTATGCTTTTGAGGTGCAGAACGATGAGATTGTGCTTTCTACCTACTTCCATGAATACCATTTGCCGCTTGCCGCACCGGGCGATTCACTCTACCTCTTCCATGCGGAAAGCGCGATGAAAATCCGACTGGACAGCTTGGATACACTCGATGTGCTTGGCGTCTTGGATTCCGTGCGGTTCTATTCGGTTTGGGACAGTGGGGCAAACAATGCGATTGGGTTCATTCACCTATCAAAGCAGCTGGGGTTAGTACAGTACACACCGTTTGCGTGGTTTGATCAATATCCGAATCAAGTGGGGACAAGCACGCGAACCCTGAATTCGATTCAAGACCATCCCCAGCAAGGTTCGATTGGATATACTCCGGTGGCAAAGTCAGATTTCATGCCCTATGAAATTGGAGACCGCCTGCTTTTCAATCATCACTATTATCTGAATGAACCGTCCTTTCCCGAAGTGAATGAATATCATGCTTTGACCATAGGTTCAGTTGGAATAGAGCCAGAAGCCTTCATTGCAGGCACCTGTCTGATCTATGATGAACAGGGATTTCTGAAGGAGGTCGACAGTACCTATAGGATCGATCTTGATCCCTTTCTCGAAGAAGTAGCCACATATCCTCAGCGCGTTCCTTTTCTTAGTCATCACGAATTCAGCATCCCAGCAACACATCATTATGGAGTCGACGAGGCAGGGGATTTCTATTGCTCCATCAACAGTGTAGACCGAAGTATTTGCGATACCCATCTATTGGTGGATGGGGCGATAAACAGTATGTACATGAACGCTACGTTCGGCTTGCTTGATATTGTCTATGGTGGAATTCGTCCTGAAAAACGGTGGAGTCTTTACGCCGCAGAAATGAACTCTGGAAACTTTGGCGTTTGGCCGACATGGTTGAATATTGTCAACGTTGGAGAACTGTCCGGCGTGACCGTTTTCCCAAATCCAGCGGAAGATTACATCGAGATCAAAGGATGGGGGCCATCGCGCCAATGTCAGATACTTGATTTTTCAGGGAATGTGATTCAGTATTCCCAAGCGAGCGAAGGTCGTCGGATTGACCTTTCATCACGGGCACCAGGCATCTACTTCATTCAGGACGTTGAAAGCGGAAAGGTAAAACGCTTCGTAAAGCGTTGATCAAGGCGCGCAGAAGTTGCGATAGGCATCATCGCCTCGGGTATAACCCTCGTCTACAGCGCGTTTCAATTCGGCACAACCATCTTTTAGGCGATGGTCAAACAACAAGGCCAGGCCTTTGTTGAATCGAATTTCTGGCATGTCGTTGATCCACTGAAGTGCTTCATCGTAGTCCTCTACCGCTTTATCGTAGTCTCCGAACAGCAGGTGGATATTGCCCCGCATGGCCAACGCATTTCCATCCCGTGGACGCAATTCAACGGCTTCATTGGCGTCTACGAGGGCGGAAGGGAAGTTTCCGAGCATCTTGTAAGAAAACGCACGGTTGTAAATGGCATCGAAATAGATCGAGTCCATCTGTTTCACCTCTGAGTAATCATCGATGGAGCCTTCGTATTTCCCGAGGTTGGATTTAACCACCCCTCTTTCGTAATAGGTCTTTGAGATGGCCAATTGCTTTTGGATCGCCTTGTCGAAATAGACCAAGGCTTCTTCGTCTTCACCTCTCATTTTTCGCACCACCCCTTTATTGTAAAGGGCCAGGCTGAAGTTGGGATTGGCCTCAAGCGCCTTGTCAAAAAAGAGGTCTGCTTCCTCGAAATCTTCACTGTGCAAGCGAATCAATCCGCGCACATCGTAGGCCAAGGCATTGTTAGGTGCAAGCTCTAGGGCTTGTTCAAGGGAAGCATCGGCCAGATCCATCTTTCCCGCTAAGAAGTACACCAAGCCTTGCTTGAGGTAGGTAAGGTCGAGGTGGTAGGATCGTTGGAGCAAGTCTTCGATGTCTTCCATTGCCTCTTCGTATTCCCCGGAAAGGATATAGCCATCGGCCCGGTGGTCCAAGAAGGAGGTGTTTTCAGGGTCGAGACGAAGGGCGGCTTCGACTTCTTCCAAACCTTTGGCGTAGTCCGCAGAAATGAAATTGAGCTTGGCATTTCCATCCATCACGTAAGCGGAGTAGGGGTTCATTTGCTTCGCCTTCTCCATGTCCCGTTTCGCTTCGCTATAGCGTCCCAAACGCTGGAAAATGCTCGCTCGCTTCATGTACGCTTCCGCATAGGTAGGGTCAGTAGTAATTGCGTTTGTGTACGAGAAGATGGCGTCGTTGAACCGGGCCAGTTGAATGTTGTTGTCACCCTGCTGGATCATACGCACGGCTTCGATGCGCTGCGCGGACTGGGCCTGACTGAATGCTGACAGCATGGTAAATGCCAGGGTCAGTGCTAACAGGTTGAAAGAGAGGTGAATACGGAGCGAGTGAAGGTTCTTCATCATAGGTTGACGTCTGTACAACGTGTATCAAGGCGTAAAAGTACAGAAAGGGGCACGACCAAAAGTTGGCGTACCCCTCTCAAGAAATTGATTTAAGTCAGATCAGCCCTCGGCATCGTCGGAAGTAGGAACCCCTCCAGACCAATCGATCTTCGTGCTCATCCACATGATCACCGCTAGAATGATGAAGAGTCCGATGCTTCCAATGAGCAAAGCGAAGTCCTCCATCTGCAAAAGCGTGAAAATGTAGATATACAAACCTGCCAGCACACCACCCGTGATCAAAGGATATTTCCAAGAGTGGGAGATATTCTTCAGGTAAAGAACAACCAAGCCAAGGACCATCGAAGCCGCAATGGCATAGGCGCCGTCGAACCCAATGTGCTCGCTCATGGAAAGCAAAAGGGTATAGAAAAGGCTCAACGCCAGTCCGACCAAGAAATACTGGAAGGGGTGGATCCGAATGTGGTTGATCGCCTGGGAGAAGAACAATAGTATAAAGGTCAGGGCGATCATCAATACCGCATATTTAGCGCTGCGCTCGGACTTCTGGTAATGGTTGACTGGCATGAACAGCTTCACACCAAAGGCACTGGAATGTACGGGTTGCGTGCCGTAGAAAGCTTGCGGGAAATTGCGGTTGTAGTGCAACACCTTCCATTCGGCCGTAAAACCCTTGTCGCTGATGTCTCGGGTAATCGGAATGAAGTCGCCGTCAAAGCTCGGATCTGGCCAAGGGGATTCCATGGACACCGAAGTTGTCTTTCCTAAGGGAATGAAGGATAGGCTGTTGCTTCCGCGCAGAGTTAGGTCGATCTTACCGGACATGGTCTTCGCGACGCTGTCTGTCCAATTCAGGGCGATCGGGGCAGATACACCGTGGTCGAATAAGCTGAGGTCTGGCGTTCCAGGCTGGAACTCCACTTGCTTGCCGTCTAGTTGGAAACGCAGGTCATCGGTAATTCCGCGTGTATCGCTTAAACCGATGCAGATGCGCGCCAGGTGCCAATGCACTTTTCGGGAAGGCACCGCTGGAATATCGCGCGGTATGAATATGAAGGATACTTCATTCGTGGATTGGTACACGGGAATTTCAAAAATGCCGCGTTTGCGGATTTCTGGATTAACAGTGGTGTTCACATCCAACGCTTCGGGAAGCAAGTGCAAGATTCCCTCGCTGGAAGCATTTCCTTCAAAATCGTAGTTTGTGTAAGGCACGGTAACGTATGGGCCGCTGATCGTCTGGTCATTTGCCCACAAGCGGGCGACTTCGGTCTTGGCATCTTCTAGGCGATACATCCGCTCTCGAATGAGTTCTTGAATCATGCCCAAGGGAATGAGCAAAATGAGGATCAGTATGCCGATGATGACCAAGCGAAGGCTCATCGAACTACTGATCCAGTGGTTGAGTCGGTCGAATACCGATGGAGTGGGGTTAGGCGAAGTAGGTAGGTTGCTGCTGTCTGTCATTGCGTAAGGATTGATTTAGATACAAACCCATACAACATTAAGACATTGTCGCCTTATGTTAATTTAACGGCGTTTCACGTTCGTTCACGTCTGCAGCACCCCAACGTTGTAAGGCTTCACATGCTGTTCATGGCTCGCCATTTCGATGCCCATCCCGATGATCGTCCTTGTTTCTAGTGGATCGATGATGCCATCTACCCAAAGGCGCGCCGCCGCGTAGTAGGGTGAAGTCTGCTCTTTGTAGCGCTTGGTGATCTTGTCGAGCAGCTCCTTTTTGTCCTTATCGGTGATCTCCTCTCCTTTGGACTTGAGTGATGCTACTTCGATTTGGAGAAGTGTATTTGCTGCGCTCTTGCCACTCATGACGGCGATGTTGGCCGATGGCCAAGCATAGATCAAGCGCGGATCGTAGGCTTTGCCGCACATGGCATAATTTCCAGCGCCGTAGCTGTTGCCGAGGATGAAGGTGAATTTCGGAACGACCGAATTGGCCATGGCATTGACCATTTTAGCGCCGTCCTTGATGATGCCACCTTGCTCAGATCGTGATCCAACCATGAAACCGGTTACGTCCTGAAAAAAGACCAAAGGAATGTTCTTCTGGTTGCAATTCATGATGAACCGAGCCGCTTTATCGGCGCTGTCGGAATAGATGACACCTCCAAATTGCATTTCGCCTGTCTTACTCTTCACAACGGTGCGCTGATTGGCGACAATACCCACTGCCCAGCCATTGATGCGTGCATAGCAGGTCACGATGCTCTTTCCATACAGCGCCTTGTATTCTTCAATCTCAGAATCGTCTACGATGCGCTTGATGATCTCCTTGGTGTCGTAATTCTGCTGCGAAAAGATGCCGTAGATCTCTTTTGGGTCCAACTTGGGAGGCTTGGTTTCTTTGCGATCGAAGGGCACACGCGGCTTTCCACCGGTCTTGTCAACGATGCTCTTGATTTTGTTCAGGCAATCCTGGTCGTCATCGCATTTGTAATCGGTTACACCGGAGATCTCGCAATGGGTAGTAGCACCGCCTAAGGTTTCATTGTCTACATCCTCTCCAATCGCAGCGCGAACCAAATAGGATCCCGCTAGGAAGATGCTTCCCGTCTTGTCTACGATCATGGCTTCATCGCTCATGATGGGGAGGTAGGCTCCACCGGCCACACAGCTTCCCATGATGGCTGAAATCTGGTTGATGCCACGACTGCTCATCACGGCGTTGTTGCGGAAGATGCGACCGAAGTGCTCTTTATCGGGGAAAATTTCATCCTGCATGGGCAAGTAAACACCTGCGCTGTCTACCAAGTAGATGATCGGAATGTAGTTGTCCATCGCGATCTCTTGCGCACGGAGGTTCTTCTTTCCGGTAATCGGAAACCAAGCCCCCGCCTTTACCGTGGCGTCGTTGGCCACAACGATGCACATCTTTCCACCGACGTATCCCAAGTACACCACAACCCCTCCACTAGGACATCCGCCGTGCTCTTCGTACATGCCGTCTCCTGCGAACGCGCCTACTTCGACCTTGGGCTGATCGTCGTCCAGCAATCCTTCGACCCGCTCGCGCGCCGTCATCTTGCCTTTGGCGTGGTGCTTTTCGATGCGCTTCTTGCCTCCTCCCTCGTATACTTGATCGAGCTTGCGCTTGAGCTGAGAGATCAGAAGCTTCATGTTGTCCTCGTGCTTGTTGAAATCGATGTCTTGTTTCTGCTGCGCCATGTTCTGCGTTTTCGAATGGAAAAAGGAATGAGCTTCAAAGATGTTTAAATTGTCTTCAACTTGCGCAGAACAGCATCGCCGCATTATATTCGAAATTGTATTGAGAGCCAACATGAACTTCCACAAACAAATCCCGGTCTTATTAGCGATTGCACTGTTGCTTGCGGTGAGCACTGGGTGCAAGAAACAACAGGCAAAGCGAGACCTCATAGGTGATTGGACCGTGACCGGGTATACCGGTATTCTAAAGAACGACTGTTCAGAAGCGGGTGATTTTTTTGATGAGGATGGAAACATCTATGGCTCCGTCACCTTTGACGATCGGATGATGAAGAGGGATTACGCGCTTTTGCCCGATACAGGCGACTGCTACGCCTTCGCTGATTTTGACGACTTGGTCCGTTGGAAGGTGATCGACTACGCAGATCAACGCACCGTTGCGCATCAATACACTTTAGAGATCGATGGCTTGAGCTGGAATCTTTTCTTCGGCGGTGAAGCAGTAGGCGAATTGCCCTTGGAACAAGAGGTTATCTACCTCAGCCATCTTTCCAACGCTGGCGATGCTATATCCATCGAATTGACGCGGGATCCGGAATGATCCCGGTGCTTTTTCAGTACCTTTCTTGCCCTTAATGCGCACGCTATGAAGTTCACCCTTTGGTCGTTTTGTCTTGTCATATTCTCCGTCCAGGTGCACGCCCAGGCGCTCAATCCCGAATTTGGCATGGTGTATCCGCAGGATGTCATTCCACGTGTGTACGTCACGATGGACTCAGCCGATCTCGCCTGGTTATTGGCAGAGGCAAACCTGGAGAGCGATGAGTATAAAGTGGCGTCTTTGCGTTTCGAGGGCATTCCAGGAGACACCTTCCTTTCAGATAGCGTTGGCATTCGGCTTCGAGGCAATACTTCGCGCTACGCCGAAAAAAAATCCTTCAAAATTCACCTGGAGAAATTCGACGGCCCTAAACTGCACGGCATCGAGAAACTCAACCTGAAAGGGTCCCATAACGACCCTTCTATTTTGCGTGAGCGTTTGTCTTATCAAGTGATGCGAGCCATGAATGGTGCGGCTGCGCGCTCAAACAACGTGGAGCTTTACATTAATGAAGAGTACCGTGGATTGTACGTCAACATAGAGCAGATCGACAACGACTTCATGAAGCTCCGCTTCGGCAACAAAACCGGGAATTTATTCAAGTGCCTGTACGGCGCTTCGTTAAGGAGTTCGGATGACGTTTGGAACGATGGCATCTTCGAATTGAAAACGAATGAAACCGCCAACGACCGGAGCGACCTGATTGAATTGATCGACAAGCTGAATACGCCTTCAGACGAAGCCTTCAAGGATGAGATCGAGACCATCTTGGACGTGGATCATCTGCTGAAATACCTTGCGGTTGAGGTGCTGACCGGTCATTGGGATGGCTATTCCTTTAACAAGAACAACTACTACCTCTACCACAACGACTCTACCGATCTGTTTGAGGTCATCATGTACGACCCAGATAACACCTTCGGCATCGACTGGTTCGGCATCGATTGGGGGGAGCGTGATCTATACGACTGGGGGATTACTACTGAAGACCGACCCATGTTTTGGAGGATACTCAATGTGCCCGCCTACAGAGCCCTGTACACTGAGAACTTGCGTTTCCTGCTCAATGGCGCCTTCCACCCAGACAGCATCTTTCCGATCATCGATGCATTGCATGCGCAGAACTTCGCCTCGGCGATGAACGACGCCTACTATCCATTGGATTACGGATTTGACTCTGCCGCCTATGCCCTAAGCACTACTGCAGCTTTCGGTGCTCATGTGAAATACGGCATCAAACCGTTCATCGCCACTCGGCATGCATCGGCCTTGGAGCAATTGGATTATCCCTTCGCCATCAATGAAGCCATGGCTGATGATTGGAGCATGCGGCATTCTACAACGAACGGTGCTTTCACCTTTTGGAATGAGCAACAAGATTTAAGGGATGTGGAGCTGCTGTGCTACGATTTGAAGGGATCCTTGATCACGACGCTAGCGTGGGGCAATCTCATGCAGCACGAGCGCAAATCCGTTCAACTTCCAGCGGGCGTTTATGTCGCCAATCTCCGTCATGCGGAGGGTTCATCCCAATGCAAGATCGTCGTTCCCTGATCAGCCTATTTTTAGGATCGTAGCAATCAATTTATCCATGTCGCTGATGGAGGTATAGACATTCGGCGTCACCCGAACTCCTTCCACCCCTTCATGCGTAATCGGGGTGGTATGGATACGGGCTTCTTGCCAGAGGTAGTTGTGGATTTCCGGCCCTGTCATGCCAGCGACACCGAAGGTGGTCAACGCCCCACTGAAGGCGGGGTCTTCAGGACACCAAAATTGGATACCGGGACGATCCTTGACCCGCGTTACCCAGTATTGCTTTAGGTAGTGCAAGCGCTCAAACTTGCGTTCGGAGCCGATGCTGTTATGGAAATCGATGGCTTGTCCAATCGCGAGTTCGGCAGGAATGTCTCGCGTACCTTGATGTTCAAATTTCCGGACGTCGTCTGAGCTTGGTTCAGGTCCTGGGAAAAGCGCCCAATGCTTGGCGATGTGTTCTTTCTTCATCCAGAGCATGCCCGTTCCGAAGGGAGCGCAAAGCCACTTGTGGAGGCTGGTGCCGAAGAAGTCGCAATTCAGATCGGGAATCTTGAAGACCAAGTGGGCGAAGCTGTGGGCGCCGTCTACCATGACCAGAATGCCCCGTTTCTTGGCTTCAGCGGCGATGGCAGCGACCGGGAGCACTTGTCCCGTCCAGTTGATGACGTGCTCGATCAATACCACTTTTGTCTTGGAGGTGAATTGATCGGTGTAAGCCTTGACAATGGCGGTGGTATCCGTACTCGGCATTGGAAGCTTGGCCACCTTTCGCACGATTCCCTCTCTCAATTCCCGTTGCTTCCAAGCTTGATTCATGTTGGGGTAGACAAAGTTGCTCGTCACAAATTCATCGCCCTTCACCATGTCAAGCCCAAAGATCATCGTGTCCAAGGCTTCCGTGGTGTTCCGGTTGATGGCGATCTCTTCAGCAGAGACCCCGGCCAATTCACCCAGTTTCTCACGGATGGATTCGCGTCCCTTTTCAAATACCCGCCACATGTAATACGAAGGCGCTTCATTGCTCAGCGCCGTGAAGCGAATCACGGCATCTTGAACCACCGTAGGGTGGGGGGAGACCCCGCCATTATTGAGGTTGATGAGGTTAGAGGAAGCCGTGTAGTTGTGGCGTACCCAACTCCAAAAGTCCTCGTTGGTGGCGAGTTCAGAAGGAGGGGTGAGCTGCACATCTTTCATGAAGTTTGCCGCTTCAGCAGCATACCCTTGATCGATCAGCGGCCAGGCCCAAAGTCCTGCACCGAGCGCAGATACTTGTTTGATAAAAGTTCTTCGGTCTTTCACAAGAAGGAGGTTTGGACTAAAGTAATAATTCGGATGGGGCAGATGCATATTGTCCACAGCTTTTGAAGGGGAGGAGCCGTTATACTTCAGAATCGCCGCTGCTCTATCATGCTAAACCGGATAAGTGACTTTCTTTGCGCCATGTCTCGCTCTTCCGTATTGGTATTCGTTCAATTTGCATGCATTGCATTCTTCTTCCTCACCGGATCCATCTGGGCGCACAGCGCATTGGGGTTGGCAATCGAAGGCTTGGGAATTGGATTGGGTGTATGGGCGATCATCACCATGAAGTGGAGTCAACTGTCGGTCTTCCCAGAACCCCGAAGCGATGGAAAGCTTCTGAAAACCGGACCTTACCGAATCTTGAGGCACCCCATGTACACTGCCGTTTTACTGGTGTGTGGCAGCTTGGCTTTTAATCGATTGGATGAAGCAGGCTTTGCTGTGTTTGCCCTCTTGGTATTTAACCAGTTGATGAAGTTGCGGTTCGAAGAGAAATTGCTGCTCAAGCACTACGGGGAAGAGTACGCGACCTACATGGAAGAGACTTATGCGCTCTTGCCGTACGTATACTAACGCAAGAGATCAGCGGCTTGGGGACCGAGGTTAAAAAGCGCATCCAGCATGCTCAAGTTGGGAAGAAAGGCATGACGGTCACTAAAGACTTGCAGGTAAGCCGTTTCCGGTACGTTCTCACGAAAAGCCATGGATCGCATGTCTGTCGACACTTCTGCCTCGTAGCTCGTTGTGAGGGTGTGTGGGATGTCCAGCGACAGCGATGAAGTAATCACTGCATGCATCTGCAGGTTAAAGGACAGGAGGGATTCGATCTCTTGGTGGTAGAAGGGACGGAAGCGATCCTCATAGAACTCAAAGTAGGGAGATCGGCGGTAGGCGGCTTCCAAGCTTTTCCAATGGTCTTTTTGCCAATTTTCTGCGTAGCTGATGCTGACGTCGTCCATGCGGCGTTGGTTTCCGGTCTTGAGCATTGGAATGACGAGTTTTTGCAAACCATTCGGACTCAAGATCTCTATGCGATTGCGGTAGGTCTGTTTTGGGAAATGTTCGCGCACCTCAAAAAGCACGGATTCCGCCTGATTCAGTGCGCGATAATAGGAGATGTTTCCGCCGTAAAAAATGGGAAATACCGCCATGTGGGCTTATTCTGGAATGGAGAACATGCGTGAGAAGCGAATCTTTCCGTCGAAGAGTCCTAATTCAGGATCGATGGACAGCCATACAAAGGCTGCCTTACCCACAATGTGGTCTTCAGGAACGAATCCCCAATAGCGAGAGTCGGCAGAATTGTGCCGGTTGTCTCCCATCATGAAGTAGTAATTCATTTCAAAGGTGTAGGAAGCAGCTTCCGCACCATCGATCAGGATCTTGCCATCCGTCACTTTGAGGTCATGTCCCTCGTACACCTTGATGATGCGCTCATAAAAGGGCAAGTTCATGAGGTTCAGCGCTACGCTCGTTCCCTTTTCTGGAACCGTCAGTGGACCCCAATAATCCACAGCCCAGTCATATTGAGGGTTGTTCGGAAAGATCGGGTACTGTGAGCTGGCGCCGCGAGGCGTTACATCGAGGGTAACGTTATCTACGCCGTCCAAGGTTTCGAGTTCTGTTGCTGCGGTGAGGGTCAGCGGAATCTTAAATCCTTCGGAGGATTGGGCCACGCGGGGGTCGGAATCTTGGTAATTCACGTCGAATTTTTCCTTCAGGATCCGCTTGTTGAGGAATCCCTTTTTGTCCACGATGTATTTGAACTGGAAATCCGGTGGAATGAAGGCCATTGCATCGTTGATGAAGAGTCGAGCATCTTGTACGACGATCTTATCACCTGGCACGGCCACGCAGCGCTTGATGTAGTGTTCGCGCTTGTCTACGGGGCGAACGGTATACTCCATGCGCTCCTTGATCATTTTGCGCGCTGCTTTGTCGTATTGCTCAAAACTGAGCGGCTGCTGTCCTCGGTTGATGTCTCGTTCCTTTAGGTCAGACATCACGTCGCGCACTACTTGGTTGTAGCTGCGATTGCTTTGATAGGCGAGGAGTACGGTATCTCCTTCTGGGTAGTTAAAGACGACAATGTCGTTGCGTTCTACGTCGCCAAATCCGAGGAGGCGATGGTAGTCCAATTCCATCCATTCGAGGTAACTGGGCGTTTCCAACCAAGGCAAGCTATGGTGTGCAAAGGGGAAACTCAAGGGCGTCTGAGGAACCTTAGGACCGTAGGCCATTTTGCTCACGAAGAGGTAGTCACCGATCAGCAAGGTCTTTTCCATGGAGCTGGTTGGGATCGTGAACGCTTCTAGGAAGTAGGTGCGAATGATGCTTGCGGCTACTACGGCGAAAACGATGGCATCTCCCCATTCGCGTAGACTCGATTTAGGAAATTTCTTTCGATCGATGGGTCCTAGGTAGGGGAGTTTTTCTTGTTTTCCCCAAAGCGGAAAAGCGATGAACGGCAAGAAGATCGCGAAGACTTGCGATTGTTTGTCGAGCTTGCCAAAGACCGAAGCCAGGTTGGAGTTCATCACCATGAGCATCAAAATGTTGACCCCGGGAAGGACGAGCAAGAGAATCCACCACCAAGGCTTTTGGATCACGCGGGTGAGGACAAAGAAATTGTAGCCCGGAATCAACGCCTCCCAAGACTTTCTTCCCGCCTTAGGAAAAAGGAAGAAGAACCCGACGAAGTAGCCAATGGCTATGATGCTGTATATCGCAATATTCATGTGTAGATCAATTACGGAGCGAAGAAACGAAGTTTTGCGGGTTGGAGCTTCGCTTTTTGGTTAAACGGTGTTGTCATCGGCCGTGTGGTTGTCGGAAAGGCTAGGCTATGCAAGAGGATTTCGTTGCCGATGCAATAGCCGCCATCCGTATCTTCGAAACGTGAATCTAAAAAAGATATGGGCCGACCCGCTTTACCAATTCCTCTTGAAGGGTTTGGGGTTATACATCGTATGGTACATCGTCTATGACCAATGGCTGCACCCGTTGGGGGGCTTGGACATGTTCGTCATCAAGACCTTAGAGCAGGCATCCTACTTCGTGTTGGATAGCCTCGGGTAAGTCACCCTTGCTGCAAGCCACGTAGAAAACATCCGGACCATCGGGATCGACGGAACGCATGGACTGTGGATCGGAGATCCGTGCAATGGATTGACTTTGTTTGCGCTGTTTACTGGATTCGTGATTGCTTATCCTGGGCCTTTAAAGAAGAAATTGTGGTTCATCCCCATGGGCTTGATCGCCATCCACGCGATCAACATCGTGCGCATCGTGGCCCTTTCACTGATCATCTATTATTTCCCAGATCCTGAGGTCTTGGATTTCAACCATACCTATACGTTCACCATGCTGGTGTATGGTTTTGTGTTCTACCTATGGTACTTGTGGGCAAGCAAACTATCAGGACTGGAAGCGCTAAAGAAAGAGGGTGATGAAGAGGAAGCGTAGGCTTTGGATCATCCTATCGGTCATTGGCGTGATCATCCTTGGCTTTTACCGGGAGTTCATTTTCGTGCACATCAACGAGCAATTGTTTGCGCTGTGGTACGATGAACCATCCCGTGCTTCTGATTGGATTCCCTTTTTAAAGAGCACCGATTACTATACCCTTTACTACGCCAAATGGTTCTTGACGGTATTCTTCGCTGCGTTGTTCTACGTGGCGATTGTCGGAGTGCTGAAGGTAATCTTCAACGCCAACTACTGGAAGGAATTAGGGGTCATCTATGCGGTACTGACGGTAGGAGCCATCACGGCCATGGGATTGGGCTATGTAACGAACAGCGTAGAAGACCTCTACATCATTGCCCGCTTCCTGATGGGCATTGCTCAATCTCCTCTGTTGCTGATGATCATGATCCCGGGAATCATGCTGAGGAAGTCGTTGCGGACTTAGACGCTGGGCGAGACAACTAGCCTAGCAAACGGTGACTGTCAAACTATACCCATGAAAAAAGCCATCCCAATTGGAATGGCTTAAATTTTTTTAAGAATCTGTAGGCATTACTTTGCCCGCATCTCCATCATCTTTTTGCCGCCAAAGGCAATACCCAGCGCAACGAGAAAGCTCATTCCACCATCGATGGGCACACAGGGAGGAGGCCAACAGCCAGGTCCGCCACCACCCGTAGGAGGTCCACCACCAGGTTGAGCCATAACGGCGTCAGAACAAACGACAAAGAGCACAATCATGAGGGCTCCAAGGAGTAGTTGCTTTCGATTCATTACTGCAAAATTACCTTTTCAGACTTCACGGTACCGTTCACGTCTATGTTAATGAAGTAAACACCACCGGGGACGTGGTTGAGATCAATGTTTTCGCGAGAGTATCCAACGGTCTCTTGCGCATTGTAGATCAAGTTACCAAGTACATCGTATACGTTGATGTTGGCTACGGCGCTGCGATCGAGGAAGAAGTCCGCTACAATCGTTTTGTTCGTTGCAAATACTTGCAGTTGCTCTTCAGACAAATCCGTTGGCGCCATGCAATCCTCGTAATCCTGCTTACTCAACAAGATCTTAAAGTGCTGCGCTGCCAAATCCTCATCGATCTTGATCGTATAATGCGTACCCGCACTGATTTCAATCTGATCACCGGTTTGTTCGTTGTACAAGTTCATGCACTGGAAGTCGCGGAACTTAGAGAGCCCTTTGAAATTCATCGTGTATTCGCCAGGAAGTCCACCTTCAATCACCACAGGAATCTCAACGTGTTGTTCTTCTGGATTGATGTAGTTCACCATCATCTCATCTCCCGCATAGTCCATCCACATATTGATGGCACGTGAGTCAGGAACCTTTAGCGGCGGAATGTCTAGTTCGTCGACACCGGCGAAGGCGAACTCGTCTTTACGGATGCGAATGGCGCTTCCGAAGATGTTATCATTTCCTTTCACCTCTACTTTGAATTCTTCCAAAGGCTCGGACTTAAAGAACTGACTGTTGTTCAAGTCGGATCGGAGCATAGCGGTAGTAAGTGTCATGGTATAGCTAGAGCTGGTATTCACCCAAAATCCTTGTCCAGGAGGAATGAAGGTATTCCCAGATCTGAAGTTGTACTGAGCAGAGTCAGCGTCGTAATACCAAAAGGCATTTCCGACGATGGCAAAGCTTCCTTTGATATCTCCCCAATTCAAGAATCCAGGGAATGGGTTACCAATCAGGTTCCATCCGCCTCCGGCTCCGTTGATAGAGATGCCAGTAGAGCTGAGGTTCAGTGCTGTGCCTGTGGCGTCCCATGCCTTGGCAGACCAAGTCGTCAAATTATCACCCAACCATGCTTCGTAGCCCCTTGTTCCAGGAGACATGGTTTCACCTGCTGTGCTTGTCGGAGCGACATAAGCGTCCGTGACATTGTCGAAACGCCAGATAGATACAAAGCCACCTGGGCCTGTAGTCGGGGCTGCATAGCCATCACCACCGCTAATGCCTGAAATGAAGATATCATCGTCGAGGTCTTCTAGTGTCATTGTGCTAAGTCCAATATTGCTGATCCCGTTCCAATCGGCTGACCTAGCTGCCATAAAGCGATTCATCACATACGTTCCTCCGCTGATGGTTCCTGTACCAACATTGGATACATGCGCAGTTCCCGAAGCATCAGAGACAAACGTCCAGCTGCCCGTGTTTTGCGCCAAAGCCTTATTCAAGGAAAGCCCACCGGTATGTGCAAAGCTGCCACCGAAGAAGCGCACGTTATTGGCTGCTGCTGCGGTTATATTGCCGAAGGTTACAGTTCCGCCTGTGCTGTTGTCCACCAATTGTATGGTGGCGTCGTTTCTTCTAAATATGATGGTCGAAGTAGCATCACAAGTAACTGTAGCTCCGGATTGAAGGTCTACATCTCCTTTGATGATCAAAGTTGCTCCAGCAGTGAGTTCTAGCGTGGCATCCGTCTCAACTACCAGCGCTTTGCAGGACTGGGTACCAGTCACCTGTATGGTGGTCAGACCTGAAATCGTCACGTCGACAGTACTGTCTGGAGTGTTTCCACAATCCCAAATTCCGCCAGGTCCATCCGTCCAGTCATCGGTGCTGAATACGTTGATGGATGCGCAATCGCTCGTATTTCCACTATATACCAGCGTGAAGTAAGGTCCGTCATCGGTACCTCCTGCCGCACCATTATACATATCTACACCTGTAAAGGTGAGCGTGGTAGTTCCTGTTGGAACGATGCTCAGTGTATCGCCATTGGTGAAATTTCCATCTTCATCGAGCATGATGCGATACTGAGAAGGGGTAGCACCGAGTGAGAATCCTGAAATGTCGAACCTAACGGTTACCGTACCAACGTTGCCATTTGTTGTTTCGGCTACCCATTCACGTGTGAGCCTAGAACCACCAGCTGAGGCCATCGCAGCTGGGAATTCAACCGTTGTAGCAGATAGAGCGCCGTTATCGTGTCCCCAGAGGTAATAATCTGCGTCACTCAGCGCACTTGGGTTGCTGATTCTTACGATGCCCGTTCCTTGGGCGTCGGTGTGGTTGTCGGTTGAAGATTCTTGGCCTATGCCTGCTAGTTCGTTGGGGTGGGTGGCCTGGAAGCTGTATTTGTCGTTTGCAATCGTGAGCGCATATTTAGCCGCCAAGTAATTATCTACGATTATCGACTGGGTAGTGTTTAGAGCTATATCATAAACAATTACCTCCGCGACGTCTCCATTCAAAGGAGCGACAGTACCAGCTCCGTTTGCATCAGCCCCGCCAATTCTCATTGCAGAAGATATGCTGATCTGGGCAGGTAATGCACTGAGACCTTCATCTGTACCGTCTATAGCTCCACTTATGAAAGGAGTAGAACTCGCATACCGCTGCTGCAAGACGTGAAATGAATTATTGATAACGCTTCCAAATCGGAAATTACTCTCTGCATAAGTGTATAGTTTATTAGCGTTTGCTGGAACGTCGCCTCGATATCTCGATAAACTTATAGCATTCGTGTAAAAACTGCCGACATTAACCATAAAGTCAGAATTTGCTGCCGGCTGACTTGCGTGAGAGAACCTTCCAATAGCATACAATGTAAGTGTGGAATAATTTCCTCCAGCACTCGTAATTTCCAGATAGTCATTGACATCATCGAAGGTGAGCGACGGTAGACTATTGATCTGATTTGTTGAAAACAGCGGTCTCCTGTCGCTGGCTTTAGTTTGAGTAAGGTGATTCGAATTACCCGATTGATCGCTCCATTGCTGTACGGCTTGACCATTTGTGGCTTGAGTCGTCCCTGCATCGGTAAACTGGCCTGACTCGGGCGTTAGCCATATTCGGTTCGATGAAGAGCCGCCGACTCCCCCAGGGCCAGTCTGACCTATCGTAATAGCACTAAGGCACAGGAAAGAAACTAGAGTGGTGTAAAATTTTCTCATGGAACCTCGAAAGATTTGGTCTTAACTCATGCAAATTTACATTTCTTACGTATAATATCGAGAAATGGTTGCGGTTATGAAGGAGTAAACCAGAAATTAAACAACTTTTGAAGCAGCATTGAATATGTTTGCGCTCACATAATCAATCTTCAGGATGCTGGAAATTTCAGTGGTTTCACCTATTTACAATGGGGCATTATTAATATCTGATCTCGTTATCGGGCTTTCGAATACTCTGGATGAATTAGGAGTGAGTTACGAGATTATCCTCATTGATGATGGAAGCGCGGACGATTCCTGGAATAAAATCGAAAATCTAACGCATTCTAATCCTTATCTGAAAGGAGTCAAGCTGAGTAGAAATTTCGGGCAACATTATGCTGTTACCGCAGGTTTAGAATACTCTACAGGTGAACGGATCATCATCATCGATAGTGATCTTCAAGATGAGCTAATATCTATTTCGAAATTGATTTCAAAAGCGAATGAAGGTTATGATATCATTTTTACACGAAGGGCTAAAAGAAAGCATGGTCTCTTCAAAAGAGTCAGCGCCCTGATTTACAACAAAATGTTCTCATTATTTGCAGGAAAAAGCTATGGAATTGATTTGAACTCCTTGGTCTGCCTTAATCGCAAGGCCGCAAATGCATATTTGAAATTGTCTGATTTTGATCGACTTTATATCCAAATGCTTCAGTGGATTGGCTTTAAATCGACAATTGTAGAAGTTCAACACAGGCCTCGAGCCGTTGGAAAGAGCACATATACATTTTGGAGTCTACTGAAAATTGCAATTCAAGGTTGGACGTTCCATTCTGACAAATTATTGCGGTACTCAATTCTTGGGGGTTTCACTCTATCTGCAATTTCAATTTTCGTCTCTTTATTGGTTGTCGTACTTTATTTTATAGATGGGTTTCAACCTGGCTGGCCCAGTTTATTTCTCGCTATATTGTTTACAAGCGGGTTGATTTTGATGTCCATTGGAGTGACTGGAATATACATCGGTAAAATATTTACACAGGTTAAGAACAGACCTCTCTTCTTAGTGGAAGAATTGACATTCGAACAATGAGATCAGCCCTAATTACACAGTCCAATTACATTCCTTGGAAGGGTTATTTTGATATGATAAATGCTGCGGATGTGTTTGTGGTTTACGATGATATGCAGTTTACCAAACGCGATTGGAGAAACAGGAATAAAATCAAAACTTCTGATGGTCCAAAGTGGCTAACGGTGCCGGTACAGGTGAAGGGGAAATTTGATCAAAAAATAAAGGATACTTTGATTTCGGATGACAATTGGGTTACCAAACATCTGAACGCTCTTTCTCATAACTATTCTAAGGCCCCCTTTTTCAAAGAGTACATTGAATCGCTTCAAGAAGTTTATAACGAACCATTTGAGAGCATCACCCAGCTAAATCTTGAGCTTATTAAATGGGTTATGAAGCAACTTCAGATTAATACTGAGATTGCCTACTCATGGGATTTTGAGCTCCATGAATCGAGAAACGAGCGTCTTTTGAGCATCTGTAAGGATGTCGACGCTACTGAATACATAAGTGGCCCGAGTGCTAAGAACTACATGGACGTGAGTCTCTTTGAAGAGAATGATGTCCAGGTGACGTGGTACGATTTCAATGAATACCCGGAATATCCACAACTCTTTGGTCAATTTGAGCACTCGGTTAGTATATTGGATTTGATCTTTAATACGGGCCCCAATGCTCGGAACTACATGAAATCATTTTGAGGTGAAGGAAAAGGATATAAAAAAGGCAGTAGAAGGCTACTATACGGCCAAAGGTAAAGAGCACGGGCCGACTAGTCAGGGGGTTGATTGGAACGGAGAGGAGTCTCAAAACTTACGTTTCGAGCAATTCAGAGATTTATGGCAGGAGAAAGAATTTTCTTTGCTTGATTTCGGGTCTGGATATGGTGCTTTGCTCGACTATCTGAAAGAGGATGCTCCAGCGATGACCTATACTGGGTTTGATATTTCTCAGGAAATGATTGACCGAGGAAATGAATTGCATTCAAGTTCAGATCATTCATTCACCACCGAGCTAAAACCAAAGCAAAAATGGGATTATGTCTTGGCCAGCGGGCTCTTTAATGTAAGGCTTGATGCGTGCGACGATGACTGGTTGGACTATATTCTAGAACACATCGCGTTATTTGATAGTATATCTCAAAAAGGATTTGCATTCAATGTTCTGTCGTCATACTCAGACCTGGATAAACGAAAAGACTATTTGTATTATGCTGATCCTCTATTGCTTTTTGACCTTTGCAAAAGGAAGTACAGTCGAAATGTGAGACTGATCCATGATTATAATCTGTATGAATTTACTTTACTGGTGAAAAAAGTATGACAAAGCAATTGATCATTTTCGGAACTGGCGACATCGCCCAAATCGCAAAATATTATTTTGAACGCGATACAAATTACAGGGTAGTTGCCTTTACGCTTGACGACGAGTTCGTTTCTGATTTGGAGTACGAAGGACTTCCGGTGGTCGGATTTCGGAATATTGAAGAGCGCTACTCACCTACAGAGTGCGACATGTTTATAGCGCTCAGCTATACCGAAATGAATAAACTTCGGGAGCGTAAGTTCGATGAAGCGAAACTCAAAGGATTCAAGCTCCCGAGCTATGTGAGTCCTGACTGTACATTCCGAAGCCAATTTGAGGTAGGAGATAATTGCTTCATTTTCGAGGATAATACCATTCAACCTTTCGTAAAAATTGGAAATAACGTAACCCTGTGGAGCGGCAATCATATTGGTCATCATAGCGAAATTCTTGACCATAATTTTGTTTCGAGCCATGTCGTAATCTCAGGGCACTGCATTGTGAATTCTCATTGTTTCCTAGGAGTGAATTCGACATTAGGTCACAATGTTGAAATTGCTAATGAAACCTTAGTTGGGGCAGGAGCCATTATTACTAAGAATACGGAGGAGCAAGGCGTATATGTAGCTCCTCGATCGGTTAAACTTGAAAAGAAATCCAACCAATTCAAGCTTTAACCAATGAATTGGGAAAAACAAGGGCACATATTCGCTCCTAAAGGTCAATTTGATTGGATGAACTCCCACGCTGCGAATCCATTTGGGTGGAGGATAGATGACGGTATTTATCGGGTTTATTTTAGCAGTCGAGACTCCCAGAATAGATCTCACGTAAGCTCTTGTGTTGTTGATTTTAATGACGGCGCCAAGGTAATTGACATCGAATCATCTCCAGTTTTGGCCCCTGGTGATCTGGGGCTTTTCGACGATAGTGGAGTGATGATGGGATTCATGCTTCAGGTAAATGATCGAATTCTACTTTTCTACCTTGGATGGAACCTTAAGGTGACAGTACCTTGGTTAAATACCATCGGACTTGCGGAGTCTACAGACGGCGGAGTAACATTTCGTAAACTCGGTAAGGCCCCGTTGCTAGACAGGTCTGAGATTGACCCTTTTTCGATTTCATATCCATCTGTCTTACCCTTCAATGATGGTTATAAAATGTGGTATGGCTCCAATTTGTCCTGGGGTAATGATCAGAGTCAAATGAACCACGTTATCAAGTCTGCATTATCATCCGATTGTACTAGCTGGGAAAGAACGGGTCAAATAGAAATTGATATTGTTCCTCCCCATGAATATGCTCTGTCTAAGCCTTTCGCGATTGAGAAAGATGGGAAATTTTACATGTGGTATTCTTATCGTGCGGGCCAGAGTGCTTCTACCTATCGGATTGGGTGGGCCCATTCAGACGATGGAGTGAATTGGCTGAGAAACGATGATTCTGTAGGAATTAAGGTCTCGAAATCCGGTTGGGATAGCGAAATGATCGAGTATCCATGGGTCGGTAAGATGGGCGAGAACTACCTTATGTTGTATAATGGAAACGGATATGGTCAAACGGGTTTTGGCTATGCACTAAGCAATTCACTTTTATGAAGTTAGCAGTTATAGCAGGCATGCCCCGTGCAGGTACAACTTTCATGTACTTAAACCTAAAAGATCACCCAAGCATCGCTTCATCCGCGGTCAAGGAAATAAACTACTTCTCGTTCAATTTCGGTCGAGGGTTCAGTTGGTTTAATTCTTTGTTCGGTGGGTCGACTACGAACCAAGTAAGGTTGGATGTTAGTCCTTCCTATTTCTTTGATTTGGAAGCATCTGAACGCATGAATGAATTCGACGGGGATGTGAAACTCATTATAGGAGTGCGTGATCCTAAAAGCTGGCTAGAATCTTTTTATCAGCAGATTTCAAACCATCTCATTCGAAAATTAGATTGGGAAGCCTTTCAAAAAGGGCACGATTGGTCAATCGAAGGAAACATGTGCCACTTAGATTTTAAGGATGGGTTTCTCCAGAGATACCTAGATCATTGGAAGACAAATTATAAAGGAGAAATTTTGATTTACCGGTATGATCATTTTAAAGAAAATCCGCTTGATGTGTTGCAGGCGATTGAGTCTTTTTTAGAGATTCCATCGCACTTCAAAGAGGAAACGTTTAGTAATGTCATTGTGAATTCTTCAAGCCGAAAGAACAACAAGTTATTGACTATCCTTATGAATATTGGCTGGTTAAAATCCTTGATATTTAAGTTAATACCATCATCTTTTGTTGAGAAAGCGCGCGATCAGGTAATTAAGAATTCGAATCTGACCAAGCCCAAACAGGAGGTGAAAAAATCATTTATTCATACCGAATCAAGAGATGAAGATGAGAAATATTACTCTGCTCTTAAAGGGTTGGAAATTGTAAAATAATGGCAGAACTACCTATTCCATTTAATTTACCACATGTCTCTGGCAATGAATTGAAGTACATCGAAGAAGCCATTGCCTCAAAGAAAATTTCAGGTAATGGAGCTTTCACTCAAAAGTGTCAAGGTGTACTTTCTGACAGTTTTGGTTTCCGAAAAGTATTGTTAACCTCCTCATGTACAGATGCTTTAGAAATGGCTGCAATTCTCGCTGACATTAAACCAGGAGATGAGGTCATTATGCCTTCATATACGTTTGTTAGCACGGCAAATGCATTTATTCTTAGAGGAGCAAAAATTAGATTCGTAGACTCTCGATCTGATCACCCGGGAATGGATGAAGAGCTGGTAGAAGCATTGGTCACAGATAGAACCAAAGCAATTGTTCCTGTGCACTATGCAGGAGTTGCTTCAGATATGGATGCCTTACTTTCAGTTTCGGAGAAGCATGGCATAAGAATCATTGAAGATGCGGCCCAAGCCCTAGATAGCTATTATAAAGGGAGGTCACTGGGGTCAATAGGTGATATGGGAGCGTTCAGTTTTCATGAAACGAAGAATATAATTTCTGGAGAAGGAGGTTGTTTGGTTGTAAGTGATTCAAAACTGGACGATCGAAGTGAAATCATTTGGGAGAAAGGCACGAACAGGTCTGCTTTTTGGAAAGGGGAAGTGGACAAGTATGGTTGGGTAGACATTGGCTCTTCTTTTCTTCCATCTGAGCTTACAGCGGCTTTCTTATATGGGCAACTCGAAAACATAGCATCGATTCAAAAGAAGCGACTTGAAATTTGGAATAGATATGATGAGCGGCTCCGAGATTTGCAGGATTTGGGTATCCAAATGCCGGCTATTCCTGAATACGCCACTAATAATGCGCATATGTATTATATGGTCGTAAGGACTGAACAAGAAAGGAATGATCTAATTGATCACTTAAAGCGTTTCGGAGTCAATGCTGTCTTTCATTATTTGGGTCTCTATAAAAGTGAATATTTCAAAGATCAGCACGATGGACGCGCTCTTACCGAGTGTGACCGTTATACACGCGGTTTGTTGCGATTACCACTTCACGTGGGTTTGAGCGATTCGGATTTAGATCGAGTTTGTAGAGCAGTTCGCTCATTCTACAACCTCTCTTTTTGATACGCATCTAAGAAGATTGTATTTTCGTCTTCCCCATGGAGAAAAGTAATGAGATTGTTTCCCGGAAGGACATATTAAAAGTACTGGTTCACGTAATTTCAAACTGGTATCTTTTTGTCCTCTTTCCACTGATTGCTTTTGGCCTATCCTACATCTATACCCATCGAATTCCTGACGTGTATGCAGCTAAATGCCAAATTCTGCTGAAGTCAAATGAAACGTATGACTATCAACAGCAAATTTATCGGGGTCTTGGATTCTCTAGTAAATATGCTTCGTATGAGGAGACCGCGAGTCAAATGCGTGTAATCAAATCGTCCAACCTTATTGAAGAAGTGCTCCAAACCCTTCCGCTCAACGTGAGCTATTATATCATGGGGAGATTGAAGGTGACTGAAGTATATGAGCATATGCCCTTCCACGTGATTGCAGATGACCGCTCATCGATTCACCCTGGGATGACGTTTCAACTTAAGATTTTAGATGAGCAATCTTTTCAACTCTTCTATGAGATCGAGGGCGAATCGAGAGCGTTGAATTTAAAATTTGATCAACTTATTTTGAACGATGGTATCTATTTGAGAATAGAGAGGCAGGCTAATTTGAATGGAGTGTCTGTCGAGACGCTTAAGCAGATTAACTATATGTTCAAAGTACACAAGAACAATGTGCTGATATCGAAATACAAGTCTAATCTAGACGTCAAGAACATTGACTACACAAGCATTATTGAAATTACCTTGAGAGATGAGATACCTAGCAGGGCTGAAGAGGTATTGGACACTCTTGCTCAATTGTATTTGAAGAATACGGTTCAGAGTCAAACCAACATCAACGAGAATACCCTCAACTACATTGACCGTCAGCTCAATGAGGTGATTAGGATAATAAATGAAATTGAGAGTGAACTTGAATCATTCAAGGAAGAAAAAGCGATTTTAAATTTAAGCAAAGAAGAAGAAACTTATTTCAATCGATTCTTAGACCTTGAGCAACAAATTCGTTCAAATGAACTTGAATTTAGTTCCATTGATGAACTCATCGACTATCTTTTAAAGAATGAGGAAATTGAGTATTTGCTGCCTCCAAGCATTTTTGTGAACGACAATGATCCGAAACTCAAAGATCAGGTGTCTTCCTTGTACGCTTTGCGTGCTGAATACAACGCGATGATGGAAACTGGGACATCAGCCAACCCCAGGGTTGCTTCTCTCCTAGATCAAATAACACTACTCAAACAGGACATCCTTCAATATCTTGATGCTAGAAAAACAGCTTTAGAAACGCGACAAAAAGAGTTAGTTCAGGAGTCAGATGTGTACGAAAGTCGAATAAAGAATATTCCGAAGACTCAAAGAGAGATTCTAAATATAGAGCGACGACTCGAGGTGAATGAAGAACTCTATTCATTTCTATTATCAAAAAGGGCTGAGACAGTAATTGCTAGAGCAGGATTAGTTCCAGAAACGAAGATTATTGAACGGGCTAGATCAATGGGAGTCATTTATCCGGATAAGGGTAGAATGAATCTTGTCAATGCATTAATCGGCTTGGGGCTTGCGGTAATAATAGTTTTGATTAGGGTACTTATATTCCAAAAAATTGGAAGTATTGGTCAGCTTCAGGCGGCGACATCTACATCGATTTTAGGAAGTATTCCTAGAAAAAACGACTTTTCGAAGACTTATCGTATAAAAAGTGGTCATGAACGGTCGGATATTGTACAAGCCTTTAGGGTATTGAGAACCAATCTTCAGTATTTGGCGCCAAACAAAGCCTGCACACGAGTACTCGTTACATCACTCCTTCCAGGGGAGGGAAAAACCTTTGCGTCAGTGAATATGGCCAGCGTGATGGGGATAGCAGAGAAAAAAGTGCTCATTATCGATTTTGACTTACATAAACCTCGACTCGCTCAGGCGCTGGAATTGCCCAATGACAAGGGAGTAAGCTCATTCCTTATTGGTAAGCATTCCATAGAGGAGGTTATTCAGAATACGGATATTGAAACGCTCCATGCGATCACATCAGGGCCGGTGCCGCCAAACGCTTCTGAATTGGTGCTTCACGAGGAAGTCAACAAGATTTTTGAGTATGCTGAGTCGAGATACGACTACATATTCTTAGATACGCCGCCAATCTCTTTGATTACAGATGGCATAATGCTCATGGATAAAGTTGATATCAAACTCTTCGTTCTGAACTCAAAATCAACGACCAACACTTCGCTAGACTACATAGAGCATTTGATTGACAAGAAAAAATTCGAGCATTGCGCTTTAGTGCTTAATGAAGAGAAGCTCTCACGTCTCAACTACTACTACAGTAAATACGGACAAGGTAGTTACGGTTATGGAGGCTACGGCTACGGCTACGGCTACGGCCATGGAAAGGCATACGGAGAGACTACAAATGACAAAGAATAATGTCATTATGGGGCGAATAGCCTTTATTCGAACATATATTCAGGTTTTTAAATTACTGGATCAAGAATATCGCAAGAGATTTTTCTACATCCTTTTGCTGGTCCTCGTAACCAGTTGCGCTGATCTTCTCGGGTTAGCGGCATTCATACCAGTAGTTGCGGCGGTCGCTGACGAAAGCATGCTCGAACCTGGGTCTATACTCTATAAAATCAAAGAGCTGTCGGGGATTGTAGATGATCAATCGTTCTTGCTTTATTTGTTTGGATCGGCCTTTGGCTTCTTCGTTCTTCGCTCGGCATTTATTCTGATCAGTCAGTGGTATCAAAGCCGATTTGTATTCAATTTAACTGAATACATAGGAAAAAGAACCTATTCGTTCTACTTAAACGAATCATATCAGAGCTTTAAAAACCGGGATTCTTCCAAAATAGTCCGAGACCTTACCGTGAGCCCGCAGCAATTTGCGCGCTTTCTAGTCATGCCTCTTTTGATGCTGACCACTGAGTTTTTGGTGATAATCATGATCGTCGTAGGAATGGCACTATACAACACAGCTGTTTTAATAATGGTTGGAGCTACGATATTGCCAATTTCATATTTGTTCAATCGCTTGTTGAAGAAGAAAGTCAGGGCTTATGGAGAAATCCAGAATAAATTGACACCATCACTAATTGAGAGTAGTATACGCGGTGTCGGTGGATTTATAGATGTATTGCTGAGGGGTAAACAGTCAATGTTGACACAGCATTATTCTAGTATTCTGCATCGTCAGAATCAAATTGCAACGCGCATCTCAGTAATTAATATTGCTCCTTCCAAGATTTTTGAGCTTACGACTATTGCTGGAATGCTCATGATTATAATCTATTCTGTGGTCAATGGGAACCAGCATGCTTTGCTGCCGTTAATTACAGTTTATGCAATGGCAGGTTACCGTATGATTCCGTCTATGAGTAGGATTTCGCCAGCATTGCTGACGCTCGAACAATATCAATACTTGTTCGATATTTATTCGAAGCCACTGCAGCATCAAGAACCAAATGAGAACGTGAGTTCCGAACTCGTAATATTCAAACGTCAAATATCATTGAAGGACGTCTCCTTCAAGTTTGATGATGCGTCATCTCATACACTTGAAGGAGTTAATCTCAATATTGAACGAGGCGAGGTCCTAGGAATGATTGGTAAATCTGGATCTGGAAAAACTACGCTTGCGAACGTAATTGCTGGATTTCTCATGCCAACAAATGGTGAATTGCTGGTCGACGGCGTTCAAATTTCCTCCAAGAATCTTGCAAGTTGGATGAGTCATATCAGCTACGTTCAACAATCGCCTTATCTCGAAAAAGGCAGCGTAAGTAAGAATATTGCCTTCTTGGAGAATGAAGTTGATCAAGAACGCTTACTCGCGGCTATTAGTGGTGCATCCTTAAATGATCTGCTGGGTGAAAGAGATCCAAAAGACGTTCTTATCGAAGAGGGCGGTAAGAACCTCAGTGGAGGTCAGAAACAGCGTGTTATTATCGCCAGAGCCTTGTATCATAATTCATCCCTGATTGTTTTGGATGAAGCAACAGCGGCCCTGGATGTCGAAACAGAAAACGAAATCAATGAAACGGTCAATGCCCTGAAGGAGCACGGGGTGACGATAATGATCATTGCGCATCGATATACCACACTAAAATACTCTGATCGGATATTGATTCTTAATGATGGGAGGATAGTTGAGGAAACCAGCTATGACAAGGTGGTAAGTTGACTTTAGTAGTACCCAAGTCCCTTTAAATCCAGGTTGGTTAGCAGCTCATCGGTTCTCTTATTGTCATTTTTATATCGGCTATGAATCGCCTTGGCGAGCGCGGCATTTGGCTTCACTGCGCTTCGCTTGTCAAGGAGATGAGTCCAAAGGGCTAGAGATTGAGGTGACATTAGCTTAGATAGCTTAGCGAGCGCTGAAAATAGAATTGAAGTGTTGCCCCTCCTGACAAGTGCATTGTAATAGGGACTGCGTGGAATAATGCCACTTCCTCCATACTTAGGCACGAATACCCTGTTCAATAATCGAGCAATCACCATTCCACTTCTCGGCAAGGCTTTCTTCTTTGCTGGTTGTTTTATTGCTTCTAGGGGTAATGGTTCTACGCCAATAAAATCGGTGACTGACCGGGTAAATTCAGAGATGTCTTTTCGCATCTGCTCGAAGGGTACAACATGAACAGAGGATGCTCCAAAAAGCGTCCTGTAATGCTCAATATAAGCGCCGTAATTTAAGGACGACAGATTGATTGAAATTCTCGATTCGATTCGCTCAAAGTCAAATTCTTTGGTTCTTGAATTATAGTTGATATACTGCTTAAATGATGCGCTGTATCCTTCACTAACTAGTTGGGCGTAATTGCTTTTTAAAATTTCTTCTTGTTTGCGAATGCACATTATGATCTTTGCTTGAGGAAAGATCTTTTTCAAAATGAGGGCGTTAGTGAAATTACTTTTATAGTTATTCGAATAGCTTCCAAACAGCCCTTCAAAACTGATCAAGATTTTAGCGGAAGGTGATTTTTCAACCAGTTCATTCAGTCGATTCCCCCAATCAGGGTTGAAGTTCAGGTAATTGCTGTTTGCAATCCGTTCGATGTAATAACTACTTGGGTGATTAAAAACTTCCCAATAGTCTATGGCTTCGAATTGTCTAAATACGACTTGCTGCAGGAAAGTAGACCCCGTTTTCGGCATTCCAACATGGATAAATACTTCACGCTCCATACTGAACACAATGTACTAATAGGAAATCGAACTGTAAGAGCCTGAGTAGTCATGACGCTTAATTGTTAATCTGCAGTCTGATATGTGATTTGCGTACCATATACGTTGAGATTGTTAAACGGACCTATTAGAGGTTCAAGTTGAGATGGAGGGATTAGGCAAATTGGACCTCTATTCTTGCCTGTTACTGATGATTGATTTCGATTTAAATACGTTGGTGTTAGTTGCAAAGTTTGTTTCGATTGACACTAGTTAAGCTAGTGTCATGGTTCGGTTTCAATCTGGACTATGAAATCTTTGTCTCATCAAAATATTAGATATTTTTACCCTTAAAGCTCTTTAGCCTCGCTGATACCAACTTCGTCCGCCCAAAGCATGACACTAAATGATTTTTAATTCGATTGAATTTTTAGTTTTCTCGATTCTTTTTTTTCTTCTGTGGCCCTTGATGAGGACTAAAGATGATTCCAGATGGCTGTTTATTGTAGTGTCGAGCTTCATATTCTATGGATGGTGGGATTGGAGGTTTCTGTTTCTTATAGTATTCAGTGGTCTAGTTGACTATGTGGCAGGAGGGTTAATGGTAATAAAACCCAAGTACAAGAAAGTTATTTTGGGCACATCCTTAATTGCCAACCTTGGTAGTCTCTTTGTTTTTAAATACTCAGTCTTTTTTGGAAGAATCATTGAGGCAGCTTTTTCGTTGCTCAATCTTGAGGTAGATCTTGTAACTCGAATCCCAGAGTTTGCATTGATTTTACCGGTGGGTATAAGCTTTTATACTTTTCAGTCATTGAGCTACACGATTGATATCTACAGAAACAGACTTCAACCGACAAAGAACATACTTCACTTTTTCTCTTATTTAGCTATGTTTCCTCAACTCGTGGCCGGTCCCATAATTAGAGCAAAAGACTTCTTGACACAGCTCGAATCTTATTCAATTCCGAACCGACGCGCAAGATGGAATGCTCTTAAGTTGATATGCTATGGGTTGTTTCAAAAGGTTGTGATTGCTGACAACCTTTCATACTTCATTGATTCTGCATATGAAGGAAGCACGGTTTATTCAGGCACAATATATTGGTGGGTTGTAGCCATTGCATTCTCATTTCAGATTTATGCAGATTTTAGCGGATACAGTCTAATTGCCAGAGGATTGGCAAAGGCGATGGGTTATCACTTTAGAATGAATTTTAACCACCCATATCTGGCCACGAGCGTCCGTCAGTTTTGGGCCAGATGGCACATTTCACTGTCAACTTGGTTTAGAGACTACGTTTATATTCCATTAGGTGGTTCCCGAAAAGGCGTCCTATACGGAGTGTTCGCTTTAACGATAACGATGCTCCTTTCCGGTATCTGGCATGGAGCAAACTACACCTTCATAATTTGGGCAAGCATACATGTTATACTGATACTCATAGAGAGACACTCTAAGTGGAACAAGAAATTGGAAAAATTCCCATTGCTCCTTATTGCTATTGTCTTCATTCAAGTATCAATTTCATGGGTATACTTCCGAGCAATTTCAATTGAGCAAGCCAATGAGGTATTAAATCGCATGTTCGTCTATGAGAGTTCAAGTCTCCAATTCATCACTTACTATTTCAACAACCTAAGCTTTTTGCTTTTAGCGTTCGTTATAGAGCTTTTAATTTTTGGGCGAAGGGAGCTTACCTCGATTAAAGAATTTTATAATAAGAACAGAGAAGTGATCGATGTCGCTTTAGTATCATGTAGCATATTCATGATTTTCTTCTTACGCGGGGAGGGACAACAGTTTATATATTTTCAATTCTAAGAATGAACCAGATTAATATAACTCTAGGAGTAGTGATCACGATGATTGTTCTGGTCAAATTAATTTTACCAGAACCTCAAAATAACAGAGTGCTAATTCAAGAATTTTGGTCTACCAAGACACATGCTGGCAGTGATTACGATGTTGTTGTATGTGGGGACTCAAGAGTTTATCGAGGAATTTCTGTGGAGGATATTTTCCTTGATCAAGAGGTGAAGCTCTCGGGTATCAATTTAGGATATGCGGGTGCTGGATTGAGCAATAGCTACATTGACTTTGCCTTGTCAAAATTTAGGCCTGATTCCAGACTAAAGATCTTAATAGTTGGAGTAACGCCAAATTCATTGACTAAAAAGGCATTCGAAAATGAATCGTTGAATGAGTATTTATCTGAAGGGGAATTCGAGGTGCTTAAGCATAAATATTTATCGGGAATGCTGAAGCATTTTGCCCCATATAGTCTCCTCGAACTCATCAAAAATGAGGAGTCAAATTACCAGGAAGATTACATGGACGGTGGATGGGTAGCTTCGTCTTATTTGAAGCCCGATAGTAATTCAGCATTGTTCAATTATCGCAAACGATTCACTTCTCACAAAGTGTCCGACGTTCAGCTTGATTCTTTTTTAGAAAAAATGAAGCTTGTAAGCGAGCAAGGGGTCGTGATTATTGCATTCCGACCACCAAGCACCTATCAAATGCGACAACTTGAAGATTCACAGAGCGGATTCAACGAGGACTTGATCAAACAAAAATTGGTGAGCAACTCTATTACGTGGCTGGATTTTAAGGACCGAGACTATAATTCGTACGACGGGAGCCATCTCAACAAAAAATCAGCGATTAGGCTTTCTAAGGACATCGGAAAACGACTTCGGTTCCTTTTAGAAAGCAAAACCACGGTTTATCCAAACTAATAAAGTGACCAAGGATTTTAATAATATTCACGCTAATGCTCAATTACAGTCCTGTTCGCTTTTTAGAAAGCGATAATACAAGAATGTGAAGGTCAATTCGAATGGCATATTTACATTCTACTGCTGAAATTATCAATGACTGAGATTTAAGCCATTAATTTGTAGGCTAAGATGTATCAATAATCTAATGAGTCCAATGGATTTGAATGGGAAGTCGCTCCTAATAACGGGAGGAACAGGAAGTTTGGGCAAAGCCCTTGTTAAGAGAATATTGAAAGAATCTCCTGATGTCGCAAGATTGGTCGTCTATTCGAGAGATGAGCAGAAGCAATTTCAGATGGCTCAAGAGTATCCGAACGCCAAGTATCCTCAAATCAGATTCTTCATCGGGGATGTGCGTGACTTTGATCGCCTAAAGCGCGCTATGAAGGGCATTGATCATGTTATTCATGCAGCGGCAATGAAGCATGTTCCGATCGCGGAGTATAATCCGATGGAGTGTGTGAAAACCAATGTTTTGGGGGCTGAAAATGTGATTAATGCGTGTTTTGAAACGAATGTGGAACGCGTCGTAGCTCTCTCTACAGATAAGGCCGCGGCGCCTATTAATCTCTACGGAGCGACGAAGCTTGTTTCAGATAAGCTCTTTGTAGCCGCGAACAATATTAGAGGGTGGAATCCGATTAGATTTAGCGTTGTCCGATATGGAAACGTGATGGGAAGTAATGGTTCAGTTATTCCCTTCTTTCTGAATAAGAAAAAGGATGGAGTGCTGCCAATTACGGATTCCAATATGACTAGATTCAATATTTCATTGGACGAAGGCGTGGATATGATACTCCACGCTCTAGAGCATGCTTGGGGTGGTGAGATATTCGTCCCGAAAATTCCTTCCTATCGAATCACTGATGTTGCCGAGGCAATAGCTCCAGAGGCGGACAAACCTGAAATTGGTATTCGGCCAGGGGAGAAAGTGCACGAAGAAATGATTACTGCGTCAGACTCTTTCTATACTTATGATTTGGGTAAGTACTTCGCTATTTTACCTTCAGTTCAAACGTGGGATCTCGACGAGTTTATTGAAAAGACAGGTGCCAAAAGCGTCGAGAAGGGATTCAGCTATAATTCCGGCGCCAATGATGATTGGGAGACCATCGAGAGCCTAAGGTCGAAGATTAAGGAACACGTTGACTCAAGCTTTGAAGTATAGCCCATGCGAGAAATTCCTTATGGTCGACAGCACATTACAGAGGATGACATTCGAGCTGTAGCAGATGTCCTGAGATCGGACTTTTTAACCCAGGGGCCTGCCGTCGTTGAGTTTGAGAAGAAGTTTGGAGAATACATCGGATCGCCGTTCAATGCTGCAGTTTCAAATGGCACGGCGGCGCTTCATTTAGCGGTTATGGCCTTGGGACTTCCTCCCAATAAGAGAGTCCTCACCACACCCATTACTTTTGCCGCATCCGCGAATTGCGTTAGCTTCGTCGGAGGCGAGATTGAACTGATTGATATTGATCCGAGAACATTTATTATCGATTTAAACCGAGTCGAAGACCGTGTCCGAAAAGGAGATATCGGAGGAATAATTCCGGTTGATTTTGCGGGGCTTGCGGTGAATATGGAAGACGTACGTGAAATTGCAGACAGACACGGATGTTGGGTTTTGGAAGATGCTTGTCATGCCCCTGGAGGATTCTTTATCGATTCGAAGGAGAAACAAGTAAATTGTGGAAGCGGGGTTTATGAAGACGCCGCGATTTTTTCATTTCACCCTGTTAAGCACATAGCTGCTGGCGAGGGAGGTATGGTCACTTCTTCAAATGCCGAGCTACTGGGTAAGGTTGAAAAGCTGAGAACTCATGGTATACACAAGAATGCAGATCAGTTCATGAATGAAGGCACGATGGTGGGTGCCTCACCGTCGAATTCGGACGAATATCCAGCATGGTATTATGAAATGGACGAGTTAGGATATAACTATCGCATGACCGACATTCAATCAGCACTCGCATTAAGTCAACTCCAAAAGGCTGAGTCCGGAATAACTAGAAGGAGAGCATTGGCGGATAGATACATTCAGGCATTTAGTGATAATCCGAATGTTAAGGTTCAATCGCTGAATGAAAGGGAGCGAAAAGGACATGCTTATCACCTTTTTGTCATCCGTGCTCAAAATAGACTAGGACTTTACACGCACTTACGATCCAAGGGAATATTTGCACAAGTGCATTACATACCTCTGCATTACCTTCCATATTATAAGCATCTAGGTTCAAAGACGGATTTGTCCAATGCTGAAGTATATTACGACCATTGCTTATCACTTCCTATGTTCCCCTCGTTGAGTGATGAAGAACAAGAGTATGTGATTGAGTCAGTTAATTTCTTTTATCCATGATTTCTGGATATCAAATACTCGAAGTAGCCAATGTTCACGGTGGCGACTTGGATCATTTGCACGAACTCATTGAGCGCGTTGAACATTTAGGGTCTCCTGGCTTCGGGATAAAGTTTCAAGTGCTTGACCCCGATTTAATTTCTCTCCCTGACTTCTCTTACTATGAGCTTTACAAACAACTTCATTTTACCTTGGAGGAATGGGAGGGTATCATCAACAAGGCTTCTAAAACCAAAGAAGTTTGGATTGACATCTTTGATCTCTATGGGGTTCAAGTCGTAAGCAACAATTTGGCTGAAGTTTCCGGAATTAAGTTCCAAGCTTCGGTGCTGGACAACCTGGAGGTATTCAACGCCCTTTCAAGCGTTGACTTGAGCGAGATTTCACTCATGCTCAACATCGCTGGGCTCAATCTTGACCAAATTCGCGATCGAATTGAGACGGTGATAGCACTCCTGAATTCTAAGGAGCTAATACTTCAGGTCGGATTTCAGTCTTACCCAACGAAGATTCAAGACTCAGGAATAGCTAAGATTGGTGAGATAAAGAGTCATTTTAATTTACCGATAGTGTTTGCTGATCACACAGATGGAGAAAATGACGATGCTTTTTTGATACCACTCTTGGCTCTTCATGCTGGTGCAGTGGGGATTGAAAAACATATTATGATCGACCGAGAGAGGACGGAGTATGACTTTCAGGCCTCATTATCATTGGATTGCTTGCAGAAGTTTCAAGAGTATCTGGAGCAATACTATTTCACTTTTTCCCAAGATTTCATTAATCAGTCCGAGGCTGAGTATTTGGCAAAATCCATCCAAAAACCCATTTTAAGGCACGCCATTGTGAAGGGGGCAAAAGTGATTAAGTCCGACTTGTACTATCGAAGAACCGATAGACCTGGGATGAACGCGGATGAACTGGAAAAATTTATAAAGGCGGAGTCAACCCTTGCTCACGATCTGCCCAAGAACAGTCCATTTACCGAATCGGATTTTGAATGAAAAAGAAGGTAGCGGCTATAGTTGCATGTCGACTTAAAAGTTCACGATTGAAGTCGAAGGCTCTTAAGAATATTGGAGAGCTGACATCGATTGAGTTGTGTTTGAAGAATACATTGAGAATAGGGTCAGCTGACGTCGTAATTCTGGCGACTTCTGATTTGGATTCAGACAGAGAGCTCGAGCAGTACACCTATGATCCATCGGTCGTTTTTCACCGTGGCGATCCCGAAGATGTGATTAGACGATACCTAGATATTTGCATTGAGTTGGAAATCGATACTGTTATTCGAATTACCGGGGATTGTCCATTGATTTCTTCCCAAATTGCCGAGCGGTTATTAGAAGCACATAATCGTGAGAATGCCGATTATACGGCGGCGAAATCAGCAGCTGTTGGAACTGCAGCCGAAATAATGGAAGTCAGCGCGTTGAAGAAGATTAAAGCGCATTTTAAAAGCGCAAATTATTCCGAGTACATGACGTGGTATTTCACGAATAACCCGGAGCATTTTAAACTTCAATTCTGTGATCTCCCAAAACAATTTGTACGCGATTATAGGTTAACCCTAGACTATCAGGAAGACCTTGATCTGTTTAATGCTATAAACGAAGAGTTTATAGATGATCCAAATCATTCAATACTTGATGTTTTTGGATACCTCGATTCCAACCCGTCGATTGCAGGGATAAATAGTCACCGTACGTTGAAGTATAAATCAGATCAAGAACTGATTGACAAGCTCAATCTTGTGACCAAAATCCCAAGTTAGAACCTAGAATTTAGAGACTGATATGAAATACGATTGCGTAATTGTTCTAGCGAACGAGATGTCTCAAGATGGAACGCTCAACGATGAATCCGACGCTCGAATTTCAGCCGCAGTATCGTTTGTTTTTAATCGGCAGTCTGATTGCTTAATTTGTTGTGGTTGGGCTTATAGACCGGATACAAATCTCACGATTGCCGAAGCATTAAAAAGGAAAGCAAGCACTCTGGGAGTGGATCCCAATAAAATTCTGTGTGAGACGAAATCACGAGATACGGTCGGAGATGCTTTCTTTACGAAACGCATGATGGTCGAATCTAGGAAATGGTCAGAAATACTGGTGGTTACGAGTGATTATCATGTAGAACGAACGCGAAAGGTTTTTGAACTGTTTTACGGCGAAGAATTTTGCATTGAAGTAGTCGGAGCCGGCGAATTTGATTCTCACGAAAAACAAGAAGCTGAACGTAAATCGCTTTTGGCATTTGAAGCCACATTTGATGGAGTGCGGTCTGGAGATGATAAAGCATTGCAGCGAAGGCTTTTAGAGAATCACCCCTTTTACAATGGAAAAGTACACCCTAAACTCAATCTTATATGAGTTTTCGGATTCTATTTCTGGGGCCTGAAGACTCTCCTTTGCGCAAGTGGATATTTGAAAGAGAGGATCTCATTTCTAGGACGGACCGGATCACCCCGGAATTTGTTCAAGAGAATGACATCAGGTTCGTCGTTAGTTATGGATATCGTCATATCATCAAAAGTGACTTATTGCAACTTCTTCCAGGGGCGGTGATTAATCTTCATATTTCTCTCTTACCATTTAATAGGGGAGCTGATCCAAATTTCTGGAGCTTTATTGACGATTCTCCAAAAGGCGTTACCATTCATGAGGTGGATACAGGCCTTGATACTGGGCCAATTCTGCTTCAGCAGGAAGTTGAATTTCGATCAGGTAACGAGACATTAGCATCGTCCTACGCAAAGCTTCATGAGGTTATCCAAAACCTTTTCATTCATAATTGGGATGCTCTGAAATCGGGGAGAATTGAGCCGGTTGAGCAAATTGGTGCGGGGTCATATCATTCATTAAAGGACAAGGAAGAGCTACTACATTTGTTAGAACCAGATGGGTGGGATACAAATATTTCGTCGTTGGTCAAGAGGAATAAAGATGAAAGCAGTTAAAATAGCAGATAGGATAATATCAGACGAGACCCCAGTTTTCATTATTGCTGAGCTATCCGCGAATCATAGTGGAAGTTTAGAAACTGCACTGGAGTCAGTGAGAGCCATCAAACGAGCAGGTGCCGATTGCATTAAGCTTCAGACCTATACCCCTGATACAATAACATTAAAGTGCGACAATGAGCACTTTAGAATTAATCACGGCACTCTTTGGGATGGAATGACACTTTATGACCTTTACGAGCAAGCCCAAACCCCTTGGGAATGGCATAAAGACATCAAAAACCTCGCAGATGAACTAGGGTTGGTCTGCTTTTCTTCTCCGTTCGATCGCAGTGCCATTGACTATTTGGAAGAGTTAAATATGCCAGCATATAAGATTGCCTCTTTCGAAATCCATGATATTCCTCTAATAGAGTACGCTGCATCCAAGGGTAAACCTGTGATTTTTAGTACCGGAATCGCGAGCGAGGAGGATATTGTTATGGCCGTTGAAGCATGCAACAGGCAGTCAAACGAGCAAATCATATTGCTAAAATGTACTTCAGCCTATCCTGCAAAACTTGAGGATGCCAACCTGAGATCAATTGTAGATCTTAGAACCAAATTTGGATTTCACGCTGGATTGTCTGATCACACTCTTGGTTCACTTGCACCTACCGTAGCGGTTGCATTAGGAGCTAGGGTTGTAGAAAAGCACTTTATACTTGATCATTCAATCCAATCGGCGGACGAACCCTTTTCTCTTGATGAGAACGAATTCAAACAGCTCGTGGATGATATTCGCAGCACGGAAAAAGCCTTAGGACGTGCTACTTTTGAATTGGGTGATGATGCGAAAAAGAATCAAAAATTTGGGCGTTCCATTTTCGTGGCAGAGGATATTAAAAGTGGGGCATTGCTCAACGCCTCCAATATTCGATCGGTTCGCCCTGGAAATGGCCTTCCGCCAAAGTATTTACCGGATCTATATGGCATGAGAGCAAATCGCGATTTGAAAAAGGGCACTCCCTTTTCACTTGACTATGTTGCGAAGCCTCCGACAGACTGATTCCTCAAGATGTTCCACCTTGCACTTCAACTTGCTTTTTATCTTTTAGTCCCAAAAAGATCACATTCGAAAAACCGCAATCGCATTGTAGCAAATGAGTTGTTTAAGCTCTCGTTCAGAATTGGTGGAATTCAGAACGGGTTAACGTTTTTGGTGTCTCAGGCAGCCCGCTGCTTCTATTGGCCAATTGCTTTGAAAAGTATTGAAGTAGAAGTTTGTAACGAATCTCCAATTCTAGTCTTTGATGGTGTTATTCAGTCAAAACTTCAACGTGAAAATTTTCTGAATTTCTACGGTGATATTGAAAAACGCAAGTATGTTTTCCGTGATGATCTCTTAGGGTTCATCTCTTTTTCAGATCGCGTTTTATATCTCCTATGTTCTTTCATATTGATTCCTTTAACCGTCATTTCTCGGAACGGAAGTTTTTTAGGTAGGGTATTTAGCCTTCGGTTGTTGTTGGAGGTAAGAGCACTGCAGATTATTGCTATCAAATCCTCTTGCAAGAAAGTTTACATGTTTAACATTTTCGAACCAGATGCAAACTGGATCGCTAAAATTCTTATGAACCAAGGAATACAGGTGGTGAAAATTCCATCTGAGGTGCCTTTGAAATTTCACAATGAATACTTAATCTGCTCTGAACTTGTCATATGCAATGAGTACCAGAGAGAAGAGCTAGAAAGGTTCACAGAAACCCAAGAGATTGGTGTTGTCTCAGAGATTTGGGGGCCTGAGTCCAGCGCTAAAGTCTTTGACAGATATCGGGAAATTGAATTTCATCCACAAACTAGGGTTGGCTTCTATTCCAGTGGGGGGTGGTTGAGAGCAAAGCTCTCGCACTGGGAGGGTGAACAGAAAAAAATGTTGGAGGAACACTCCATTTGGGAGGTCGTGAAAGTTCTTAGAGAGCTTGGTATTGATGATTTTTTGGTTTTTCTACATCCACGAGAAAAACTGCATGATCATATTGAGTCAACGAAAGCGTATTACACTGATTTGGGTGTACGAATGAATATCGACATCAAACTTGAAGAAACGCCATCGTCGGATTGCTTTGAAAGAATTCATCTAGGTTTAACCACCTTATCGACAATTGCGTATGAGCGAATATTTTTTGGGTTTCCAACCTTAATCTTGGATAAATCAACGATGGATTTTCCGATCCCATCAAGTCCTTTTTCTAATCTTTACGTCAAAGAACCTAGTTTGCTCCAATCAGAAATCAAGAATGCACTTCAGCAAACTCGTGTTGAGTTTTACGAAAGCAGGCAATTGCGTCACTATCAACATCCAGATATACTTCTCTGATGTGCGGCATTCTCGGATATTACAATAAGAATGGAATAGGCGTAAATGAGGTGCTCCAATGCGTACATGCAGTGGATAAGGTCAGACATCGCGGACCGAACAGTGGAGGAATCGCTTTAATCAACACACAAACAGGTGACTCTAGAATCTTTGATGAGAGGGAGCCAGGCCGTTATATTTCGGAAGGAGAGTCTGTTGAGATAGTGGCCGAGCAAAACAAGTTTGACCTATTCCTCGGTCACAGACGCTTGAGCATTATCGATTTGAGCGCTGAAGGAGCACAACCGATGAGGAACGTTGACGGCTCAGTGCTCATTTTTAACGGAGAGATTTACAACCATGAAGAAGTGAAAGCTCATTGGTTGTTTGGATATAAGCCTAGTATAAACAGTTCGTCAGATACGGCAACCATTTTAGAGGGACTTGCCGTTCATGGTGAGCAGGTAATCTCGGCATTCAATGGAATGTGGAGCCTTGTTTTTTGGGATAATAAGACGAAATCACTGATCATATCAAGAGATCGTTTTGGAGTAAAACCACTCTATTGTCAACAATTGTCTGACTCTGAATGGGTGATTTCTTCTGAATTGAAGCAAATGACCTGCTTTAATGCCTTTGAGTTTAATATTGATCAGAGGGCATTAAGTGCTTTTTCAGAGAATGGCTTGCTGAACTTTGATAACCGAACCTTGCTCAGCGGTGTGACTTCCTTTCCAATGTCCTCTTTAGTTAAGTTGAGATCAGAATTCGGAATACTAAAGCCTGACGAACAGGCTGTTAAGTACTATAATCCTGCCATTGAAAAGCGAAATATTAATGCAGCTGAGGCTGTAGATCAATTTCGTGAACTTTTAACCGACGCTGTTAGGCTAAGGCTTATCTCAGATGTCCCATGGGCGATTGCCATTTCGGGCGGAGTTGATTCTAGCGCAATTGCCTTCACTGTGCAACAAATTCTTGGAGATTCAGCATTCAGTGGAGTTTCTGCTTCATTTCCTGGAATGGTTGGTGATGAGACCGAGTTCATCAAGATTGCTTGTGATGCTTTGAATGTCCAGTCCCATCGCACGGGTAATGATTTGTTTAATCGGCAGAGTCTAATTGAACATCTTGATCATCAAGATATGCCTGTGACTACTACCTCCTTTTATGCTCAATGGAGCGTGGCCAAATTGGCTAAGGAAAACGATATTACCGTAATTCTTAATGGACAGGGCGCTGACGAAGTGTTCGGTGGCTACCATCATCACTTCTACCGTTTCTTATCAAGCTTGATTCGTCATGGGCGTATCAAACAGTACCTCAGCGAAATCAATGCCTATGCTGAGATGAAGAGGCTTCCTGTCAATCGCTTGCATCAAATAATAGTTGGAGATCTTAAGTTAAGAATGATGCTGCGGGCAGGCTTAAGAAAATTCGGCAACCCGATCATTGAAAAATGGTATAGTGCTTCATCATTAACCGAAAGCTTGCAAGTGGATTTTGAGCACGCTTGCCTACCTTATTATTTGAGGGTAGACGACACAAATATGATGGCGCATAGTATTGAATCCAGGCATCCATTTATGGATTACAGACTTGTCGAATTTGGAAGGTCGCTGAACGATGACCTTAAGATTCGCGATGGATGGCAAAAATGGTTGATACGCGAGGCTATCCATGAAATGCCGAATGCTCTTAGATGGAGAAAGGACAAAAAAGGATTCACGACCCCTCAAGACCAAATCGAAGCTTTGGTGAGACAAGATATAATTGACTCGCAAGCTTACCTAGATGCGCTTGGTGTCAAGCGTTCGGGCAGTCTTAAAGACTTGTCTTTGGCTCATTGGATAATGCAATTTAAGTGATATGAAGTTGGTCATTATCTCGTTTACTTTCCCACCAAAAGCAGGTGTTGGAGGTCGTCGTTGGGCCAAGTTTGCCAAATGGTTCCGGAAGAAAGGACATGACGTAGTGGTCTTGACAAGTCTATCAAAACAAGGTGGTTCGCCTTGGAGCAGCGATATTGAAGATTTCAAAGAGAATATTATCAGCGTTGAACAGCCATTACTTCCTTCAATTATAAGCTCAATCCCAAAGACGTTTCTTCAAAAGGTGAAGTACCACATCGCCTTATTCTTAATGATGAAAATGGAAAATGGAAACTATTATGATGCTTCAGTAGGTTGGTCAAAATTCCTTAGACCTCACCTTAAGGAGTTGAGATCCAGTGGGTATACGCATGTCGTTGCTTCTGGAGGCCCGTTCCACTATTTATTGGCGATCTCGGAGATTTGTAAAGAGTTGAACTTGCGATTCGTTAGTGATTTTCGCGACCCTTGGACAAACAACAAGACCTCATTTGGTTATTCGGAATTATCGGCTAAAAGATTGATTGTTGAACAGCAAAAGGAGGCGGTGGTCATCGGTAATAGTGATGCCGTTATCAGCGTGGCTCAGCCAATGACAGATTATTTTCAAAGTTTTGGAAACGAGAAGAAGTTCCATACAATTATCAATGGCTACGATTCAGATGAAGTTTCTTCGCTGGTGTCCGGCACCTCTATGAAGTTACGCTTGGTTTTCGTAGGAACACTGTATAATAAAGCACTGCAACACGTGCATGCGTTTCGGGATGCCCTTGACCTGATAGAGAACATTGAGCAGTTCGAAATTCACTTTTATGGCGAAATGACTGAGCAGGCAAGGAGCACTCTTGAATCCTCCTCGGCTGTTCGCATACATGGAACCGTTCCGGTCAGTAAAGCGAGGGATGCGATTGCCATGGCTGATTTGTGCATGCTGTTTTTGACGGATGATCTTACCTACAGCTTCAGTACGAAATTCTGTGAGTATGTTGCGGCGTCCAAACCCATTTTGGTGATTTCCCAAGCAGGAATTACTGGAGACTATGTAGAAGAACACAGAATTGGTTGCCATTCTCTGCCAGATGCCCAAGCGATATCTAGATCATTGAATGATATTCACTCGGAAAGAAAGCAAGTAGGAGCGGGATACGACAAATTCGATAGTTCGGAATTCAATCTTGAAAGGCTTGCGGACATGTACCTCGATATATTGGAAAATGCATAGATATTTGAATGCGTGTCCATAGACCAATGCTCCACATGAATATTCTCTACTATTCCCCAAATCCTGAACAAGACATGGCCGATGACACTGGCTATGGACGTCATCAGCGTGAGATGATTTCGGCCTTGAGGAAAATTGGGCATGTAGTTGATGTTGTGAACATAACTTCTGAATCAAATGTATTGGGTGGTAAGCAAGAGAATCGGGCAAAGACCAACCCTATTAAGAGATGGGTTCCTCCAATCCTATGGTCGACGCTGAGGGATTTTAAAAGGGTCTTAATTGATAAATATCGCTCAAGTCCAATCTTGCTCAAAATTCTCGCTTCTAAGAAATATGATGCTATTTACGAGCGTTCAAACTACTTGTTGACCTCAGGAGTCAATGCCGCCAAGCAATACAAGATTCCATTAGTATTGGAAGTTAATGCTCCTTGCGTGCTTGAACGTAAGGAGTTCGAGGGGAACAGTTGGCTAACCTGGTTTGCTCGAATGAGGGAGTCGCAGAAGTACAGGTATGCATCAAAGATTTTCCCCGTTACATCAGTATTGGGTTCTTATATTTCAAAAAAATATAGCATTCCAGAATCAAAGATTCGCTTCATTTCAAATGCTATCAACGATGATGATATCGCACTTGATTTGAATAATATTCCAACTGACGTCGTTGAATGGTGTTCGGACTCATTGGTGGTAGGGTTTATAGGTTCGTTGCTGGCTTATCACGGCGTGGACAAGCTTATTGATGCGTTCCTGCGATTGGCCGATGACCACCCAAATATTAAACTCTTGATTGTCGGAGATGGGGAGGTGCTGCCTACCCTGAAGGAAATGGCAACTCAATCTGCATTTTCGGGTCGAATCAAGTTCACCGGCCAGGTATCAAAAAAGGAAGTGTATTCTTACATTTCTCTAATGGACATAGGGGTAAGTCCTGCTCATTCTTGGTATGGGTCTCCCATCAAAATATTCGAGTATGCGGCTTTGGGGGCCGTTGTTTTGGCGCCTAAAGAACCGAATATTGAGGACGTTTTTGTTCATATGGAATCGGCATATCTATTTGATGGACCAGAACAGTTAATCCCCAGTTTGGCTGAGTTGATTGACGAGGTTGAATTGAGGTCAAAACTCTCAGAATCGGGCCAAAAATTGATATTGAATAAGCATACTTGGAAGTCAAATGCACGAATCTTAGAAAATGAACTTCTGAATCTTGTTTAAGGATAAATCCATAACGCAATTCTTAGGCGAGTGGGACAGAATGCTTCTCTTGCTGCTGCTCCTCAAATCATTCATTTTTTTTGGGATGTGGTTCATGGAGTTGACCTTTGGTTTTCGTCCTACGGAGACGATAGGATGGTTTTTCTACGGGAATGATGCTCATTCTTACCTTGACCCTATAGAAAGCCTCGTGGACGAAGGATCCTATAAGTTAGAAGGAGTATTGACCGCATTCAGAATGCCGGGATTTTTCCCAATCTATGGCCCATTGTACTTTCTCTTCGGCAAGTCATTGGCCTTGAATCTATTTGGGATTTTTGGCTTTCTGATCGAAGCCCTCTCCGTTCGATTCATGTATATCATGATTCGCTCAAGTTTTACCCAAAAGGCAGCGTTTTTTGCTTGCTTGATTTACATCTTGTTTCCTCGATTAAGCATGTATAGCTACCTGGGAATGACTGAAGGTCTTGCTGCCGCCATGTTAATTTTCATGGTGTTCTACTATTGGAAATCAAAAGACAAGGTTCGGTATTTGTGGCACACGGGCTTCTTCGTCAGTTGGTTTATCTTTCTGAAACCGATCGGGGGAATTTTGCTTCCGGTGATAGGAGTAGTCATTTTGATTGAGGCTTTCTTAGCACATGATAGACGCAACAAAGTAATATCGATAGTGCTTCGGCGGTTGGCAATTGTGATGGCTATCCCGGCTCTTTGTATCTCATTATGGACGATTAGAAATTATCTCACATTCGAGAGGTTTATGCCTCTCACTACCGCGTTTCAATCGAGTACGATTGAGTCGTCTTTTAAACGATTTTGTAGGACAACCGGATTGGAATTTCAGACCTGGAGTAGAGAAGATGCCATGATATGGTTTCTACCGCCCTCTCATCCGAGTTTTAATGAGGAATACGCACAGGGAAACCCTTTCCCTGATCAAACTTTTACGAGTTCTTTCAATTATGATTCTTTGATTGGGCTTAGATCTGATTGGAACTTGCTCCAAGAAGAACGCTTTACCGAGTCTGATTCCATTACCATGGCCGCTTCGATAATCGATCGATTTGAGCAATACTCGGCTTCGTTTAGAGCGGAAAAACCCTTTCGATTCTATATAGGTACTAGGCTTGAGTTCATCAAAAGATTTTTGGTAATCAAGGATTCATTTGCCCCTTTCGCCCAGAACTCAGCTATATTTTTGTCGATTCGTGTATGGTTTTTCTTGTCATACTTTGCTCTTGTGGGAATTGGTATTATAGGATGGATAGAAATTATGTTTTCTCGTAAGAATGGAATGCTTTTTCCGGGGAGCATTCTACTTGCTTTTGTGCTAGTGCATATTGCATTGGGCATCATTGAAAATCGCTATGTCCTACCAATAGTTCCAATATTCACTTTTGGGATTGCTTCTCTCGTTGATACGGTTCAGAAACGTTTCATTAGATCATGAGAATTGCCATTGTCTCCGATGGAATTCCACCCTATGTGATTGGAGGCATGCAAAAGCATTCATTTATGCTTGTCGAGTTTTTGGCTAAAGCAGGAATACGAGTCGATCTCTTTCATTTGGTGGAATCGGACAGATTGCCTTCTAATGCGGAAGTCTTAGATAATTTTCCCAGTTCGATTCATGAGCACATAGTTCCGCACACCTTTAAGTATAAAGATGATGGCATCTTACCGGGACATTACTTAAGAGCACAATACAAATTGTCACTTGATTATTTCAATGTGCTCAAGAATATTCCTGACCTTAATTTTATCTTAATCAAAGGTTTTGTTGGTAAGGAAATTTTAAATCGAAGAAGTGAATTAAGTTCGAGATGTCCGGTAGGTGTGAAGTTTCATGGCATGAATATGTTTCAAAAGCAGCCCAATTTTATGGGTGAAATACATAAATATATGCTTCGCCGACCGGCAAGAAAGATTATGAACGACGCGGATTATGTGTTCTCATACGGAGGAAAAATATCGCAAATTATTTCGCGTGAGGTAAAGGATCAGAATAAGATCGTTGAGCTACCCTCAGGCATACAAAAAAAATGCCTGGTTTCGCGTCCTAGTCAGCATGAAGGACCCACGCGATTTATCTTTGTGGGACGATACGATCGCTTAAAAGGACTGCCTGAATTGTATGAAGCCATTGATGATCTCATGGGCGAAAATTGGAGGTTTACCTTCGTTGGTCCCATTCCCGCTGCGCAGCAAAAAACGCACGTTCATTGTGAATTTGTGGGTCCTGTAAATAATCAGGATTTAATGTTTGAGTTGTTAGACGCCCACGATGTATTAGTTTGTCCTAGCATTTCGGAAGGGATGCCTAACGTTATTATAGAGGCTATGGCACGCGGTTTGGCGATTATTGCGACGAATGTAGGTGCGACGGCGCTGCTGGTTCAAGGGAACGGTTTCCTTATTGAGCCCCAGAATAAAGCAGAGTTAGTTAAGAGTTTGATCGACATGACTCAGCTTTCAAAAGATCAGTTGTTTAACCTGAAGCAGGTGAGTCTCAGCAAGATTGATGGGGAATTTAAGTGGGAATCTATCATTCAAGATTTTTTGAAATTTTTGAGAACGACCCAGAGTGATTGATCTCATCGAACATATCAAAAAATACCTTGATCTATACTTGATCATGGTATCTTGGGTGGTAGTGGGCAGTTTTGCTCCTATTGTGATAACAGTAAGCTGGACTTCTCTATCCTTTTTGTTAATCCTTAGGACTAAGGATTTGTCTAAGGTGTTAATTGCATTTATCACGATCCTGATTCTTTCAGATAACCGTGTACCCATTATGGCTTTTGCAGAAACCTCAAAGATTTTCGCATTGCTATTCTTGGTAATCTACGTAATAAGTAATATTCGAAATTTTACGGGACAACAAAATCTCATATTTCGGAATTTCCTTCCATTTCTTGCATTTGCTTTAGTGTCTTGTTCCTGGGCGAGCGATCCCTTCATTGCCTTTCAGAAGGCTCTGTCTTACGGGCTAGTTTTCTTTACGATTCCTATTTTATTTCTGCAGACGTTAAAGCAGAATCCATCTTTTGGTAAAGATTTGATCAATTTTTTGACGATTATTCTGACGGTGGGACTCCTGTCTTACGTTATTAATCCTGACTTCGCAACGCTCGCAGGTCGGTATCGTGGACTACTCGGGAATCCGAATGGAATGGGAATTCTCTTGACAGTTGCGGGTCCGCTGTACTTTCTGCTTCAGCGAAATTATCCGACCAAATTGATTGACAAGCCATCAGAATATATGTTTCTCTTGGTATTTGTCATAAGTCTTCTTTTTACAGGAAGCCGAACGTCCCTCTTCGCGATTCTGATGTTCATCGGATTTCTTCGAATTCGATATTTGTCCAATTCATTTACTTTATTCGTTTTTATCGTTGTTGTTGTCGGATATGAATTAATACTCACTAGCCTTCCTCAAATTGCATCGATACTGGGATTGCAGGAGTACCTGAGGATAGAGACTCTCGACGAAGGAAGTGGTCGATTCGTCGCATGGAATTTTGCGTGGGCACAAATCCAAGAAGTTTTTTTTGTAGGTGGCGGATACGGTTATTCTGAAATTATTTTTAAGCAAAATTTTTGGGAGCTTTCTGCACTGGGACATCAAGGCAATGCGCACAATAGCTACTTGACTTTTTGGCTTGATACGGGTTTGATCGGAATCATTCTATTCGCTACTGGCTTATTTAGAACGATTCTTGGCTGCATACGTGAATCTCATTATGCAGTTCCTGTTATAGCCAGTATTCTCTTTTCTGCGAACTTTGAATCTTGGATGGCTGCTTCTTTGAATCCTTTTACCAGTTTATTCCTAATCTGTTTAGCAATTCTCGCTCACCCGAAAGACAGTACTATTGCAGAAGAAGAAGAAGAATTGGTTTTGAAACCTACCTGATGGCGCTGTTTTCAATCATTATACCCGTTTACAATAGCGAAGAACTTGTGGCTAAAACCGTCCATGCAATTTTGGACGAGATGGAACACCACCGTTTCGAAATTGAAATGATATTGGTGAATGATGGAAGTCCCGATGGATCTTGGGAGGTAATAAGTCAATTGGCTCGACAGTTTTCGAATGTTCGATCCATAAACCTCCTTCACAATTTTGGTCAACACACGGCTGTACTGTGTGGTATCGCTCATGCAAAAGGAGAATACCTGGTTACCATGGACGATGACCTTCAAAATCCTCCTTCTGAGCTTCCGAAACTATTCGCAAAGATTGCTGAGGGATACGATTTAGTATTTGCTAGGTTTGATCAGAAGAAGCATGCAGGTTATCGAAAACTGGGTTCAAAAATCATCGGCTATTTGAACAAGAAAGTTTTTGACAAGCCGGACGACATCGTTCTAACCAACTTCAGAATATTTACTAAAGAGACCGCTCAACGCGTTCTTCAGTACAGGACGAATTACCCATACATCCCGGGTATGCTGCTCATGAGTGCAGGAAGAATAGCCAACGTTACAACCTCTCATCATTCAAGAGAGAGGGGTACATCGAATTATTCTATATGGAAGATTCTTCAACTGGTCTCTAGACTGCTCTTCAACTATAGTTCGTACCCTCTGCGTTTGGTGAGTACAATGGGCTTGGTGATCAGTGCTGTCAGTTTTCTTGGAGGACTGGGGTACATGGCTAAATCGTTTTTCTTGGGTGTTTCGGTCGCGGGATGGACGACGATCGTTGTCTTGATTTCGTTTCTTATAGGCTTTGTGCTCATTATACTCGGAATCATGGGAGAGTATTTAGCCCGAATTATGAACCAATTGGCTACGGATAAACCCTATCAAATCCGCGATATAGTTGAATGAGTTTGAGCACATAATCATCATCGGGGCTCAGAGGAGTGGTACTACGCTGCTTTATGGCATGCTAGACGATCATCCAGAAATTGAAATGTCTAGGCCAGTTCGCCCTGAACCCAAGTACTTTTTGGACTCTTCGGAGAGATTTGATTATAAACACTATATCTCTAAGGTGTTTCCAGAGACAAATGGATTGACAAAATACCTCGGTGAGAAAAGCACTAGCTACTATGAGCGACCAGAGGTGGTTAAGAGAATTTACAAAGTCGTTCCGACCGCCAAGATCATTATTCAGTTTAGGGACCCAATAGATAGGGCGTTAAGTAACTTCGACTTTAGTCATGAACATGGCCTTGAATCAAGGACTCTGGAAGAGGCTTTTCTCAATGGTGTTCCTTCCCCCCAAATTGACGTTCAGACCTCCGTAGACCCATTCGATTATCTGGGAAGAGGGGAGTATGTGAGACACTTGTATCCCTTTCTGGAGAAATTTAGAAATCAAATGCTACTTCTCGATACTCAAAGGGTCATTGATGGAAAAGAGAATCTCACAATTTGTAAGTTCTTAGGAGTGTCTGAACATAATTTCTCTGTGGATTTGAACCTCTTTCGGAATGAAGTTCCAAGGACTGAGGCAGGAGGAGAAGTACTTCAAAAGTTATCTGAGTATTATAAGCCCTGGAACTTGGAACTGCAAGAGGTGACGGGATTTGATGTCTCAACCTGGAAGTAGTTATGGCTAGAGTAACTATCTCCATTCTCTACACCGAACTAGCCGACTATTCCCTAGCTTGCTTGAAAGCCCTCAAGGCAACGGGAGCAAAAATTCAGCTGGTCCACTGGCCCATCAACCCAGAAGCTCCTTTCCAATTGGACCTATCCTTCATTGACGAGGTAATACCCCGAGATACTGTTGACCGCGATGGGTTGCTGACGAAAGTCAGCGCCTTCCAGCCAGACTTGATCCTCTGCAGCGGATGGATGGACAAGGATTATGTAGCTGTCTGCAGAAAGCTGCGCGGAAAAGCCATCGCGGTTTTGAGTTTGGATAACCATTGGACGGGAAGCGCCAAACAGCAAGTGGCAAGATTAGTGGCGCCGTTTACGATCCGGAGAGCATTTGCAAAGGCCTTTGTGCCGGGTGAAGCACAGCGGCAATATGCTTTGCGTTTAGGTTTTGAAGAAAGCGAAATCCGAACAGGCTTCTACAGCGCGGATACCCAAAAATTTAATGGCTTTTACGATCGACTCAATTTGGATAAACAGAAGGCCTTGCCGAAGCGTTTCTTGTACTTGGGACGCTACGTAGAGCACAAAGGCATTTTCGATCTGTGGTCAGCTTTTGATAAATACCGCCAAGCAGGTGGAGATTGGGAGCTATGGTGTGTTGGTACAGGGGAGCAATACGCCCAAAGAGTGGAAGGAGAGGGCATTCGTCATTTTGGCTTTGTCCAGCCTTCGGAGATGCTGCCGATACTGCAGGGGTGCGGTGTTTATATTCTGCCGAGTCATTTTGAACCTTGGGGGGTATCGGTTCATGAAATGGCGGTTGCTGGATTTCCTATGCTTTTGAGTGATGCTATTGGAGCTAGGGAGCAGTTCTTGATTGAGGGTGAGAATGGGGCTGTATTTCCTTCAGGTAATGCCGACGTACTTGCCCGAAAAATGCAATGGATTACGGGTCTCTCTAATGAAGAGCTTCTTCAAATGAGTGTTAGGAGTCATAATCTAGGTATGCGACATACGCCTGAAATTTGGGCGGATCGGCTATTGTCGTTGCTCTGAGTTTTTCCACTTTGTCTTGATACAAAGTGGAGCAAAAATCAAGACTTAGGAAGCGTTGATCAACCTGCTCTTTGCAAAGCCTAAGTGCGGCCAGGTGATCTCCCTCGCCCACTCGGAAGCTTCCTGGTCTTACTAAGGCTTCACTTTGATCAGAACAATCAACGCTTCCTAGGTCGGTCCTTTTTTCATTTTAAGAGCTGAGGCTTGTACTGGACGTGGTTAGGTTGTTCTCGATACATTCACGCCAAGGCGTGAACACTCGAACTGACAGGATTCTGTTGGCGCCGAAGGCAAACCACACCAATTCAGTCCCAATTATCTAAGTCTCCTATTTTCTCATCAACCAATCCCGAATCCCCAATCCCCAATCCCAAAGAACAGGTACCTTAGCGGCGGATGTGCGGAATCACTGGTATATACGGCCTGGAACAACTGCCTGATGGCGCGAAACGCGTTCACCGGATGAACGATCGGTTGGCGCACCGCGGTCCGGATGCTGAAGGAATACATGAAGGTAAAAACGTAGTACTCGGTCACCGACGACTGTCGATCATTGACCTTTCGGATGCTGCGAATCAGCCGTGGATTTCGCAGGATGGACGCTATTCCTTGGTCTTCAACGGTGAGCTCTATAATTTCAAGGAACTTCGATCTCAATTGCCCGACTATTCGTTTCAGACGGAGTCGGATACAGAGGTAGTCTTGGCGGCACTCATTCAGTGGGGCATGGCTGCGCTTCAGAAATTCAATGGGATGTTTGCCCTTGCATTTTGGGATGAGCGAGAAGAGAAACTCTGGCTCGTACGCGATCGCTTGGGTATTAAACCGCTTTACTATGCTCATACAGGTTCTTCTGTGGCGTTCGCATCTGAGGTTCGAGCCATCTTGGCCTCGGAAATGCTTGACCGCAAGCTGAGCAAGGATGCCTTGGCGGATTATTTACGCTACCAAACGGTACATGCTCCAGATACATTGGTTGACGGCATCAAGATGCTGCTTCCCGGAACGTACATGGAGCTCAACGATGCCGAGATTAGTACTTCCGAATACTGGAAGCCTTGGCAGCAATACCATGCCGATAAGGACCCGATTGTGGTTCAAAAAGGTATACGCGATCGCCTTACTTCGGCGGTGGAAGAACGACTGGTGTCGGATGTCCCTTTTGGTGCCTTTCTATCGGGTGGGATCGATTCTAGCTTGATCGTGGGCATCATCCGTGAACGGCTTGATCGCCCCCTTGATACCTTCAATGTGTCATTTGACGAATCCGATTTCAGCGAGGCGAAGTATGCGCGAATGGTGGCGGAACGTTTTGGAACGAAGCATCATGAAATCCTATTGCAACCAAAAACCTTGATGGAGTCTTTGCCAGAGGCCTTGGCGTCGATGGATCATCCCTCAGGGGATGGACCCAACACATGGATCGTATCCCGTGAGACCAAGCGACAGGGCATCACCATGGCGCTGTCAGGTCTAGGTGGAGACGAACTCTTTGCAGGCTACGATGTTTTCAAGCGGATTCCTTACGTGGCAGACCGTCACTGGATATTGAGCTTTCCGAAAGGGCTACGTGCCCTTGCCGGGAATCTGCTGCAACGCTATCGACCAGGAGTTCCATCTGCAAAAACAAAAGAGATCCTAACGGCAGATTACTACGACCTCAAACACCTCTATCCGATTTTTAGAAAGGTCCTCTTGGATGATAGGGTGGCTGAATTGCTGGGAACGAGTAGCTTAAAACCAAATCGTGTCAAAGAGATCGTCGTCGAATTGGAGCAATACCATGACTTTGGAGCATTACCTTCTCTCAGTCGTATTGGCATTTCGGAGATGCAATCCTATATGCAGAATGTGCTCTTGCGAGATACCGATCAGATGTCCATGGCCCATGCCCTCGAGGTGCGCGTACCTTTTCTAGACCATCGCTTGGTGGAGTATGCTATGTTCATTTCCGATCCGGTAAAGTTCCCCACATCACCGAAGAAAGTCTTGATCGACAGCTTCCGAGACGTATTGCCCTCTGAAATCGTAGACCGCCCCAAAATGGGTTTTGTTTTGCCTTGGGAGCACTGGATGAAGCATGAACTGAAGGCGTTTTGTGAAGAAAGACTCGTGCTGTTGTCAGAGACAGAACATTTTAACGGGAAGGCCGTCATGGATATGTGGCAGCGTTTTCTGAAAGGAGATCCAATGACTACCTGGTCGAGGATATGGCCCTTGGTAGCGCTTTCAGATTGGATGCAAAGAAATAGCATTGAATAAGCCTCGCGTTCTCATATTGACGGATTGGTACTTGCCTGGATATAAGGCCGGAGGACCGATTCGATCCATTGCCAACTTGGTGCAATTGGTTGGACAGGACATTGATTTCAAAATCATTACTTCAGATAGGGATCATGGAGAATTGAAGCCATACTCTGAAGTCGAAATGAATGTATTCCAAGATGTTCAAGGGTGTCGAGTAATGTATTGCAGTCCGACACATATCATGCAAAATGTGCGGAATGAGATTCAAATCTGGGATCCTGAATTCATCTATTTAAACTCCTTGTTCTCTGTTGATTTTTCCTTAAGGCCTCTTGTTTACTTATGGAAAATGAACTTGCTTCCTAAAGTGATTTTAGCCCCAAGAGGGATGTTGGGAGAAGGAGCATTACACCTCAAGCCATTCAAGAAAAGAGCGTTTATCACATTGTTCAAGTCGATCGGGTTCTCAAGGAAATTACGTTTTCATTCAACGGACCAAAGTGAAAGCGTATCTATTGTAAAGGTCCTTGGTTCAGCCACCAACGTTGTCGAAGTGACCAATGTGCCTAGTGTTTTTGGAGGTAAAGCATCCAAGAAACGATCGGAAAACACCTTTTTGTTTGTTTCTAGATTATCGCCTAAGAAGAATTTTGAGTTTTTACTGAGCACGTTAGCGGATGCTAAACTCTTCGATGCCTCTTTGACAGCTGTTGGACCATCGGAAGCGTCTTACCTGAAGCACTTAGAACGATTATCGACTGAGTTGAATGTAAATTTCGTTGGTGCAAAGAATCCCACGGAGGTAGGTGTTGAACTGGATCGTCATGATTATTTCGTGCTTCCTACTTTGAATGAAAACTTTGGACATGCCATCATTGAAGCCTTGGCACATGGTTGTCCTGTGATTATATCTGATCAGACACCTTGGAAAGATTTAGAAGAGCAAGGCGCAGGTTGGGTTGTCCCATTGCGAGACAAGGAAAAATGGAGTGAGGTGATGCTGAAAGCCAAGAACCTAGGTCCAGAAGAGTATACTAAGATGTCAAGCAACGCACTAGCCTACGTAAAGCGTAAATTTGACCTTGAACAACTGCGCGAGCAGTATTTGGAACTTTTTGGTGCAAAAGACTGACCTATCTACATTCGATAACCGCTGGTTTGATCCAGGAGCAGGGGCCTTGAAGCGCTTGCTTTGGTACGTGACCTCATGGTGCTGGTTTGAAGCGGGCGTGTTGCTTCCCTACGCATGGAAACGAAACATCCTTCGCGCTTATGGAGCGCGCATAGGCAAGGGAGTGGTTGTCAAGCCACGCGTTCAGATAAAATACCCATGGAAGCTAACCGTCGGGGATTATGCTTGGATCGGAGAACATTGCTGGATCGACAACCTCGATCGCGTAGAGATCGGAGCAAATGCCTGTATCTCTCAAGGAGCCTTGATCCTTTCGGGTAATCATGATTATTCGAAAACAAGCTTCGACTTGATGGTAAAGCCGATCCGAATAGAGGAGGGCGCATGGATAGGTGCGAAAGCCATTGTTACGCAAGGAGTTACCGTCGGCTCGCATGCGGTACTTGCCGTTTCTTCTGTCGCATCAAGCGATTTAGCGCCTTATGGAATCTACCGAGGTAACCCAGCCACCAAGATCAAGGACCGAAGCATTGCATGAAGATCTCGGTCATTACATCTGCCTTCAACAGCGTTGAGACCATCAGAGACACCTTGGACTCTGTTCGTCAGCAAGACTATCCAAACATCGAATACATCATCGTAGACGGCGCCTCTGAGGATGGCACCATGGACGTAGTCGCGGAATACCACGACATCGTCTCCATTTCGATCAGTGAGCCGGACGGTGGTATTTATGAGGCCCTGAACAAAGGAATTGCCTTGGCGACAGGTGATGTAGTCGGCTTTTTGCATTCCGACGACTTGTTCGCAGATCCAAGCGTATTGAGCAAGATCGCTCAAGCCTTTGAAAGCTCTGGTACAGATGCGGTATACGGCGACCTCGATTACGTTCAAAGGGCAGATCCAAAACAGGTCCACCGCAAATGGCGCTCAAAGCCCTTCGACCCGGCCTTGTTTTATAAAGGCTGGATGCCAGCGCACCCGACGTTCTATTTGAAACGATTCCATTACGAAAACCACGGTGGGTATGACACGAGCTTCCGCCAATCCGCAGATTATGAGTTGATGCTGCGCATGCTCCTAAAGCAAAAGCTGAATGCGGTCTACATTCCAGAGCTACTGGTCAAGATGAGAGTAGGAGGCGCTAGCAACGTCACGCTAAGCAACCGATGGAAGGCCAACCAAGAAGACGCAAGGGCTTGGAAAAAAAATGGATTGAAGCCAGGACTATTTACACGAGTCTTAAAACCCATATCAAAGTTGAGGCAGTTTTTTACTTAGGATCTCGTGCATTCAAGCGCGATGGACCCTGAAAAGCGCGATTCACTCTCAACAGCTATAAAATCTGGGTTGGAGCTATCATTGAATTCAGCTTTGCGAATCTCTGTGAAACCGCACTTCTCAAGTTCGTTGATGGTTGAATCATAGTCCCAAAGACTCATGTGTAGAGAATTGCCAATAGAGCGTTTGATAGAAGAGAGAATTCCTCGCTTTCTAATTCCTATTTCCGACATTCCCGAATCAATGATAAATGTGGTTGCGGCTGTTTTAGGGGTAGTCTGAAGATTATTGGAATAGGCTTCAACCAATCGCTTCAAATCAGGCATGACCAAGCGAAAGGCACCTCCTGGTTTCAATATTTTATAGGAATTCTGAAGAGCTACGCGAAACTCTTCAAGCGTCAAATGTTCCAAAACATGAGAACAGTAAATTGCATCGCAAGACTCATTCGCCATAGGTAATCCATTTACGATATCTCCGTACCTCACATTTTCAGGAAATGTGAAACCTTGAATTTTATTCGCGGTAAACTTTCCTATGATCGGTAATTTCTGGAGGCGCAATGTGGGCGACGAATCAAAGTTGATCCAAGACCCAGGCGCACTTAGCCCACATCCATATTGTACATTAGTCTTCATTTCCAAAGAGGTTCGTTTATTTCCAACTCAACAACCGGAGGATTTGAACCCCGAAGAATCCCAATAGAAAAAGAAGGATGATGCCCCAAGTCGTCAATGTTGTCACTGGCGAATTCGATGGTTGCCTTTCGATAGCCTTCATAGGACATATCGGTCCCTGAATCCCGCGCAAAGCCCTTTTCTTCGATTTCCTCGAAGATGATCTGGGCCATCTGTTCCATTTTCGCCTGTGCCGATTTCATGTCTTTGGATTCGAAGACCGCGATGTAAGTATGCGTGTCTTCCCCATCTACTTTGATGTAGACATCCATGGCGCCTGAAACCTTGCGGGTGGAGTGGTATTTCTTATCGCCGTCCTCCGTGGTTCCTGTTTCTTCGCCTTTTATGGATTTGAAACCAGCGTCGGCTGCCGTGTAGAGTACATCCACGTTCTTCCGGAAAATTTCTGGATTGATGTCTTGGGCGGAGATACTAGCATTGAATATAAGAAGGACAGCAAAGAGGGGTATCCACTTCATGGCATTGAATTTTGACGAAAAATAAGAAGAAATTGGGGGGTGACGGTCTAGAATCGTGCTCTACCCGATTTACCACGTCGTCTGCCGTACAGGTAGTTCTTTCTGCGTCCAAAGCTCTTGGACTTTCCGCGGATCACATAAGAGTATTGAAAACCAATGGTTATGTAACTGTCGCTGGCATCGGGATTACCTCTTAGTCCACCTTTAACGAAGGAGGAAGCAAGTTCTGCCGCTAGTGGGTGAGATGCTACTTCAGCAGTCCTGTTCGAAAGCAATTGCGCCTCCTCGCTTTCCAATTCGAGAGGGTCAGGATATAAAGTACTCGCGTCATCTAAGTAATCGGTGAAGGTAAATCGCCATGCGGCGCTCAATCCGAAGCGATGGATACGCGAGAATGTGTAGTAAAATCCAAATCCAACGGGCAGGGCCATTTGAATTCGGCTGTACTTTTTGTCTAGATTCTCAGTATTGAGTGGTTGAAGCGCGACCCACTGGCCGTCCAATTGTGCCTGGGGGTTGTTATAAAACGCTGCCAGACCTCCAAAGGCATAGGCCTTGAAATCTAAAAGGTAGCGTCCGGTACGCCCTACATCGGGTTGGTTGTAGAAGTAATATTCTACGGTAGTCCCCAATTCGATGACATCGTTGCGAAAGCTCAAGTTTCTCGTAAATCGGTTGGGATTCTCTGTAAGGCTATCTGCACCTTGCAGTCGAATGTACTGCAGACCAAAGTTCAAAGCCCAGTTATAGTCGAGTCGATAGCGCGCAAAAACACCTGGATTCCAACGTGTTTGGTTGAGCTCCATGTCGAGGATCCAATCACGCGCTAGACCAGGACCGCCTCCGATTTCGCCAAGATAATTGGCCCCGCCTATGTTTACACCGACGTCTAGCGCGTACTGAGCACGTGCTGAACCGAAGGCGAACAGGCTAATAATGGAGGCAATAATCAGCGTTTTCTGCAGCATAGATCATTTGGCAAATGTAAAAGTTTTTCAAACCCCTCAGACGAAGTTTTAATAAAGTGAACATTAAGTCACATTGATGCAATCAAATCGAGGGTTAAAGCGTTGTACCTTCGCACCTCGGATTTGAAAGCTATACCGACATACTTTCTTCCCATCGTTTGCCTCTTGCTCGCCTTTGCGACGCAGGCGCAGACCGTACCTTCCTTACGCTGTATTTCACTGGATGATAACGATGATGTGACCCTCTATTGGGTGCAGCCATCGGATACTGGGGCTGATTTTAATGAGTACCTCGTCTACTATCGTTCCGGTTCAACAGCAAATTTTTCGATCCTCAGTCAAGTAACCGATTACAACCAAACTTCTGTCTTGGTCAATGGAAGTTTTGCGGGTTCCGGAAGCTTTTTTGTAGTGCAGGTGTACAACGGATTTGCTGATACCAGCCTTGCTTCAGATACGATTTCGCCCATTGTTGTGGGCATTTCATCTAGTGGAAAACGCGCAAGTCTCGGCTGGAACCATTCCGGACTGGAAAGCCAAGACTCAATCTACCGAGTCTACAAGCTGGATACAGCTGGGGTGTGGCAGTTGTTTAAGAAATTGGATTTTCCGGGCACTGCTGTTCGTGACACTATCGCCTTGTGCACAGAAGAAGTAGCCTACCGCGTCGAAACCAAAGGAGTCGGGGGTTGCATCAGCCGATCCAACCGAGCTGAGAAAGTGGTGGTGGATCAAGAACCTCCCTTGCAAGTGAACCTGGCCTGCGCCAGCGTGGACACCGCGACTGGAGTGGTCCACCTAGAATGGACCGCTAGCAAATCCGAGGACGCCTATGGCTATTTGGTCTTTTATTTTGAAGACTTCGTCCGCACCGACACTTCCTTTGGCGATTCTGTATTGTCCGCTACCTATTCTGATCACCAGATCAACGGACTGTTGCGCCCTGAAACGCTTTCGGTAGCTCCGTTTGACAGCTGTTTCGACAGCACCAATATGTGGTACAACCAAGCGCCGGACAGCATTCGTTTTGTGACCCTGTTTATTGACACCATCGATTTTGAACGGTGTGACGGAAAATTGGCCATCAAATGGTCGCACCCTGCCGCGCCATTTGCACTGGGCGTGAGAAACTTGGGAGGTTTTGGTGTCTACCGGCAAACCAACGGCGGACCGTCTGAGAAGATTGAGACCTTATCTGCCTTGGATAGCATCTTCATCGACAGTGGCCTGGTGCCGGGTAATAAGTACACCTATGTGCTGACCTGCATCGATGCCTTGAATGGCAAAGAAGCGCTCTCCAACAAATTGATCTTCGACTTAAAGAAGCAGCGTTCTCCCAAGTTCTTGTACATCAAGAGCGTCAAGAATGACCATGCAACGGGCAACAACCGCGTCCATATCTTGGCAGATACCACGGCCGAAACGGTCAAGTATGGCTTATTCAGAGCGTTCGATGGAGACGATCGCTTCGTGTTGGTAGAGAAACAGTCGGCTGATCAGCCATCTAATTTCAACATTGAGGATCAAAGCGCACAGGCCGGACAGGTGGCCTATCGCTATCAAATCGGAGCCTACGATGCCTGCGACGCCATCATCGGTTGGTCGCAGATCACTCAAAGCGTCCATCTCTCGGGGTCAAAGAACATCAGAGACTTGATCAACACCTTGGACTGGACGCCGTATGTGGGATTCGATTCTTTGGGAAATGGGGTGCTTGCTTATGATCTGTACCGCGCAGCGGGTTATTCGGAAGTATTAGCTTCCTATGACAATCCCGTTAGGCATCAGGACGATATCGGCTACTTGCCAGATTTGGAGGGAGATGTCTGCTACTACGTAGCCGTTCCAGAGGATGGAGAGAACAGCTATGGCATTCAGGATACTTCCATTTCGAACCTGCTCTGCTTTGAATTTCCCGCCTTGGCCTTTGTTCCAAATGCATTCAGTCCTGATGGAGATGGGGTGAATGATGTCTTCCAACCCCATGTGAATTTCATCGATCAATCCGATTACCGCTTGATCATTTTTGACCGTACGGGAAGATTGGTGTTTGAGACCGATAACCCTCATATAGGCTGGAATGGAGAAGGCCATCAAATCGGAACCTACGCATTTCATCTTTCCATGCGGAATGTGCACGGAGAGGTAATCGAACAGGCTGGAAAGATCCATCTCATCCGATAAGTGCTCTTTGTTAAAGACTATTTAGAATTTACGGCCCGTAAAACGGTTCAGTCTTCCTATTTTTGCCCACTTTTTTAAGAGCCGTAAGCATGAGTAATACAGCACAAATCATCAAAGAAGGACTGACATTTGACGATGTCCTCCTCGTTCCAAGTTATTCTGAAATCTTGCCGCGAAATGTGGAGATCACTTCACGCTTTTCGCGCAACATCGAGCTTCGCGCACCATTGGTGTCGGCTGCGATGGATACCGTAACCGAGTCGAGCCTGGCCATCGCCATCGCGCAAGAAGGTGGAATTGGAGTGCTCCACAAGAACATGACCGCCGAGCAGCAAGCTGCGGAAGTCAGAAAGGTAAAGCGCTCCGAGAGTGGCATGATCCAAGATCCTGTCACCATTTTGGCCCAGGCAACGGTCGGCGACGCGCTCGCGCTCATGAAAGAACATACGATCGGTGGAATTCCTGTTGTGGATGAACACAACAAACTCAAGGGTATCGTCACGAACCGTGACTTGCGTTTTGAGAAGTCGATGAGCCGTCCACTGCGCGAGGTCATGACAAGCGAAAACCTCGTGACCACAGAAGATGGAAGTGACCTAGCCAAAGCCGAGGAGATCCTGCAGAACCACAAAATTGAGAAGTTGCTCGTTGTAGACGATGACAATAACCTCTTGGGGCTCATCACATTCAAAGACATCATCAAATCCCGCATCCGTCCGAATGCGTGCAAGGACGACTACGGTCGCCTCCGGGTGGCTGCAGCTGTCGGCATTACTGCCGATACCTACGATAGAATGGAAGCATTGGTGAATGCCGGTGTAGACGCACTCATCATCGATACGGCGCACGGTCACTCCAAAGGAGTCATCGACACATTGATCGAAGCGAAAAAGCGATTTGGAGATAAAGTAGATTTTATCGTCGGAAACATAGCCACCGCGGAAGCAGCGCTTGCACTGGTAGCTGCAGGGGCCGATGGAGTGAAGGTGGGCATCGGTCCAGGATCGATTTGTACTACCCGAGTGATTGCAGGCGTGGGTGTACCTCAACTGAGCGCCATAATGGACGTATCTCGAGCCATCGAAGGCACAGGTGTTCCCGTGATTGGCGATGGAGGTATTCGATTCAGTGGTGATATCGTGAAAGCTTTTGCAGCCGGAGCATCTTCGGTTATGGTAGGATCCATGTTTGCTGGAGTTGAAGAGTCGCCGGGCGAAACGATCATTTATGAAGGACGTCGCTTCAAAACGTACCGCGGAATGGGAAGCTTGGAAGCGATGCAGAAGGGATCCAGCGACCGCTATTTTCAGGACGCTGAAGACGACATCACGAAATTGGTTCCAGAAGGAATTTCCGGAAGGGTGCCTTACAAAGGAAAGTTGAGCGAAGTGCTGTACCAAGCCATTGGCGGTCTTCGGGCTGGAATGGGCTATTGCGGTGCCGCGAACATTGAAGAACTCAAGAAGGCACAATTCATTCGCATCACCGCAGCCGGTGTCCGCGAAAGCCACCCCCATGATGTTTCCATCACACGGGAGGCACCCAACTATACGAGTAGATAATTCATCTATAATTTTTCAAGTAATTAGGAAATGAAGCGAGTATTTGTAACGATGTTAATCGGTTGTCTTTCGTTTGGAGCGATGGCTCAAGACGACCGTGTGTTGATGACCATTGAGAAGGATGATGTAACGGTGAATGAATTCCTTGCCATCTATAACAAGAACAACACGTCGACCGTAATAGACAAGAAGACGATGGAGGAGTACCTCGATCTCTTTCTCAATTTTAAGTTGAAAGTAAAAGCAGCCGAAGAGCTGGGCATGGATACCGCACCGAAGTTCATCAACGAACTGGAAGGATACCGTCGGCAATTGGCTCAACCTTACCTGGTAGACCGTGAAACCAATGATCACCTGATCTTGGAGGGATACAACCGAATGCAGCAAGATGTTGACGCCTACCACATCTTGGTCAAACTACCGGAAGACGCTAGTCCGAAGGATGCGCTTGCCGCCTTGAAGCGCATTAAGCGCATCGCCAAGGAAATCCAGACGGAGAAGGACATGCAACTTGCCATGGGCCGCATCCGAAATGCCAACGATGGCTCCGTGATTGCCGAAGATCTGGGATACTTCACGGCGTTTTCCATGGTGTATCCATTTGAGAATGCTGCGTATGCGACCGAAGAAGGAAAATTGAGCGAGCCCGTCCGAACGCGTTTCGGATACCACGTGGTCTTCGTCAAAGACAAGCGTCAAGCCAGAGGAGAGGTGAAGGTCTCCCACATCATGATCAAGGCGAATGCGGAGATGAGCGATGAAGACCGTGTGCGCGCCAAGGAAAAGGCCGACGAGATCTACCAGCGTGTTAAAGGTGGAGAGGACTTCAAAACCTTGGCGCAGGAATATTCGGACGACAAGTCTTCAGCAAAGAACGGCGGGCAGCTGCCTTGGTTCGGAACTGGACGAATGGTGCAGGCCTTTGAGGACGCCGCTTTCGAATTGCAAGAAGATGGAGCCATCACGGGACCCGTTCAGACAAACTTTGGATGGCACATCATTCAGCGTGACGATTACCGTGGTATCGGGACATTTGATGAGTTGAAGAGCGAAATCAAGAAACGTATCGAGCGTGATTCACGCGGTCAGAAGGGACGCCTTTCTTTGCTTAAAAAGCTGAAAGAGGAGTATACCCTCAGCTTCAATTACAAGATGCGCAATGCAGTGGATAAACTTGTTCCTGGTGATTACTTGGCAGGCAAATGGACGCCAGAGCAACCTGAAGGCTTGGCAGGTGTGGTGCTGATCATCACGGATAACAAGTACAGCAAGATGACCCAAGAGTTTACGCAAGTTGATTACTTCGACTACCTGCGCAAATTCCAACGCAAGTACGGAGCCAACGAGACCATCAGCGATGCACTCGCATCACAGTGGGATGGATTTGTCAATGCCTGCATCATCGATTTCGAAAACGATGCGCTTCCATACAAGTATCCAGAGTACAAAGCACTCGTGCAGGAATACCACGACGGTATTTTACTGTTCGACCTGATGGATGAAAAGGTTTGGTCAAAGGCAGTGAAAGACACAACAGGTCTGGATGCCTTCTATGCGTCCTCCAAGCAAAACTACATGTGGGATGAGCGGGTAGATGCTTCCGTTTACCTCTGTGAGGACGAGGTGATCGCCAAGAAGACCCTGAAGTTTGCGAAGAAGCGATTGAAGAAGGGATATGCCGATAACGACATCCTTGAATGGGTGAATAAGGAGAACCCCTTGAATGCTACCATTCGATCTGGATTGTATACCAAAGGAGAAGACGAATACATCGACAAAGCGCCATGGGCGGCAGGGCTGCATCAGGTAGATGGCAACAATGGAAAAAAGGTCATCGTTCAGATCTATGCCGTGAAGGCGCCTGAGCCAAAGGCCCTGTCAGAATGCAGAGGCTTGGTCACTTCAGACTACCAAGCCCAATTGGAGAAGGAGTGGATCGAAGAGCTTCGCGCCCGTTTCAGCCACAGCATCAACATGGACGTCTTCCAAACCATCGACGAATAAGGCTTTGAGACTTGCCTTCATAGGAACTTTGTTGCTGCTCTGCCTTGCGGGGTGCCAAGAGACCGAGTCGAAGGACCCCGTTATTGCTAAGGTTGGTGACAACTACCTTAGCTATGCCGAACTGAAGGCGTCGATCCCTAATGATCTGACGGCCGAGGATAGCACCGAACTGGCCACCAATCTTATTCAAACCTGGATCAACCGCGAGTTGATGTTCAGCCAAGCGCAGTACAATTTGCAAGGCATTGAGACGGACATAGAGGATCGAGTGGAGAAGTACCGCAAGGAGTTGTACATCTTCGCTTACGAGAAGGAACAGGTCAACCAAAAGCTGGATACGGTGATCACCGAAGAGGAGATCATTGCCTTTTACGATGAGAACCAGGAGATATTCCAGCTGAATGACTACATCCTCAAGGTGCGTTATGTAAAGCTGGCCTTGAACAGTCCCAACCAACTAGAAGTGCAGACATGGATCCAATCGGAAGAGGCGGAGGACTTAGAAGCCCTGACCGAATACTGCCACAAGTACGCGGTGAAGTACTTCAACGATACGAATTGGGTGTATTTCAATGAGTTGCTGCGTGAATTGCCGATCGAGGTTTACAATAAAGAATCGTTTCTTCGTTCTGATAACCTCGTGGAATTCACCGATCCGGAACACATCTATTTTCTCTCGATCAGGGACCTGCAATCGAAGAACACGCTTTCACCTCTGGAGTTAGAACACGAGCGCATCAATAGCTTGATTTTGAACAAGAGAAAGCTGGAATTGCTCAGCTCGATTCGAAGTAAACTTTACAAGACCGCAGTTTCGAAAGGAAATGTGACCAGTTATGAAAAGCCGCAAATACCGAATTAACACCATGCGAAAGTTCGTTTTCAATGTGATATTATCTCTGGTGTCTGTGAGCGCGATTGCCCAAGGAGAGGTCATCGACAAGGTGGTGGCGGTTGTGGGTGAAAACATCGTGTTGCTCTCAGACGTTGAGGAGCAGATCGATCAAATGACGCTTTCTGATGTGGCGATCACCGAGAATTCGCGCTGTGAGGTGTTGGAGGATCAAATGTACCAGAAGCTATTCCTGACGCAGGCGAAAGCGGATAGCGTATCGGTTACTCCAGAGCAAGTAGACCAGGAATTGAGCCGTCGATTGAGGTATTTCATTTCTCAATTTGGCTCGGAAGAAGAATTGGTAAAATTCTATGGCAAGACGATCGATGAGATCAAGGCCGACTTCAAGGATGAGGTCAGGGACTTGCTGCTCATCCAGACGATGCAACAAAACGTGGTAGGTGGCGTGAAGATTTCTCCCGCTGAAGTACGTGAGTTTTATGCATCTATACCAAAGGATAGCATTCCATACATCAACGCCGAAGCAATGATTGCCCAAATCGTGCGGAAGCCGCCTATTTCCACTGAAGAAGAAGATCGAATTAAAGATCAATTGCGAAACTTTCGAAAGCGTGTAGAAGAGGGCGGAGAAGACTTTGGAACCTTGGCATACTTATATTCCCAAGATCCAGGATCTGCCATGAACAATGGTGAGCTGGGTTTTGTGGATCGAACAGAATTGGTTCCGGAATTTGCCAACACTGCTTTGGCCTTGCAGCCCGGAGAGGTTTCAGATATTGTCAAAACACAGTTCGGTTACCATATTATCCAATTGATGGAGCGCAGGGGTGATCGCATGAATGCACGCCATATCCTCCTCATCCCGCAAGTATCTCCACTTGACCTTCAAAAAGCGAAGGTGTGGTTGGATAGTATCAAAACCAAGATCGAAACAATTGATAGTTTGACCTTCGCTCAAGCGGCCATCAAGTACAGCAATGACGAAGGGACGCGAATGAATGGAGGGATGATGATCAATCCGACCAATGCAACCAACAAGTTTGACATGGAGACCTTGGGGCAGATGGATCGCAACCTGCTTTTTACCATTGAGAAATTGGAAGAAGGAGAAATGACGGGTCCCGAATTGTTCCAGTCGGATGATGGAAAGCGCGCTTATCGCTTGGTGCAGTTGGTAGACATGACCGAACCGCACGAGGCGAATATCAAAGACGACTATAATCGACTACAACAATCAGCGAAGCGGAAAAAGGAAAACATCCAATTGGAAACGTGGATCAAGAACCACTCCGACGCCGCTTACATTTGGGTTGATCCCCAGTACCAGAGCTGCCCTTTCAGAACCAAGTGGGAGATTGCCAAACGGTAACAAGGACGGACGTCAATTCAGTTAAAACTTCTTGAGGACGTGAGATTAGCAGCTGAAAGCCGTGCCAATCCAAGCGCAGAAAACCAGCTATTTCATTCGCCATCCCAAGGGACGACCACTCAATGATTACTGAGGTACTTTGACCTTGTCTTCCGAAGTGAGGCCTGAGGTGATTTGAATGAAAATACCGTCGGATATACCGGTCTGGATTTCTCGTTTTTCAAATTTCTGTTCTTCGGTTTCCACTTCCACAAATGTTTTGTCCTCTTCGAACGTTATGAGCCCTTCATCGATCGAGAGTACCTCATCTACCCGCTCTAGAACCACGTTGGCATTGGCAGAGTATCCCGCGCGAATGAAGTGATTGGTGTCTGTCTTCACCGCGGCTTCGATCTCAAACTTGATCGCGCCTTCTTCTTCGATTCCTTTCGGAGAGATGTATTCCAAAATGGCCGTGAACTCATTGTCCTCAATCGCTCCAATGGTCATGATCAGCTCCATTCCGAGCTCTAATTTTTCCACTTCAGATTCGTCGATCATTCCTTCGAAAATGAGGTTGTCCATGTCGGCAACACTTGCGATGGTGGTGCCGTCGTTGAAGTTGTTGGCTTCGATGACGTTGAAGCCTTCTTCTACAGGAACGTCTAGGATCATACCGTTCACGGTAGAGCGGATAAGGGTATTTGAACTACTGGCCGACTTCTTTGAAACACCTTCTTTGATAATGGCAAGTGCATCTTCGGCAGCGTTCACTTCCTCTAGCGCTTGCCTACGAGAAATCTGAAATTGCTGAAATTCAGCCTCAGAAATCACCTTGTCGTTTGCTAGCGTTTCATTTCGATCGTAGTCCATCTGCGCGTTGTTCAATGAGATCTTCGCACGATTGACCCGGTTCTCTGCGTTGTTCAATGAGACCATGTTTGGGATCACTTTGACCTTGGCAATCAGGTCGCCTTCTTTCACAATATCGCCGGGCTTGACGTAGATCGTCTGGAGAATACCTGAGATCTGCGGTTTGATAAAGGTCTCATTCCGAGGAACTACGGATCCGGTAGCGACGCTCTTTTTGATGATCGTTCTGGTTATAGGAGACTGGGTCTCAAAGACTACCGGTTCTTCTTGATTCTTCTGATAGAGGAACCAAAGGGTCCAAACGAAGAGTCCTAATAGTAGGACTCCAAATCCGATTCTGATGATTGATTTCATATGTTGTTATTCACTTCTTAATGCTACAATTGGATCTACCCCGGCTGCTTTTTGCGCTGGAATCACTCCGGCTAATCCTCCGCCGATAACGATGACTACCAAGCAAAACAAGGCTGCATTCAGGTCGATTTCTGGGTTTCTAAACATGGGGGCTCCTTCGCCCATGGCGCTGTTGACGCCTTCGAGTACTAAAACCCCTGCGGAAAGTCCGAGGTACCCAGCTATTCCGGTAAGGATGATCGCTTCCAAAATGATTTGTGAAACGATGGAGTAGGGCGTGGCGCCGATGGCCTTTCGAATACCTATTTCCTTGGTCCTTTCTTTTACGACCACCAACATAATGTTACTGACGCCGATCACTCCGGCAAGAAGGGTGAAGATGCCGACAATCCAAACGAGCATGTCGATGCCTGTGAAGAGTCCGGTGATCTTCTCAAATTCTTCGGAAGCATTCCAACCGCCAATGGCACGTGGGTCCTCCGGGTGTACGTTATGCCGTTTCATGATGATCTGACGAGCCTCTTGCTCCAAATCTTCGATCATAACATTCGGTTTCCCCATGATCGAATACCAACCTACCCGTTCGCCCCAATTGAAGGCCTGTTGGAAGGTGGAAAGAGGAGTGAGTATGGACTCGAGCTCTCCATCGTTGTGTTCGGAAGTGAATTCTAGGTCGTGGATACCTATGACCATGAAGTAGATGCCATTGATATTGATGTAGTCGCCGATGGGGTCTTCATGGGCTTCAAAGAGGACATCACGCACGCGCGTTCCGATCACTGCTACTTTTCGCTTGTCTTCTATGTCTTTGCTGTTTAACCACCTTCCTTGCACGATCTTTTTGGGTGTGATGGCCATCACTTCCGGCACGTCTCCGGTGATGGAAAAGGTGCTTCCACTGAATTTTCCGCGGGTGACATAATTCGTTCCTCGGTAGCCGCCGAGTTGGCAGCGTGGGGCAACTACTTCAGCGCCGCGCAATTCTCGTCGTAATGCTTCTGTATCGTCATTGGTGAAGGCGACGTATCGACCGCGTTGAAATCCTTTGTAGGGCATGCTGGTGGTCTGTCCCCACATGAAGAAGCTGTTGGTTGCAAAGCTCGAGAATCCGCCGAGCACGCCCGTTCTGAGTCCGTTGCCCGATCCCATGAGTACAACGAGCATGAACATTCCCCAGAATACGCCAAACGCCGTGAGCGCCGTCCTCAGCTTATTCTTAGCGAGCACATGGTAGATTTCTTGCCAACGGTCTGCGTCAAACATGTTATTCTTCTCTTAGTGCTACTACGGGTTGAATTCTCGATGCGCGAATGGCAGGAATCAATCCTGCAATACTGCCTGCTATGATCAATAATACGGTAGCGCTTATGGCTACTCCAAGGTCTACTTCAGGGTTCTTGAAGAAGTCGGAATCCGTAATCATCGTTCCGGCCCATTCCAAGAGCAAGACCCCCAAGCAAAGTCCAATGTACCCAGCGATGGTAGTAATGAAAATGGCTTCTTGCATGATCAACCCAATGATGGATCCGGAGGTGGCGCCCAGTGCCTTGCGGATACCGATCTCTTTCGTCCGTTCTTTCACGACGATCATCATGATGTTACTCACCCCAACAATTCCCGCTAGGATAGTGCCGCAGCCAATGATCCAAATGAATGCCCGTATGCCCGCAAAGAGGTCCACAAAGCGCTGGTAAAATTCAGCGCGATTGCGAATGAAGATGGCACGTTCGTCCGCGGGATCGAAGCGAAGTTGTTTTGAAAGACGGCCTCGGATTTCTTCTACAATGGCAGTGGCTTCCTCAATGGAAGCGTCACCCGTGGTCATCGCCATTCTGTCGATCCGCATGGGGTCTCCAAAAACGCGCTGGTGGGTTGAGAGTGGAATCCAAGCCCGCCGCACATCACGGTCTCCTCCTTGGTCGGTATAGAATCCAATTACCTTGAACGGAATGCCTTGGATGTTGATATAGGCGCCGATCGGATCGGCTTCTCCGAAGAGTTCCTTCTTCATGTCCAGTCCGATACAGGCCACTTTGCGCGCGTCCTTGATGTCGAGTTCATTTACAAATCGCCCCTCTATGAGCAAAATCTTTTCTGATTCCTTTTCACCTGGATAGCATCCGAGAATGTCGAAATTTCCGGTTTTATTCTTATAAGATGTAAGGCCAGATCCCCATTGGTATTTGCGGGCCGAAATATTGTCTACCCCATCAATGTTTGCTTTGAGGTCACTGTAATGTTCGTTTTGCATTCGAATTTGTCTACCAGGCTTGAGTCCTTCATAGGGGAGGGAAGTACGGCCGGGTGAAATCCAGATAGAATTGATTGCATCTCCTGCGAACTGATTTTCCGCCCCGTTTTGCAAACCTTGACCAGAACCTAACAACAAAATGAGCATGAAGATTCCCCAAGCTACGCTGAACCCTGTCAAGAATGTTCTGAGTTTATTCTTGCGGATCGTGCTGAAGATCTCTTGCCATTTGTCCAAGTCAAACATGGGCGTCTTCGTTTTCTACAATCTTACCATCCTTCAGGTGGATCTGTCGATCGGTTAGGTTGGCGATATCTGTCTCGTGCGTCACGATAATCACGGTGATGCCAAGCTTGTTGACTTCACGGAAAAGCTGCATCACATTCTTGGACGTCACAGAATCCAATGCTCCGGTAGGTTCGTCTGCTAGGATCAATTTGGGTTGGGAGATCAGGGCTCGCGCAATGGAAACGCGCTGCTGTTGACCGCCAGAGAGTTCGCTAGGCATGTGTTCAGCCCAATCCTTCAATCCGACTTTATCCAAATACTCCATGGCCATGATATTCCGCTTTTTCCGGCTGATGCCACGGTAGTAAAGAGGAAGCGCAACGTTTTCGAGTGCATTTTTATAGCCGAGCAGATGGAAGGATTGAAAGATGAAGCCGATGAACTCATTGCGATACTTGGCGGCTTTCGGTTCGCTTAGGTTCTTGATGAGGGTGTCATCCAGGGTGTACTCGCCGCTGTCGTAGGCATCAAGAATGCCGAGAATATTGAGCAGTGTAGATTTTCCAGACCCGGAAGATCCCATGATGGATACTAGTTCGCCCGCACCCACTTCAAGGTTGACGTCTTGCAGCACATGAAGATCATGCGACCCGGTGCTGTAGTACTTGTTGATGTTCGTCAGTTTAATCACAGGATACAATGTTAGGCATAGAAAGAGTCCTGCGACTTTAAAAAAGTGCTAAGGCGTGAAAGGTTTGATGGTTGGCTGAGGAATCGTTTAAGTGGAGTAGGGGAATAAAAAAAGCGCCTTAAGGCGCTTCAATTATTTTCGGCGGTTTTGAACCTTAGTCTTCACAGCTGCACGAGCGAGAGAAGTCCACTGACCAATCATATCCTTGCACAGCATCTCCGTCTGAGATTACCGTTGATTTCGATTCAAATTCTGCTTTGGCATCGTCGAACTTTCCTCGGCTTTCGCAAAGCTCTTCGCTGAAAGCGGGATAGTCCTCATCAAATTCTTTGTCGTACGCATCGCGAATACTTGATTCGATGCCCGCGTCAAATCCATCTTCGAAGTAGTATTCGGTGGTTGATTCACACGCGCATTCGCGACATTTTTCACAGGAAACTAAGCTGATTCCAAGAACAACAGTCAAGCCTAACAACAATCTTTTCATGGTAAATGCTTTTGATGAACTCGAATGTACGATTTGCAGGGCATAACTGCATAAGGTCGACGCAACGAAGTGGATTCTTGAGCTTAGGTCAGAATAAAAAAGCCTCGCCGCAATGCGACAAGGCTTTTACCAAGTGACCCAATCAGGACTCCCCGCCCGAACGTGCCGTTCGGTACGGGCGGGGAACCTGAGACCTATCAATCTAGAATCGGGTTGGTCTACTCGTCGAATAGCTTCTAAACAAAGGCGAATAAAAAAGCCTCGCCGCAACGCGACAAGGCTTTTACCAAGTGACCCAATCAGGACTCCCCGCCCGAACGTGCCGTTCGGTACGGGCGGGGAACCTGAGACCTATCAATCTAGAAT
>JABMOM010000035.1 GCA_013204105.1 Flavobacteriales bacterium
AAAGGTCAGCTTCGGCTGGCCTTTTTTTATGCTCACAATGATGTACTCGACTTACGTCCTATACTCCAAAAGTCATGACAGACTTTACATCGGGTTTTCTTCAGATTACCTTAAGCGATTCGAGTGGCACAACTCTTTGTCTAAAAAGGGATTCACAAAAAACTACAGGCCATGGATCATAATCCATGTTGAACACTTCGACACAAAGCCCGAGGCCATGCTACGCGAGAAACAACTCAAATCCGGACAAGGCCGTGCTTGGATCCGCGAGAATTTCCTACCTACAAAGTAAACGCAGGATTCTTATCCGCCTGAGGCGGACGGGGGGTCGAACCGAACGAAGTGAGCTCACGCTAGTATTCCCCCCTTCGCTACTACACTAAAGGTCAGCTTCGGCTGGCCTTTTTTTTTATTTCGGTCGCGCAGGCATTTGAGCCTGAAACTTCATGAGAATATTCGTCCACAGCCACCGTTGACAAGTATCAATTCTGGGTCGATTTACCTGCTTTGAATTGTTTCTCAAAAGATTATATTGCGGCCATCTCTACAGTTGGGGGTTAATTTGAGCTGAAGAAATGGAAAAGAAGAAAATTGAGTTGGAATTTCAGGTCAAGAGTTCGGTAAGGATACTGTTCCAATGCCTGAGCACGTCAAGCGGTTTGTCAGAATGGTTCGCAGACGACGTGACCATTAAGAAGGACTACGCCAAATTCGTATGGGACGGGTCGGAAGAAGAGGGGAAAGTACTCGCTAAAAAGACAGACCAGTTCATCCGTTTTCAATTGGATGAATACGAAGGGACCGACTATTACTTTGAATTTGCGATCAAGACGGACCCGCTTACGGGTGACGTTGCCCTTATCATCACTGACTTCGCAGATGAAGACGAGATCGAAGAGCAAACCTTGCTTTGGGAGTCGCAGGTCGGAGAACTTCGCCACATCCTAGGAGGCTGATCCTGGAATATATTTCGCTAAAGCCCGTTACCTTTGGTGAATCCTTAACGAATCACCTTGAAGAAGCTTCATAAGCTCATCATACAGTCCTATCTAGGGCCTTTTACGCTGACGTTCTTCATCACGCTCTTCATATTCGTGATGCAGTTCCTATGGAAGTATATTGATGACCTCGTCGGTAAAGGCTTAGAGATTCACCTTGTTGCGGAACTTCTCTTTTACGCCTCAGCCAACCTCGTGCCAATGGCACTCCCGCTTGCCATATTGCTTGCTTCGATCATGACCTTTGGCAGCTTCGGGGAACACTATGAACTCGTCGCCATGAAGTCGAGTGGAATGGGACTCATCCGCATCATGTATCCCCTGCTCTTGGTCACCATGCTCACAAGTGTAGGCGCCTTCCTCTTTACAAATTACGTTTGGCCGAAAGCAAACTTGGAATTCGCGTCGCTACTCTATGACATTCGGCATAAGAAACCTGCCTTTGATATTACTGAAGGCGTCTATTACGATGGGATCGACGGCTACGTGATCCGCGTGGAAAAGAAGGATGAAGATGGAAAAGGCCTGAATGACGTCCTGATTTACGACCACACAAAAAAGAAGGGGAACACCCACGTGATTAGGGCGGAGAAGGGAAGGATGGAAATGAGCGAAGACCAGAATTATTTGGTATTCACACTGATCAATGGTACGAGTTACGAAGAGATCGAAGAGGAACGTCGACCACATATGGTTTCTTCGTTCGGAGAGGAGATTCTCCGCTTCGACCTGAGTGGATTTCAAATGGAACGAAGCGACAAGGACATTTTCAAAGACAATTACCAAATGCTGAATATTCAGCAGTTAGAGCTCGCTATTGACACCTACAACCTACTTATCGCGGAGCGCAAGGATGATTACCAGGAATTGCTCCAGCGCAAGACGATTCCCTCAAGGCTTGACACTGAACAAGTGATGAGCCTCGCTACCGACAGCGCTAAATTGGTCATGTTTAGAAATTTATTCACAGAGAAGAGACTCGACCTATTGGAAACCGCTACTTCTCAACTGCGCAGCAATCGCACTTTTGTAGAATCCAAAAGTGACCTCATTGCCTCGAATCAACGGAGTATAAATCGTCATTTAATTGAATGGCATCGAAAGTTCACCTTGTCCTTTGCTTGCATCATCCTATTTTTTATTGGCGCTCCTTTAGGCGCCATCATTCGCAAGGGCGGCCTAGGATTGCCCGTTGTGATTTCGGTTCTTTTTTTCCTCGTTTTTCACATCACTTCGATTTCTTTCGAAAAGCTCGCCAAGCAAGGAGAAGTTGAACCCGTATTTGGTATGTGGATTTCTTCCGCCGTCTTGCTGCCAGTCGGCCTATTCCTTACGTACAAAGCCTCGACCGACAGTGCCATTCTGGATATGGAAACCTACACAAAGTCCATCGAGCGATTCCTTCGGAAATTGAAGATATTCCAACTTTTCAGCAATCACGAATAACGAGCACCGTGCGCATCCTCTTTGTTCTAAGTCGAGTCCCCTACCCGCTTGAAAAAGGCGACAAGCTGCGCGCGTATCATATGATCAGGGAGCTCTCGAAACGACATGAGATCGTGCTTTTTTGCCTCGCCGACGAGAAGGTTCACCCGCGGGCTGAAGAGGAGTTGAAGCATTTTTGCTCCGAGATATACATCCATCGCATCCCACTGATTACAAGACTTTGGAAGCTATTCACCTCGTTCTTCAGTAAGAAGCCATTTCAAGTAGAGTACTTCTACACCCATGGTGCTCAGCAAGAATTCGACGCCTTTCTAGAAGAGAATTTGCCGCAGCACATCTTTTGTCAACTCATCCGCACTGCCGAATACGTAAAAAGTTATCGAACCATTCCCAAGACACTCGACTACATGGATGCCTTCTCGGCGGGCATGGAAAAAATGGCCAACAGCGCTGCCTGGCCAATGCGCATATTCATGCAGAATGAGCAGCGCAGGTTGGACCAGTATGAGCGCTCCATTGCTGGTTATTTCGACCATCATTTGATCATTTCAGCCCAGGACGCCAAATGCATCGCAATCGATCGTCCAATGCATGTTCTAGCCAATGGAATAGACCCCTCTTTTTTTGAACACAGAAGCATTGAAGCTTCACGTGATTTGCTGTTTACAGGGAATATGTCCTACCGACCCAATGTAGAAAGCGCGCGCTTCCTCGCAATCGAAGTGATGCCTTTGGTATGGAAGCGTTACCCAGACCTTCAATTGACCTTGGCTGGGGCAAACCCCTCTTCAGCGGTTCAGGCGTTGAAAGGAAAAAAGGTAGAAGTAACCGGCTGGGTGGACGACATTTTCTCGGTTTATGCCAGTTCAAGGATCTTTGTGGCCCCCATGTTGATCAATAGCGGTCTTCAAAATAAGCTGCTAGAAGCTATGGCTTCTGGTCTTCCCTCCGTTACCACTCAATTGGCAAACAATGCCCTTGGCGCAACCGATGGAAAAGAAATCCTCATCGCCAATGACGCTGAGGAAACCAGTGAGGCCATCTTTAGACTCATCGAGGACTCCTCTTTCGCGCAGCAAATGGCTAAAAATGGACAGTCCTATGTTACTGGAACATACAGCTGGGAGACAGAAGTGGAGCGCATGGAGTCGATCATGCAAATGCTGTCCTAACCCGCTTAGGGTCTTAGATTCGAGACTAATCAACAACGACGGTTAATTTCTTCTGGACAAGCCACCCCCTTTCCTTTCTAGGTAATCTTACATTGTAAGCACTAATTCGATCCTATGCCTCGAAAGACTAAGCAGCGGAAGATCTTTGTGCTTGACACTTCCGTGATCCTCCACGACCACAAATCCATCGACAACTTCGACGAGCACGACATATGCTTACCGATCACAGTACTCGAGGAACTGGATAATTTCAAGCGAGGGAAAGACACTAAAAACTTCGAAGCACGCGAGTTCATTCGCATGATAGATAAGCTGAGCGCTAGTTACACCTTGCAAGATTGGATACCCCTGGAAGGTCCCAAGAAGGGCAAGTTCAAAATCATCATGAACAACGGCAAACTGAAGGTCGATGCAGAATTGGTCTTCAGCGATAACAAAGCCGATCATAAGATCCTGAATACTGTTCTTTTCTTGAAAGAGAGCGAGCCTGATGCGAAAATCACCCTCGTCACGAAGGACATCAACCTTCGCCTCAAGGCCAAGGCGCTGAGTTTATTCTCTGAAGACTACGAAACGGGAAAGGTCGACGATGTAGACAAGCTGTACAATGGCAATGAGATCATTGAAAATGTAGACAGTGAGTTCATTCGTAAACTTTATACGACAGGATCCACGGATGACCTGAGTCTAATACCGAAGAAGATCGATAATCAGTATTTCATCTTTAAGAATGGGAAATCCTCATCGTTGGCTTACTACAATCCGACCAACCAGCTTATAGAACGGGTCGAAAAGGAATACACCTACGGCATCAAGCCGAGGAACGCAGAGCAGACCTTCGCCATTCACGCCTTGATGAACCCCAACATCAAATTGGTGACAATGCAAGGGGTGGCAGGAACAGGAAAGACGCTACTCGCGCTGGCCAGTGCAATAGAACAACGGAAAGAATATTACCAAATCATCTTGGCGCGACCTATCGTTCCACTGAGCAACCGTGACATTGGTTTCTTACCGGGAACTGCAGAGAAAAAGGTGGATCCTTACATGCAGCCTTTGTACGACAACCTCGATTTCATCAAGAGTCAGTTTTCTGAGAATGAAAAGCGCCACAAGCAGATCTTACAAATGATGCGGGATAAGAAGATCAACATTACCCCGCTCGCCTTCATTCGAGGCAGGAGTTTATCCAACGTTTTCTTCATCATAGACGAGGCACAAAACCTTACACCGCACGAAGTAAAGACCATCATTACTCGTGCTGGGGAGAACACTAAGATCGTTTTCACAGGAGACGTACACCAAATCGACACCCCCTACCTCGATGAAGAGTCGAACGGCCTGAGTTACATCATTGACCGACTTAAGGGAAGCGATCTTTTCGCACACATCACGCTCACCAAAGGTGAGCGATCGGAGCTTGCCAACCTGGCGAACGAACTTCTGTGACCTAATTTGAATGAGTCCTTCGGCATCAACCCACATCAAGCGATGCGCGTATTGTGAACAATGGACCGATGGCGCAAAGGAATACTGTGAACATTGCGGACACGAGCATGACAAGCAGTATAAAGACGAGGTTAGGAAACGCATCGAAAGAGGAGACCCTCGTGTCCCGATCATTCAGGTTCAGTATGATGATCCTATTTGGCTGAAAATCTTGAAGCGTCCTATACAAGTGGCGCAACTCATCCTGTATGCCTTCGTGGCATTTCTAGTATACCTAACAACCGTATTTGCCCATTGAAACAATTAAGGCACTTCAGGCTCTATCTTGTTCTTGTCTTGGCAGCTGGCAGCTATAAGTTCGTCGAGTTGTACGATGCAACTATCCCGCTGCTTCACTCTTACCTCGAAGATTTACTGGCACTTCCCATCATTTTAGGTACCGCGCTAATAGCAGTACAACTCCTTCTTCCTGGGAATCGAAATTTTATAATCACGCGTCGGGACCTTTTGATCATCCTCTTCCTTTTCACTCTTTACTTCGAAGGAGTCCTTCCCTATTTCAATGAAAGCTTCACCGCTGACCCTTTTGACATCCTCTGTTATTTCGCAGGAGCCTGGATTTTCAAAACCTACATGAATCGGGCACTTCCTATCAAGAACAGTCCATTAGCCCATTGAAACCAGTATTTGCATGATTCTGCTAACCGCAGGACATATCCTGGCATTTTTACGGGTAATCGCAAAGATGTCCAGTTGTCCTTTTTGGTCGGTATGAGGATAAGCCCTACAAGCCTTGGGCCGATCTTCGTATACGGCGCATTTGTTATCGTCCTCAAGAAAAGGACAGGGCATCGATTGGAAGACATGATCGCCATCTTCATCGACGCGCAGAAAGGTGTCGACGAACTGCTTTTCCGGCATTTTAAGACGCTTTGAAAGGCGTTGAATGTCCTTTGGAAGCAATAATGGGCCTGTAGTTTTGCAACAATTTGCACATTTTAGGCAATCGACATCCTCAAAAACTTCCTCGTGTAACTTATTGATAAGCAAATCACTACGGCCTGTTTTTGAAAGCTTCTTTTCAAGGCTCTTCACCTTTTTAGTGTTGCTTTTTGCCCACTTTATTTCATTTTGGTAGGAATCTATCATAAACGCTTAAATTAGTGCCATCAAACCCGATAACCTTGTCTTCTTCCGAAGATGACTAAACCTGCCAAGAACTCAGCATACGAGATTGTCTACAACACAGGCAAAAAAATAGAGACCGAACAGTTTCTTTTTGCCTGTCGAGGTAGTTTCAGTTCAGCCATCACGGACAACATCTTGTTCTTGACTGAAGGAAACCTCCTTGAGCTTGACACGCCAAAAGTAGCCAAGAAGGTTTACTACCTAATGGTAGAGGGATTACAGAATATTACCCGACATCAATACCACGATCAAGGTGGAAGCCCATTCGACGGCGCCTTGTTTATCATCAACCGACGTGAACAAGCGTACAGCATTACTTATGGCAACTGGGTCTCGAAGGATGTCAAGGAGCAATTGGAAGAGAATCTCTCCACCATTGTAAGCAAGGACGACAGTGAGCTGAAAGAATACTACCTGGAGATCTTGAATAACTCAGGGTTCTCAACGAAGGGCGGCGCAGGCCTTGGCCTGATTGACATGGCGCGCAAATCTTCTGGAAAGATCAACTTCGAATTCGCTCCAGTGCTCGGTGGTTACTTCTACTACCTCAACCTGAACATTGCAATAGACAAGGATGACTACGATCCTGCTGTTTCTGCCGATTACATCCATGACGCGATGCGACTCCACAAGGAAATGCTAGTTTGCGATTCACAGATCATTTTCAAAGGTCTCTTGCACGAAAGCAATGTCAATCACCTTTCCAATCAGATTGATTCGACCCTCAATGACAATCCGGAGACCAAAGGAATGAGTGCGGTGATGACTGAGCTATTAAGAAACGTCGCGAAACACGCGTACAGTCGTTTGAATCATTTGGGAAAGCCAGGGGTCTTCCTTCTGCAAAAAGTGGAAGACGGTTATGCCATGTTCAGCGGTAACTTTATCAAAAATGGTAAACAGGAATTGGTGCAGAGAAGTTTAGAGTCCATCAACATGCTGGACACCGGTCAAATGAACGACATCATTGATCGTTTGCACACTTCAGGCCTCAATGAGGGTACAGGTTTGATCCGTCTGCGTAAGATTTCAGGCCACGATATCGGTTTTGAAATTGTGGAAAGCGATGACGAACCACCCTACTTCATTTTAAAAATTGAATTGACCTGACCTGAGATACCGTTGCTAAGCGTTACCTTCGCTTTTTAATGGTTTTCACCTCTCCAATGGCACTTTGGGCGCTGGCCCTGATCACTGTTCCGATCGCCATTCACCTCTTTCAATTTAGACGTTACAAGAAGTTATTCTTTTCGGATGTTTCTCTCCTTAAGGAAGTCCGCACAACGTCCCAGACCAAGAATCAACTCAAGCACTTACTCATTCTCTTGACGAGGATGCTCTTCGTCGGAATGCTCGTCCTTGCTTTTGCAGAACCCTTCCTCCCGTCTGATAGTCGACTCGATGAGGTTGATCGCGTTTCGATTTACGTCGACAACTCATTCAGCATGCAAGCATCAACTGGCAATGGCAACCTTTTGCAGCATGCTACCCAAGCGGGATATGCCATCTCCACCTCGTTTCCAAAGGGAACCAGGTTTCAACTGATCACCAATTCCTTCGATGCAAAAGAAAAGCGATTCACAGATGCAGAAGAATTTCTCACTTTGTTGGACGATGTAATGGCTACGCCTAAACACCGAAATTTATCCGAAGTACTCTCATTTCAAGCGCAAGCGCTGTATGATAAGTCTGCCAAAGTCAAGACATTCCTACTCTCGGACTTCAACCATGTGCTCGACTCCACTTATCTCCATATCGACACGAACAATGACCTATCTGCGATGGCTCTGTCAGCGGGTATGCCGGAAAATATATCGATCGACAGCGCATGGCTCCATACACCCATCACCCAGAAAGGTGCAGAGCAAAGACTGGCCTTCAAAGTGACAAACCATGGATTAAACCCCATTGGACAGCTAGCCGTAACGGTTTTTATTGAAGGTGAGCAGATCGCGATGCCTATTCTCGACCTACCTCCGCTGGAAAGCGTTGACACGTCCATCAGCTTCATTCCATCACAAGCAGGTTACCTCAACGGGCAGATACAAGTTGAGGACTACCCTGTCAGTTTTGACAATGACTATTACTTTACGATTTACGTGACAGAATCCATCGATGTAGTGGAAGTGACAGGCGCTGGCATAAAGGGAAGTACTCCTTTTCAACATCTGTTCAGCAGTGAAGCCTTCCGATATACTGCCTTCTCTCAGGATGAGATCAAGCAAGATGCAATCGACCAAGCCCAAGTACTTATCCTCAATGAGATTGACGTCCTTTCGACGGGGTTGGCGGCATTGGCGAATGAAAAACTCCTTTCTGGTGGAAACGTATTAGTGATCACACCGCTGGACATGAACGAACAACTCAGAAGCTCTTTTGCAAACGCTTTTGCGATCGAGTTCTCGGGACTGGATACAACGTCCTTGGGTGTGAGCAAGGTGAATGAAAAGCACTTCCTCTTCAACGATGTGTTTGACGCCCCGCTGGATCAAGTAAATCTACCGAGTGTGCAGCAGCACTATCGCTTGAACAATGCCCAAAGAGGTGAGTCTATCTTGACCTTGTACAATGGCGCGCCACTCCTGTGGAACAAGCGTGTTGCTTCTGGGGATTTATTTGTCATAACGACTCCACTTCAGGAAGGTTCAACGGATTTTTTCAAGCATGCACTCTTCGTTCCGGCGATGATCAATATGGCGGCACATGCGGGCATTGGCAGACCCATCGCTCATGATGTCAACGCGCAATTGATCAAAACTGATGTACGGGTTGAGCGCGCCGAGCTGCAGCGGTTGAATGACTCTACAGCTTTCATTCCTGGACTGAGTCACAATGGAATCTTGTTAGGAGATGGACTTGTTCGACCTGGGCATTATGCGCTCCGTTCAGGAGACAGCACCTTGGAAATCTTTTCCTTCAATTATAGCCGTTCAGAAAGTCAAATTGCCTTGCCAAGCGCAGAGGGCATTGAACGCTACTTTGCAGACAGAGAAATAGACATCCGAATCTTCGATGAGATGACAGATCAATTGGCCATCGAGGTAGCGGAGGCGAATGTTGGAACAAAATTGTGGCCCATCTTTGCATTGCTTGCATTGCTGGCCCTAGTCTTGGAAACTGTGTTATTAAAACTATTCAGCAAATGAAAACACTGATCAAGAACGTGCAGCTCATCTACCCCGGACATCCAGGGCATAAAAAGAGCTTCTCGATCCTAACCGACGGCAAGAAAGTGCTGGGCCTCAAGGGCGACGAAAAAGACGCAAAAAAAGTAGTCGACGCTAAGGGCATGTATCTCCTTCCAGGCTTGGTTGATGTCCAGTGCCACTCAGGTGAGCCTGGTTTTGAGGATAAAGAAGACTTGATTTCTCTTACGCGTGCCGCTAGAGCAGGTGGATTTACCGATCTATTCATCCTGCCTTCTACCTATCCAGTCATCGACTCCAAAAGTGCGGTAAGCTTCATCACGAAGAACGCAGGCCATAGCGGCGTGACAATGCATGCGCTTGGGGCAATATCCAAAGACCTGAAAGGAGAAGAACTCAGTGAGATGTATGATATGTTCCGCTCCGGTGCTCGAGGATTCACCGACGGTAAGTATCCCATCAACGATGTAAACATGATGAAGCGGGCCCTTTATTACGTCAAGAACTTCCGAGGCATCGTCTTCTCCTTTCCTAACGACGAACGTGTCGCTCCTGGGGGAATGGTGAACGAAAGTCCTGCAAACACCTCGCTTGGGCTTAAATCGACCCCTGTGCTTGCCGAAGAGCTCATGTTGAACAGAGACATTTACCTGCTTCGCTATTCTGACTCGAGAATGCACGTGGCTACCATCAGCTCAGAAGGCAGCGTAAAATTGCTAGCTCAAGCCAAAAAGGAGAAGCTTGACATCACTGCGGGTGTAGGTTTGGCCAACCTCCTCTTCAACGAAGACGTGCTGAATAGTTTCGACACCAACTACAAGACAAACCCGCCGCTCCGATCCGAAAAAGACAGAAAAGCCTTGATTCAAGCGCTCAAGACGGGTACTATCGATATGATCGTCACAGACCATACTCCTGAAGTAATCGAAAACAAGGACGTAGAGTTTGATCAGGCGCACAATGGCATGACCATGCTAGAGACGGCACTGGCTGCTTACCAAACCACACTGAGTGATGATCTCGACATCGACACTTTCGTAGAAGCCCTCAGCTTGCGGCCACGCAAGCGCTTTGGATTGGAGATGCCTGCTCTGGAAGAAGGGGCTGCGTTTCAATTCACGCTCTTCGACCCAAAAAAGGAATGGGTATACGAGGCCAAGGGCAAACACTCAAAAGCCTCCAACAGTCCTTACCTCGGGAAACAACTCCGAGGACAAGTGATTGAGATTGGGTAATCAAAGGGAAATTTTCAATCCATCTTCTGCTATGAAAACATTGGCTGGAAGCGCTGCGCTGACTTCTTCATGCGTTCCCATCTGATGACTGATGTGCGTGAGGTAGGCGCGTTCGGGTTGAACTCGCTCAATGACCTCTAATGCTTCCTCCAATGTGAAGTGTGAGATGTGGTATTGCTTGCGAAGGGCATTCAAAACCAAGACCTTGGTTCCTTCCAATTTAGGCCACTCCGCATCCGGAATGCTGTTCGCGTCTGTGATGTACGTAAAGTCTTCAATTCTGAAGCCAAGCACGGGCATGCGGTGATGGTAGACCAGTATCGGCTTCCACTCCAATCCTTCGATAGAGAAGGCTTTATCCGCCTCGATGTTGTTGATTTTGATTTCGGGAACGCCTGGATACTTAATATCTGCAAAAGCATAATGAAAATCATTGCGTAAGGCCTTCTCTACGTCGCTGGACGCGTATATCTGGACTGCTTTTCGCTGGATAAAGTTGAAGGCGCGTACATCATCCATCCCAGCAGTATGATCCTTATGCTCATGGGTAAACACAAGGGCTGTGAGGTGATTTATGCCAGCTCGTAATACCTGATAACGAAAATCCGGACCGCTGTCCACGACAATATTCCTCTCTCCTTTTTGAACCAAAATACTGGACCGCAAGCGTTTATCCCGCTTATCTGTACTCTGGCAAACTTCACACGGACATCCGATCACCGGCACCCCCATCGAGGTGCCCGAGCCTAAAAATGTAACCGTGAGCGGCTCCACGATCAGGCTATCGTTGGGAGTTCATAGATCATCTTAAGCTTTTCGATGGTGTAATCGATTTCCTCCTTTGTATTGTACTTGCTAAAAGAAAAACGAACGACCGGACGATCTCCAGGGATGTGCATTTTGGCAAGCACATGTGAACCAATGTCGGAACCTGAGCTGCAAGCGCTACCCCCAGAAGTCGCTACTCCTTCGATGTCTAAGTTGAACAACATCATTTCGTTCTTGTCCGTCTCAGGAAGCGCTACATTCAATACCGTATAAAGCGATTCGCCTTCTGCGTCGCCGTTGAAAAGCACATCACCCATATCTTCCCGGAGCCTTTCCATCATGTACCTTTTCAAGCTCAAGATGTGCGCGGCATGCTCTTCCAAGTGCTCATAAGCAATATCCAGGGCTTTGACCAAACCCATGATACCGTAGACGTTTTCGGTACCCGCTCGCATGTTGCGCTCCTGTCCTCCGCCATAGATTAATGGGCTCACTTTCACATCACTATTGATGTACAAAAAACCAATGCCCTTCGGTCCGTGAAACTTATGTGCTGAACAAGTCATGAAATCTACATGGGTCTTTTTCAAGTCGATGAGATAATGCGCGATGGTCTGCACGGTATCCGTGTGCAGGAGCGCGCCGTATTCCTTGCATAGGTCGCTGACCTTTTGGAGTGGAAGGATGTTTCCAATCTCATTGTTCGCATGCATCAGGCTTACCAGGGTCTTTTCATCGGATTGAAGCAAGGTTTCCAAATGATCAAGGCGCACGTGGCCCTTCTCGTCAATATCAACCAGCGACATTCGAACCTTACCCGCTTCTGCTAGCTTTTCTGCGGGATAAAGCACTGCATGGTGTTCAATGGACGAGGTAATGATGTGTGTAACACCCAGGTCATTCACGCTGCAGAGGATGGCCATGTTGTCTGCCTCGGTACCCCCACTGGTAAATATGATTTCTCCCGGCTCAGCATTGATATGTCCAGCCACCCGCTTTCGACCGAGATCAATGGCTGCCCTTGTCTTTCGACCATAAGCGTGTGTAGAACTCGGATTACCAAAGTCCGCGCGCATGTAGCTGAGCATTTCCTCGATCACTTCTGGATCTAAGGGAGTGGTTGCTGCATTGTCAAAATATATGTTCATGGATAATAAATTGGATCAAATGAGGGCTGACAATTCTTTTTCAATCCGCTGAGCCAAAGCTTCTGCGGAAGCTTTCGATGCGCTTTCGGTGTAAATACGAATGATGGGCTCAGTATTGCTCTTTCTCAAATGCACCCATTCTTCCGCAAAATCGATCTTCAGTCCGTCAATTGTATTGACGTTTTCAGCGGCATAGCGTTCCTTCATGGCATCGATGAGCACGTCTGGCTGCATACCAGGCTTCAATTGGATCTTGTTCTTGGCCATCTCATACTGCGGATAGCCGGCGCGCAATGCCGACATTTTCACGCCTTTCTTTGCCAGGTGGGTGAGGAACAGTGCGATCCCTATCAGCGCATCACGTCCATAGTGAAAATCTGGCACGATGATACCTCCGTTGCCTTCGCCGCCTATGACGGCGTGCACTTCCTTCATTTTCGTTACTACATTCACCTCACCTACTGCACTGGCATGGTAGTTCTGGCTTGCAGCGGAAGTCACATCTTTCAAGGCACGGGAAGAACTCAAATTAGAAACCGTAGCGCCGGGTCGCACCTGCATGTAATAATCTGCAATAGCGACGAGCGTATACTCTTCGCCAAACATTTCTCCATCTTCAGAAATGAGCGCGAGACGGTCGACGTCAGGGTCTACCACAATTCCCAAGTCAAAACCTTGGCTTCGTACCACCTCCGAAATTTCTGTAAGGTTCTGTTTTAGCGGTTCTGGATTGTGCGCAAAAATGCCCGTCACTTCTTCATTGATCATGCGCACTTCAGAAACTCCAAGTCGCTCTAACAATAATGGGATGGCCAATGCTCCCGTAGAATTCACAGGATCTACGGCCACCTTGAATCTGGCAGCCCGAATCGCATCTACATCCACAAGATCGTAAGCTAAGACCTGGTCGATGTGACGCTCTATCCACCCCGATTCCATTCGATAGCTACCTGTTTGGTGTACGTCTGGGAAGTTGAAATCTGCATTGTTAATCTGATGCAACAATTGTTTTCCTTCCTCAGCAGAGATGAACTCCCCTTTTGCATTCAACAACTTAAGCGCATTCCACTCAATGGGATTATGGCTCGCCGTCAATATGATGCCTCCGTCTGCCTTTAAGCCGGGTACCGCTATCTCAACGGTAGGCGTTGTGCTGAGGCCAAGATCCACCACGTGAACCCCCGATGCTTGCAGCGTGCCTGACACGATACTAGAAAGCCAATGGCCACTGGGGCGTGCATCCCTGCCGATCACCACCGTAGGTGAAGCATTGCCGGATCGTTGTTTAATAAAGTTCGAAAAGGCCGTTGAGAAGGCAACGGCGTCTACTGGTGTCAGGTTATCTCCCGGTTTACCACCGATGGTACCGCGCGTGCCTGAAATGGAGGATATCAGCGTCATTTTATCAGAAAGAGCGCAAAGATAGATTTCCCTTGCGGATGACCTTGAACCCACATGGCTCAAACTTGTTATAAACGCGCTGTGTTGCAGGAATATTAAGCACTTTTGCACTTATGTTCAGAACCCTGTTGATAACGCTTCGCTGCTTAAAACTCAACCGGTATATCAAATTCTAAATTTGCTTATACCCCACGTTCTATGGAAGAATTCGATGATAATTACTTCAGCGATAGCGACCTAAACAGTCTGGTAAATCGCTTTGAAAGGATGATAGAGGATGGCTCCTCTGCCTACTACGAGGTAGACGATCTCGAATCTTTGCTCGACCATTTCATGATGCACCAACGTCTTGAACTCGCCTTCAAAGTAGTGGAGACAGCACATGCTCAACATCCCGCCAATCGTCAACTCACGATCAAAGAAGCGGAATTACTTTCCCTTTCTGATAAGCATAATGAGGCCCTGACACTGCTTGGTGAAGTAGAAGTCTTTGAGCATTTCAATCCTGACTTTCACATGACCAAGGCTAGCATCTTGAGTCAATGCGGGAAATACGAAAAGGCAATCCGCTGCTTGCACCAAGCATTGGAATGTTCGGTGGCTGAACCCGACGTTATTTACATGAACCTGGCGATTGAACATCAGAATTTAGAGCAATACAAGGAAGCCACTGATTTCTTACTTGAAGCCTTGAAGATCAACCCTAACAATGAGGACGCGATCTACGAATTGGCCTATTGTTTCGAACTGACAAAGAATTACGAAGAAGCGATCTCCACCTTCAAAAGGGTGATCGACAAAACTCCCTATAATGGTCACGCCTGGTTTAACCTAGGGGCCGCCTATCAGGCCCTTGGCGAATTTGAAAAAGCCTTAACGGCGTTTGACTATGTGATCCTGATCGACGAGGCGTTCCATGCCGCCTACTTCAACAAAGCAAACGTATTGGTGCGCTTGGAGCGCCATGCAGATGCCATCGAGCTCTACAAGAAGGCGTTAGCATTCGACATCTTGGATTCTTTGATCTATTTCTACATAGGAGATTGTTACGATCATATTGGAGACTTCAAGAATGCCTTAGTTCATTTTGAGAAATCACTCAAGAAGGACGAAACCATGGCGGAGGCTTGGATCGGCGCCAGCAGTGCATTGGATGAATTAAAGCGAGAGCTCGAAGCCCTCGAATACGCGAAAAAAGCGCTGCAATTGGATCCTGAAAATGGAGATTATCATTGCTTTCTAGCGGGTCTTCAGATGAAATACGATCTATTAATCGAGAGTGCTGAGTCGTTTGAAAAGGCCATCGCGAACGGTTATCTGCACGAAGATCTTTGGGAGGACTACACCCAATTGAGTCTATCGATGAAAAACTATGATTTAGCTCGATCAGTCCTCGACCGTGGACTCACTGAATACCCTAGCAATCACCTCCTCGGTTTGTACGAATGCATTGTACAGTATCAGAAGGGTGAGGAAGAGGTGGCCTTCGAAAAGCTCGTCGAACTGCTCATTCAAGAACCTGAGCTCATCGAAGAATTTGTCATGTACTATCCTAAAGCGGTAGAAAGCAAGGACATTCAGTTCCTCATCCACTCCCTGAACCAGAAATAAGGGTCCAAACACTTCATCGCGATGCTGTAAACTTGCATTGCCAAACCCCCTATTACCATACACATGAGAGAGATCAGTGTAACAGAGCTCAAAGCCAAACTCGATTCAGGAGAAGACATCCAAGTGATCGATGTAAGAGAAGTCAACGAGTATGAATACTGCAACATAGGAGCAGATTTGTTGCCAATGGGACAGATCATGATGAACCTGGATAAAGTGTCGAAGGACAAAGACGTGGTTATCCACTGTAAGTCTGGCGGGCGCTCTGGAGCCATCGTTAACGCCCTCATGGCACGGGGATTTTCGAATGTCATCAACTTACGCGGAGGAATATTGGCCTGGTCCGAAGAAGTTGACCCAAGTATCCCTACCTACTAATGCAAGGCACTAAAGGAATCATTCTGAATGCGCTGAAAGGCTCAGCGATGGGAATAGCCGAGGTTATTCCTGGGGTAAGCGGAGGAACCATTGCTTTCATTACAGGCATCTACGAGCGTTTACTCAACGTTATTAAGTCCATTGGACCGGATGTGTGGCACGCCTGGAGAAAGGATGGCTTAAAAGGCATTTGGAAGGCCATGGATGGGGTGTTCCTTACCTCCTTGCTCATCGGCATGGTTGCAGGCATCGGCATCGGCGTATTTCTCATCACTTATTTGCTGGAGACCTACCCCCTCTTTGTTTGGTCCTATTTTTTCGGATTGATCCTTGTGAGCGCCCTTTTCGTTGGTCGGGAGATCAAGGCCTGGAATGGAAAGCGGATCCTTGGCGTCACCATCGGTGCCGCAGTAGCCTATTACATAACAGTAGCTGTGCCTGCACCAGGCAATCCGGCGCTTTACTTTGTCTTTATCTCTGGCGCAATCGCCGTTAGCGCCTTACTCCTACCTGGAATATCAGGAAGCTTCATTCTCTTGCTCATGGGAATGTACAGCTACATTATCCCCACCGTAAAGGAGGCGCTTAAAACATTTCAGCCCGATCAGTTGATCATCCTCGCAACCTTCGGAAGTGGTATGCTCTTCGGAATGGTCATCTTTTCTAGGCTGCTCTCATGGACTTTTAAAAACTACCATGATGCCACCCTGTCTGTGCTCACGGGCTTCCTTATTGGGTCGCTGAACAAGATCTGGCCGTGGCAAGAGGTCTTGGAAACCATGACCAAAGAAAGCGGCGATACCGTTGTGGTATTCAGTCGCAGTGTACTTCCGGGCGCATTCGAAAGCCTTCAAGACAATTTCTTGTACGGAAATGACTCCAAGATCATGGGTTGCATTCTATTGATGCTGGCAGGCTTCTTTACTGTCTTGGCGGCTGAGTGGATCGCCACCAAATTACAACGGTCGTGACACGTTACGGATTGATCGGCGCGTCCCTCACCCATTCTTATTCTCCGCGCTATTTCGAACAAAAGTTCAAGGGCATGCGCTCGAGCAATTTCAGTTATGTATCCTTTGAATTGGACTCCATAAATGAATTGACTCAACTTATTGAAAAAGAGTCGTTAAGTGGGTTTAATGTAACTATACCCTTTAAGGAATCCATCATCCCGTTCTTGGATGAAATGACACCGGAAGCCCAGGCCATCGGAGCCGTCAATTGTGTAAAAGTAGAAGAAGGCAAAATGCTTGGATACAACACGGATGTAGATGGATTCAAGGGAGCCTTGAAAGAGTTCACCGGAGGCAATACAATCGAACGCGCGATCGTGTTGGGAAATGGCGGCGCAGCGAAAGCCATACTGCATGTATTGAATGGCCTCGATATTCTCTATCAAGTCGTTTCGCGCAAGGGAGACAAGAATTATGAAAACCTAACGGCTTCAGAGGTGCGCCAAGCTGACCTCATTGTCAACACCACTCCATTGGGCATGCACCCTGATGTGCTAACCTTTCCTGACATTCCGTATGAAGCGCTTACTTCTAGGCACTTTGTAATGGACCTGGTCTACAACCCGACGCAAACCCTCTTTTTGAAAAAGGCGGACATCTTAGGGGCAAGAACCATGAACGGAGAACATATGCTCGCGTTACAGGCAGAGAAAAGTTGGGATATCTGGCAGGGCTAGCCGGCGACTTACTCAGGCACGTGTGCCGATTGTAAATACGCCTGGGTCCGCATTTCTTCACCGTCTATCGGCCAGTCTTGGGTGTACCTCCACCCTGTCTCCGGCGGCAAACTCATCAGGATGGAATCAATCCTTCCATCGGTATCCAAACCGAACTTCGTACCCTTATCCAGCACCAAATTGAATTCGACGTACCTACTTCTCCGATGCATTTGCCAAGCCTTCTGCAAGTCCGTAAATGGCGCTTGGTGATTGGTACGCATCAGCTCAGTGTAGATAGGGGCAAACTGCTCGCCTACCGCTTGCACAAAGGCAAACAAGTCCGACTTGCTTTTTCCTTCTGATGCAGTGTTGAGTCGATCGAAGAAAATCCCACTCACACCACGTGACTCCTTTCTGTGTTTGATGTAGAAGTATTCATCCGCCCATTTCGAGAAGCGTGGATGGTAGGCGGGATCAAAACGATCACAAACCTGCTTCAACTGGCTGTGGAACCATTCGGCTTGATCTTCGACCACGTAATGAGGCGTCAAGTCAATCCCTCCACCAAACCACCAAACATCCTCACTCATCTCAAAATAGCGCACATTCATATGAATGATGGGGACATGTGGATTATCAGGATGCATGACGATAGACACACCCGCAGCGAAGAACGCATCGGAGTCCACTCCTAGCGCCTTTTGAATTTTATCCGGAAGTGAGCCATGCACGGCCGAAAAATTCACTCCTCCTTTACTGATGATCTTCCCGTTCTCAATCACACGCGTGTGACCTCCTCCACCTCCTGGCCGTTCCCATGTTTCGCTTTGAAAACCACTCCCTCCATCTGCCTCTTCAACCGCAGCGCAGATCTGAGATTGGAGTCCGTGAAACCACTCAGCTATTTGCTCTTTTGTACCGGCCATTTGGCGAATGGTTTTAGTTTAAATCCATTGTACTCGTAGAGCTCAACGCTCTGGTTTTCTATTCCACTCTGCGGCATGACACGGTGAAAGTGAAAGTCCATCAAGATGCCTTGGAATTGAAACTCCTCTGGGGTCTTGAACCAGTCTTCGCGATTGAACGCCATCTGTGTGATCAAGTAATGCGCTAAATCAAATCCCATCAGCGTGAAGCGTGTTGGCTCGTAACCGTACCGCTGCTTGTATTGCTTGTAGTAGGCATTCACGCGGTAGTCAGTGAAATCAAGGTATCCCGTGATTGGTATGGTAACACGCAAGTCGTGCAGCTGTTGGATCTCTAAGTCTGTATCGTACTTCTGCCAATCCTCTAGACCGATGACCCTAAAACGATACATACCCTCTGTTTCATACTGAAAGTTGTAGAGTTCACTCAGGAATTTGGTCACAAACACCTTGTTCGTAGTTGGCACGACCAAGGTGTAGCTTCCACTGTCGCGAAAACGCATGGTGAGGGTCTCGCGCGTTATGTCCCACAGCTTCACTTCACGCACAGCATCCGAAATAAAGGTGTCAGGCACGTGCATCGCAACGGCGTAGCGCGACTTAAAAAATTCCACAGCATCTTGATCCGGAAGCTTGTTTGAGTTGACCACAACCACTGTAGAATCCCTGTAATTGGCCGCCAAGAACTCTGCAATTGCGTCGAGCTGCATCGATTCGCTCGGCGTTGTCTTGATCGCGTTGGGTTTACCGAACAAAATCTTTGAAGGCTTGGGAATCGGACAAATCGCCGGAACGCCCTTCTGCTTGAGATAGCCGGCCACGGTCACGAATTGATCTGTATAAAACGGTCCTACGGCGATATCAATGTTATCGAAGGCACCTTGCTCGATAAGCGACTGAATCATGGCGGTATCCTCTCCAGAATTGATAAGCTTTACCTCAAACTTCACGTTGTTCTTCGAAGCGAGTGAATCGACCGCATGCACGAAGCCCCGGTAAAAACCTAGCGACACGCGTTGGGCTTCGCTGATCTGAAAGTCATGTCTATTCGACGAGTCCGGAAACGTAGGCTGAACGGGCAACAAGAGGCCAATGCGAACAATGGATGCCGCGTCTGGCACATGCGTCAACACCATATCCGCAAGCTTTTGGGTGTCCTGACTTTCTTGTTCCGGCAACACCACCAATCTGCCCGGAATGCGAATGGCCATCCCTTCGTTTAAGTTGGTTGTGAGTCCTGCATTGGCGCCTTTTAAATCCTCAATACTCACATGGTACTGCTTACTGATCGAATAGAGCGTCTGGCCCTTTTCCACGATGTGCGCTTCCAAGGAGTCGAGCTTTGCAGATTGGATAAACTCCTGTTGCTCCTGCTCCACCTTAGCTACCGGAATCCTTACCTGTGAATCGGCTTTCAGCCCTTCCTCCCTGATCTGAGGATTAGCATTGAGCAAGGCATCCAGGGAAATAGCGTACTTCTTGCTTATCGCATACAGGGTTTCTTTCGGCTGCACTGCATGTGTGATGTATTCGTCGGTCTCCTCAACCAATCCACCGAGCGACTTTTTATTATCGCCAGTGACGGGAATCAAAAGGGTTTGGTTGACCTTCAAACCTTCATCCCCGACAATCGGATTGCTGCCCATAACCTCATCGATGGTCACATTGTAGAGCCGCGAAATACCGTAGAGTGTGTTGCCTGGCTCAACGACATGCAAATAGTACTTGCTGCCATTGATTTTATGCACCTGAGGGGTCTCCTGGGCGTGCGTCGTAAAAGTGAAGCACGTCAGGAAAAAGAGATATACGGTGATATTTCGAATCACTCCCATTCTATGGTCGCGGGTGGTTTGGAGCTAATGTCGTAAACAACGCGGTTCACACCCTTCACATTATTGATGATCTTGTTAGAGATTGTTGCGAGAAATTCGTGCGGGAAGTGAAACCAATCGGCTGTCATCCCGTCTGTTGAAGTCACAGCGCGCAAAGCGACAGCATTTTCATACGTACGCTCATCGCCCATCACACCTACCGATTGCACGGGAAGTAAGATGGCGCCTGCTTGCCAAATTTGTTCGTAAAGCCCATGCTCTTTCAGCCCTTCCACATAGATGTGATCCACTTCTTGCAGCACACGCACTTTTTCAGGCGTAACATCTCCCAAGATACGAATGCCTAATCCAGGCCCTGGGAATGGATGACGGCTGATTATGCTTTGCGGCAAGCCCAAGGTTGCACCTACTTCTCTGACCTCGTCCTTAAACAGCGAGCTCAGTGGCTCTACTACCTTCAACTTCATGAAATCTGGAAGGCCACCTACGTTGTGGTGACTCTTGATGGTGGCAGAAGGTCCCTTGACCGATTTGGATTCGATGATGTCTGGGTAGATGGTTCCCTGCCCCAACCATTTTACATCCGTTATGCGATGGGCCTCATCATCAAAAACTTCGATGAACACCCTTCCAATTGCCTTTCGTTTGCCCTCTGGGTCAGAAATACCCGCCAACTCTTTGTAGAATCGATCGGCGGAATCCACCCCTTTCACGTTGAGTCCAAGGTCTTCGTATTGATGCAACACGCTTTCAAACTCGTGTTTGCGCAGAAGTCCGTTGTCCACGAATATGCAGTAGAGGTTCTTGCCAATCGCTCGGTGTAGCAACATGGCCGCCACGCTGCTATCAACGCCTCCTGAAAGTCCGAGCACCACCCTATCATCGCCCAATTGCTCCTTGAGTTGCGCCACGTTTGTGTCTACATACGATTCTGGCGTCCACGATTGATCGCATCCGCATACGCCCACCACGAAATTTCGAAGTACCGTTAAGCCGTCCGTACTGTGGTAGACCTCAGGGTGAAATTGCAAGGCATAGGTTTCCTCATCGTTAAAACGATAACCTCCCACCTCTACATCACTCGTGCTGCACATAATAGATGTTCCTTCTGGAAGCGAATAGATCGTGTCTGCATGTGACATCCACACTTGAGAATCTTCCGCTACTCCTTTCATGAGCGGCGCACTATGGTCCACGAAACTCAGATTAGCACGGCCGTATTCACGCTTGGATGACGCTTGTACTTCTCCACCATAATTGTGGGCCAAATACTGCGCACCATAGCACACGCCCAACAGAGGTAGCTTCCCTTTGATCTCACTAAGTTCAGGGGTTGGATGATCTTCCTGACGCACAGAAAATGGACTACCGCTAAGGATAACTCCTTTTATGTGCTCATTCATCGAAGGGAAGTCATTGAACGGGTGGATCTCACAGTAAACATTCAATTCCCGCACTCTTCGCGCAATAAGCTGCGTATACTGGGAACCAAAGTCAAGGATCAGGATCATTTCTTGCATGCGCAAATGTAGATTTTCGGGTGCATTGGCGCACCTTCCGATGCATTGAATAATCCACGAAGTACAGCTGAAAAACAAAAAAGGCGCCCTAAGGCGCCTTTAAGTATTGTATTCAGAGAAACTTAGGCCTTCTTGGCAACCAAAGTGATCTCAAGCTTAATGTCATCAGAAAGAACCGTGTCCTTGAGGAAATGCTCCCAAGCAACATCATACTTCTGGCGATCGAAAACCAATGTACCAGTAGCCGTCATGGTTCCGTCTTCGTTCATGGTCATGTTTGTGATCTCGATGGTCTCAGCATTGCTGTTGCCACGGATCGTAAGGTTACCCATTACTTTCATGCCTTCAGCAGATGTGATCTCAAAAGAAGACTCAGGAAAATCCTTTGAGTTGAAGAATTCTGGTGAAGCCAAGTGTCCAACCAAATTTTCCATTGGACTTTCTTCGCTATAGCCATTGTCCTTTGGAGCGATGGAAGTCATATCAACTGCAAAGTTTCCAGTTGCAATTTTGTCTCCTTCAGTAGTGATAGATCCGCCGTTCACATTGATGTCACCAAAGTGGGAATATACAGTAGCGCCTGCAGTACCACCTGTCCATCGGATGTTTGATTTCTCACCATCAACGGTCCAGGTTGCAGTTTCGGCAACCATCTCAGTAGTGTTCTCTTCGCTTGCAACTTCAGCCGTTTCTCCTCCGCCAGCGCAAGATGCGAGGGCAACAGAAACAGAGATAGCAGCGATCAATAGTGTGTTCTTTTTCATAATTGTTGTGTTTAGATTTGAGTGCAAAGATAAATAACATGTATCTACATATAATGTTTAGACGCTTTTTTATTTTAGACGCACGTATCCTGTTTCAAACCAACTGGATTCATTCTGAAAATAGTTCGGTAATTAGAGTTGAAACGCCTTCAACTGTGGGTCGAGTGGATTAAAGGAATCCATCAATCGAGAGAAGAATGCAGTTCGCGCTTCCTCATTTGTGTACATCAACCAATTGTGAACGCGCTCTTGGGGCACTGCATTAGGAAAGGTAGACTGCAGAAATTCCACCAACCTGCGTTCAGCTAAAGCGTGTTTGCGTTTATCAGCGCGCAACACCTTCTTCTGAAGGACATCCATTCGTTTCAAGATGCGCTTCTGCTCCGCCCTTGCACTCTCGCCAAGGGTAGGGTCAAACGAAGCGAGCTCCTCGCATATTTGAGATAGCTGTTCTTCCAATACTTGAGCCCTATCATTGACAACGTACTCGTGGCTTCCCTCCTTTCGGACGATGGCTTTAAAGATGGCCTCTCGATCACCGTAAACATCCGCTACGGAAAGTCCAAGTTGATCCATCCGTTTTTGCGCCTTGCCGTCTATCAAGACTGCCATGTCACGCAATATCAGACCAGGAAAAGAAACATGCACAGCATCGAACACGCCTTTCAACTGCAACCAGTAGCTCAATTCTCCTGGACCGCCGATGTATCCGAGATTGGGCAGGATGCATTCTTGATATAAAGGGCGCAACGCGACATTCGGACTGAAATGCTCAGGTGAGGATTCACAAAGCTTCAAAAGCTCGTCGGAGGTCCATTTCTTAGCACCCTCCGTGGTGGCGAAGCCTGTCTCTGATCTAACAATGCGCTCTCTTACGCCCGCTTCCATCCAGAACAGGTTGATGTCTCGTGGAGTAATTTGTCCTTGGTAGCCAGCCTCCTGCAGCATTGCCGTATTGGTAGCGACCGCAGCAGATGAGAACCCTTCGGTCAGTTCTCTTTGCACAATGGGTGCGAAAATAGATTTGAGCCGTGCGTCAGCCGCATCAAGCACCACGATGCCAAAGGACCCGAACATCCAATCCACGAGGTCGCGCGTAGCCTCGGCCAGCGTCCGGTTCGGCGCATGGATTTCTGCCAGGGTGTCGAGGGTAGCCAGTTTTAACGGGTCATCCTTGAAGAGGTCTCGCAACTCGGCTTGAAAAGCCTCGATCCCCTCCAAAAGCATTGGTCCTACTGCCCCTCCTGCATTTCTATTCCAGATTACTTTTTCTGCTCCAATGAAAATGTGATTGACTTCTTCAAAATCGTGATCCTCTGAAGCCATCCAGTATACTGGTACTGTCTTTATCCCTTTCTTTTCTAAATCACTCGCCAAGCGAATGGCAGACAGGATCTTGTAAGGAAAGAACATGGGGCCACCGTAAATGCACAATTGATGACCGGCGACAACCGTAAACACATCCTCTTCTGCGAGGCGTTGAATGTTCGCGCTGGTTTTTTCTGAGGAATAGCGGGAAGTTTCAGCTTGTTCTGTTAAGACTTCGACCAATATCCGTCTCGCTTCCTTTGGCAATTTCCTAGACCGCGCGGCTTTCATCAAGCCTTGGAGACTCGGAGCAACGGAATAGAGTTCACCCAGCAACGCATCGCCATTGAGGTAGCGCTCAATAAGCGCGGGTAATGTAGGTGGAATGTTCTTGGCCTTTTTCAAAATCGTCTGCAAAGTAAGACTGAAAGAACAGAAGGATCAAAAATGTTCACGAAGAACTCAGAATTCAAACACCAGCTTGGACTACTTCACCTTCTAGATCGAAGGCTGTGTTGCCAATGATCTTCACCGTGACGAAATCACCGATGCGCAAGTATTGCTCACTGGCATCGATCACCACCTCGTTGTCGACCTCTGGCGAATCGTACTGCGTCCTTCCTACAAAGTAGCCCGATTCTTTCCGATCGATCAAGACGCGTTCAACGCTTCCTATCCTGGCCTTGTTTTTATCAAAGCTGATGCTCTCCTGCAATTCCATGATCGCGTTGGCACGTTCTTGCTTTACTTCTTGCGGCACATCATCCTCGTATTGGAAAGCGTGCGTGTTCTCCTCATGGCTGTAAGTGAACACACCCAGTCGATCAAACTTCATCTCCGCTACCCAATCGTACATCTCTTGGAATTGCTCTTCCGTTTCTCCAGGAAATCCAGTTATGAGCGTAGTACGTATCGCCATTTCTGGATTGACTGTACGCATTTCATTGAGAATTCTATCGGTTTTTGCTCGCGTAGTGCCTCTGCGCATACCCTTGAGCATTTCATCATTGATGTGTTGAAGCGGAATGTCTAAGTAGTTGCAAATCTTCGGATTCCGGGCCATTTCTTCGATGGCGTCCATTGGAAAACCAGCGGGATAGGCATAATGCAAACGGATCCAGTCGATACCCTCAACTTCACTCAGCTGCTGCATCAATTCGGCGAGGTTGCGTTTTCCGTAAATATCCAGCCCGTAATAAGTTGAGTCCTGTGCGATGAGGATCAATTCTTTCGTCCCTTGCGCTGCGAGTGATTTGGCCTGCTTCACCAAGTCTTCGATCGGCGTGCTCTTGTGCTTGCCACGCATCAGAGGAATGGCACAAAAAGCACATGGACGATCGCATCCCTCACTGATCTTCAAGTAGGCGTAGTGTACAGGCGTAGTGAGGAAGCGTTCACCTACCAATTCGTGCTTATAATCCGCTTTTAGCGTCTTGAGCAAACGTGGGAGCTCTCGTGTACCGAACCAAGCATCCACTTCTGGAATATCCAGCTCTAGCTGCTCACGGTAGCGTTCTGAGAGGCATCCGGTTACTAAAACCTTTTTGACCCACCCCTGCTTTTTGGCTTCAGAGAACTGGAGAATCGTGTTGACCGACTCTTCCTTTGCGTTGTCAATAAATCCACAGGTGTTGATGATGACCGTGTCGAAGTCTTCCTTCTCACTTTCGTGCTCAACGCTGAAATTGTTTGCCTTCAGCTGAGCCATGAGTATCTCAGAGTCAAATATATTCTTCGAACAGCCGAGGGTTACTACGTTGATCTTTTCGGATCGTTTGCCTTTTGTGCGCATATCAACTTTTACTAGAACCGAAGAGGGAATCAACGAAACTCCGTCGATCAAAGAGTTGTAGGTCGTCGATTTTCTCACCAACGCCAATGTATTTGACAGGTATCTTGAACTGATCGCTGATCCCAATCACGACACCCCCTTTGGCCGTGCCGTCTAATTTTGTGAGTGCCAAGGCATTTACCTCTGTGGCAGCCGTGAACTGCTTTGCTTGTTCGAAAGCGTTCTGTCCGGTGGAGGCATCAAGAACCAGAAGTATTTCGTGGGGAGCGTCTGGCACTATCTTCTGCATAACGCGTTTGATCTTACTCAATTCACTCATGAGTCCCACCTTGTTGTGTAATCTCCCTGCTGTATCGATGATCACTACATCCGCCTCTTGATTCATCGCCGACTGCAAAGTATCAAAAGCCACACTGGCTGGGTCAGACCCCATACTCTGGGCGACTACCGGAACGCCTGCACGTTCGCCCCAAACCTTGAGTTGATCGATGGCAGCGGCTCTAAAGGTATCTGCGGCTCCAATCACCACTTTTTTACCGGCGCCTTTGAATTGATGTGCGAGCTTACCGATGGTGGTGGTCTTTCCTACACCGTTTACGCCAACAACCATCATTACGTATGGCTTCTTGTTGAGCTGCTCTTCAAAATTCTTTACCTCACCTGCCTTGTTCTCTTCGAGCAAAAGGCTGATTTCTTCGCGCAAGAGCGTTTGCAACTCCTCGGCGCTGACATACTTGTCGCGCGATACGCGTTCCTCTATTCTGCCAATGATCTTGAGTGTAGTGTCTACGCCTACATCTGAGGTTACAAGTACTTCTTCTAAGTTGTCTAATACCTCATCGTCAACCTTCGACTTCCCAACAACGGCGCGCGTTAGCTTAGAAAACACACTCTCACGTGTTTTCTCGAGTCCTTTATCGAGTGACTCTTTCTTTGACTTGAAAAGACCGAATAATGCCATTGAATGATCGGGATGGGATTAAACAAAGAAAGCTTTCCGCCGATGGTGGAAAGCCTTCAATAAATCTTTTGGGAACAATTACTTGGCGTTCAGGAAGTCGTTCACCGCATCCTTGGGTAAAACCTCCTCACGGAAACTGTAGTTTCCAGTCTTTTCAGATTTCATCATTTTGATTACTTTGGTGAAGTCCTTTGCACCTTGCTTTCTTAGTCCTGCTACTGTCTTCTTAGCCATGGCTTAAAATTTTCTTGGTTTTACTTGATCTCCTTGTGAACTGTCATCTTGCGAAGAATCGGATTGTACTTCTTCATCTCGATGCGATCTGGAGTGTTCTTTCTGTTCTTGGTAGTAATGTAACGAGAAGTTCCTGGCATACCACTTTCCTTATGCTCGGTGCATTCTAGTATTACTTGAACCCTGTTTCCTTTCTTTGCCATGATTCCGTTGTCTTTGATAAAATCGGGGCGCAAAAATAATTAATTGTATTTGAATGGTGGTTCGGAAATTCAACTTTTTGAACTACCGCTATTTGATAACATGAAGAAACACCTATCCTTACTGACTATCAGCCTATTGTGCCTCATCACCGTAGCAAACTCCCAGACCTATGGACTCGTTCTACACGGAGGCGCAGGCACCATCACCAAGGCAGGGTTGTCGAAAGAGCGACAAAACGTCTACGAAACAGGTCTGCAAAAAGCGTTGGATGCGGGTTATTTCGTGCTCGATGAAGGAGGAAATGCAGAAGACGCTGTCATCGCTGCGATCCGCATCTTGGAGGACGATTCGAATTTCAATTCGGCCCGCGGCAGCGTATTGAATGCCAACGGTGCTGTAGAAATGGACGCATCGATCATGAAAGGTGTGGACCTGAATGCCGGCGCGGTGGCTGGCGTGACTACGGTACGTCACCCCATAGAGGCAGCTACAAAAGTGATGCTTAGCTCACCGCACGTCATGATGAGCAACGCCGGCGCGGATCTTTTCGCCAAGGAACAAGGGCTGGAGATTATGCCCACCTCCTACTTCATCACAAAAGGAAGTCAAGCCACGCTAAAGGGTGTGCAGGATCGCTTGAAGGAACAAGGGTCGGTAGAATCGGAGTATCCTGATTGGAAGTTTGGAACAGTCGGCGTAGCAGCGCTAGACAAGCAGGGCAATCTCGCTGCTGGAACCAGCACGGGCGGCATGACAAATAAAATGCACAACCGGATTGGTGACTCCCCCATCATTGGAGCGGGCACGTATGCCAACAACAAAACCTGTGCGGTATCGTGCACCGGTCACGGAGAATATTTCATTCGACTAAATCTCGCCCATGAAGTCTCGGCATTGATGCTTTACAAGGGCTACGATGTAGAAAAAGCCGCTTCCTTCATGATTCATAAATCGCTCAGTGACATGGGAGGTTCAGGGGGATTGGTGGCCATGGACCGCAAAGGCCACATCTCAATGCCGTTTAACACGCCAGGAATGTTCCGGGCCTACCAAATGAGCGATGGAAGAAAGTCGGTTTTAATGTTCAAGGACGAGGAATGATGCCAGGCATATCGCATTCCTTTCGTAAGTCTCTTTATGCTTTCCTATTGGGTTCTTTCATGTCCGGCATGTGCGCCGCCCAAGCCGATTACGACAGCCTTGACTTGACCCGCCGCATTGATTTAATGGTAAAGTCTGAAGCCCCAATTGACCAAGTCTACATTACGGGTTCCATCGAAGAGCTTGGATTTTGGAATCCATCGACCACTCGCATGAATCGCTTGAATGACAGCACATTTCAGTACGTGCTGCAATCGGCACCAACCGAGGCCTTCGAATACAAATTCACCCTGGGCACCTGGGAGCAAGAAGCTCTGGACAAAAGAGGAATGAAATACCCGAATTTCAGGTTTAGCACCGACGTACTTTCGGTTACAGATAGCGTTTTTGGCTGGTCCTCCACCCTACCGGATTCTCCTTCTTTTGTAGGGGGCGTAACCGGTGAAGTAGTCTACCACAAAGATTTGATGGCGCCAGGACTACTTCCACGCGATGTGTTGATTTGGCTTCCAGCTGGTTACCATGAAGATTCAGAACGGAGATACCCCGTTCTCTACATGCACGATGGCCAAAACCTATTCGACCCAGCGACCAGCTATACAGGCGTAGATTGGCAAATCGATGAAAGCCTAACGGCATGGATAGCAGAAGGAATCATCGAACCTATGATCGTGGTTGGCATCCATAACACACCTGAAAGAAGCATGGAATACATCGATGAGAAGGGTTCAGAGATGTACCAAGACTTTGTCATCCACGGGATCAAAGCATTGGTCGATTCCCTTTACCAAACGTCCAATGCTGCAGCGCAAACCTTCACGGGCGGTTCATCTGCCGGAGCCACCCTTGCGTTCATGCTTGCTTGGCAACATCCGGATGTGTTTGGAGGTGCATTGTGCTTTTCCCCGGCATTCAACGACCCGGACTCAATCAACCCAACATTCAACTACCTAGATGACATTCGCTTAACCCCTTCGGCCCCGACCGCTCGGTTCTACCTTTACAATGGAGGCGTCGGATTGGAGGATCGGCTCCAAGCAGGCATCGATGCAGCCGTTGATCTTCTCGAACAGAAAGGCATGACACCTCAGCAGGATTTCATCCTCCACCGGGATAAAGATGCCGAGCACAACGAAGCTGCGTGGTCGCAAGACTTCGGTTTTGGCTTGATGTGGCTACTCCGGAAGGACTGCTAAAATCAATTTATACTTCTGAAAAACAAGGGCTTGAGTGTTGATACATGCGCAATTTAAACTCATGCCTTGGCGCGTCCGATACATTTTTACTTTTGCAGCGGAGAGTTGGCAGAGTGGTCGATTGCGGTAGTCTTGAAAACTATTGACCTTCACGGGTCCGGGGGTTCGAATCCCTCACTCTCCGCCAAAAGAAACGAAGGCGCCCCGACAGGGGCGTTTTTCATTTGCAGCGTCCCGAGCCAAGCTCGCTTGAGCGAAGGGATGATGAAAATGAAAACGGTGATGCGAAGCAGCGCCCTGAGTGAAGTTTGGGACCTCCCCCTTTTGTTAGTTGCCAGTGAACGGAGATTAGTGATTAGGTGAGGTTCCTTTCCGGCGTAAACCTCTACCCGTGAGCTGACCCATCTCATAGTTTTCACCGTTGAGTAAGACTACCTCTGTACAAGAATTGGTGGGCATCTTAACCACTGACGGTGCGCCCGACTCGCACCAAAAAGCATACTTACTATGAAAGCGACGAGATCCTGGGCTGAACCCTACAAGATCAAAATGGTCGAACCCCTCTTTATGTCCACGCAGGAGCAACGAGAAGGGTATTTGAAAGAGGCCGGATACAATACCTTCCTCCTTCGATCTAAGCAGGTATACATCGATCTTCTAACAGATAGTGGCACCTCGGCCATGAGCGACCGGCAATGGGCTGGAATGATGATGGGCGATGAGGCATATGCTGGCAGCGAAAACTTCTACCATATGGAAGATGCCGTGCGCAGATATTATGGCTACAAGCATGTGATTCCAACGCATCAAGGCCGTGGCGCTGAACACATTCTCTCTCAGATTCTTATCAACAAAGGAGACGTGGTTCCTGGCAACATGTACTTCACCACCACTCGACTGCACCAAGAGTTGGCAGGTGGGAAGTTCGTTGACGTGATCATAGATGAAGCCCACGACCCCGTGAGTGAATACAAGTTCAAGGGGAATTGTGACATCCAAAAGCTGCAACGCGTCGTTGATACCTACGGCGCTGAACGCGTTCCCTACATCTGCATGGCCACTACGGTAAACATGGCTGGGGGTCAACCCATTTCCATGGAAAATCTAAAAACGGTGCGGGCCTTTGCCGACAAGTACGGAATCATGATCGTACATGATATGACGCGCGTAGCGGAAAACGCCTTTATGATCCAACAGCATGAAGCGGGCTACAGCGATCGCTCCATAGCAGAAATCGTATTGGAGATTTGCAGCCTTACGGATGCCGCAACCATGAGTGCGAAAAAGGATGCATTGGTAAACATTGGTGGATTCCTTGCCATGAACGACCCTGAGCTGTACCAGAAAGCCAGCAACATGGTAGTAGTATATGAAGGCCTCCACACTTACGGAGGTCTAGCCGGACGAGATATGGAAGCACTCGCCATCGGCATAGGGGAATCTGTACAGCAAGAGCATATTCGAGCCCGCATCGGTCAGGTCCAACACCTCGGACAAATGCTGCGTGAGGCGGGTATCCCCCTCGTTCTCCCTATCGGAACGCACGGGGTCTTCATCGATGCAAAACGCTTTCTACCGCATGTTCCCCAAGATGCATTCCCAGCACAAGCGCTGGCAGCCGAGATCTATGCCGACTCTGGCGTAAGGACAATGGAAAGGGGAATCGTTTCAGCCGGACGAAACTTGGAGACCGGCGCACACAATTTTCCGGAACTGGAACTCGTCCGCCTCACCATTCCCAGAAGAGTATACACACAAGCCCACATGGAAGTCGTGGCCGAATCGGTCGTAAGCGTATTTGAAGCCCGCGATAAAATTCGAGGTCTTAAAATGATCTATGAACCTACTTACCTTCGTTTCTTCCAAGCACGATTTGAACCGATTCAATAAGTATGATCAGCATCACGAAGATCTTTGGTTTCGAGGCAGCGCATGCCATTTCAAACCATCCAGGAAAATGCCGAAACGTCCACGGACATAGCTATGCCTTGCATGTTACTATTTCCTCCGACCAACTGAATGAGCAAGAAATGATCATGGATTTTCACGACCTCAAGGTGATGGTGAAAGAGCATGTTGTGGGTCGACTCGACCACGCTTTGATCCTCAGCAGGAAGGGTGAACTAGCCGAGGAGTTTGCCAATCATACGGGCAAGCTGACGTGGCTAGATAGAGAACCCACTGCCGAATGCATGCTTTCACTCATCGTGGAATGGATCTCGCCCGTATTACCAGAATCGATCACTTTGGAACGCCTGCAACTCTGGGAAACGACAACTTCTTACGCACAATGGGATAGAGATCAAGCGCACTGATGCTACTGCAACCATTCACCCCATCTGGCCGTCTATGGTGTAAGCACTATCGGCACTATTCTTCATTGTACCATCCATGCATCGCGTCTGCGCATTTTCTCTTTTCGTTCTAAGCTGGTTTCCAGGTCTCACGCAAGCTGACTCTTCCTTGTCCTCCTTTTCAGCAAGCGTGGATGAAGGATCGGTCCTGCTTATCTGGACGCTTGAGGCTGGTAGCACGTGCAATGGAATCAGTGTTCAACGTTCTACCGATCTACTCACGTTCAACGAAATTGGCAACATTGCTGGCATCTGCGGAAGCGATGACCAACCCGTAACCTATACCTTTTCGGATGAACGTCCGGTGCTGAACGCAGAAAACCACTACCGACTCGAGCTCGGTCAATTGGGATATACATCAACGCGTGTTGTAGACGTAAGCGATTTTTCATCTAATAAAATTCAGATCCGACCAAATCCCATTGCCGCTACCCTCGTGGTTCGCATAGACAATGCCCGCTTTGAGCTTTTGAATTGCAGCATCTCTGATCTCAGCGGAAAGGTGATGGATCAATTCTCGACGCGAGAAGATTTACTAAACCTCAGCGCAAGTAGGCTTCCAAGTGGAATTTTCATCTTCTCTGTAGTGTATGAAGATGGTGCGGTCTACTATTCCAAGTTCGCCGTGTCGCGTTAGACGTGCGTCGTTACTTAGACAGGATCAGAAACTCCGTTCTTCGATTCAAAGCCCTTCCCTCCTCTGTTTGATTGCTGGCAAATGGCACGGTCTCACCAAATCCACGGTACTGGATCCGAGCGCCTTCTACTCCCTGCGACTCCAAGTATTGCTTCACGCTGAATGCACGGTCTGTTGAAAGCGCGAGGTTTGCGGCATCCTTGCCAACGTCGTCTGTATGCCCATGAATGGCTATTCGCATAGCAAGGTTTTCAGTCAAGTATACCGCGAACTCCATAAGGATCAGCTTTGAGCGTTCCGAGATCTCGGCGGAATTGGATGCGTAGAAGATGTCGTTGATCTTGTAAACGCCACCTTCTCGCACTTCAGCCACCTCTAAATCAACTTCTTGAAAGGTGCTCACCTCTTCTTGTTTTCCACTTAATCGGGTCCCTTTCTCATCTACAAGTTCCGTCTCGATCAATTTCGATTGGAAGGCCTTGTTGTCCGCCTTGACATTCATCACCACTGCCTCCTCCTCCCGAACTCTTACAACGGCGGCATACGAACCGTCATCGCTATTCACGTCCACCTTCGAGATGTTTTTGGACTCCATGGTCTTCAATTCCACCGTTGCATTCTTAGCAGGGTCGCCGTTTTCATCTTTAAGGATACCCTTGACAAATACCACCTTGTCTGGCCGTGCTTCCTTGTAAAGTTCAAAGCTCCAAATGTCTATGCTTTGGGGATTCTCCCGATCCTTGGCTGAATAGTATACCGTTTTGCCATCCGTGCTAACAGCGAAAGCCTGCTCATCCAACTCCGAATTAATGGGGTGCCCCAAATTCACTGGCTCTGACCAAGAACCGTCGTCCCCCTGTTTGGTGTAAAACACATCTAAACCGCCCAGTCCCAGATGACCATCAGAGGCGAAGTATAAGGTCCTGGAATCCGAGTGCATGAACGGAGTCTTGTCGTTGAATGGCGTATTGACGGGCGGTCCGATGTTCTTTGCTTCTTGCCAATTGCCATTGGGACCTTTATTGGAGTAGTAGATCTCCAACCCGGCATTATCGCCCCGGTCGCTGCAGAAGTACAAGGTCTTCCCATCGGCCGAAATACTGGGCTGGGATTCGAAACCATCTTCCGTATTTACCTTCTCGCCGAGGTTCTCTAAATCCGTCCAGTAGTATCCATCTAATTTCGTCCTTGGGTCGCGTCCAAACTTGAGGTCTGCAGTATAAATATCACAATTGACATAGCCCATGCTTGCCGGCTTGCAGATCGTAAGATAGACGGTCCTATTGTCAATCGTCATGGTAGCTCCACCGTAGCGAAACGACACATTCTCATTGAACGGGGCGGGATAGGGATCACCTTCATCGAAGACTTCTCCGCGCAGCCGCTTGGCAGTTACGAACTTCTCCGAAAACTGCGTAGCATCGCTTAAAACGCTGGTCTTGACTTCCGAGGCGAAGGAGTAACGACGGGTGACCAACATGCTCTCATTATCGGGCGTGATCAGCGGAAGAAACTCATCGTCATCCGTACAAACACCTTCAACTCGAACAGGCTCGAAGGGAACTGGATTTTTATAAACGCTTTGGAAGAACTTGGCGTAAGCATAATCCAGTTTGATCTCCTCTTCCCTCGTCTCATCCAGCGGATCCGTGGATGCTCCAGAGAGTTCGTAGTACTTTTCATAGTACTTGACCGCAGCGTCGTATTCCTTAGCGCCTAGGGCTATCAATCCTAAATAGTAGTAAGGTTCGTAGTGAAACTCAGGGCAGATTCGGATGGTCTGCTTCAATGCTTCATCCGCAGATTTAAACGAACTGCCTCTGGATAATGCAGAACGCAATGATTCCAATCCGAGTAAATAATACGCTTCCGCGCAATCAGGATCCTCTTCAATCGCATCGCGAAGTGCTTCTACCCGTTCTTCTTTATCGAGCTTGCGGTCTTTTCCCTCCTCGAGTTTCTTTTGGGCTTTCTTATCCTCAGAACCTTGACATTCCGTTAAAGGTGCTATCCGTAAGCTTTTTGTGCTCACGCGATATTGGGCCATAGAGGTTGCGGCCAAGCACAAAAAAAACAACAGAAGACCTATGGATCGCATAGACTTCGAAATTAAAAGGGAATCAAATTCAACGGATGGCTTGCTGGCGCAAATAATGATCGGCAATTGTTAATAAACACATCGCCTCTACAATCGGTACTGCTCTTGGAACGACGCATGGATCGTGTCGGCCTTTTCCTTCCACAACTACCTCTTCTCCATCCGCGTTGATGGAAGGTTGATCTTTCATCAGTGTCGCCACAGGCTTAAAGGTGACCCGCATCTCTATGTCCTGACCATTGGAAATACCTCCTTGTATTCCTCCGGAATGATTGGTCAGCGTTTCACCATCTGCCGTGAATCGATCGTTGTGTTCAGAACCCAACATGCGACCCGCCTGCACGCCGCTTCCGATTTCAAAGGCCTTGACCGCATTGATGCTTACCATCGCCTTGGCGAGATCCGCATGAAGTTTGTCAAAAACGGGATCGCCAAGTCCCGACGGCACTTGCTGCGCAACACAGGTTACTACGCCGCCGATGGTATCACCCAATTTTCGGATCGATTCTATCAATGCGAGCATCTGCTCCGCGGTATCTTTTTCAGGGCAACGAACGATGTTGGACTCAACATCCTGCGGATCCAATTCCTTGTATGGCCGATGGCACAGCACATCCCCGACGGCAGACACATAAGCCCACACCTTCAAACCGTGCTGTTCCAACAATTGACGGGCTATGGCTCCGGCCACAACCCGACATGCTGTCTCGCGTGCCGAGGAACGGCCTCCCCCTCTATGGTCGCGAATACCGTACTTGGCGTCGTAGGTGAAATCCGCGTGTGAGGGTCGGTACACATCCTTCAGGTGGTCGTAGTCCTTTGACTTGGCGTCGCCGTTCTCAATGATGAAACCGATCGGGCTCCCCAAGGTCTTGCCTTCGAAGAGACCTGAGAGGAATGCTACGGTATCGCTTTCTTTCCGCTGGGTGGTAATTTTTGACTGTCCGGGCTTTCTGCGATCCAATTCAGATTGGATCCGATCCAAGTCAAGCGCGAGGCCTGGAGGGCATCCGTCGATCACCCCTCCGATCGCTGCCCCGTGACTCTCACCGAATGTGGTAAGTCTAAAAAGCTGTCCAAAACTGTTGCCTGCCATGGTAACTACAAAAGAAAGGTTCTCGTGCATATAAAAAGCATAGACCTCCAATTGTTCAAGATCGTCGCGCATGGATTATACTTGTCGATCAAAGCAAACGCATGAAGCTCTTCGTCAACATCAAGGAGGTCCACCAAGTCAGAAATCCAGAGGAAATACTGATCAAGGGAAAGGAAATGAACATCCTACCCTCGATTGAGCATGCTTGGATGGCCGTCGCGGACGGTAGGATCCACTCTGTAGGAAAGATGAGCGAGCTGGACGAACAAGCCTTTGCTTCTTATGAGCGCATGGATCTTGAAGGCCGTATGGTGCTGCCTACTTGGGTGGACAGTCATACCCACCTCGTTTTTGCCGGTTGGCGCAATCAAGAATTCGAAGACAGGATTCAGGGCATGACCTACCAAGAGATCGCCGCGCGTGGAGGGGGCATTCTCAATTCAGCGCGCAAGCTTCAAGAAGCGAGCGAAGAAAGCCTCTACACCGATGCCATGGACCGGCTCCATAAACTCATCTCCTTGGGAACCGGGGCAATTGAAATCAAATCCGGATACGGCCTTTCGGTTGAAAGCGAATTGAAAATGCTGCGCGTCATCCGACGTATTAAGGAGACTGCTCCTATTCCCGTTAAAGCCACCTTCCTAGGTGCCCATGCCTTTCCTGAAGCCTATAAGGACAATCCAGACGGGTATGTCGACTTGATCATTGAAGAGATGTTGCCTCGTATTCAAGAAGAAGGACTCGCGGATTACATCGATGCCTTTTGTGAAGAGGGTTATTTCAACGTTGATCAGACGAATCGGATCATGGCTGCTGGAGCCTCCATTGGCTTAAGGGCAAAGGTCCACGTCAATCAATTCAATTCGATCGGAGGCGTCGAAGCCTGCATAGACCATAATGCGCTCTCTGTTGACCATTTAGAGGTGCTCACCACAGTTGACTTGGCGCTGCTAGCGGAAAGCAACACTCTGCCCGTAGCGCTTCCCAGCTGTTCATTCTTCCTGAGCATTCCGTACACACCCGTACGAGACCTCATTGAAGCCGGTCTTCCAGTCGTATTGGCCACGGATTACAACCCAGGTTCCACGCCCAGCGGAAACATGAATTTCATTTTTTCTTTGGCATGCATTAAGATGGAAATGACACCTGCGGAGGCGGTGAATGCTATGACGGTCAATGGCGCGGCGGCACTAGAATTGGAATCGGAGATTGGATCTATTACCCCAGGCAAGCGAGCCAATTTCATGGTAACGGAGCCTATTTCCGCCCTTTCCTTTTTACCCTACGCCTTCGGAGAACATCACATCTCCGACGTCTACATCAACGGACAGCTTTTCACGACATAAAAAAGCACCTCCGTCTGTGACGGAAGGGTATTCAGCGCGTCGTAAGCATAGGGGTCAGTAGGCTATGACAATCTTCTCCACTGTATATGATTGCTGAGACTCAATCCGCAGAAAATAGCTTCCAGGCGGCAAGCCTTCTACGTTAAGGGTAGAATTAGTGACCGTTGCTTCTCGAACTTTGTTGCCTGTGTTAGAATAGACGACTACATCGGCTTGAGTACCCTTCAGACCTTTAAAGAATATTTCTTTTGAGGCGGGCGTAGGATACACCGAAACTCTACTAGATGCAACCCCTTCACTCGAAAGTGGACCATGGTAGATCAATCCATCTTCCGACATGCTGAAAGTTGAATCTCCAACATGATAAAACACATGTCCATTAAGTGTATCAATAGAGAGGTTTGAAATGGGATCATTCAGCACGACTTTCATTTTTTCCACCTGAACTACATCGTCGAAGGTTCCAAGCTGAGCCCATACCACCACCGAAAGATCAGACCACTCCTCTATCGAATGCTCCAGACTATCATTAATCAAATTCGAGGAATTAGCAGGTAACCTGTATTTATTCACGAACATATAGTTCTCAGAAACCTGGTGTGTATCTCCACTAAGTATCCCCCATAATTGAGTGCCATGTGCATCCGGTAGCATTTTCTTCATGACCGAATAGAATTTAGTTTCTCCATTCGTTGTGACATTATTATAGGTGGTATCTTCTATAATCGCCATGCGGATCAGCAGTCCATTCTCATAATTCATCGTTGGAATTAACCGAACCTTGGAGGTTACTTCAACCGTGCTGCTCGCCAGGGTCAGCTGGCCGGAATTTACTTGGTATTCTAGGTAAGGTTGAGCTGAGGCTTCAACAGGAGATATTTGAAGATATGTAGGAACCTGCAGTGCAGTCTGAATATACCCAGCTGAATAAGAATTGCTATTCACGACACTGTCAGCATCTGTAAATACCATAGGTATCGAATTGATCCCGTAGTAGGATCTCATAATGAATCCATCCGTATTTGTATATGGATCCCCACCCCCAGGCCAAGACATTTGATAATCGACACGCGCATAATCACCTTCAAAATCACTCAACACCTCCTTTAGGTTAATGTTACCTGGAGTACAAGGCGGACAGGTTGAACTGCAAAAAGCCTCTACAAGTACTTTTCTTGGAACAGGAGTTTGGCAGAAAGTATCTAATACACTCAAGCAGAGAAAAGCTAATAGAAAGGGATATTTCATCGTGAAATTGATTGGATTGGGTTCAATAAATATTCTCGGTTCCTCATTACAGAATGAGCGTTAATCAACGACAAACTTTAGGGTTGGCATTAAAATGTCAGCGTGTAGTTTCAGATGATAAACTCCCGGTGTTAGATCTGCGACATTGATCGTATTATCGTTGAGGCGGGAGGTTTTGACACGTCGGCCAAGAACATCGTATATGCTGTATTCAATTTTTTGTTCACGTAATCCAGAGATGTATAAAACGCTGTTCACCGGATTTGGATAGAGACTCAACGTTGACTGGACCGGAAAGGCATCATTACCCAGTGGGTAATACTTCCCGTGGACTACTTCATAACTTACATTTGAAATGATGTAGACCACCTTACCGTCGACAGTATCAATGCTCAGATTGGTTAAGGTATCTGCCAGAGGGATATGGAGTTTTTCGGACTGCACTACTTCACCCGTGACACTATCTGTTAACCATGCCACCATGCTTAAATTTTGGAAATCTTCAACACAATGCTCGCTCGAATTGAGTTCATCGTCACCATTAAGGAGATTTGGAAGCCTGTAAGTACCAATGAATAAAGTATAAAGGGCTTCAAGAGCTGAATTTGAATCGATCAGTGTTGGTCGAGGAAAAGCCGACCAGGGCATTTTTTTTGCTAAATCAACGCTGACATCGCTTCCTTGATAATCAGATGAATCTTCCGTAATCACCGTCAATAAGCCCACGGCCTCCTCCATATGCATAACAGAATTCACTTCGATACGACCTTGTACATTAACAAAATCAATCGAGTCCAACAAACCATCATTCCTGACGAAGTGATACAGAACAGGTGTAGCGATTAAATCGACAAAATCTATTTCGTAAAATGACTTTTGGCCAAGCAATTCATTTTTCCATGAATAATCGACCGATGTCAGGCTTCCATTCACGAAGGGAGACCAGAGAGCATTAGTTTGATCGTAAATACTACGCCGGTCATTCGAGAACGGCTGAGTATAGGGGTCATAGAAAATAGGATAGCATACGACATTGGCATTACTCGCATATTCTTGACTTAAGCTTTTGATTGAGTCATTCGCCGATGGATTAAACATATAGCGAGATGTGAAGTATTCAACAAGAGACGTTTTCTTAAACAAATCTGGATGAGCCGTCATTCGCATACTTCGAACATCATTTTCAGTGACTTGGTCGTTTGTGTCATTCAATGTCCACACTTGCGTTGAAAGGGTAAAGTGTTTTTCAACCAAGGGAACTCCATTTAAAGCAATGGAGTAATTAATCTCTTCCGAAGTAGATAAATTTAATCCCACAAATTCGTGCGAATAGTAGGTAGAATCGATCCAAATGCGAATGGCGTAAGTGGAAACCGTTTCGCTCCCAGCATTTATTATTCGTCCTTCAACCTGAAGCACAGAATCCTTATGGATCAATTTTGGATGCGTAATGGCCATGTTAAAAATGTCACGTTCAGGCCGCACTCCGTCGATGAAAGCGTAGTAGCTATTATCCTTTTCTTCAAAGCCACTGCTGGCATGTCCACTAACAATTGTGTCCATTGAAATAGCATTTAACGAGTCGACCTGTACGCCAACGGATAATGAGATTTCAGAGGGATCTCCATAGGAATTCATGTCGACCATGTAAATATTATTGGAGCTTTCTTCAAGAACGATTGCCCAAGATGTTCTAATGAATAATGATGACTGGCCAGACATTTCAGGTGTAATTACATCATTCCAAATTACCCACAACTGCCTATTAGGGGATGTTCCGACAGCTTTAGAAAGTACGTAGCTACCTGCGCCAAAATCCACCCCCCAGATACAAGCAGAACTATCGGGAATATCGGCATGTGGAAGCAAGCTGTTGGAAGAACCAGGCACCTCTCCTAAAGATTGTTTTTTAAAGGTGAGAACACCCGTCTTACAGACTTTGAAGCTATTCACTTCTGCACCAGCAAACTGAAATGAGAAAGGGATAGATTGTTCTGCCGACCAATCGTTTTGCCCAGCCGTCGCGTATTCCAAGACGTTCGTAAAGGCATGATTACCAATGAGTGATGAAGAATATAACTCGGGGATGAAATAATTTTCACCTGGATTCTCTCCTATGCTTTGAAGGCCAACATTATAATACTGGGCGCTAGCGTTGAAGGCAGACCATAATACGCTTATGGCCAAAAGAAGTGGACGTAACATTGATTTGCATTTGGTGGTTGATGGCCCAAGTTAGAGTTTAATATGCAGAAAGAGTTATAAACCCGGAATAAAATGCATTGTAAAGCCTTGAATATCAGGCCAAAATAGGCGTCAAAACACTCATGTGACCAACCTATTGGAAACACTACCCCACCGACTCCAACAAAAAAAGGCCTCCCTAGGGAGGCCTTTTAATTCGTTCAATTTACCTAAGTGTTCAGTGCGCTACAGTCACTTTCTCAACCTTAGTAACGCCGTTGTTCTCGATAGAGAAGTTGTACACACCTGTTTCGAGTGAAGAAACGTCTACGGTGTTGGTATCCACTACAAGCTTGCTAACCATGCGGCCTGCTGCGTCGTAAATGGTAACCACTGCACGTCCATTCACACCTGAAAGGGTGATCAGGTCGTTTGCAGGATTAGGATATACGCTGATCAGGTCAGCTACATTCTCATTCACGCCGAGTGGAGCGAGTTGGTCATCCCACATCACATAAGACTCACCGTCAACGATGTAAACAACCTGTCCGTCTATGGTGTCGGTCTCTACGTTGTCGATCGCATCTAGCATCACTACCTCGGCATTTTCAGATTGCCATACCTCAGCAGTATTTGGATTCTGAACCCAAGTAACTACACGTAAATCATCCCACTCTTCAACAGAGTGCTCAAGAGAATGAACGATAGGATCACCTGCATTGTTAGACAAGCGATATGTTCCTGGGAAGGTGTGAGATTTTGTAATCGTTGTTGAATCATTTGCTGTCACTGCACCGAGAGTAGTTCCAGAAGCATCAGGAACCATTTTCTTCATAACGTCATGAAACTCAGTTTCTCCATTGGTCTTGATGTTTTCATATGTCAAATCTTCGTTCACAACAATGTGAGCAACCATTCCTGCAGCCATATCAACGATTGGGTTGATATTTACCTCTGCATTGAAGTGATACATAGAATCAACCTTCACAAGCGCTCCACCATCCACTTCATAAGTGTATTCTGGTTGAATAGTTCCAGATACGCTTAGATTCATAAAGGCTGGAACCGCGAGTGCATCATCAAAAATTGCTGCGGAAAAGCTGTTGCTATTCAGTCCAACACTACCATCGGTGTGCATAGAAGGAACGCTGTTCACACCATAGTAAGAGCGACGATCTTGTCCTTCCAATGTGAAGTAAGGGTCTCCAGTTCCAGGCCAGCTCATTTGGTAGTTGGTCTTAGAGTATTGTCCGGAATAATTTGAAAGCACTGAAAGCACATTTGCGTTACCTGGTGTACAAGGAGCGCAAGTAGAGCTGGTAAATTGCTCAAGCAATGGCTTGCGAGTAACCGGTGTTGGCGTTACAAAAACTTCTTTAGAAGCGGCGTTATTGACAGTAATTGTCTCAGCGCTACCGTTTGACTCATTCACTACGGTTGCGATGGTAGCCAATCCAAGATCACCCGTCGTCCAGGTAGTCGGAAGTGTATACTCGTACAATGTACCTGGAGCAATAGAAAGACCTGTAAGGTTGTCATTCACAGCAGTTCCTCCATCAATCGTGTAGGAAATCTGAGCAGAAGTAACGTTAGAAGATCCGTGATTTACAATGTTACCCGTGATTGGCGTAGCCTCATTTACACTAACATAGTAGTTATTAGAAACTCCTATGTTGTCAAGATCCGTTGCTGGTTGTGTACCATATCCGAAGAGGTAATACGTATTGTCAACACTCTCTGCAACACTGCCGCCATTCGTGGCATTGGCAGGAACTGCTGGAGAAGCTGCTAAAGAGTACGCCTCCGTTGAATCAATTTGAACACCTACTGTCAGCGCGGCGCTTCCACCACTTGTGTCGTAGGTACGCATATCAGCTATGTAAACATGATTGGTAGACTCTTCCAAGACTAGCCCCCAATACGTCCATCCCGAAATGCCAGTGTAACTGGCACTAGCCCAAATGATCCACTGCTGTCGACGTGGAGCCGTTCCGAAGGTCTTTACTATGACACCATCATTAGCGCCTGAAAGATTTAAACCCCATATACAGACAGAATTGTCCGGGACAAGAGAAGTTGGAAGAGCTACGTTGGTAGCGCTTAATGCCGCACCCGGTGTAGAAAAAGTGATTGCTCCTGCTGGAGATGCAGAATAGGAAGTCACCGCCTGTCCATTGAATTCAAAGCTGAAGGGAATGCTCTGTGAAGAAGACCAATCCGTTGCACCTGGATTGAGGATTTGCGTGTAGCCAGTAGAGTTGCCCAACATGTAGGCTGCCGTTTGCTCCAAATCCAGGCAAATGTTACCGGGATTGATGCCGATGTCTGTCGCTGACACAGAATAATACTGCGCATTGGTGAAACCAGCGAACGCCATGGCTGCTAGAAAAAGTAAGGATCGTTTCATAATAATTTGTTAGTGATTAACGAGATTGTTCAAAGTTATTAAGCTGAGGACATTATATATTCAAGACGTCGAATAATTGAGGGGGTTGGGCGAATAACCAGGACTTACCAGAATAACTGAGCGGTTTTCTTGATGCATATGAAGATCGGTCACCCATCAACACTTGTTCGTTTGGATTGAATTCAATTCTCTAAACATTGGCACAACCACTCCCAAATAAGGGATTGTAATTCCCCTCCAAAATTTCATCCATTCCGTCCGTCCATCGCGCCTTGAAGAATTAGATTTGCCCGATAAATTGAACCATCCATGAAACAGATCATCGAATGCGTGCCTAACATCAGTGAAGGACGTGATGCGGAGAAGATCAAGCGCATTGCCAGTGTTGTAGAAAGTGTAGAAGGCGTCATGCTTTTGAATGTGGATCCTGGAAAAGCTACAAACCGCACGGTGATCACCTTTGCGGGAGAGCCACAACAGGTCATTGATGCCGCATTCCTATTGGTAAAAAAGGCTTCTGAAGAGATCGACATGAGTAAGCAATCTGGGGAGCACCCCCGCTTTGGCGCTACGGATGTGTGTCCTTTGGTACCTGTCTCGGGAATCAGCATGGAGGAAACGGTGAAATATGCCCACAAGCTCGGAGAGCGCATCGGAAATGAGCTAAGCATTCCTGTCTATTTCTATGAGAACGCGGCGACAAGTGAAGAAAGAAGGAACTTGGCTACCGTAAGATCTGGGGAATACGAGGGATTGAAAGACAAGCTATCTCAAGCTAAGTGGAAACCAGACGCCGGAGTGGACAGCTACAACGATGGGGTGAAGAGAACCGGTGCTACGGCAGTGAGCGCACGGGATTTCTTGGTCGCCTACAACATCAACCTCAACACAACCAGCACGAGGCGCGCCAACACCATCGCTTTCGACATACGAGAGCGCGGAAGGGTAAAGCGTGAAGGTGGCAGCCTTACAGGGGCCATCCTAAAAGATGAGCATGGAAAACCCATGAATGAACCCGGACTGCTCAAATGTGTGAAAGGCATCGGTTGGTTCATCGAAGAATACGGCATTGCGCAGATCAGCTACAACTTGACCAACATCAGCATCACCTCAATCCACGTCGCCTTTGACAAGACGTGCGAACGGGCTGAAATAAAAGGCTTGCGCGTGACGGGTTCCGAGCTCATCGGACTCGTTCCCAAAAAGGCCTTACTGGAGGCGGGTAAGTACTTCCTAAAAAAGCAGGAGCGGTCCCTCGGCATCCATGAAGAGGAGATCATGAAGATCGCGGTGAAGACCCTTGGACTGGATGAACTAGCGCCTTTTAACCTGCGTGAGCGCGTGATCGAGTATGTATTGGAAGATCGTATGCGGGACGGAAAGCGACTGATCGACTTGACCTTGAAAGACTTTGCGAATGAAACCGCTTCTGAATCACCTGCCCCTGGAGGAGGATCAATCGCGGCCTACGTCGGTGTATTAGGCGTTTCATTAGGAACCATGGTTGCAAACCTCAGCGCACACAAGCGCGGATGGGATGACAAGTGGGAGTACTACTCTGATTGGGCAGAAAAGGGGCAGATGTACAAGGATAGACTGCTTCATCTTGTGGACGAGGACACGAATGCCTTCAACAAGATCATGGAAGCCTTCGGATTTCCCAAAGGAAGTGAAGAAGAAAAAACAGCGCGGAAACAGGCCATCCAAGACGCTACGAAGGGTGCCATTCAGGTGCCATTAGACGTGATGCAAACCTGCGTGGATTGCATGGAAGTAATGTTGGAAATGGCGAAGACTGGACTGCCTGCATCCATCAGCGACGCGGGCGTTGGCGCGCTTTGTGCACGTGCTGGGGTTCGAGGAGCTCACTTGAACGTGAAGATCAATGCAGCGGACCTCGAGGACAAAACTTTCGTTGAAAGCGTCTTCGGAACGGCAGATCATCTCATTGAAAGAGCGGAAACGCTCGAAAATGAAATCATGGAACTGGTCGAAGGAAAACTATGATGCCAATCATCGACGAATATCGAACGCTCGTCTTTATCTTGGTGAGCGTTTGATATATATGACTAACCGTGATTTGAAATCGGACTACAAGATCTGGGAAAGAATTCTCTACTTCTTCCCTGCTCAACTCTTATTCGTTCACCTCAAGAAGAACTTGGTTCTGCTGCTCTATTGGCTGATCCTGTTTGGCATCATCACCAAGGCCATCCTCTTAAAGTATGGTGTGCCTTATTTATTTCTCTATCCCGAATACCTCGGGAAGGTCAATTTTCTTTCTCACTTCATGGTTGGCCTCTGCCTTGGGGCATTCATCATGGCGTTTAACTTGTCAAGCTATGTGGTCAATGGATTTAGGTTCCCCTTTTTAGCGACACTCAACCGGCCATTCATCAAGTATTGCCAAAACAACATCATTCTCCCTGCGGTATTCTCCTTGGGCTACATATGGTCGATGGTTCGTTTCCAATCCGAATTTGAGCGCTTGACAACCGGCGATATCTTCATGAACATCATCGGCTTTCTAATTGGGAACCTCGTCTTCATCTTTTTAACTTCGGCCTATTTTATAGCCACAAACCGGAATACAGCTTACTATCAAGGGAAACAGAAAGCGAAAGATCTTCTGCTCAATCCGGTGAGCGATCTTTTCTCCAGTCGGTCTAAATGGAAAAAGTTGCAGCGACGATCGAGCAAGGAATGGAAGGTCGCCACGTACATCAGCAAATGGGGGCGCGTTGCCCTCGCACGAGATAGCAGTCACTACAAACCTGCTACGCTCGAAAAAGTCTTCGCTCAAAACCGGATCAATGCTTCTCTTTTTCAAGTCGGGGTCATCGCTCTGCTCTTCGTGCTCGGTTGGTTCAGCGACACATCTTGGCTCATGATACCTGCTTCGGCGAGCATTCTCCTGTTCTTCACTATCTTGATCATGCTGACCTCGGCGTTGTATTCCTGGTTCAAGGGATGGACCTCCCTCGCACTTTTTGCTGGCTTATTGCTTTTCAATTATCTATCTAGCAAAGAGCCGCTGCAGTACCGAAATCAAGCATACGGATTGTCCTACGACACCATTCAACCATCGTATACCCAAGAGGCCATACGACTGCACCAGCTCGACGTGGATGCTTACAAGGACGACATCAAGAATGGACTGAAGTACCTCGAACATTGGAAGGGAAAACAAACAAGTAAGAAGCCGGTAGCCGTGTTCATAAACGTTCCAGGGGGTGGCTTGCGTTCCGCAATGTGGGTCATCCATTCATTGGATCAGGCGCAAAAAGCCACGAGGCAAAGGATGTGGTCGAACACTGTCCTGATTTCAGGCTCATCAGGAGGGATGATCGGTGCCGCCTACTTACGGGCATTCTATGAACGCTTATACACCGGTCAGACCGATCTCACCATAGACTCGATCATTGCGGATATGTCGAAGGATAAGCTCAATACGGTTGCTGCGAGTGCCGTGATGAACGACATTTTCTTTCGGTTTAAAAAATTCGAATGGCACGGGCATAGGTATACAGTCGACCGTGCTTGGGCATTCGAAAAAAAGCTCGATCAGGATACGCGGGGCTGGCTATCCTATCCCTTAGCGGATCTTCAAGAACGAGAATTCAATGCAGATATCCCCATGCTCGTCTTAGCTCCGACCATCAGCAATGACGGCAGGAAATTGGTCATTTCATCTCAAGGTGTTTCGTATTTAGCGCACAACACCACCTTCCAGCAGATCAACGAAAACATTGAATTCAGGCGATTCTTCGCTCATCAGGATGCCGATAGCTTGCGCTTCATAAGCGCACTTCGCATGAGTGCGACATTCCCATATGTGTTTCCAGCAGCAAACCTACCGAGCGATCCACCCATAGAGATTTTGGACGCCGGTATTCGGGACAATTACGGCATCAGCAACACCTTGAAATTCATGTACAGTTTCAGGTATTGGTTGCATGAGAACACGTCTAAAGTGATCGTCATTCAGATCAGAGATCAACAAAAGTTTATCGACAAAAAAGCGCATACTAGTCGGAGCCTTTTTGAATCCATCAGCCAACCCGCTGGCACCTTTTACAACACAATACTTGATATCCAAGATTACCAAATGGAAGATCAACTAAGGCTTGCCTACGAGTGGTATGATGGTGAGATAGAAGTTGTTGAATTGATCCTCGAGCGTTCTGAGACCAATCCGATCAGCCTCAGTTGGCACCTAACGGAAAAAGAAAAGCAACGCATCCTCCGCTCCATCCAAAGTGAATACAACAAAAAGGCGCTGAAGCACCTGAGGAGTGCATTGGAGTGATCAAAGGACGATGACCTCATCTGCATTTGCCGTACGTGACAAATGACTCAGAATGACGGCTTGGATGTCCTGGTCATCGTATCCTGTTTCTATGAACTCTTTGACTTCGGTTAGTATGTGTAGATCAATGTGATCCGGCACCATCCCATGCCCCTTGTACCTACCCGATTCTATGAGCACAACGCTGCACTCCTTTTCCGTGAACCCTTTTCCGGTAATCAGCATGGTCTTATCGGTATGCCTTAATTCGCCCAAGGCTTCTTCGAATCGCTCGTTGTAGGAGGGCGGTTGCTCTTCCCCAATACAGGCTTTGTTGCACTTTCCGTGCACTTCTTCCGAGCAAGCGCCCACTAATTCCTGCAGGCCGCAATACCTGGCGCAAAGCGTATAGCGCTTGCACAGAAATTCTAGACGAATTTGAGCATCCATGCGGCTTCTGAACGAATGTTCAGGTCGGTCCCACTTCCCTACTCTTCCTATACTGAAGCGGTGATATCCGTTCTGGTCTGTGTACCGATAGATACCCCAATTGAGTGTAACCCTCTTCATCATTCGGTTGTACGGTGGCCAATGACGTTTGATTTCATTTGCCTCCGTGAGCAAGGCGATCAATTCATTGGGACAAACGATCCAGTCCAGGTCCTCGATCTTCTCTGCAAACCGGTTCTTAAATCCGGTATGGGTGTTGCCGCGAAAATGTTCGGATACCCTTTTCTTGAGATCGTTGGCTTTGCCCACATACAAGACCTTGCCTTTGGGCCCCTTGAAGATATACACGCCCATACTCGAAGGAAGCTGTTCAAATCGATCGCGATTGAGTAGGGGCGGAAGTGTCCCCTCTCGGCTTCGCGCATTCAAGGAAAAGGAGATGTGGTCTTCTTGATCTAGCTTCATCAATTTCAGGAAGAGCTTTGCGGTGAAGGCGCAATCACCCATTGCCCGGTGGCGGTCATCGATCTGCTCTCCCAGTTGATCGGCAATTTTGCCCAAACTATAAGAGTAGAGATTCGGTATCAGCTTCCTAGAAAGGCGAACCGTGCATAGTCGTTTGGGGCGCCAATGGGCTCCGAGCATTGAGAACTGCTCGCGGATGAATCCGAAGTCAAAATTGACGTTGTGCGCGACAAATACTCGATCGTGGGTTCGTTTCCATATTTCGTTGGCCACCTCATGAAACTCCGGAGCGTCGGCCACCATTTCATTCGTAATTCCGGTGATGTCCGTGATTCTTGGCGGGATCAAAACATTAGGGTTGATCAAGGTCTCATAACGATCCACCTCTTTGCCATCTTCGATCTGAATGATGGCTACCTCGGTGATCGCGTGCTTTTTTGCACTGCCTCCAGTAGTCTCTATATCGACGATCGAAAATTTCACGCTCTAAAAATAGTCGATGCATCGGTGCTCCGTTCATTTCCATTTCCGAACTCTCGTCACAATTTCTTGTTGACATATCTGTTTAATGGCAACATTTGAGGATTAAGAACATTTTATGCGGAATACATTCTCGTTCCTTCTCAGCATTTTCATGCTGAACTCCTTATTGCCAGCTCAATCAATCCGAAGTGCAAAAGGTACAGCGGGCAAGCTCGAGGGTGAGGCTCGACAAACGTGGTACTTGCAAGATGTCAAGAGCGTAAAAGCATATGGGGTACAGAGCGACAAAACGATTGCAGAGCTGATCGGTGGGATGCAGCCGAAAAAGAAGGTCGTTGTTGCGGTCATCGATACAGGAGTTGATTTCGAACACGAAGATTTAAAGGACCACCTCTGGGTAAATGCGGATGAAGTGCCGAACAATGGCAAGGACGACGACGGAAATGGTTTTGTGGATGACATCAACGGTTGGAACTTTCTTGTTGACGATAGTGGTGAAGACGTGGTGTATGCCAATCTAGAAGCCACCCGAATTCTGCGACTCAGTCAATCGCTTCAAGAAAAGGGCGAAGCGTATCCAGCATGGTTGACCAAAGAAGTCCTCGAATCTGCAGCTTCTATTTTCAACGAGAATACCGATAACCTAAACGGCTACTACCAGATCGTTGGAGTGTACCGAAAAGTTGATTCTGCCGTCGTATCTATATTGAAAGATACCGCCTACGGCTTTGAAGATGTGAAGACGATCGAGTCACAAGACCCAATGGTATTGGATGCGAAAAGAATCTTTGAAGTCTTCGAGAAACTAGAGATTGGCAAGTCAGACTTGCGAGAACTGGATCAAATGGTAACCAAGTACACTGACTATTGGTTGAACCTCGAGTATCAGCCACGGGCAGAAATCAATTTCACCACAGAGAACTATGGTAATAACCACGTGGGTGGAAAGCATACGGGTCACGGAACGCACATAGCCGGGATCATTGCGGCCGATGCATCGAATGACCTCGGTGGTCGAGGAATTGCTTCAGAGGAAGCAGAAATCATGATATTGAAAGTGGTCCCCGATGGCGATGAAAACGACATTGATGTTGCACATGCCATCCGCTATGCTGTAGACAATGGAGCAAAAATCATCAATATGAGTTTTGGTAAAGGCTTGTCTCCTGCAAAAGAGCAAGTGTACTCCGCCTTGTCATATGCCGCATCGAAAAACGTACTCATCATTCATGCAGCCGGAAATGACGCTGATGACAGCGACGAGGTCGGGAATTTCCCAAATGATGATGGCCTCGATGAAAATGCGCAACAGAGCTATCTGTGCATTGGCGCAATCGGACCGCGAAAAAACAAGCGCATGCTCGCTTCCTTTTCAAACTACGGTGCCGAAACCGTAGACCTCTTCGCTCCAGGTGAAGACATCTACTCCACTCTACCTGGAAACAAATATGGCTTCTTAAGTGGAACAAGCATGGCCGCGCCCGTTGTAAGTGGTGTAGCCGCACTGATTTGGGCTTACCACCCGGAGCTTACCGCTGTTGAAATCCGAGACATCATTTTGGAAGGAGCCCTTGACCTTTCCAAGAAAAAGGTCATCCTACCAGGAACCAGAAAGGATAAGGTACCCTTCGGCACTCTATCAACTTCAGGCAAAGTGATCAACGCGTACGATGCCTACAATCTCGCCGAGAAAAAAGGCTGATTACGACAGCATGGACCCGAGCATGTCGTTGAAATTGACACGCCCGTGGTAACTCTTCTTGCTGATCAATGAGTATTCTGCCAAGGCATGCAGCACGAATTCTGCCATAAGGCAAACATCGACTTCCTCCAACTCTGGCATGCAATCTTCAACGAAGGCAATCAAGGGTGTAATCGTCGACAGGGATTTTCGATATTCCGTATCCGATGCATCGTTGTCAATGTCGATGGCGTGATCAGAGAACCAATCCACGATAACGTCATAGGGTGATCCCTCAGAACGCTTGGAAAGTCGCTCAGGGTTCGGGAAATGTTTCAAGAATTCCTTACGAATCGTTTGTCGAATGATTTGATGGGCGACTTGCAAGGCGCCTTCCTGTTCCCCTTCATACACCAATTCCACCTTACCCGTAATAGCAGGTATCGCGCCCATCAGGTCGCTGATCCGCACCACGGTGTGTTTTTCCTTGTTTCGAAGCGCCCTGAGTTCCGCCGTAGCGATCACATTCTCAAAAGCGGTAATGCTCAAACGGACAGAAACCCCACTCTTCTGGTCGATGAGGTCGCTCTCTCGAGCAACAAAGGACAATTCCTCGATCAAATCATCGAGGAGCGGACGCACTTCAATCTTCTCACGCTGTGCTGCTTCAATACGAGCCTCCTGTCGAGTGATGACTCGAGAGTCATCAATGCTCATAGGGTAGTGGGTGATGATCTGACTTTGAATCCTGTCCTTGAGCGGCGTGATAATCGATCCTCGGTTCGTATAGTCCTCCGGGTTAGAAGTAAACACGAATTGAATGTCGAGTGGCAATCTCACTTTAAATCCCCGGATTTGAATATCGCCTTCTTGGAGTATGTTGAACAATGCTACTTGGATCCGCGGTTGCAAGTCAGGCAGTTCATTGATGACGAAAATCCCGCGGTTAGAATGCGGCACCAATCCATAATGAATGGCTCCTTCATCAGAAAAACTCAGTTTTAAATTAGCAGCTTTTATGGGATCCAAGTCACCGATCAGGTCGGCCACAGAAACATCTGGCGTAGCCAATTTCTCCGTATACCTTTCCGAACGATGAATCCAGCGGATCGGAGTGTCATTGCCCTTTTCCTCGATGAGTCTTTTAGCCTCTTTGGTAATGGGCTGCAACGGATCCTCGTTCAATTCAGTCCCGTCGATGGCTGGAATGTACTCATCTAACAAACGAACCATCATCCGAGCAATCGTAGTTTTAGCTTGTCCCCTTAGGCCGAGCAAGCTCAAATTATGTTTTGCCAAGATAGCGCGCTCCAGCTGAGGTATGACCGTCTCGTGATAACCCACAACACCATCAAACGGATCCTCGCCTGTTTCGATGCTTCGTATCAAGTTAGAACGTAGTTCTTCCTTAATGCCTTTGTACTCATAACCAGTGGCCTTTAGTTCGCCTAATGTCGCAGCCTTTTTCATGTGGGAAATGTCTTTAGAATAAGAGTAACAAACGACGGACAAATTGTTTCACAAACCAAGCCCCAAAAGCTTAACACTGTGCTTGATTTCGTTGGCGCCAGAGCCTTACATTTGCCGCTATCAAACTCGTCTTGTATCGGCTCATAAGAAATATCGCTCTCCTGGGTTGCGTGCTTATCCTCAGCAGTTTCAATTACAACATGGAGAACTTTGAGGAGTTCTTTGTTTATCCAGACGATGACAATGACCAGGTAAAGGTGAGTTGGCATCCAAAGAAAGGAGCCACGATAAAAACGTACTTTTTAGAGAAAAGTGATGATAACGAACATTTCGTTGTTTGGAAAAAAACCAAAGGCCCCAATGAAGACGGACCAACTAAGAAAATTCTTGAGGTAGATTTCGAGCCGTTCAGCGGGTGGTCCTATTACAGAATCCGAGAATTAACGGAGTCTGGCGAGGTAAATTACACGCCAGCCCTACCTGTATTCATTGGTTTAGAGCATCTTATAAAAGGAGTACGCATGACGCCTAAATCAGTGGTCAAAGACACGCCACAAAAAGTATCTTTGTCGCACTTTGACGGAAAGTCCTTTATATTAGTGCTTCGTGATCAAAAAGGTGACGAGTTTTTGTATGATAAACCGATTAGAGCAAACGAACTTGGGTTCTATGTAGAACCGGGATCTGGATTGCCGACGGGACCTTATACAATTGCGGCATCATCTTTGGAAAGCCTGATTGGATTGACCGTGCTCATTTATTGAAGAACCCAGACCACCTAAGGAAGAGAACCATCTCGAGATCTAGATGAAAAAATTACTTACTCTCTTATCGATATTCATTGTCCTTACAGGGTTTATGTATTATTCTGGTGATGGCGGGCTGATAAAATCAAAGCTCACTGATTACAACGTCTACAGTCAGGAGGATCATGTGAAGATCACTTGGAGTACTAAATCTCGTAAAGACATTGCCCATTTCTTCATCGAGCGCAGTCGAGATGCTAAAACTTTTGAGCCCTACCGAAAGATCCCGGATGACGGCGATAGTCCCAAGCAAATGGAATTCTTTGAAATTGATAGCCAGCCACTTCCTGGGTGGTCCTATTATCGCATTAAGGAGGTGATGACAAACGGAGACTATGCTTATTCCGGCATTGCTCCTGTATTTTATGGTCTGAACAGACTTTCAAAAGGAAGCTTCATTACAGCCAAGAACCCGAACGACACACCCGAAAAGTTGAAGGTAACTTCCTTTGCAGGTCAACAAGCCTTGCTTGTTCTTCGCGATCCGTCGGGTAAAGAATTCTACCTGAACGATGCCCTCCAAGTTTCGGCAGGAGAACTGGTGGTCACCGCAGGGCCTCAGATTCCCGCAGGAGTCTATATCATTACGGCTAGCTCTATTGATGAATTACTCGGTTTGAAAATCACTTCTAAGTGATCTGATCAACGTACGTTTCTCCTTCTATTCTTCTCGTAATCTTCAAACACAAAATCGCCGAGTCCTTGCAGGCTTGTGTAGAAGGCCTTGCCTTTATTCGCCTCGGTAAAATCTTGGATAAATTGCTGCAGATAGGGATCACGCGCGATCATGAACGTAGTAATTGGAATGCTTGCCTTGCGGGCTTGAGACGCCAGGTTCAAACACTTGTTGACGATCTTGGGATCCAAGCCAAAGCTATTCTTGTAATAGGTACCATCGGCATTTTTTAAACACGAAGG
>JABMOM010000036.1 GCA_013204105.1 Flavobacteriales bacterium
CCCCCGACCCGCTGATTACAAATCAGCTGCTCTGGCCAACTGAGCTACACCGGCAAAAGATGTATTTCAATGAACTACATAAAAAATGCAGACCCCCTCGAAAAAGGTCTGCAAATTTAGACATAGTTTCAATTGAAACAATAGAACAATCGTTTTTTTCGAAAGCCCTCTACTTTGCCCAGTTCATGGGGCTCAATACACTTGTTGGAGTTTACCTTTCTTTCTTCTCACCTGACGCCTCAATGCCTCAGCTGCCAAATCCGTCGCTTCTTCGAAACTTTTACACTGTTTTTTGGCAAACATCTCCTTCCCTGGGGTATTCAAACGGATCTCTGCGACCTTGTTTCCTTCATCATTGTTTTTATCCAATCGTAAATAGACCTCCGTAGATATGATATCACTACAATAGAGGTCTAACTTCTTCACCCTAGATTCGATGAAGTTGATGAGCTTGTGATCCGCGTCGAAGTGGATCGAATGAACTTTGATTTCCATTTGACTTTATTTTTTGCTCCTTGGATGAGCTTGTTTGTAAACGTCTTTCAATTTCTCCAACGAAGTATGCGTATAGACCTGAGTAGTGCCTAAGCTGGAATGACCAAGAAGTTCTTTGATCGACTGCAAGTTTGCTCCTTCGTTTAATAAGTGCGTGGCAAATGTGTGCCTTAGAACGTGGGGACTACGCTGTTCCATTGTAGTCACTTTCGAAAGATAATTTTTTACAATCGTATATACAAGATTGGGATACATTTTCTGTCCTTTCGCCGTGACAAAGACCTGTGGAGTATCTGCTACCCCTTCTACCTCTTTGCGTTCCAGCAAATAGTCCTGGATCAGCTTCAATACAGATGCCCCAAGCGGTAGGATCCGTTCCTTATTGCGCTTGCCCAAGACCTTCAACTGCCCTGCCGAAAAATCAACGTTGTCAGATTTTAACTCTATCAACTCATCTCGTCGCAATCCACAGGCATAAAAAACGGCGAGAAGCGCATGATCACGCCGGCCTTCGAAATCATTGGTAAACTGGTCTGGGGAAAACAACTCCTCGATCTGCTCGCTGCGCATGACCTTCGGAAGGTGTTTTGACGTCTTCGGCCGCTGAATATGCTTAGCCGTATTTTGAGTGACCCAAGCTTCTTTCATCCCATGGTTCAAAAAGGATTGAATAGCACTCAATTTCCGATGGATGGATCGTGGAGCGATGCCTATCTCTGCTTGATCCGCAATAAAGGAACTGATCATCCTACGTGTCACCTCTTGCAATGCGATGGTCTCATAGAACACCTCAATGTAGTCAGCAAATGCCAGCAGATCTGTCCGGTAGGCCTTGACGGTGTGACCACTGTACCTCTTTTGATAAGCCAGGTGATCCAGAAAGTCTTCTATGTTGGTTTTGATAGCCATGGAGCGACTTCACCAAAATAAAAAAGATCCACCCTATTGGGATGGATCTTTTCCTAAAGTTATGCAGAGAGTGATTACTCTTCCGTACCGTACTTAACATTCTTGTAAATCGCCTTGAGCTTTTGCTCGCGATTTAAAATAGAAGGCTTGGTGAACTTCTGACGTTTACGAAGCTGCTTCATAACGCCTGTGCGCTCGAATTTCTTCTTATACTTCTTAAGAGCCTTCTCAATAGACTCGCCTTCTTTTACTGGAATAATCAACATATACTCTTCTTAATTGGGGGCGCGAAGTTAGAAATAATTCTAATCTCCAACAATTATTTGAGGATTTCTCTTGAGATAACGAGTTTCTGGATTTCAGAGGTTCCCTCTCCGATCGTGCATAGCTTAGCATCCCTGTAGAACTTCTCCGCAGGAAAATCCTTTGTAAAGCCATATCCACCAAAGATTTGCACCGCTTCATTTCCACAGCGAACCGCCACTTCTGATGCGTAGTACTTCGCAATTGCCGATTGCTTTGTCACGTTCAAACCTCGGTTCTTCAAATCTGCCGCTTGGAGGGTGAGCAATTCTGCTGCCTCTACCTCTGTAGCCATGTCCGCCAATTTGAAGGCGATGGCTTGGAACTGTGAAATGGGCTTGCCAAATTGCTCGCGTTCCTTCGAATACTTCACAGAAGCATCCAAGGCTCCTTTTGCGATACCCACTGAGAGAGCTGCAATGGAAATGCGTCCCCCATCAAGGATCTGCATGGCCTGGACAAAGCCATCGCCTACCACGCCCAGCATATTCCCATTGGGTACGCGGCAATCGTCAAAGAACAACCCTGCCGTTTCAGAAGCCCGCATTCCCAACTTATTTTCCTTCTTTCCTCCTGAAAATCCTGGGGTTCCTTTCTCAATCACAAATGTGGTCATGCCATGGGAATCGCCTTTTTCTCCTGTTCTAACGATCACCACTGATACGTCACCACTGATGGCGTGGGTGATGAAATTCTTACTTCCGTTTATCACCCAATCGTCTCCATCTCTGACCGCCGTGGTGTTCATGCCGCCGGCATCAGACCCTGTCCCCGTTTCTGTCAAGCCCCAGGCTCCAATCCATTCCGCCGTAGCCAGTTTTGGTATCCACTTTCGTTTTTGATCTTCGGTTCCAAACATCAGAATGTGATTGGTGCAAAGGGAGTTATGCGCCGCTACGCTCAGCCCAATGGATCCACATACCCGAGCGAGCTCGCTGACGATGGTGTAGTATTCAAAGTATCCGAAGCCCGCGCCCCCATATTCTTGGGGAACACACACCCCCATCATTCCGAGTTCTCCCATTTTCTTAAACAGGTCGACTGGAAAATGCTGCTTTTCATCCCACTCCATCATCTTGGGACGAATTTCCTTCTCTGCGAAGTCGCGCACCATTTGCGTGATCATCTCCTGATTCTCGTAATTCCCGAATTCCATGCTAGCTGTATTTTACGATTGAAACAATGTTCTTACCATACGGTCTGAGCTGCTTAGCTCCCTCCAAAAATGCTAATTCAATCAGGAAGTTGAACCCCAAAATTTCTCCCCCGGCTTTTTGGATCAATGACCCGGCCGCTGCTGCTGTACCACCAGTGGCTAGAAGATCATCATGAATCACCACCCTTTTACCCTTATCCAGTGCGTCAGCATGGATTTCTATCACCGCTTGACCGTACTCCAGATCGTAGGATTGGTCAAGGGTCATACCAGGCAATTTGCCTTTTTTTCGAACTAGGGTAAACCCACATCCCAGTCGTTGTGCCATCAGCGGTCCAAAGAGGAAGCCCCTGCTTTCGATGCCAGCGATCATGTCTACGTTCATCTCGATGAACGGTTCCACAAGCGCATCCACGATCTGAGCACACAGCGCAGGATCTTTCAACCCCGGGGTTATATCCTTGAACTGTATTCCCTTTTTGGGGAAATCAGGTATGGTACGTATAGCTGCTTCTAGCCGCGTGGCGATGCTCATCGTGAGATCAAATAGGGTGCAATTTTAAGGTATATGGAGTCGGATACCATGCGTGTGTTCGTGATTTCTCGAGGATGACTATACGGACCGTGCTGCTGTCGGTAGGAGACAATGACCTTGGCCTGCTTCCAAGTTAGGTAGGGATGCTTTCCCAGCGGGTCTACAGAACAAGCGTTGATGTTGATCTTGGTGACGAGCGTTGTATCGATAAAACTATTTTCTGCGATGTTCGTCAATGTTTCATCCCTCATGTGGTAGACATCCAGCAACTGGTCGTAGCGGAAGAATCCTCCTAATCGATCGCGCAGCTTGACAACTTCTCGGGCGTAAAAGGCACCGACGCCACGAATCGACATTAAAGCAGTGGTGTCTGCCCGGTTTAAGTCGATCAATGCCATTTGCACTTTCTCTTCACGCTCCTTTTGCTTCTGCTCTTGCATGGGAGAGACTTCAATGGTCACATAAGATGCCGCCGCATCCACCCAGGAACTATCCATTCCGTAGACTACGTGCAAGTCTGCAACCCCAGAAAAGGTACCTCCCTTTTCTCGAAAATGCACCAATCGCTCCGCAATCCTCTCATCGAGTCCGAGTGCATGCAAATCTTCTGAGGTAGCTGTATTGGGATCGAAAGGATGCCAAACTACCCCATCGAGCGATCGAGATACTTCAACGGAATCCTCAGGATCCACCATCGTATCCAAAAACGCCTGTCTGCTAACCCGCGGATCCTCCACAAAGACCATCGAAGGGTCAAGTGCATCCGTGACTTCCAAGGCACTTGGGGTCATGCGTAGCCAGACCTGTACACAGAGCAAAACTCCAAGCACGGCAAGAAGGAGTATGATTCCCCTGCGTTCGCGACGATTGAAGGTGAAATAATTCCGTAGCACTTGCCTCCACCTCATTGGCAATGATTTACTTATAGGCCTTGATCTCGCCTGATTTGATACGAGCCAAATAACTCTTCAGATCAATCTTCACCTCTTTGGAGAGGAAGTACAATCCGAGCACGTTCGGGAAACACATGGCAAAGATCATAGCATCGCCAAAATCAAAGACTTGGTTCGCGCTGATCGCGGCTCCCACTACAATCAGCATACAGAAGATGACTTTATAGGTTGTGATGGACGCTTTGCTATCCCCAAAGAGGTAGGTCCATGCCTTGATGCCATAATAGCTCCAGCTGATCATGGTTGAAAGGGCAAAGAGTATAACGGCAACGCTGAGCACCACCGGAAACCAACTGATGGTCTCCGCGAATGCCGACGAAGTCAATCCAATGCCCGCGGCATTTCCTCCAGTGGAAGCTGCATCGAAAGCCTCAACGGGTGTGTATTGTCCATAGTTGGCGAAAATGATTACCAACGCTGTCATGGTGCAAATCACCACTGTATCAATGAATGGTTCAAGCAGGGCTACGATTCCCTCACTCACGGGTTCATCCGTCTTTGCCGCAGAGTGGGCGATGGATGCGGATCCGATACCCGCCTCATTAGAGAATGCAGCCCGTTTGAAGCCCAATACAAGCACGCCGACAAAGCCTCCATACATTGCATCTGGACTAAATGCCCCGACAAATATTTGTTCAAATGCCCAGCCGACATTCTCGATATTCACCCCAATGACGATCAAGGCGGCCAAAACGTAGATGCCCACCATGAATGGTACAACCTTATCGGTTACTCGGGCAATGCTCTTAATGCCTCCGATGATAATCGCCCCCACGATGACGGCCATGATCACGCCAAAGATCCATCCTCTTTCAAAAAACATACTGGCCTCACCACCTGTCACGTCAATGAGCTGCTGCGTTGCCTGATTGATTTGAACCATGTTACCTCCACCAAATGATCCTCCAATGCAGGCGATGGCAAAAATGACTGCTAAAATCTTTCCTAACCTTGCCTTTCCTTGCTTCGCTAATCCTTGGCTCAAATAATACATAGGGCCTCCCGATACGCTTCCATCAGGCATCTCCTTACGGTACTTGAGGCCGAGCGTACACTCCACAAATTTTGACGACATACCGATGAATCCAGCGCTGATCATCCAAAAGGTGGCACCTGGACCTCCCAATGAAATCGCGATGGCGACACCCGCAATGTTACCTACTCCGACAGTACCGGACAACGCCGCCGTTAGCGCCTGAAAATGCGATACTTCTCCCGCATCATCCGGATTGTCATACTTGCCACTGACTACCTCAATCGCATGCTTGAATCCTTTGATGTTGATGAAACCCATGTACACCGTAAAGAACAATGCCCCAACGATTAACCAAACAAGAACGAACGGAATGTCCATCGAGCCGATGGGAATGGTGAAGAAAATCACGTCCATCATGGAGCTTGTAATCGGCTCCATAAAATCATTGATCACATCATCAATGGTTCGTTCGGCAGCCTCTTGGGCAAGCAGACTCGTTGACGATAAAAGCGCTACGATAAGTAGCAAAGACTTGGAAAGTAATGACCTCATAATTGATTGGAGTTGGCCAAATATAGAAATCAAAGCGAACCGTTTACACCACCATGTCCACCATCATTTGAGAAAGGGCTTGATTGATTCCCATGGGCGCCCACCCTATCTCGCTCTGAGCGAGGGAAGTATCAAAGCCGCTGATCAACGGACGCTGCGCTGGGAATTGCATTTCTTGCGTTGTAACGGGCTGAAGCAAATGAGTGTCTAGTCCAAATAACGCCGCTACCCGCTCCGCAAAAGCGAATACATTGACAAAATCCGGACCCGCCAAATGCATTGTGCCAGTGAATGAATGATCCACAAGTTGATCCACAGCGGCAGCTACATCCTGCGCATAGGTGGGCATTCGAAATTGGTCCGATGTGATGCGCATGGTTTCACCTGCACTCAACTTCGCGACTACCAACAAAGGAAAGTTTAACCGAGACAAGGCTTCTGCTCGACCATACACTAGTATAGGTCGTATGATCACATGGTCATCCAGTACTTCACGCAGCACGGATTCACTCTTCAGCTTGGTTTCACCGTACCAGCTCAGCGGAGCTGGCTCATCCGTTTCGACCTTGTCTGACATCGATCCGTCAAACACAAAATCAGTCGAAAAATGGATCATTCTGGCCCCGTGTTCAGCGCACCATTCTGCGATTTTACGCGTCGCGCCCACGTTGATTAACTCAGCTTCTTCTGGAGATTTAGCCGCTACGTCGGCGGAGGTGACGGCAGCCGTATGAATAACGACCTCTGGTTTTAAGCTGCCAAGCCAAGCGGAAATGTGATCTACTTTTCTAAGATCAAACGGCTGTGTCAGTCCCTCCGAAATCTTCTGTCCAGTATGCGAAGTGAGAAGGAGCTCGTGTTTGCCGTGCAATGTTCTCGAAACATGACGACCGATCAATCCGGTCGATCCTGTAAGGAGGACGCGTTTACTCATCGATGTGCAAAGCCTCTTTCAGTCGCACGATCTGATGAATGTTGCCCAGCACGAAAAGCTTGGACTTTGGCACGAGTTCGGTTTCAGGGGACGGATTTACAATGATGCGGTTCTCTGGCGTTTTAAATCCGATGATGCGCGCACCCGTTTGATACCGTCTTTCCAATTCCACAATGGACTTATGCTCAAAGTCAGCAGGAAGGTTCTTAAACTGGATTTCGACCAGGGTAGTCTCATCCTCACCCATCATTGAGATGTGATCTAAGAATTCCATGAGATCTGGCGTAGTGACCAATGAAGCCATGTGCGACCCCCCAACCTTATCTGGTAGGATTACATTGTTCGCTCCAGCGATGCGCAGTTTACTCTCGCTGCGGTCATCCGAAGCGCGTGAAATGATCGTGAGGGATTTATTGATCTCCCTTGCCGTAAGGACCACGAAAAGATTATCCGTATCCCTTGGCAAAGTGGTGATAAGCGCCTTCGCACGGTCGATTCCTGCTTTGGTGATAACGAAGTCATCTGTTGCATCTCCTTCGATAATCAGCAAACCCGGCTCCTGTTCTTGAATCTTTTGGATCAAGTCGGAGTCAGATTCAAGGATTACGAATGGCTGCTTATGGGCTGTCAAGGTTTTGACCGCTTGCCGGCCATTTCGTCCATAGCCACAAATGATCACGTGTTGGTCTAATTTCTCGAGCTCATGCAAATTTTGAAAGTCCTTTAAATAAATCTTGTACTCACCAGAGATCAAATATCGCGTAATCGTACTTACTACGTACGCGAACGTACCGAAAGTAGTGATGATAAGGACGGATGTGAAAAGCTTTCCAATGGGGTGCAGTTCTCTGATCTCACCAAATCCCACGGTCGACACTGTGATCACCGTCATGTAAAAGGCATCCAGAAGTGAATAATCCTCTATATACATGAATCCCAGAGTACCACTGATCAATACGGCCACGAGGAAACCCACGGCATAGTACATCTCTTTGAAGTACTTAAAATTCAGGATGAATCGCAGTTGTCTCAAGTGGGTCGCTACTTAGAAATCCCAAATGGTTGGACGCTTGGTCCGAAAGAAATCCTTGTTTTCTATCCAGAACAACAAGACAAAGTAGATGATGATTGGCGAACCAAATGTGAAGAAGGAGATGTAAATAAAATACATGCGGATCCGCGAGGATTTAATGCCCCACTTTTCTCCTAACCACTCGCAGACCCCAAAGGCCTGTCTCTCCAAGAAAGCTTGAAATTCTTCTTTCATGCCCGGCTGATTATCGATCTACCAACGTTGCAAATTACGCATTTTTTAGGAGTACAATAACACGTATTCAACTCCAGCAATGCTTGGGTGTCTGCCGCTGATTCTGGGCGCCCGACCCATTTCGCCCAATTTCTAACGACCACATTGTTTTCAGGCGCAACAGAGCGTAGGCCTTCGATGGCGCGCTCCCTTAATCCAACATCTCCTGTATGAAGTCCATACTGAAAAAGTAAGGGCGCATGCACGTTGATGGCCAAGAGGTCGCTCACACTCTGAGAGATTCTTTCATTCTTATTGCGCCGAGGAATCGCAAAGCCAAGGTTTCGATCCCAAAAATCAGAGCGGGATAAGGAAACATTGCGCCAGTCGTATGTGCCATGTTCAATCAATTGCTCGAAAGCCTCTTCTATTTCCGCGCACAGTCCTGACAATTGGACAATACGATGAACGGGGGCATTGTCCGGACGAATCCTTCCTGTCTTCCACAATTGCTGCAGCGGTTCGATGGAATGTTTATTCCTCAAGTGCTCAAATTCCCGTTGCAAAAGCTTCACATAGGGATCCGCGGAATGGTGAGGTATCCATCCGGCGGTCCCCAATAAGATCGCCTCGCGCTTTAAAGAATCATCCTTGTAGAGTCCAAGAATGCGCAAGGGTACGCGCCGCGCCAATTCAACCATGGGCAGTTTGTTCCAATTCCCCCCGAGGTAACCCGCCAGCAAGGTGTAATACACCTGAAGCCAATGTCCTTCTTGATGTTTCAAGTGAAGCTCAACCTCACCCGCCTTACGCTCTAGTCGCTCTGTGAGGACTCGGTCAAGCCAACTTCGCCATACGATAGGGGGTATATCCGACAAGGACTTCGCACAGGGCACTTCTGACTTGCTCTTTTGCAGCTGTGCGTATTTAAGGAGGAAGGCTTTCCGGATGCGGCCTCTCAGTTCGAGGGTTGGAATCACATCTCCTAAAGTGGTAGTCACTTCTCGGTCATGGTCATATACGACATGCAGGATGACATTGTCATACGCTGTGTCCGAATCATGCCCATGGGCGTACCAATCGCTTGAACGAAGGTGTATTTCTACGGAGCCCGCCCAGGTTGTTTGACCGAACCGAATCCGAGCCTCGCTAAAGTCTGGGCCCGATGATCGATTCAGGAAGCCGGTCTGCATAACGGTTATTCCATCCCCATCTGTGGTCATCAGGCGCACAACATCGTATAGGCGATGCTGCCAAATAAAGTGTAAAAATTCCTCTTTCATCCGTGCTCACCGTCAGGCGAGCATTTCTTGCATCTGTGCTTGCATGGCCGCTGCCTCATCAGCAGCCCGCTCAGCGAAGTCGCCCTTCGATGAAGCATAAATAATCTTTCTCGATGAATTTACCAAGAGTCCGACGTCTTCATTCATCAGTGGTTTTAAGTCTTTCAACTTCCCTCCTTGCGCTCCAACCCCCGGCACGAGTAGAAAGTGGTCAGGAATGAGGTTTCTTACGCGCCTGAGGTAATCGGTTTGCGTCGCTCCAACTACGAACATGAGATTTTCAGGTGAACCCAATTGAGCCACTCTTTCGATCACGGCCTCAAACACGAAGCGACCGTCTTTCAATTCAAGCAGTTCAACGTCCTGAGCTCCTTTATTCGAGGTTAAGCCAAGCACTATTGTCCATTTATCCGCATATTCCAGAAAAGGCGTGATCGAATCTTCGCCCATGTACGGGTTGACCGTAATCGCATCACAGTCAAAGGTTTCAAAGAAGGCCTTTCCGTAACGCGCAGCAGTGTTGCCAATGTCTCCGCGCTTGGCATCCGCTATGATTAAGGCTTCACCCTTTGGAATCAGATCAATGGTGCGCTTCAGTACATCCCAGCCGGCCGTTCCCATGGCTTCGTAAAATGCGATGTTGAGTTTGTAGCTCACCGCGTAGGGAAGCGTAGATTCGATGATGGAGCGGTTGAACAAGTACACCGCCTCCGCATCCTTGCCAAGGTGCTCAGGCAGCTTGTCAGGATCAGTGTCGAGTCCTACACATAAGAAGGATTGCTTCCTTCGGATCAATTCGACCAATGCTTCTTTATTCATTGCCTTTCGTTATGCGGTTTCTCCTTCCTTCAATTTTTCTGCATTCTCGGCGATCTTCAATTCGTCGATCACCTTTTGAATATCACCATTCATCAACGCATCGAGGTTATAGAGGGTCAGTCCAATCCTGTGATCGGTAACCCTTCCTTGTGGATAGTTGTAGGTTCGAATCTTCGCACTTCGATCACCCGAAGAGACCATGGTCTTCCGCTTCGATGATATTTCATTCAAGTGTTTGTTCAGCTCAATTTCATACAGCTTTGAACGGAGTAATTCCAGCGCCATTTCACGGTTCGCCAACTGGCTTCTCGACACCTGACACTGAATCATAATCCCCGTTGGCTTATGGGTCAACTGCACCTTCGTCTCAACCTTATTGACGTTCTGTCCACCTGCTCCACTCGATCGGGCAGTTTGATAGTGCAAGTCAGCTGGGTTGATCTCAACGTCTACCTCTTCCGCCTCTGGCAAAACAGCAACCGTTGCCGCCGATGTGTGCACGCGACCTTGGGTTTCCGTTTCAGGTACGCGCTGTACACGATGCACGCCGGCCTCGTACTTCAACGTTCCATACACATCATCCCCCGTAACCTTCAAAACGATTTCCTTGTATCCGCCGGCGGTACCTTCCGTCTCATCTACTAGTTCAACTGTCCACCCCTGCTTTTCCATGTACCGAGCGTACATTCGGTAAAGGTCTCCAGCGAATAAACTCGCCTCATCGCCTCCGGTTCCCGCTCTGATCTCAAGAACAGCATTCTTGCCGTCTTCCGGATCCTTAGGGATCAACATAAACTTAATTTCATCCTCGATTACCGGAATGGCATCCTCGAGCATGTACAACTCTTCTTTCGCCATCTCGCGCATCTCAGGATCCTTCTCCGTATCCAACATTACTTTGGTACTGGCCAAGTTGTCCAGCATATCCTTGTATTTGTCGTATGCTTTTACGATGGCATCGAGCTCGCTGTACTCCTTGTTCAGCTTCACGTAGCGTTTCATATCGCCGGTGATCTCTGGGTCTGAAAGCTTGAGTTCAACTTCAGCCCAGCGCTCCTTTATGGCCTCTAATTTTGGGATCAGCTTACTCATGGATCAAGACTGGTTGTATTTGATCACCTCACCGCGGTGATGTATGCTCAACTTCGCGTTCTCGCTTGCCTCTACTCTACCGATGACTTTCGCTTCTATCCCAAAGGAATGTGCAATATCAACTACGCTAGATGCGTGTTGTTCGTTCAAATAGAGCTCGAGGCGATGGCCCATGTTAAAGACTTGATACATCTCCTTCCAAGCGGTTTCAGAATGCTCTTGGATCAAGCGAAAAAGAATGGGCGTATCAAAGAGATTATCCTTGATGACATGGTTTTGCTGCATGAAGTGCATGACTTTGGTCTGCCCTCCGCCCGAGCAATGGATCATTCCGTGGATTTGCCCTTTCAGTTCTGCGAACACGCGCATCATGACTGGCGCATAAGTTCGGGTGGGTGAAAGCACCATTTTACCCGCATCGACGGGAACTCCTTCGATCCTATCCGTAAGGAAGTAAGGACCAACGTATGCGAGATCATTTCCCATCGCAGCATCAAAGCTCTCCGGGTACTTCTGCGCTACTTGCTTATTGAACATGTCATGGCGTGCTGAAGTGAGTCCATTGGAGCCCATACCGGCATTCCAATGGGTTTCATACTTGGCTTGACCATCGGACGCCAGGGCTACGATCACATCTCCTGCCTGAATGTTGCTGTTGTCGATCACTTCTGATCGATCCATCACTGCCGTTACCGTACTGTCAACGATGATGGAGCGCACCAGATCACCAACGTCGGCCGTCTCGCCTCCGGTAGAGTAGATATCGAATCCATGCTCACGCATGCTCTGCAAGAGTTCTTCCGTGCCCTCAATGATGGCCTTGATTACTTCACCAGGAATTTCATGCTTGTTCCTTCCAATGGTGGAGGAAAGCGCAATAGGACCCTTTGCTCCAACGCAAAGCAGGTCATCCGTATTCATCACCACTGCGTCTTGCGCAATGCCCTTCCACACGCTTAGATCACCCGTCTCCTTCCAATAAGCATAAGCCAAGGAAGACTTCGTGCCTGCGCCATCCGCGTGCATCACCAAGCACTTGTTTTCGTCGTTGGTCAATACGTCGGGGATGATCTTACAGAAAGCTCCTGGAAAGAGTCCCTTGTCGATGTTCTTGATGGCGTTGTGCACATCGGCCTTTCCCGCCGAAACACCCCTTGCTGAATATTTGTCGCTTACATCCATGGTTTCAGGAAATAAAAAACCGTATGAGCAACGCTGCACTCATACGGTTCCTTTTATGTTGTGTATCTACTTAGAACCAGTGTCGCCATCGGTGTCTTTCGGGATAAAGTCAAAACTCAATACCTGGAATACGGTACGACGGTTCTTCTGGTGCGCAGCGTTTCTTTCTTCTTCGGAGGGCAATGCAGCGATTTGAGCATCACTGATGATCGGACGCGTTTCGCCGTATCCTACAGGAACCATACGTTCCGGCTCAATGCCCCTATCAATAAGGTACTTCACACAGGTTTCAGCCCGCTTCTGAGATAAGATCTGGTTCGACTTATCCGATCCACGCGTATCGGTATGTGCTGCCAATTCCACGATAATGGTTGGATTCTCAGACAGGATACTGAACAGGTATTCTAATGAATCCTTAGAGTTGATGTTCTTTGATTCGTCGACCATGAGATCCCACTTTCCAAGTTCATACAAAACCAATGGCATCTTGATCTCCTTGTTACAATCAGCGCACAATAGCGCGAAGTCTTTCACGAATGCAGTTGACTCTTTTAGCCCAACCGTCGTCTCTTGGCCTTTCGCCCCGAGGTATTTGTGTCCGTTAGAAGCTGCTTGCTCAATGGCAGTAACTTCTACTGTATAGGAGGTACTCTCAAGGATGTAACGCTCTTCGTTATCCCTCGTTTCAAATTCATAATGTCCCGTTGGATCTGTCTTCACTTCACCCACTGAACCATCTGTTCCAACGATGCTCACCTTGACGTCGCCAAGTGGCTCCTTGGTATCAACATCCGTTACCGTTCCTTCCAATTTGAAGATCAGCGGGGGCATCATAAAGCTATAGATGTCATCGCCGCCTTTTCCGCCGCGCCGGTCTGAAGTAAAGAACCCTCTGTCTTTATCCTCTTCCCAAATGATCGCGTAATCGTTTGCAGATGAATTGATCGGAGCACCCAAATTTTCAGGAGCTCCCCACTTCAAATCTTCCACTTCTTGCCCTTTCATTTTACTCTTGAAAATATCAAGTCCACCCATTCCTACATGGCCGCTAGAAGCGAAGTAAAGGTCTCCGTTCGCATGAACGTAAGGGAACATTTCATTTCCTGCCGTATTGATGTCTGGACCCAGGTTAACAGCAGGTCCCCAAAGCTTAGCTTTCTTATCATAGCGGATGGTCCACAGGTCTTTCCCGCCTTGTCCACCGTACATATCTGAGGCAAACAGGATCAACTCATCGTCTATAGCCACCGGATGTCCGGCCGCTGTGGTATCGTCGATACCAAAATCAAGCAATTCAGGGTCTGCGTAGGCTTGACCTTGACTACGCGCCGTATAGATTTGACAGCCAAATGGCTTGTTCTTGTCGTATCCGCATCGGGTAAAATATAGCTGGCTGAACTTACTATCTAAGTGAGCCGCTCCTTCGTTCGCTTCGCTATTGATATTTTCAGCCAAAGGAACCGGTGTTGACCATTTCCCTTTGTTGTCACGTTCTGAGAAGTAAATATCACTGAAACTTTCACCATAAATCTCATCGATCGAATTGCCAGAGGCTGCTGGACGTGAGGAGGTGAACAGTACACTTTCTAATTTCTTATCGGCGTAAATCAGGCTGAAATCATAGAATTTCGAATTGAGCTGTACTTCGTTATTGACGACGTAACGCGCCGGCGACTTTTGCCATTTAACGGCCTTTTCACACGCGGAAATGCCCTTTTCAGCTGTGGCTTTGATTTCACCCGAAGCTTTACCCGCTGCCGTGCGATAGCGCTCAATGGATTCTTCATATTCCCCTTGAACACGCAAGATGTCACCGAGGTGCACAAAAATCAAAGGGTCAGGGTATTCGGCTGCCTCTGCCTTTAGGTACCATACTTCGGCCTGGTCAGGCTCCTGAATCAATCGATACGAATCGCCAATTCTAAACAGAATCCTGGCTTTTTCAGATTGACTCTTCTCTTTTGAATATGCCTTTTTGTAAGCATCAACGGCCGCAAAATAGGAACCCGCCTGATAAATCAAGTCGGCTTCTTTCGTCAGACTCTTCTGACCGAATGCGATGGTTGAAATGATCACAAAGCAAAGAGTGCCTAAAGCTCCCCTTAAGTAAATCATACGCTTCACGTTTCTTCTAGTTATTCTTCAAGTCGTGTATCCTTGCGAATCACAAGACCGACAAATCTAATGAAATATGATATTGGCTTGGCGCTCAAAAAAAAACAGGCCCTAAATGAGGCCTGTTTTTTATAAACTCCTTCAAATCAACGGGAGAAGAGCATTTCTCGGTACTTAGGAAGTGGCCAAAGGTCATCTTCTACCACAAGTTCCAGCTTATCAACCTGATATCGGATGTCAGTCATGAAAGGAATCACCTTTTCACAGTACCACATTGCTGCATCGCGCTCCTCTTCCAGTACATTGGCTTTTTTGCGTTCCTGAATCATTTCGTGCACAAGTTCTTGCACCGCAGCAATGCGTTCGGAAATCTCCTTAATGATCTTGTCGTGCGGTGCCGCGAGTCGCTTCAAGTCACTGCCTGCGTAAACCTCCTTGAGATTCTTGAAGGTTTCGATCACCTTGTTTTGGTAGGTGATTGCCGCCGGAATGATGTGATTCATGCATAGATCTCCCATCACCCTGGATTCGATTTGAATCTTCATCTTATAATTTTCCTGATAAATCTCAGTGCGCGCTTCGAGTTCTTGAGGACTCATCACATCTAGATCCGTAAATAATTTCACAGATTCCTTTCGGAGATACACATCTAAGCAGTGAGGGGTCGTCTTGATGTTAGACAATCCTCTCCTTGCTGCTTCCTTTACCCACTCATCGCCATAACCATTTCCTTCGAAAAGGATGTTGCGCGACTCCATGACGTATTTTCTCAATACGGTCAAAATGGCCTCATCTTTCTTCTTTCCTTTTTTGATCAGGGAATCCACATCGTTCTTGAAAAGCTTCAATTGATTGGCCATGATGCTATTCATCACGATCATTGGTGCGGCGCAGTTGGCCTGGGAACCCACGGCTCGCATCTCAAATTTGTTTCCCGTAAACGCAAAAGGCGAAGTGCGGTTTCGATCAGTATTGTCCAACAAAATCTCTGGAATTCTTCCGATATTCAATTTGACTTCTGTCTTTTCGTCTGGTGACATTCCCTTGTCCTTGACCTTTTTCTCGAGGTCGTTCAATACCTGGGTGAGTTGCGATCCGATGAATACAGAAATGATCGCCGGAGGGGCCTCGTTGGCACCTAATCGGTGGTCGTTACCCGCCGAGGCAATCGACGCGCGCAGCAAGTCTGCGTGATCGTGTACCGCCTTAATCGTGTTTATAAAGAAGGTTAGGAAACGAATATTGGTCTTGGGTGTATTTCCTGGACTCAACAAATTCACGCCGGTATCGGTTGAAAGCGACCAGTTGTTGTGCTTTCCACTACCGTTGATACCTGCATATGGCTTCTCGTGCAAGAGCACCCTCAAGCCATGGCGGTGCGCAACTTTCTCCATCATATCCATGAGCAGTTGGTTGTGATCGACTGCCAGGTTAGCCTCCTCAAAAATCGGTGCGCACTCGAACTGATTCGGCGCTACTTCGTTATGTCGCGTCTTGATTGGAATACCCAATTTATGTGACTCCTTCTCAAAATCACGCATGAAAACACTAGCGCGTTCAGGAATAGATCCAAAATAGTGGTCATCCAATTGCTGACCGCGTGAAGAGGAATGTCCAAAAACCGTCCTTCCGGTCATTACAAGGTCAGGCCGAGCACGGAACAATGCATCGTCCACCAAGAAGTACTCTTGCTCCCACCCCAAGGTCGCGATGACTCGTGTAACATTGCGATCAAAGTATTGAGCTACTGGAACCGCAGCCTCATTCAAGGCAAAGAGGGCTTTGAGCAAGGGTGCCTTGTAATCTAAGGCTTCGCCAGTATACGCGACAAAAACGGTTGGAATACAAAGGGTGTCACCTATAATGAATGCGGGAGAACTAGGATCCCAAGCCGTGTATCCCCTTGCTTCGAATGTATTTCTCAATCCACCGTTTGGAAAACTAGACGCGTCTGGCTCCTGCTGAACCAATTGGGAACCACCGAACTCCTCAAACGACTCGCCTCCACCTGTCGGTGAGAAAAAGGCGTCATGCTTTTCAGCTGTGCGTCCGGTCAAGGGCTGAAACCAGTGGGTATAGTGGGTGACGTTTTTTGACATCGCCCAAGCCTTCATACCAGACGCTACTTCATCGGCAAGATCACGCTCCAACGTCTTCCCGTTGTTCATGCATGCTTGTAGTCGCTTATAAATATCCTTGGATAGGTATTGTTGCATTGCGCGGTCATGAAACACATTTTCACCGTAATAGTCAGAGATTTTGGTCGCTTTCTCTGTGGGAATGTCATACTTGCGGTTGAGCAGCGTTTGGAGTGCTTCAAATCTGAGCTTTGCCATGATTTTTTATAAATTTTGACCAAAACTATATCAGATTTAGGGGGTGACGTCATGAAAAGTGTAAAATTTTATTCACACCCCCCTATTTTTCGGTTGATAACCGAATATTTCTAAAAAATCAAGATTAAATACGTCACGTAAGTGGCGAAAAGGAGCACACCTTCGATCCTAGCCACCCGTAATCGTGTCAAAAGTATAGGATACAACAACAGGGGAATGGCCAGAGCCCAATACATGTCGAACTCGAGAATGGCTGGATTCACATCCACCGGACTTACGATAGCGGTGAGACCGAGAATGCCCAGAATATTGAAAATATTTGAGCCGATCAAGTTACCGACGCTGATCGAAGACTCTTTTTTATACAAGGCGATCATAGAAGTTGCCAACTCTGGCGCGCTGGTGCCGAAGGCTACGATGGAAACTGCAATGATGCGTTCTTCAATGCCAAACGAAAGGGCGACGCCCACCGCACCATTGACCAATAGATCTGCACCCCCTACCAATGCGATGAGGCTTAGACCAAAAATAACGAGGGCGCGGATCAAATCTGCGCTAGAACTTGCGTCGATTTCTTTGTCGATGACCTCTGCAGATTCTCGTCTATTCTGCTTGCGTGAACCCCTTATCAAGACAAAATTGTACACGATCAATCCCGTGAAGAAAACCAGTCCTTCCCACAATTCTATGTGCAAATCCCAAGCAAAAACGATAAGTAAAACCGTAGATAGCAGCAGCATCGGCCAGTCAAATACCACCGTCGATCTGCGCACCGCCATCGGGAAAAACATAGCGGATATTCCTAGCACCAACGCCAAGTTGGCAATATTGCTTCCTACTACATTTCCTACTGAGATGTCTGGGTGACCATCAAGGGCCGCGTTCATACTTACGACCAACTCTGGAAAAGAAGTACCGAAACTCACTACCGTGAGTCCGATGACCAAAGAACTGATCCTTAAATAGAGGGCGAGTTTGACCGAACTGCGCACGAGGAAGTCTCCTCCGATGATCAAGATTACGAGTCCGCCTATGAGCTGAACCCAGCTGAGCGCCATTACTCTTTATCGTTTTCTTGTTCCACTTTTTGCTTCACATCATTCACGCTATCCGCGATATCGCGCTGGATGTCTTCCGCAGCATTCTTGAATTGGCGTATGCCCCTTCCCAGGTTACGTGCCACCTCCGGGATCCGTTTGGATCCAAAGAAGAGCAACACGAACATTAAGACGATGAAAATTTCGCCACCACCTAGATTGAAGAAAAGGAGCATTGCTGTTGTCATTCAGTCGCCAAATGTACTAGCAAAAAAAAGCCCCGAACGAATCGGGGCTAAATAAATCGATATATGTTAAAGCCTTATGCCTTCTTCTTTTTGCTCAAGTCAACAACAATTGGTGTTGCCACGCAAAGAGAAGAGTAGGTACCTACGATGACACCGATGATCAATGCGAAAACAAATCCGCGGATCACCTCTCCTCCGAAGAAGAAGATCATCAACAATACGACCAAGGTACTCAAGGAGGTATTCAAGGTTCGGCTCAATGTCGAGTTGAGGGCGTCGTTGATCACGATGTCCTGATCTTTACGTTTGTGCAATCCTACGAACTCACGTATACGGTCAAACACTACCACGGTATCGTTGATGGAATATCCCACCACCGTCAAAATGGCTGCAATAAAGGCCTGATCAATTTCAAGTGAGAATGGCATCAGTCCATAAAGCAAGGAGAAGAGCGATAGTACAATCAAAACATCATGGAACATCGCGATAAGGGCTCCTAAACCGAACTGCCACTTGCGGAAACGCAATAGGATGTAAAGGAAGATTACGATTAAGGAGAACAACACGGCCCATATGGCGCCTTGCTTAATGTCATCCGCGATCGTTGGTCCTACCTTTTGGGAACTCATGACCTCAAATCCAGGGTCGATCTTGGAAAGGCCTTCTCTCATTTTACCTTCAACGATCTCATCGGCTTTTTCATTCTCCGATTCAATCATGTACTTGGTTGTAATCTTCACCTGATTAGAAGAACCATAGGTCTTCACTTCGGGAGCAACCTTCAATCCACTCTCATTTACGAATTCATCGGTGAGAACAGAGGTGATCTCGCTGACGGGATACGCATCCGCAAATCTCACGATGTACGATCTTCCACCTGTAAAGTCAACGCCATAGTTCAATCCCCGCGTCGCGAGTGAACCAACGCCCAGCAAGACGATAACACCTGAGATAGCATAGAATGTCTTTCTTCTAGAAACAAACATGAAGTTCACGTTCGTCATCAGGTTTGCCGTCATCTTAGAAGAGAACGAAGGCGTTGCTTGACGATCCAATCTCCATTCGAACATGAGTCGAGTGATGAAGATGGCAGCGAAGAGAGAGGTTGCAATACCGATGATCAATGTGGTGGCAAAACCCTTGATCGGTCCGGTACCGAAGATGTACAGAATGATACCTGTAAGTAATGTTGTAATGTTCGCGTCGATGATCGAACTATAGGCATTCTTATATCCGTCTACGATCGCAAGGCGGACGCCTTTACCGGCTCGGAGTTCTTCACGGATCCGTTCATAGATAAGGACGTTCGCGTCGACCGACATACCGATCGTAAGCACGATACCCGCGATACCAGGGAGTGTCAATGTTGCTCCAAGGGATGAAAGCACTCCCATCACAAAGAACAGGTTAGCCATCAGTGCAAGGTCAGCAACGATTCCCGCCGAAGCGTAATAGAAGGCCATGTAGGCAAGTACAATGATGAGCGCCAAAACGAAGGAGATGAATCCAGCGCTGATCGCCTCAGCTCCCAAGGTAGGTCCCACCACGGCTTCTTCAATGATGCGCGCCGGAGCAGGAAGCTTACCCGCTTTCAAAACGTTTGCAAGGTCTTCTGCCTCTTCCACATTGAATTGTCCAGAGATGGAAGATTGTCCACCTGAAATTTCCTGGTCGACACGCGGAGCACTGTAGACCAAGTTGTCCAATACGATGGCGATGGATTTCTTAGGCGTTTGGTTGGCTACCTCTCCGGTAATATTCCTCCAAGTCTTCGCGCCTTCAGCGTTCATGCTCATCGAGATCTCAGGATTTCCAAGTGGGTCACTGCTTACTCGTGCATTCGTAATCACATCACCTTCAAGCGGAGCTTTTCCTTCTTTGTTGGTAACGTTGATCGCATACAAACGAAGGAAGGTTTGCTTATCATCATAAGGCTTGGCATCCCAAAGGAATTTTGTTCTCCGTGGGAAAATTCCTTTTACATCCTTTCGGGCGAGGAACTCATTCACTTTAGCTGTATCCAAGATTCTCGCGTAACCCACTACTGGACCTCGACCAGCAAACTGACCATCACCACCCTCAGAATCGAAGATCGCCGGACGCATAACAGACCACAGTGGATTGTTCTTACGCTGCTCTGCGATGAGCGCGCTCACGTTTGCCGTATCCGTTCCATTAGAGTCAGAGGAGATTCCCTCTGCGCCATTGCCGAGTAAATTTTCAAGGCTGTTGGTGTCAACCGCTTGCGCCTTAACGCTATCGTTCGTTGCCAACTCCCCATCAGCCGCAGCAGCGGTAGTCGTATCATTCGATGCCTTGATCGCTTTATCGTCACGTACACCCAGCTTATCCGCCAACATCTTGTTGGCTTCGATCATGCCATTGTAGATCTCAGAGTTGTCATAACACTCCCAGAATTCAAGCTTGGCCGTTCCTTGAAGGATCTTACGAACCCGCGCTTTGTCCTTAATACCTGGAAGTTCAACGATGATACGACCGGTACCTGGTTGACGCTGGATGGTTGGTTGAACCACACCCAAACCATCAATCCTTCTTCGAAGAACTTGCTCTGTTCTGCTTACTGCAGCATCTGCTTCCTCATTGACAATCTGCAGAATTTCTTCATTGGTAGCATCGATGGCAAACTTGTCTTTGTTTTCACGGTTGTGAAATACGCTCGAGAGTTGTCCTCCTGGGTTGACTTGGTTCCACGCTTGTTCAAACAAGGTGACGTAATCCTCTTGACTGTTCTTTTGATTGGCAGAAGCAAGGTTCAACGCTTCTGTGAACATAGGATCTGAATTGTTGCCAGAAAGCGCTTTTATCAAGTCCTTCACTTGCACTTGCAATGTCACGTTCATACCCCCCTGAAGGTCAAGACCCAAGTTGATCTCATTGCGCTTACAGTAAGCATAGGTAAAGCCGATCACGGGATACACCTCTCGGGTATTCATCTTCTGGAGGTACTCCTGCTCAAACTTTTGCATTGCGCTATCTTGCTGCACCTGCCCCATATCCGACTGTTCCAGCACTAGGCTATCCACTCGCGATTGCGCATTCGCAATTGCATCACTCTCTACACCGGATGTCACGAAAGAGAAGGATAGCTGGTAAAGACAAGCTATCGACAACAAGATCGCGAATGTCCAGATGGCACTTTTATTCTGCATAATGTCTACTTATTTAGTAAAATAGCCCTTAAAAAAGGGCGTGCAAATATAGAATTTCAACTTGTTCGGTCGTAGTATTCCGAAGCAGGTATTTTATTTCTATGAAAAATGAAAAAGGCACCCCAGCGGATGCCTTTCAATTAATGGGTTAAAATCAGCTTTAAAGAATCAAATAACGCCGTCGAGTAATGCGTTGGTCTTCTTCACGCCTTCCGCGCTCTCAGCCAACTTCACCTTCTCTTCGTCGTTCAATTCGATTTCAACGATGCGCTCGATTCCATTCTTGCCGAGGACGACGGGAACACCAATCGATAGATCGTTTAATCCGTACTCTCCTTCCAATAAAGCAGAGCAAGGGAACATTTTCTTTTGATCGCAAGCAATCGCCTGAACCAATCCTGACACCGCCGCACCGGGTGCGTACCAGGCAGAAGTTCCGAGAAGTTTGGTCAATGTAGCGCCTCCAACTTTCGTGTCTTCCACTACTTTCTGCATTCGCTCAGCGCTTATATATTCAGAAACCTTGACGCTATTACGAGCCGCCTTGTGGATCAAGGGCACCATACCCGTGTCGCTATGCCCACCGATCACCATGCCATCTACATCAGAAGTTGGGCAATCCAATGCTTCTGCTAAACGGTATTTAAAACGTGCGCTATCCAAGGCTCCTCCCATTCCTATGATGCGATTCTTAGGAAGACCACTTGTTTTGTGCACCAAGTAAGTCATGGTATCCATCGGGTTGCTCACCACGATGATGATGGTATTGGGAGAATGCTTTATGAGGTTGGAAGAAACTTCCTTCACGATGCCTGCATTGATGCCGATGAGTTCTTCACGGGTCATCCCTGGTTTTCGCGGGATACCGCTAGTAATCACTGCGATATCACTGCCTGCTGTCTTGGAGTAATCATTGGTTGCTCCCGTTATCTTGGTATCGAAACCATTCAGCGAAGCACACTGCATCAGGTCCATTGCCTTTCCTTCTGCAAAACCTTCTTTGATGTCAATCAAAACAACTTCCGAAGCAAAATTCTTGATGGCGATGTACTCAGCGCAACTTGCTCCAACTGCACCGGCACCTACTACTGTGATTTTCATAATCCTTTTCTGTTTATTTTCAGCGTCGCAAAACTAAATTATAGGACTGCGCAAAGCAACTGTATTTATGTATCTCGTCCATAGCTAAGAAGATTAATTTTGTCGTATGAGAATCGCGTCCCTGACACTTATTGCCTCATTGTTTACTGTGCTTGGTTTTGGACAAACCTTGATACCAGCAAATCTTATCTCAACGCCAGATACTGGGTTTTGTCCTCCAGCGACTTTTGACATCCATGGACTAGGTGGCGGAGGATGCGAATACTCCGTTGATTCTATCCCTTACAACTTTTACACAGCAGGAGGAACTTCGGTGTCCATGTCTGACGATCAAATTCTCGGTCCTTTCAGCCTAGGATTCTCCTTCGATTATTTTTGCAATTCCTACACTTCGTTCTACATCTGTTCCAACGGATGGGTTGGATTTTCTTCAGGTCAAACATCCACTTGGGTTGTAAATCCTGTTCCAAGCACCGCGGCTAACCGTCCTAAAAACTGCGTCATGGCTCCATGGCGAGATTGGAATCCAGCGGTAGGGAGTGGACCTTATATAACGTATCAAACGCAAGGAACGGCACCCTACCGAAGAAAGGTCATTACCTGGTCAAGCGTACCTATGTTCTCGTGTACTACCACCTATGGCACGTTCCAAGTGGTATTGTATGAGACAACGAACGTGATTGACAACAATCTGTCAGTAGTACCTACCTGTACAGGTTGGGGGAATGGTGATGGTGTAGAAGCCCTCCACAACAGCAACGGAACGGACGCGGAAATCGTTTTGAGCAGAAATGACAATGCATTTACCGCATCCACAGAATCTTGGAGATATAGCTTACCCCTGCTTAAATGGATTTATGATGGCGATACGGTGGGCGAAGGACCAAGTTTAGAAATCAGTCCGAGCAACGGGGTATACCCTGACGAATGCGAGTACGTTTACGCCATTCTCGATTCCGCTAATGGCAACATTGCCATCGACAGCATCTTACTCTCTCCCTACTGCAAGATTCCGATCTTCACGGTTGAAGACGTACTGTGCCATGGAGACACCACCGGTAACATCATGGTGGAAGACACCAATACCAGCGCGACCTACCCGATGACCTTTTATTGGAAGAATAGTGCAGGAGATACGATACGCTCTGTGATCAAGAATTCACAATTTGACACCTTGGAGACGGTAGGTGTTGGCACCTACTTCATCACGATCGTTGATGCCTCAGGTTGCTATATTACTTCAGGCTCTACCACGGTAGACGAACCTGATTTACTCGTAACCTACATTACGAATCCGACGCCTGTATCCTGTCCCGGCGGACTCGTTTGTGATGCCTCCGCTCAGGCAAATGTGACCGGTGGTGTAGCGGGTTTCTTTTTCCAATGGTCGAGTGGAGAAACCACCCAAATCGCGAACCAGCTGTGTCAGGACACGAATACAGTTACGGTGACGGATGCCAATGGCTGTCTTGCCGACACCTTTGTCATTATCGGCGTTCCAGACACCATCATAACAACTGCATACAGTGATACGATGATTTGTATCACGAACCCGGCAGCCTTGGCGGCGGCGTCTATCGGAGGAACCCCACCGTTCAGCTATGTTTGGACGGAAAACTCATTGACCGGATCCGTAGTATCTACCGGTCAATTCCATACCGCTTTTCCGGATACAACGACACAGTACTTTGTCTACAGCGTAGACGCGAATGGATGTCCTGGTGATACTTCAGAAGTGCTCATCAAGGTACGCCCCCCGCTCACTTCAATCATTGACCCGGTAGATACGATCTGCCCTTACGACACCATTGATATTACTGCGGAGGCTTTTGGAGGTGATTCCATCTATACCTATTCGTGGAGCTCTGGGAACTTCGGCTCCGTGACAACGGTGAGTCCGGACGAACCTGTTTGGTACTATTTAACGGTGAGCGATGCTTGTGGTTCCCCTTCTTATAAAGACAGTGTCTTTGTTCAAGTAGGCGGCTACAGTTCAATTTCCTCGGAGATACGCGTGGAGGATGACTCCATCTGCGTGGGTGAAAATGTATACTTGATCGCTTCTGGTCGCGGAGGATTCCGTGGACCTGCCGAATACGTATTCACTTGGAGTGAAGCGAGCATGAACGGTAATCCAATTCAATTTGTGCGACCTACCTCTACGAAGGAATACTTCGTTACTATCTCTGACTTATGCCTCTCTGAACCTGGCATTGCCAAGAAGACCATTTATGTCGGTGAGCCATACGCTCCTCCCTTTATAGCCTCTCCTGCAGTGTCGTGTACCGAAACGGATGTGACCATCTCGTTTGGTAACTATATGGCAGGCTACGACTACTCTTGGAACTTTGGAGATGGAGAAACGTATCCAAACGCGCTGACTGATTCCGTTATACACCGGTACGAGGTTCCGGGCTGCTATGACGTCACCCTTTCAGTAGTCTCTGACTTTGGTTGCTTTGCAACGCGGACAGAAGAGTGCTTGGTGAAGATATTGGAATCTCCATTTGCCAACTTTGAGCATTCACCCGAAAATCCATCGTCGCTTTCACCGCTGATCAAGTTCACAGATCGAAGCAAAAGGGCACAATCAGTTGCTTGGTACTTAAACGGTGATTCATTATCCCTAGACTCGATTTTCATGCACGAGTTCATTGATACCGGGGCCTACGTAGTGAGCCTTGTGGCGATATCCAAGGACGGTTGCATTGACACCTTAGAAAAAACCTTGATCAATCGCTTGGATCAGACCTTGTACATTCCAGGATCGTTTACGCCAAACGGCGACGGCCTGAACGATGTATTTAGAATCGTTGGCGAGGGAATAGGTCTTACCTATTACGAATTCAAGATCTTCGACCGTTGGGGTAAGGAAGTATTCTTCTCCAAGAATCCTGACTTTGGCTGGGACGGTAAGAGCAGTGCCAATGGGGAATTAGTGCCCAGTGGGGCCTACCCGTTCACCCTCCGCTATTCAGATAAGAACGGCGAAATCCGCAAAGCGCGAGGTCAGGTCATTGTCAGCAGCAATGGATCTTACAGAGGTCTTCGATAAATTGCAGGCAACCTCCTCGCTTTCGAGCGTCCAATAGAAACCAGATGGGAATATGGCATAGACATGAAGAACTGCAATTGGTCGAAGGCTGCAGGAACGACAGTCATGCCTCTCAGAAGGAAGTGTTCTCTAAAATGTACGGACGCCTTTTTGGCATCTGTATGCGTTACGCCGACGATTCTGATGAAGCCAAGGATATACTCCAAAATGGATTCATCAAGGTTTTCAAGGGCATAGAGAATTACAAAGGTGATGGTTCTTTTGAAGGTTGGATAAAACGAATTGTGGTCAATACGGCCATCGATAATTACAGGCGGAAAAAAGTGAAACCCGTAGTCACAGACTCCGAGTTGACCGACCGCTTAGGTGATGATCTCGAAGAGGAACTGGAAGAGGATAGTGTCTATAACCAAATCCAGATTTCAGAGGTGATGGAGGCAGTACAAAGACTCTCTCCCGCTTACCGAACGATATTCAACCTGTATGTAATGGAAGGACACAACCACAATGAGATTGCCGAGATGCTCGATATCAGCGTGGGAACGTCGAAATCGAACCTCTCAAAGGCCAGAATGAATTTGAGAAAAATGCTTCAACCGCTTGTTGATAGATTAAGCGATTAGTGATGAAAGAATTTGATAAAACAATAGCTGACAAGCTCAACCAAGTAGACTACCCGGTGGATCACGAAATGTGGGACGCCATCGAGTCTTCCTTAGGCAAGGCACCTTCAGCCGCCAGCAACGAGGTATCATTCATGCCTTCGTTTATTGCTGGCACAGCAGTAACCGCTGCCATAGTTACCGTTTTGAGCCTGATGCCTGTCGGTGAATCTACCCATCCAATCTCCCACCCTGCCGAGGCGCATGAGGTAACGGCATTGACAGAAGATGTCGAGCCGAACCAAGAATCATCTGCTCCCGTTATGATGCATACCGCTCAAGAGGAGCACGAGATTGAATTGATACACGAACTCCCTCAGGTTAAAAAAGAACTCGCTCCTACTATGGAGAAGACGGTGTCTTCAGAACAAGAACATCCCAAGGAGGAAAACACGGAGCTGAATGCGACACATTCCCCTTCCATCGTCACGACGATTGCGCAGGAAGTTTCTTTCCGGGCGATTGGTATTCAATGCGCTGGAAGCACGGTTCTATTCAAAGCCGAGACGAAGCTCCTTGCTGACATCAAATGGATCATCGATGGGGTGCACGTATTAGAAGGTACTGAAATAGAATATTCATTTGATGACGCTGGAGACCACGAAGTGGTAATGCTCTCAATAGAAAATGGAAATTCTGTCTCTACCAAACGTGTCATCCAGATCTATGAGCGTCCTGAAGGATCCCTATCCTATACCGTAGAAGGAAACAATCAATGCTTTGGGCAAAATGTTCAGCTGAAAGCAGGGCCTGGTGCCAACACGTATACTTGGTTGATCGCTCAGCAAGAAATCAACGGATCGGCATCGCAAGTCAGGTTGGAGCGTGGTTCTTACAGTGCGGATGTGCACATCGTGAACGAGCATGGCTGCACCAGTGAGCAAAATATTCTCGTCAATGTTGACGGCGGATTGGAAATCTACATCCCGAATTCCTTCAGTCCGAACAACGATGGAAACAACGATGCTTGGTTACCTGTAGGACTGGAGAAATGCAACGCACACTCCATTCAAGTTTTCCGGGCACAGGACAACACCTTGGTCTTCGAGACCACCGAAGGAAGCGCATGGGACGGCAACATAGCTGGCTCCACAGATCTCCCTCAACGAGGCGAACAATTCATCTATCGTGTGATCGCTGAAGATGCCTGCGGTGAAGAACAAGAATTGAAAGGAAGCATCACAGTAATGCAATAATCTCTCATCGAGATCTGCAACGCCTTAACGGCAACAACAACAAATGAAAAAGCCCTCAACGACGTTGGGGGCTTTTCTATTGAACTATGGGTGAGATCGTTATACGTCGATCTTGGCGTATTTCGCATTCTTCTCGATGAACTCACGACGAGGTGGAACTTCATCTCCCATCAGCATGCTGAAGGTGTGATCCGCGTCCGCAGCATTGTCAATGGTCACTCGACGCATGGTTCTGAAACTAGGATTCATGGTTGTTTCCCAAAGTTGCTCTGCATTCATCTCTCCAAGACCCTTGTAGCGCTGAATGTTGACGTTGATGTCTTTACCACCCTTGAGTTCCGTGGCGATATCGTCGCGTTCGGTGTCCGTCCATGCATAGTGCTGTTGCGCACCTTTCTTTACAAGGTAGAGGGGGGGCGCAGCGATATAGATGTAACCCAGCTCGATGAGCTCTTTCATGTAACGGAAAAAGAAGGTGAGGATTAAGGTAGCAATGTGACTACCATCGACGTCCGCATCACACATGATGACGACTTTGTGGTATCGCAATTTCTCTATGTTGAGCGCCTTGCTATCCTCTTCGGTTCCAATGCGCACTCCAAGTGCGGTGTAGATATTCTTGATTTCTTCGTTGTCAAAAATCCTGTGCTGCATCGCCTTTTCGACGTTCAGGATCTTTCCGCGCAATGGAAGAATCGCCTGAAAGCGTCGGTCCCTCCCCTGCTTAGCAGAGCCCCCGGCGGAATCTCCCTCAACCAGAAAAACCTCGCATTTTTCAGCGTTTGATTCTGAGCAGTCTGCCAATTTCCCGGGAAGGGTGGCCGTATCAAGCGCAGATTTTTTTCTTTCTAGCTCTTGCGCTTTCCTTGCCGCGGCCCTAACCCGATAAGCAATTAAGGCGCGCTCAATCAGGGCCTTTGCAGCGGCAGGATTTTTATCTAGAAAAACCGCCAGCCCATCGTTTACAACTGAGTCAACAATTCCCTTAACTTCGCTGTTGCCTAGTTTTGTTTTTGTTTGCCCCTCAAATTGAGGATTAGCAATGCGGAGGTTAACCACCGCGGTTAATCCTTCGCGAATATCTTCGCCTTGCAGGCTTTCGTTTTCTTTTAGTATGTTGTTTTTTCTGCCGTATAAATTAATTGCTTTGGTAATGGCAGACTTAAACCCAACCAGGTGGGTTCCGCCTTCTTTGGTTTTAATGCAATTTACAAAGGAGTAGGTTCCTTCATCGTAGTAATCTTTTGCGTGCTGCATGGCCACTTCTACAAAAACATTGTCTTTTTCTTGTAAAATATATATCGGCGGTTTATAAAGAGGCTCTTTCCC
>JABMOM010000037.1 GCA_013204105.1 Flavobacteriales bacterium
AGGTCTTTCTGAGATCTGACAAGAGCTTTAATTGATACAACAACAATGAAAAAAGTCCAATGAACACAGCTATAGCGATTCCTAAAGACAAATTGATCACACGCTGGCGTACGATCGTCGCATCTCGGTCGGCTTCTTTGCTCTGGATGCGCTTGACCTTGTTCTCCGCCTCAGCCAATGCAATGGTATACTGTGAAGCGGTCGCTTCCCGGATCATCGATTGGGCCATGATACTGTCGCTCATGCGTTGGTATTGTCGGAGCAAGTCGAGGGCCTGGGCAGTATTTCCCTTTTTCTCTTCAAGGTTAGATCGAGCAGCCAACAAACGTGCCCCGATCTCTGAAGATTGTACATTTTGATTGAGCAAAGACGCGTTCTGTATGAGCCCATTGGCTTGATCAAGGTCACCTCCTTCTACTGCAATGTTTGCCATATTGATGAAGATCGAAGCCGATCCATGGAGGTCGCCAATCTTCTCTCTTATTACCGCTGCTGATTTGTAATACTCCATGGCCGCGTCATAGTTCCCCAAAAGGGACTGCACAAATCCAAGGTTGTTCAGGCCAATTGCCTTGCCCTTCTCATCTTTTGGATGCCTGTTTTTATCGCTTAACGTAAAATATCGCAGCGCACTGTCATGCTGATCGATGAGCAAGAAGTTTTGACCTCGTGAATTGTAGAGACTGGCCAAAGCATAGGGCTCCTTGAGGTCCGTAAGTGCAAAGGCCTTATCCACAAATTTTTGCGCACGATCAAAATTCCCAAGTTCCCGATTGAGAATACTGAGGTTGTTGTAGATCTTCAATTTCAGAGCGACATCGTTCCGAAATTCGACGCATCCGAGCGATTTCGTGTAATATTCAATTGCTTCGTTTCTCAATCCCGCCGCATGAAGCACGACGGCCATCCCATTGCTTACCAGCGCGTATTGATCTGTACAATGGGCACTGTCCATAGAAGCCATGGCACTGCTAAAATTAGCGATCGCAGAATCCATAATCCCTTTATAAAAGAATGCAGACCCCTTCGCTTTGAAGTATTCGGTGAGCAAGGAATCGCTCAACTCCGTTATGGAAATTTCGGCCAATAGGGTAAGCGAAGAATCCGGGTACCGAACAGCATCCTTGGCATCATGGAGTCGCTGAATAAAGAAGGAAGAATTAGATGTGGATTGAGCCAGTGAAGGCGTCGAGCAACATGCAATCAGGAGCGTTACCCCTAGTATGGCCCATTTTCTTCTCATGACGAGCAAATATCGTCAATCACACGAGACGACACAGCACAAAAAAAGGCAGGGGTACCGCGATACCTCTGCCTTTGAACCTAACTAAACAATTGAGAAAAGAACGATCTTGAGTGTCTTCTTCGAATATAATGTGCTGCGCCTATGCGCAATACTCAATTGTGACCAATGTAAAGACTTTGCGCCGAGTGGTTAAAGGCCTTCTTTGATTGAGAAAAATTCATCAATTGAGTCCTTGAAACTCCTTCCTGAAATGAACTCGTCTCCGTTTTTCATACGAAAGGAATATTCGTTGTTTCCTTTGTACGATTTCATCTTCAAATAATTGATATTCAAAATCATAGATCGATGAATACGGACGAAGCAGCTGTGATCTAACTCGCCGATCATCTGTTGCATCGTATTGCGGATGAGGAAGCGCTCGTTCTCCAATTGCAGCTTCAGGTAGTTGCCTTCGGCTTCTATATACAATACATCGTACAAGTTGATGCTCCGCTCCCTTCCCTTGTCCTTGATCTTGAGGACAAAAGGACTTTGTTGTGTCCTGGATCGAAAGTCGTCCACGACACGTATGAGTTGGTCATTGAGCATGCTTTGATCATGCTGAACGATCCGCTCAATGGCATGATCCACGGCTTTTTTGAAACGTTCGTCATCAAAAGGCTTGTGGAGAAAATCCACTGCATGCACGTCAAAAGCCTTGAGTGCAAAGCGATCGTGAGCAGTGACGAAGATGATAAAGGGACGCTGTTCGTTCGGAATTCGATTGACCACCTGAAATCCATCCCTGTCCGGCATTTCTATATCGAGGAAAACTAGATCGGGTCGGTAGGATGAAATAAGCTCGATGGCCTCGTCGCCATTCCGTCCTTCACCTATCAGTTGAATTTGATCATTCTGCTCCAATAATTTCTTGATGCGACTCCGGCTAAGGACCTCGTCATCAACTACGATTGTCTTGATCGTTCGCATGTTCACTTTGTTTTGGGATGGTAAGTGTTACCGTGAATCCCTCGTTATCTTTCGTCTCGACATCAAAACCTGCCGTTCCACGGTAAAGCTCTTTCAGCCTCTCCTTTGTGTTTTGTAATCCAATGCCATTCTTGAACAAGGCCGGAACTTCGCCCGCATGTCCTTTGCCATCATCTGACACTCTTACTACGAGTCCACGTCCGTTCAGTCGGGCATGCACGAGGACCGTTCCTCCTCTAGAAATCTTTGCAATGCCGTGCTTTATGGCGTTTTCAACAAGGGGTTGTATGATGAGAAGTGGAACCTGGAATCCTTCCGTCCCTTCCTCTACATCGATCTCAAAATTCAATCTATCCTCGAAGCGAACCCGTTCGATCTCGAGGTAGGTTTTGACATAATCCAACTCTTCTTCAAGGGACACGAATACCCTTGAGTCTTGCTCAAGAATACCGCGCAGCAGGTCTCCCAACCTTGCAGTGACTTGCTGGGCTTTCTTCACGTCGATTTCCATCAAACTGCTGATAGTATTGAGGGCATTGAACAGAAAATGGGGCTGGAGTTGCATTTTCAAAACCTCTAGCTTCGTTCGATTGAGCTGTGCCTCGATCCTCCCTAATTCCGCTTGCTTGTCTTTGTACTTCTTGTAGTAATCGAATGCCGCGAACAGCCCATAAATGATCCAGTACTCCAATACCCTTCCGATGTACACCCCTGGAAAGGCAGCCATCACTTGAGGCCAAGTCTCCGCAGAAAAGTAAAAAATATCAAACCCGGCCAACAAGCTGAAGTAAATCAAGGTGGTACTAAACTCGTGGACCAGTGGAATGAGCAAACTAAACAGGAAACTCATCCCTCGATCTCCAATCGAAGCCCCTTTCCCTAATCTATATCGAGTGAATGCCCAATAAATGATCGGCACTAGGACAGGCCAAAAGAGGTAGTTAATCACATGGGGCAGCGAGCTTCTATAATACTCGAATTCACTCATCTCATCCCAATAGAGATAGGGCATCATCGCCTTAAGGCTCATGAGGAGGCTCAGTACAATTCCAGCACCTAGAACGAAAATGAAGGGAAGCGGCAACTTCTTGAACATGCTTCAAAGTAAGTACAGCTGCCTTGGAAATTTCTAGGCTTTGTGACAAATGGCCCGTTTTGAGCACGAATCGCTCAACTCAATGCCCGTAAGTACTGATCGATAAACTCCTCCTTGCGCTTTCTTCGGTATTGCAATACCCATCTGGGATGCGGAAGCGGAATCACTTCATCAAACCAAGCGTACTGCTTATTGAGCGCATTGAGGACCTTGAAGTTCTCTCCTTGACCGATGCAAAGACACTTGTCCCTGCGTACATTCCACAGCATATGCTTGTTGATCTCATCGGCAATCGGATCGAGCATGTAGGCCCTCCATTGATCGAGTTCGTAATAGTTGATGTTCTTTCCCTCGTGCAGAAAGCCAAGGGGATAAACGGCTGAAATGAAATGGTTTGAAAAGAACTTAGCCGTACCTCCGAAGGCGGCAATGACATCATAGATGAATTCACTCGACAACTCCGGCCTTAAATCGAATGAATGATCGATGTGTAAGACCTCTTTCAAACGAATAGGGTCCGTAAACGAGATGCCCGTAATTCCTGAACCAAATCTGCCCGGGTTGATTCCAAACAGCAACATGCGAGGATGCTCGTCGGCATAGTATTTTGAAAGAAATGCTTCCACAATACGCATGGTGTCCGGACGCTCATAGGGATTCATACATTCATACCACCTTGGAATGATCGGCTTTGTGAGGGATCGATAATAAGCGGAAAGGACATCTGACCATTGCTCCATGCCGAACGAAGCTAAAAAAAAATGCCCCGCACCAATGATGCGAGGCATTTCCTCAGCGATTGTAGGATTGCCCCTTAGCCAATCGATACCCGTTTGTTGGTCTTTTGCTCCTCTTCTACCATTTTAGGAAGAACAATGCGAAGGATGCCGTTCTCATATTTTCCTTCTATCTGCTCTACGTCCACCTGATTTTCAGGAAGTCTAAAGGAACGCTTGAAGGATTGGAAACTGAATTCCTTTCGGGTGTACTTCTCTCCTTCTTTCACATCGGCTTGTTTTACCTCAGCTGAAATGATCAAGGTATCCTTTTCAACTTCTACGTTGAATACCTCTTTGCTCAAACCTGGGGCAGCAATCTCAAGCGTGAAACTACTTTCTCCTTCTAATACGTTTACTGAAGGAACAGATGTCTTGGCAACGGCTGGCCATTCCATTTCATTAAAAAATTCATCTAAGATGCTTGGAAAGTAACCTCCCTTCATCACTGGTCTTCTTGTCATTGGTCTCATGGTTATCTTATTTAATGTTTTCATGCCATCAATCTTTCAAATCTCACTCCAGTCGGATTTTCCTGACGAATTTTCAGGTTAATCTATGGATCGCATGTCATTTTAACCGATTGATATACAATTGCTTAGATTAACACTGCCAGATTTTCCTATTCAGCAATCCAATTCACTTCTCGGATGACTCAACCTCAGCGTCCTTTGCTTGTTCCCCTTAAGTGCCAATGATTAACTGCACAAGCTTTGGTAACTTCGCACCCCAATCCAGAGAACATGTTGAATACGATCGAAGAAGCGCTCGAAGACATTAAGAACGGCAAGGTCGTCATCGTTGTGGATGATGAAGACAGAGAGAACGAAGGTGACTTCATAGCCGCCGCCGATTTCATTACGCCTGAAATTATCAATTTCATGGCTACCCATGGCCGGGGGTTGATCTGCGCTGCGCTGATCGAAGACCGTTGCGATGAACTTGGACTGACCCTTATGGTTCCTCAAAATACGGCCTTGCATGAAACGCCTTTCACGGTTTCCGTGGATCTCAATGGAAAAGGAGTCACCACCGGAATTAGCGCGAGTGACCGAGCAAAGACTGTTAAAGCATTGATCGATCCAGAGACGAAGCCTGAAGACCTTGGTAGACCTGGACACATCTTCCCTTTGCGCGCAAAGCGAGGAGGTGTATTGCGAAGAACGGGGCACACTGAAGCCACGATTGACTTAGCCCGCCTCGCCGGCCTAAATGCTGCGGGGGTATTGGTGGAAATCATGAATGAAGATGGCACCATGGCTCGCATGCCACAGTTGCAGGAGATTGCTGAGAAGTTTGACCTTAAGATCATCTCTATTGAAGACCTCGTTGCTTACCGTATGCACAAGGAGAGCATCATTGAACGCGGTGTCAGTGTGAAATTACCAACCGAATGGGGAGATTTTCAACTGCATTCCTATGTTCAAACGACTACCGGTGAGGAACACTTAGCCTTGACCAAAGGCGAATGGACAGAAGACGAACCGATCCTAGTGCGCGTGCACTCCTCTTGTGTTACCGGCGACATTTTCGGATCTTATCGGTGTGACTGTGGTTCACAGTTGCATGAAGCGATGAAGTTGATTGAGGAGCAAGGGAAAGGAGTGGTTGTGTACATGCAACAGGAAGGCAGGGGCATTGGATTGATCAATAAACTGAAAGCGTACAAGCTGCAGGAAGAAGGTTTAGACACCGTTGAGGCCAACCTGAAGTTGGGCTTTAAAATGGACGAACGCGACTACGGTGTAGGTGCACAGATCCTTCGCGACCTTGGTGTCCGAAAAATGAAATTGATCAGCAACAACCCTAAAAAGCGAACCGGCCTGATTGGATATGGACTTGAGATTTCCGAGGTAGTACCTATGGAAATTGAAGCTAATCCACATAATCATCACTACCTCTGGACCAAGCAAGACAAGATGGGGCACGACTTGCACATCGACAAAGACGTTCAAGGATGAGTGCTGGAGAATTGGACGTCGCCTATTGGGAGAAGAGATGGTCAGATCGGCAGACTGGTTGGGATATTGGGTACCCTTCTACTCCCATTAAAACATACTTCGACCAAGTGGAAGACCATTCCAAGCGAATCCTTATTCCTGGATGTGGAAATGCATGGGAAGGTGAATACCTGCACCGCTCTGGTTTTGAAAATCTGCATTTGATCGATATAGCACCTACTGCCGTTCGGCAAATTCAACAGCGCATTCCACTCTTGCCGAAGGATAACGTCATTCTCGGCGACTTCTTCGCCTTAGAAGGCACCTACGATTACATTGTGGAGCAAACCTTTTTTTGCGCGCTAGAGCCTGCGCGACGCATGGAGTATGCAGCCAAAGTCCACGAATTGTTGGCACCGGGTGGAAGACTTGTGGGCGTGCTGTTCGATACGGACTTTGGGAACGACCACCCACCCTTTGGAGGAACCAAAGCTGAATACCTGAATTACTTTGAGGGGCTCTTTGATATCCACGCGATGGATAGGGCACACAACAGCATCAATCCACGTCAAGGAAAGGAGTTGTTCATCAACCTCCTGCGCCCATAGATCAGGCCTCTGCTTCCACCTCCCGTGGGATGAGGCTTACGTTCTCTACCCGAAGCTCTCCATCGGCAGCATTCAATCGTATGTCCATTACCATGGTAAATTGATAGTGGTTCGGGTACTTTTTTCTCAGCCAATTCATCAGGGATGCAGAAGACACCTCAGGATGAATGGCAAAGGAATGCGGTGCAAAGAACCCTAGGCTATCTGTGTAGAACACCAGATTATCATCCACCGAGGGATGCTCATCGCTGGCAATGTCCATGTTTCGTAGGAAGAACTTATTGCTCACGCCTCGTCGCTCCCCGGTTTCAGGATTGAATATCTGCGTTCCCATTGCCATGTAGCTTGGGATGATGACCAAATCTCCCTGCTCGCTGAGCTCAAAGCGCATCTGCATGGACCCAAGCTCCGTCTTGTCAAAGCTCATGTCGATTACGGTATCTCGTTGCTCGCCGGTGATCACGTCCATGACACTCACCGTATCAAACATGCTGAGTTCCTCCACCAAAGCTTTTGGATCTAGGCTTCTTTTGCCGTCTAATTCTCCAAATAACGTCGGGGCGTACACTTCGGCATCACCGGTAAAGGCCAAGTCAAACAACTGATCTGCGAGTGCATTCAACGGATCACTGCTCGTATAGGATGCTATCCTCACGCCATTAAAACCTGAAGACTCATTGGGAATGGTTAGCTCTAGGGTGAGGGTTCCATCCCAATTGAACGACCGCTGCTGATCATCAATACTTCGCTCCCCTTCTGAGGATGAACATCCAGCAATGATCAACATCATCGCCACAGTGCCTGTCTTAATCAGTTTGCTATACATGGTTCCAAATAAATAAAGTCATGTCGTCAAATTGCTCCATCGCACCCGTCCAATCTTCAATGTCATTCCAAACGGCGGTTTTGATTTGCTCTTGGCTTGCGTTTCTTTTCTCATCCAAGATATTGAGAATTTTAGCTTTGCTATAGCTACGAGTGCCAGACTCATTCAGCTGCGTAAAAAACCCGTCTGTCACAACCGCGATGGCATCCTGGGAATTTAATTCCCACAAAGCGTCCTTGTAACGGCTCACCTGTGGGTTTCCATCCGCCATTAATTCTTGGGCAGATTCTTTGTTGAACGTAAATGCCTCCAAACCATTTTGTGCGATATAGGCTTTCTCATTGTTCGATGTATACAGAAACCATTGCACGCCTTTGAATTTGGCGAAATTGTTTTCCAAGGCCTTCACTGAAAGTTCCCAGGCAGCCAAAACCTCAGATGGATCAAAGAATTCAGGCAAGGCTTTCTCCATTTTGGTCCGCAATACAGCTCGCAGTGCGTGAGCAGCATTCCCAACAATACCCACATCTACTAGGACAACGAGATGGTAGGTTTGTCCAATGAAACATAGGACGCCATCAGAACTCACCTTTTCCAGTTTACGCTGGTACAACCTAAAATGCTGCAATACCTCACACGTCTGCATCGATCGGTCATTAGCCGTTTCTTCCAGCACTTCGATGATCGAAGCATCTTCCTCCAATCGACGTCCGACCCTAAGCATATCCTCTCTGAGGTCAACCATGTGTTGTTCTGTTAACGCAAGTTGTTCCTCAACCTGGTGCTTTTGTTCCAGCAAATTCACCACGCGGTAACGATCCATAAAGAAGATTGCCAGGATTACAAGCAGGAAGACGATTGTGTAGAACCACCACGTCCTATAAAAAGGAGGATAAATACTAAAATTCAGTGCGAATGCTTCTTTCGAACAAACATCCGAGTCATTGCAAGCTTTCAATTCGAAAATGAAATCTCCAGCTGGCAATGAAATGTATTCTACAATGCCTGGTTTATCCATTTCCCTCCAATTCTCATGCACCCCTCTCAGTCGATAGTAGTAGCGATTACGCACCGGGTTCTTCAAGGCAATGGAGCTGAAGCGAACGGTTAAATCATTCTCGGTACTCAGAAAATCCATTCTAGGGTGATCTGCAAGGAGATCGATCGCGCCAAGTTTGGCTGCTTGGATCTCGAGGCTCGGTTCTATCTCATTGCTGTGTATCAATGCTGGATCAAAGTGCAGCATCCCCATCAAGGTGCCCATCCACAAGATGCCATTCGACCCTAGCCGCATGGCCCCCGCATTTACCTCCACCCCCATGAATCCATCGTCCTCACCATACCATCGTTGCTCCTTTGTTTGGGGGTCATATGCGTCAACACCCCAATTATGACCAACCCAAACCACGCCTTGCTCATCCACTTCGATCGCAAATGTGGTATTGGAAGTCAACTCCGTCACATTGCTCAAGGCCTCAAAACTGCCATCACCAAGGTACCTGAACACCCCTTTGTCGTAAGATGCGAACCATACCAAGCCTTCTTGATCGAATGCTGCGTCTTGAATGACACTCGAGCTGATGCCTTCATCTGCACCAAACTGCCTGAACTTCCCTTCGTAGTAAAGTGTAGTAGGAGCCCCCAAGACGGTAATCCAAGTTTCATTCCTGTCCCGGGAATAGTAAATTCCAGTCACCTTATCACCGGATAGTCCTGTCTCTGCGGTAATTTGCGCCACCGGTTTCCCTTCATCCATTACAAACACCCCTTCATCCGTACCCACCCAAAGTTCGCCATTGACCAACTCCAGGCAGTTCACACCCACTTCGAGGTTGTCATAGGCCTTGACTTCATTGGTTGAGGTATTCAGCTTCCATAAATCCCCATCCTGATCCAGTATCCAAATAGCCGAAGAACCGTCAAAAGCCGCCTGCTTAGGCCCGGTCACATCGATGGGTATGAACGCATCCACATTCAGCTCGTCAGCGTCAACGCTGGCCTTACCAGTGAGAATGCCACTCGGCGTCAAGGCGAAGAATTTTCCGTGCGCCAGCTCCACATCCCAAACCAATCCACCTTCCAATCCTGAACGCTGATCGATGAGCGTAAACGCATCGCCTAAGAATTGATCCAAACCCGCCGCTGTCGCAATCCAGATGTTCCCTTCACGGTCTGTAAACATAGCTCTGACCTGGTTATAGCTCAGGCCATTCTGACGTTCGAAGTGGACGAGTCCTCTGCTTGCTGGATCGTAACGATAAACCCCGTTGTCGCTCGTACTCGCCCAGATTCTTCCAGCGGGATCTTCGATCAAATCCTTGCATGAAAAATCCATGGAAACATCTCGATCCAAGACCCATCCTTCAGGCTGCTCGATGTACAATCGAACACCGCCTTGGTAGGCGATCGCCCAACGCCCCGAAGCAATAGGCAAAGCAGACTCAATCGACATGCCGTCCGCTGCTGAAAAGATCAACTTCCAAGCTTGACTTTTGATGCGTTGATAGATTCCTGAAGTGGCCACTACGATCTCGCGTTCCTTCTGCACGTGCAATTCTTTGACTCTGACGCTCCCTTCATTCGCAGGTAATGCAATTCTTTCTGGAACCCCGTCCTTTACCGAGTACAATCGTCCGTCAGAGGTAATGGCGTACATTGAATCCATGCCCACGGGGATGATTTGGACCACGGATGCGTAGTCAAAGGCAGCTGCCGTCTTCCAAACGCTGAACGTATCCGACTCCACATCGTAAATGGAGATATTGCCCGCCCAGTGACCAATGTAAACTCGGTCTTTGATGGCGCTAAGGGATGAAATCGAACTTTCCGCCAATCCAGATTTTACGCTTTTGGTCTTGAACTCAAAGCCATCGTAAATCACCAATCCAGCCAACGTTCCAATGAGCAGTTCTCCATGAACTGTTTGATCAATGCATTCAATTCTACTTGGAAAGATGCTCTTGTCTAAGCCATAGTGTTTAAAGCTCGCCATCTGTGCACCCGCAGAATACGTGAGCAACATCGCGAAAAACCAAACACTAAATGCCGAACGTGCGCTTGACCTCATCAAATTCTTCTTCACTGATCTCCTCATCATCCTTTGAATAGTAGGTTACATCAAAAAGCAACCAGTTGTACACTGCCTTGCGGTATTCACATCTCACTCCGTCGTCCTCGACGAGCACGCGTTCGTCATAAACGAACGTGCCATCTTCGATCGAATGCTTTACCAGCGTGGAAATCGGCACATGCCGAAACGGTGACGATCCACTCGCCGTCTTTAACTGCAATTGTTCCTGATCCGCTTGTTTTTGGATGCGCGCTTCAGCGATCTGAAGGTCACGCGCATCGTCTTCAACCTTGAGTTCGCGGCGGAGTTCCTTAGATGCTTCGATGTATGCCTCACCCTCTTGGTGGCTGCGCTGATTAGCGACCCCTGATCGGTCCTTGGATTCTTTCAGATGCGCTCGTTCGAGGTCCTTGGCATGCTCTACTACTTCAAACCGGTCTGCAGATCTAGAAATCCGGTCTGGTTGATCGTCCTTACCCAATTTCTCATGCTCTACGTTGCCCACCTCTCTCAAGGGTAAGGCTTCGTCGGATTTTGTCTCCGACGCTTCAGTGCGTTCACTGGGAACCAAGGTAAACACTTCCGATGCTACGGGCTCCTCGCCCAGTGCCTCCCTCCGCTCCGATTCTGCATACAATGGCCTTAACTCTTCAATGAGCTCGATGTAAGGAGTAAAGGTAAATGTCTCCTCTCCAGTGCCAGTTCTACTGATTTTCCCTATGCTCTTTCTGGCCTTCGCCTCAGACATTCCTGCGTATCGATTATACATCCGCATCTTAAGCGGAACATCGTACAGAACTTCCATATCAGCGTTGTGATGGGTATTTACATCAATGGCAACTGGAAACATGAACGGCCGAACGAACAGCAGGGTGTAGGCCTTTCCTAAAGGGATATCAGTTTCGAATCGCCCCTTCCTGTCTGCAAGCATCGTTCGCAAGACATTACCATCTTCGATGACCTTGATCGTAACATCTCCGAGCGGCTCATCATCATGCACAACGGACCCACTGACACGCACCTGTGCTCGCACTGATGTAGTAAACAACACCAGAGCAAGCATCATAAAAACCAAAGGCGGTCGTCGAGCGTTCACAGGCCTAAAAGTAATAAAGCAGCGCATTGCCCTCCGCGAAAAGGACGATTTCTACCTTTGACATAGAACAAGGACCAACATGAAGACCATCATCATGGACGATGTGCGCATCGAGCGCACTTTGAAGCGCATCGCTTTTCAGATTTTAGAAAACTGCTACCAGGAGGAGGAAGTGACCGTAATCGGCATTGAACCTCGTGGAGTATGGGTCGCTGCACAATTGATCAAGAACCTCGGGAAGATCTCAAAAATGAAGGTTAAGAAAGCGGCGATCGACGTGGACAACCTTGATGAGCTGGGCAAATTGAGTGCTTCTATCAAAGGTCGATCGGTAGTGTTGGTTGACGATGTAGTGAAGTCAGGCGATACCATGATGCGAGCTGCTTCGGCCATTTCAGCTCAGGGTCCCAAGGTATTAATTACTGCTTGCTTGGTGGATCGGAAACACCGTCGCTTCCCGATTAAAAGCGACCTCACCGGACTTAGTTTGGCAACCACTCTCCAAGAGCACATTCAATTGGTCATCGAACCCAAGCCTACGATTTACTTAGAATGATGCCCGAGAGGGTGTCAACCGCTTGTTGCACCGAAAGGTTGTTCATTGAGAGAATCATGTGCGCCCTTCGATAATGGGCTTGCCGAACATCGAGTAAGGATTGCAATCGCTTCAGTATTTCTTCTTCTGAAAGTCCCTCCAGCAAAGGTCGTGGCGTCTTTGCATTGCTCAAGCGATGAACAAGCATCCCTAAAGGAGCATCGAGCCAAGTGCATAGTCCTGCTTTCAGCATGATATCCGCATTGTTAAAGAAGGCGGGCGTACCACCTCCAGTAGAAATTACAACCCGTTCGTGCCTTTCAATCGATTTCAATGCTTGTTGCTCATGATTCCTGAACGCCTCCTCGCCCTCCTCAGAAAAAATCAAGGGAATTGACTTTCCTACTTGTCGCTCGATTACATCATCCAAATCGATCTGCTCCCAAGCCAGACGGGCAGCCAACTTCTTGGCGGTAGAAGTCTTTCCCACTCCCATCATTCCCCAAAGGAAAACGCGCTTTACTGGAAAGGCGATCTGTATGTGCTGCTCAAGTGAAATAGTGGCTTCTTTGACGTTACTGCGTATGAAGATCATCGAAGTTAAGGACAAAAGAAAGATGGAGAAGTTTTACCGTTGGCCATTCGCTCTCAACTACCTTGATTAGGGAGATAGAAGCTGATATGAAGGCTTCGACTCCAGCGTCAAACCTCGCATGCTCACCGATCATTAAATGACGTCAAACCATGGCGAATGGCTAACATTGCAGCCGAATCCGAGCGATACGTGAAGGCAACATCTCCTTTTCCAAAAGTCAAAGTAGCCATAGCCCTGCTGTGTTATAACAACAGGGATCTACTCGAGCAATTCCTGCCCGAAGTCATTGATCACATGCCGGATTCAAGAGACTACGCCATTTTCGTCATCGACAACGCCTCTACCGATAGCACCCAAGAGTACTTGCGTTCATTGGGCGACCAAATCAACACCATCACCATTGAAGTGAACAAAGGGTTCACGAACGGATACAAGCTGGGTTTAGCACAAATCGAAGCGGAGATATTCTGCCTATTGAGTTCAGACGTGCAGATCTCTAAAAATTGGCTTGAACCCGTCGTCGAATTATTTGACAATGATCCAAAAGTGGCGGTGATCCAACCCAAGATCCGGTCTTGGCATGAGAAAGATAGCTTCGAATATGCTGGAGGATCTGGGGGATTCATCGATACCTTGGGCTATCCTTTCTGCAGAGGCAGGATCTTCTACGATACCGAGAAAGATACAGGACAATACGACGACGTGAGGGAAATTTTCTGGGCATCTGGAGCGTGTTTCTTCATCCGAACCAAGGTGTATGATGAAAGTGGTGGATTGGACGACGATTTCTACGCGCACATGGAAGAAATTGACCTGTGCTGGCGCATCAAGAACCGGGGTTTCAAGATCCTCGTGTGTCCATCCTCGATGGTTTATCACATTGGAGGAGCCGTAATTGCGTATGGAAGCCCTGAAAAGACCTTTCGCAACCATCGCAACAACCTCATCATGATGGTGAAGAACCTTCCTTCCAATGAGCTTTTCCCGAAAATCTTTGCGCGTTTGGTCTTGGATGCTTTGGCGTTTATCAACATGATCAGGCGCGGTCAAATCAAGGCTTCCTTCTCCATCATCAGTGCCCATTGGAGTTTTCTCCTAAACATCAGAAAGTGGCTCAACAAACGGAAGGCCCTGAGCGAATGGGCGGTAAGCTATTCTAGAACAGGCATCTATCCTAAATCCATCATCAAGGCTTATTTCTTAGATGGGAAGAAGAAGTTCAGCGACCTGAACTGGTAGGCCATTTCAGTCCTCGTATTACGAATTCTTAACCCCTCCTCTCCCCTTGGGCTGTTATATTTGCTGCAAATCCTAAAGACCACACATGAAGGTTGTCATTTTTGCGGGTGGAAAGGGAACCCGCATCAGCGAAGAATCCCATCTCAAGCCCAAGCCCATGATCGAGATCGGCGGCAAACCGATCCTGTGGCACATCATGAAGATGTACGCCGCCTATGGGCATAACGAATTCATCGTATGTTGTGGATACAAGGGATACGTGATCAAAGAGTACTTCTATCACTATTTCCTGCACAACTCAGACATGACAGTTGATCTGAGCAACAACGACCTTACGATCCACAACAGCAACGCAGAGAATTTCAAGGTAACCTTGGTGGATACCGGACTCGAAACGATGACGGCGGGACGCCTGAAAAGGGTGCAGCAATACGTCGGAGACGAGCGATTCCTGCTCACGTATGGGGATGGCGTCTGCGACATTGACATGGAACGGCAGCTTAAGTTTCACGAAGCCAAAGGGGCAGCTTGCACCATGAGCATCGTTCAGCCAGGAAGTCGTTTCGGCATGATCGGACTTGACGACGTAAATACTGTGACTGAATTTGCTGAAAAGCCCAAAGAAGATGGCGCATGGATCAACGGAGGTTTCTTCATCTGTGAGCCGAAGACCTTTGACTACTTGCCCGACGATGCCGACAACGTCATGTGGGAACGCTACCCATTGGAACAATTAACCGCTGACGGTCAATTAGCTGCTTACCGCCATGAGGGATTCTGGAAGTGCATGGACACCTTACGCGACAACATTGACTTGAACGCCATGTGGGAGGAAGCACCTAAATGGAAAAACTGGTAAGCCGATATGCTGAAAGAAACCTTTGAAGGCAAGAAGGTATTCCTCACCGGACATACTGGTTTCAAGGGGGCTTGGCTCCTTTTGATCCTTCACAAACTGGGCGCCCAAATCAAAGGCTATTCTTTAGCGCCAAAGCACGACAACGACCTTTACAACCTGATTGGAGGTGACTCCCTTTGCACCTCGGTGATTGCTGATATACGTGATCGGGAGCGTGTTCAGAAAGAAGTCGACGCATTTCAGCCGGACTTTGTTTTTCATCTTGCTGCGCAAGCGCTCGTCATTGACTCCTATACCATTCCGGTGGAGACCTATGAAACGAATGTGATGGGAACCATCTACGTCTTGGACGCGCTACGTGGCTTAAAAAAGCCTTGTACATCAGTGATGATCACGACCGATAAGGTCTACGAAAACTTTGAGACAACCGAACCCTACCCCGAAGATGCGCGCTTGGGCGGATACGATCCTTACAGCAATTCCAAGGCCTGCGCGGAATTAGCCATCAGCTCCTATCGAAACTCCTTTCTAAATCCAAAAGAATATCCCACCCACCTTCAAAGCTTGTCTTCTGCTAGAAGTGGAAACGTGATCGGCGGTGGCGATTGGAGCGAGAATCGTTTGGTGCCGGACATCGCAAGGGCATTGATCGCCGGAGAGCAAGTCATTATTCGCAATCCATCAGCTGTCAGGCCATGGCAGCACGTCTTGGATCCTCTCAACGGTTACCTCATGCTCGCCGCGCACATGGCAAAAGACCCTTTGAAATTTGCCCAAGGTTATAATTTCGGCCCTTACCCTAACGACGAACGCAACGTAGAAGACATGTGCGGATTGGCGATCGAGCAGTGGGGTGAAGGTTCTTACCAAACGCCTGACATTCCTGAAAAACCACACGAAGCAGGATTACTGAAATTGGCCATTGACAAAGCGAAGCGAGATCTTCAATGGGAGCCCAGGTTCACTTCTGCGGAAGCGGTCGAATGGACCATTGATTGGTATAAGAATGGACGCGATGACGCCTTGAACTTTACCAGCACCCAGATAGAACGTTATTTTGGACTAGGATGAAAAACTTCACCGAGACGAACATTCCAGGCGTTTTTGAAATTGACCTATTCCATGCAGGCGATGAACGCGGCATGTTCGTGAAGACGTACCACAAGGACACCCTTCAAGCCCGAGGGTTGCAAGGAGAATTTCGTGAAAGCTTCTACTCTACCAATCAGAGGGATGTAATACGCGGCATGCATTTCCAACACCCGCCGTTTGACCATGAGAAAATCGTTTATTGCACCTCTGGTCGCTTGCTCGATGTCATCCTTGACATTCGCATTGGCAGTCCGACCTATGGACAGGCAGCTCAAGTGGAATTGAGCGCTACGAATTACAAGGCCGTTTACCTCCCCAAAGGAGTAGCACACGGATTCGCGGTTTTGGAAGACAACACGTGTATGGTATACCTTACGTCTACCGTTCACACACCCCATGCGGACGATGGAATTCGCATGGATTCCTTTGGATTCAATTGGCCAATTTCCCATCCAATTCGCTCTGAAAGAGATCAAGCTTTCCCCGGTTTAGACACATTTGAATCACCTTTTATCTATGCTTAAGATCATTAAGCATATACTATTGGTTTTCTGCGTTTTAACCGTGTCTTTTTTTGATGCAAAGTCTCAAATAGAACTGAGTGAATCATCTGAAATCTCCCTGCTTACTTGCAGCCCGGGAGAAGAACTTTATTCCCTCTTTGGCCACAGTGCCATACGGGTTGTTGACCCCACACTCAACTTGGATGTGGTATTCAACTACGGGACATTTTCATTCGACGAAGATTTCTATTTCAACTTCGCGATGGGTCGTTTGAACTACATGGTTTCACCAAGTTCCATGTCGAATTTCATACGCAGCTATCAATTCGAAGAGCGCGGTGTGATCGAGCAGATCCTGGACCTCAGCTCAGCGCAGAAGCAGGCCGTTTTTGACTACTTGATTTGGAATGCTGAACCTGAAAACAAATATTACCTGTACGACTTCTTTTACGACAACTGTTCATCGCGGCTAAGGGATATTTTGGACACTACCCTCGCAGAGAGCAACATCAAGTTCCCTCCTATGCAGCTTGAGGCGAAGCCTACGTTCCGCAACATGATCGACGAATACCTCATCTACCATCCTTGGGGTGACCTTGGAATAGACCTCGGACTCGGCTTGCCCTGTGATAAAGTGGTTTCGAGCAGCGAGTACGTATTTCTTCCTTATGAATTGATGCGCGCATACACCGGAGCTACCCTAGACGGCAAGCCATTGGTAAAGCAAACCCGCACTTTGTTGAATCATCCAGATTGGGAAGTGAAATGGTCGGTGTTTAACCCCATCCCGCTGATGTGGATCATCGCAGGCCTCCTCCTCAGTCTTTCTGCTATTGGATACCGAAAACAGCACCTATGGATCGGTCTTGATATATTTTACTTGTTCATCACGGGAGCCGTCGGAATACTGGTGTTCTTTCTATGGTTTATTACAGACCACACCGGAACGATGAACAACTTCAACCTTCTCTGGGCTTGGCCTACGCATTGGCTATTGCTTCCATTTCTGGGCATTTCCAACATTCGACGTTATTATTGGTTGATCTATGGAGGCGTTTTAATCCTCACCTTGATCACTTTCCCTATCCTACCTCAAATGCTCCATATGGCCATACTACCCCTCATCATAGCGGGTATTTTTCGAGCTTTTGTGAATTGGAGAATTCAAAACCAAACGAATTCATAAGCATGCGAACACTGATACTTGGAGCATCTGGACTCGTTGGTGGCAACTGCCTGAAACATTTTAAAGCAGAAGGATGGGAATGCATCGGCACGCATTTTTCATACGAAACAGAACAGACGTTATTCTTCAATACGCTAGACCCTGCAAAAGATGATCTCGCGCTGGTTGATCAATTCTCACCGGAAGTGATCGTTCATTGTGGCGCTTTGACTTGGGTGGATTATTGTGAAGAGCACCCGGAAGAGAGCTTTGAAAAGACCGTCACCTCAACAAAAAATGCAGTGGCACTGTCCAAGAAACAAAATGCCACGTTGGTATACCTGAGTACGGATTATGTCTTTGACGGCAAGAAAGGTTTTTATTCAGAAGATGACAGCGTGCATCCACTCAGCGTTTATGGGAAACATAAACTGGAAGCAGAGCAGCACGTTAAGGACCACCTTTCCAGTTATTTGATTTGCCGCATCACAAATGTGTACGGTGATGAAATCCGGGGGAAGAATTTCATTGCCCGGTTGAGTGAAAACATGCGCAAAGGCGATGCAATGGAGCTCAACCTGCCGATGGACCAGTACGCCACTCCGGTGAACGCCTGGGACGTTGCCCGAGCCATCCGATTGCTCTTGGCAGCAAAGAAGCAAGGTGTCTACCATTTTGCCAGTACCGATTATTTGAACCGGGTGCAGCTCGCTGAGCGGATTGCCACCTACTTTGGGCACGATGGCATTCGGATCCATCCTGTAACAACCGAAGCGCTCGCCCCTGCTGCCGAACGTCCCCTGATGGGAGGCATGAGTGCTGCGAAATTCAATCAAGAATTTCCCGACTTTCGCTGGTCGAACGTCGACGACTATTTGAAACAACTTAAAAACACCTCTAGATAAGCGATGAGCAATGACACCAAAGAGATGATTCGCGTCCCTTACGGGATGACGGTTCATGGAGAAGAAGAGATTGAAGCCGTGGTTAACGTACTCCGCACAAGCACCCAAATGGGCAAACATGTGCGTGAGATGGAAGAACGAGTCGCCAAGCTGTTTGACAAACCCTACGGCATCATGCTCAACAGCGGTTCATCGGCGAATTACCTCGCCGTTGAATTGATGAACCTTCCTGAAGGAAGCGAGGTCATCACGCCCGCCCTCACCTTTTCAACCACCGTGGCACCCCTGGTGCGCAGCAAGCTTGTGCCTTCCTTTGTGGATGTAGAAGCCGGCACCTACAACGTTGATGCGGACAAGGTGGAGGAAATGATCACGGACAAGACAAAGGCATTGATGATCCCCAACCTGATTGGCAACCTCCCCGACTGGAAAAAGCTTCGTACTCTGGCAGATAAATATGGCTTGTTCGTCATTGAGGACTCCGCAGACACGCTCGGCGCAACCATTAACGGCGAAAGCGCAGGAAAGTACTCTGACATGTCTGTCACTAGTTTTTACGGCTCCCACGTAATCAACTGTGCCGGCAATGGTGGAATGCTCACCGTGCGCGACAAAGATCATTTTGAGCGAGGCAAACTGTTGCGTTCATGGGGACGCTCATCCAGCCTTTTCATCGAATCAGAGGCGATCGAGAATCGTTTCAATGTTGAAGTGGATGGCATACCCTACGACAGCAAGTTCATCTTCGCAGAACCAGGATACAACATCGAGCCCTCTGAGATGGGCGCTGCCTTTGGATTGGTGCAGCTCGGTAAGCTCGACCAAAACATCGTTGAACGCGAGAACAACTTTGCAGAAATGGCCAGCTTCTTCAAACAATATGAGGAGTGGTTTATCCTTCCAAAACAGTTGCCAAATAGCCGCACAGGATGGTTAGCCTTGGCACTTACCCTGAAAGATGACGCTCCCTTCAAGCGATCTGAGATGCAGATCTTCCTCGAGAAAAGAAACATCCAAACACGCACGGTATTTACAGGGAACATCCTACGACAGCCCGGCTTTAAAGATGTAACCTGCAAGCGGTCCAGCAGCGGTTATGCCGAATCAGATCGGGTCATGCGCGGCGGAATGCTGCTTGCTTGTCACCACGGATTGACCTCTGAGATGAAGGCGCATGTAAAGGAGCAAGTGACGGAATTCCTTGGCAAATTCTAAAATGAACCCATAATCTAATGGAGGCGGAGCTTGGGTTCCGCCTTTTTTTTATCCTCTTATAGGGGGAACAAAGACAAAAAAAAAACCGGCCCTGAGAGGGCCGGCTAGCGATTTAAAAAATCGCCATGCTACGGATTGAGGTTTATGTGAAAACCTTTCGGTTGTTCTTTCTAACTCAAATATAGAATTAAATTTTACGTAACGGGCCGCTCACAGCTCTCAATTGTTGCGAATGATCGTTTTACGTATGTAGGCGTCACCCCTCGAGTTGAAGCAGTACATCCTCCTTGTAAGTCCGGGAAATCGGCACTTCAAAATCCCCGAGTTGAATGCTCGACCTGCTGTGTGTTGTGATGAAATTTTTGTTGACGACGAAGGAGCGGTGCACGCGGATGAAATCCCTGCAGGAAAAGGATTCCGTAAAAGCGGTCAAGGATTGTCGCACTAAGTGCCGTTTAGACGTAGTGTAGATTTCGACATAGACATTATCTGCCTTGGCGAAGATGATATCCGCCGTCTTGATGACAATGTTTCGGTGACCATCCTTGATCTTTACAATGCTTTCCTTTTTTGGCGATAAGTGCATAAGCGACATTTCAATGCCCGAATACAGCTCTTCTTCGCTAAAGGGCTTTATCACGTACGCGCCTGGTTTCGTAACCTTGGCGGCATCGATCGTGGCCTTATCTGAGTATGAGGTGAGGAACATAAAGGGTATGTTCATTTCATTCGCCATCTTGGCCAAGTCAATGCCTTCCGAACCTTCTTTTAGGTTGATGTCGAACACAGCAAAACCAACTTCTTCTTCTTCCAAAAAACGCGCTGCTGTCTTATAGTTGTAGGCTACGAACGGAACGCGATGCCCCATATCTTCCAGCATAACCCGCACCATTTCGGCAATCAAGCTTTCATCCTCTACGACTAATATGTTGAGTGGTGTAGCCACGTTTCCATCTCCTTTTACGACGTCCGTTCATTAAAGTTCAGCATTGCTTGGATCAATCCCATAGTGCTCGAATCTAAGGCATCAGACCCGGAGTCACCTTGAATATTTTCCAGTACAGGCTTCGCCAAGTCCTTTCCAAGTTCGACGCCCCATTGATCAAAACTGTACACATTGAGCAATAATCCTTCGATCAAGATCTTGTGTTCATAGATCGCAATGAGCCGGCCTAAACTGTGCGGTGTCAATCGGTCGATCAGGAGTGTGGTGCTTGGCTTGTTTCCTTCAAAAATCTTGTATGGCAGCAAGGCTTTGATCTGAGCGCCCTCCTTCCCAGCCGCTTCCAATTCCTTCCGAACCGTGTATTCGTCTTTCCCTTGCATCAACGCCATGCCCTGCGCAAAGCAGTTGGCCAAGAGTTTTTCGTGGTGATCGCCCACTGGATTCAATGATTGTGAGAAAGCAACAAAATCACAGGGTATCAGTTTGGTTCCCTGGTGAATCAGTTGATAGAATGCGTGCTGCCCGTTGGTGCCGGGCTCTCCCCAAATGATTGATCCGGTTTCATACGCAGTCCTCTTTCCATTTCGATCCACGGATTTTCCATTGCTCTCCATATCGGCTTGCTGTAAAAAAGCTGGAAAGCGATGGAGGTACTGATCATAAGGTAGAACTGCATGGGTGTCTACTCCGAAGAAATTGCCATACCACACGCTCAATAGCGCAAGTATGCCCGACATACTTTCAACGCCATCTGCCTTCACCCGTTGGTCCTCTTCAAAGGCACCCTCAAGAAGTGCTTCAAAGTGAGCCGGCCCAACTGCAAGCATGATGGATAGACCGATGGCGCTCCAAAGGGAATACCGTCCGCCTACCCAATCCCAAAAGGTGAACATATTGGCTGGGTCGATTCCAAAGATTTCCACCGCCGTCCGATTGGTAGATAAGGCCACCATGTGCTTGGAAATACAATCCTCGTCGCCTAAATGTTCGACCAGCCACGCACGTGCAGAATGAGCATTGGTCATCGTTTCTTGTGTAGTAAAAGTCTTAGAAGCAACGATGAAAAGTGTCGTTTCGGGATCCATCCCTTTGCATTGTTCCACCAAGTGCGTAGCGTCTACGTTCGAAACGAAACGCACGTCCAAACGGTTTGCATAGTGCCTCAATGCCTCAACTACCATGTGAGGCCCTAAGTCCGATCCTCCGATCCCGATGTTGACCACCGTCTCTACGGACCTCCCTGTGAAGCCTTTGTGCTCGCCAGAAATTACTCGATTAGAAAATTGTTTCATCTGTGTGAGCACATCTTGCACAGCCGGCATCACATTGGTCTCACCCGCGTAGACCGGAGCACCTAATCGGTTGCGCAAGGCGGTATGCAACACTGCCCTGTTTTCCGTCTCATTGATCGGCTCGCCTGCGAACATGGCTTTTATCCCCTCGGCCACTTTACATTCCTCGGCCAAAGATCGAAGCAGGCTCATCGTCTCTTCGGTCACCCTGTTCTTGCTGTAGTCCAATAGTATGTGCCCTTGTTGAACAGAAAACCGCTGGAATCGATTGGGATCTTCCTCAAAGAGGTGACTCATGTGAATCGCTTGCACATTTTTATAATGCGTTTGCAATAACTTCCAACTGGAAGTCGAGGTTGGGTCAATTTTCGGGATCATATACGGGTAGCAAGAATAAAAAAAGCCCCGCAATCACTTGCAGGGCTTCTCAAATAATCATGATGATCAGGCCTCCAATTCATGGATGAAGAGACCACTTCGGAGCTTCGGCTCAAACCAAGTCACTTTGGGTGGCATGATCAGGTCAGCATCACTGATGTCGATGAGCTGCTGCATGGAGACTGGATACATCGCAAAAGCCACTTTCATATTGCCAGCATTCACGCGCTTTTCAAGCTCGCCCAAGCCACGAATTCCTCCTACAAAGTCGATGCGCTTATCTCGTCTCAGGTCAACGATGTCGAACAAAGGCTCAAGTACTTGCTTAGAAAGGATCGTGACATCCAACACACCCACAGGATCGTTGTCGTCATAGGTACCGTCCTTCGCCGTCATTTTGTACCATGTTCCATTCAAGTACATACCAATGCTATGAAGCTTCTCAGGACGGTACTGACCTCCCTGTATTTCGACTGAAAAACTAAGCGACAGTTTTTCCAATAAGTCTGCTTCGCTCATCCCGTTGAGGTCTTTCACCACCCGGTTATAGTCGATGATCTTCAGTTGGTTGTCAGGAAAAAGCACGGCCATGAAGTAATTGTAGCGCCCTCCATCGTTTGCATTTCCTCCTACTTTTTCACGAAATTCTTGTCCTACCAATGCACCTGCCGCTGTCCTGTGGTGACCGTCCGCAACGTAAATCGATGGCACCTGCGTGTCGAACAACTGCTCAAAGCGAGCATTCCTTTCAGCCCCTTCCACGACCCATAGGGTATGCTGAATACCATCAACGGTAGTAATATCGTACACTGGCGCTGCACCTTTCTTCACCTCGCCAATCAATGCGTCTATTTCATCCACGTGAGCGTAGGAAAAGAATACGGGTTCCGCATTGATCTTTCCGTGGCGGACGTGGTTTTTTCGATCTTCCTCTTTGTCTGGTCGTGTCAATTCATGCTTCTTGATCACGTTGTTGAAATAATCATCAATCGCACAGCATCCAACGATTCCGGTTTGCTTGTGACCATCCATGATGAGCTGATAGACATAAAAATGCTCCGCTTCATCTTTGATGAGAATACCGTTCTCCTTTAGCAGGTCATAGTTCTCTCGGCCTTTCTTGTAAATGGACTCATCGTAAGGATCCTGGTCGTCTTGGAAATCGATCTCAGGCTTGATAATGTGGTAAAAGGACACTGGATTTCCAGCTGATTCCTCTCTTGCTTCTGCCGTATTCAAAACATCGTACGGACGGCATGCTACATCCTTCACTTTCTCTGCGGTTGGACGGACTGCCTTGAATGGTTTTAATATACTCATGGTAAGGGTTTAAAGGTGATGCCTATTTCAATAGGTTGATGATCTGGTCTGCCAGCTCTTCGCCGATGCGATCTTGGGCCTCAACAGTGCTTCCTCCGATGTGCGGAGTTGCCAATACGCGTGCATGGGCCAATACGTCCTCCCGAGCATTCGGTTCGCCAACAAAGACGTCGAGGGCCACGGCTTTTACTTTTCCGCTATCCATCGCAGCCAAGAGGGCATCTTCGTCGATGGAACCTCCGCGAGATGTATTGATCAGGCAAACGCCATCTTTTAATTTTTCAAATTCAGCGGGTCCAATTACGGCCGATCCATCCGCTTGCTTTGGTACGTGCAGACTGATGTAATCTGATTGCATCAGGACTTCTTCCATCGAAGAGCGGTTCAAGGTCACGCTAATCGTCTGCCCTGCGATATCCAATGCCACATCCGTAGTGGCCTTAGCACCGCGCGTAGTGTACATAACATTCATTCCGCAGCCCAATGCGTATTTGGCCAATGCTTGACCAATCCCTCCAAAGCCTATCACACCCAAGGTCTTGCCTCGAAGTTCGGTTCCTTTGCCATATGCCTTTTTCAAAGCCTTGAACTCAGCTCCATCAGCTCCGGGCATGTTGCGCGCGGCATCATAGGTGAAGCGGGCCATTGAAAACATATTCCCGATGGCTAATTCGGCGACCGATTGTGCGCTCGCGGCGGGCGTGTTGATGACGTGAAGCCCCTTGTCCCGACCGTATTGAACGTCGATGTTATCCATTCCTACGCCACCGCGACCGATCAATTTGAGGTTCGGGCAAGCATCTATGTGCTCCTTTCGCACTTGTGTTGCACTGCGCACCAAAACGCCGACGAATCCACCATCATTGATGCCTTGAGCAAGGTTTTCCTGGTCTACTTTATCGGTTACGACCTCGATGCCGCTGGCTTCAAGTTTTTGCTTTCCGGCATTAGAAATGCCATCGTTCGCGAGAATTCTCATGTGTCTGTGGTTTGTAAAAGTGTGAACGTTATTCTTCGATTTCCGCCTCAGCGGCTTCCTTAAAACTTTCGATGACGTCAAGCAATCGAGCATGCATCTCTTCTTCAAGGCTCTTGGTAGCTGCTGATTTGATCTCGCTCAACAGGTCATCGTGGTTTACTTCTCTGTTTTTATGATCGATCTCCAAAGCCTTATAGCGAAAATCATTGATCCAATATTTATAGCTCTTCCGCTCCGTATCGAAGGTAAGATGGTAGCTGATCGATCGGTCCTTATGGGTTCTATTCACACCAAAGTGCATTTCAACCAATTGCTCCGTCA
>JABMOM010000038.1 GCA_013204105.1 Flavobacteriales bacterium
CCGCTGGTGTACCGGTTGTGGTGCCAACTGCATTGCCGGGTAGCTACGTCGGGACGAGATAAGCGCTGAAAGCATCTAAGTGCGAAACTCACCTCAAGATAAGTTTTCTTTACAAGGATCGTGGTAGACTACCACGTTGATAGGCTACAGATGTAAAGGCAGTAATGTCAAAGTCGAGTAGTACTAATTGTCCGTAAGCTTTCTGTATAAAGCATTTCAACTCTCGTGTCTTTTTTCAATTTGTTTTTTTAAATTCAATTTAGAATTTAATAACAAAATTTAAAATAATTTAAATTTTGTTATTTGATTAGATATGAATTTAATATCCCTTTATGGCGTCTATTGCGGTGGGGATCACCTCTTCCCATTCCGAACAGAGAAGTTAAGCCTACTAGCGCAGATGGTACTTGGGTAATACCAGGGAGAGTATGTCGTCGCCGGTTTTTAAAAAGCCTTGCATGCAAATGCAAGGCTTTTTTTTTGATTGCTTTGTAGCGATGTTCAAAAGGACAATATTCACTTTCCTGACACTCCCTTTCCTTCCCTTCTTTGGGATTGGACAGTCCCTTCCGTTCAACCAATACGGCAACGAAATATGGCTGGGAGATTCCATCAACGGATTGCCCGCGCCAAACAGGTTCGGATTCAATTATCGCCCTGATAATAACCTACCCCCGAAGCTTCGACTGACACTCCCGATCACCTCCAGTGACTCCAACACCTATTCCAGGATGCTGTATCGCATCACCAATGCTCAAAACCAATCCCTCGGCGCACGTGTTTACAGGCCGCTCGGCGAAGGTGAATTTATCGATTTCAACTTGCAGCGGATATCTAATAACGGCTGGATGGTCCAGTCTGAATCAAGGTTTACCTATGCCGATGTGCGACTGCTACTTGATGTTATTGATGAGAAACTTACGTTGGATCTGAGCGGAGATGCAACTATCCTAGACCGAGATCAAAATGGTGGACTCAAGTCTGACGCCTATGATATCGCCACAGACGCCGGCCCATTTGGAGCTTTGGCGAACGACGTGTTCCTCACTACTGCCTTCAATCGTTCGACCGATTACAAAGGGAGAATGGCACTTAAGTATTCCCTCAATGAGCGTCTAGCATTTTCTGGTATAGGACAGGTTAAGCAACAACGCTACCTCTACGATGATAATGATGGTGATCGTCCCTATTACGATGCCTTTCGTGACGATACAAATAATGTCGCTGTGCGGGATTCTAACAACGTCTTCATTTGGGGAACGGGAGGAAGTGCTAGCTATTTGATCTCGGAGGATTCTATCAAGAGGCAAGCGATTGAGATCACATTGATGCATAACGCAATCCGATATAGATCGATGGAGCCAACGGCCTTCACAACGAACACATCGGTACAAGCTGCATTTGAATCCGTTGGGCTTCGAAATACAATACGACTGCTGGGAAGGTCTGGAATTGCTGGATACAATGAAGGTGACTTCCTGGTGAAAGGAAGCTGGGACAGACTTCTGAATGGTGTGACTGAGAGTGATTCATTGGCCAGCGGACAATGGCACCTACTCTTAAAGGTTAATGCACAACGATATGCCCCCTATGGTGCATATTCCCGTTATCAATCGAATTTCTTGAGTTGGAATTTGAACCTTTCTAAAAGCAATGCCATCGATTTTGATGGTGGAATTGAACATCAAGGAGAGCGAGGAAGGTTTGGTTTTATGCTGAACTCTGATTACCGTGAGAACTTCGTTTTCCTGAACGACGTTCTTGAAGTGGAACAAGCAAATAAGGCAATTGCAGTAGCGGGGGTCGAACTGATGGGTGATTACACCTTTAGGAGATTTGACTTGTCTGGTATTGCACGCTATCAGTTGAATGTTTTTGATTTGGTCTACGACCTGCCGATGTTTTCAACAGCTGTAGAAGTGTCTTATTCTTTCCCCGTGTTCAACAAGGCTATTTACCTAAAAACAGGAACGGGCATTACCTATTTCACCGACTATCGAGCTAGGGCTTACGCTCCGTTTATGGACATGTATTACCTGCAGCGATCTGAACGCTTCGGAAACTATCTGCAGGTTGATCCTTTCATCCAAGCGAGCATACAGTCCGTGGACGTAAGCTTTCGCTTTCTAAATGCTACTTATGGCTTACTTGGGATTGAGCCACTTGTTGGGCCAAGGTATCCCAGTGTACCTCGTTATTTTGAGGTGCGAATCGACTGGATATTCAAAAATTAAGTCTTCTGCTTTTTCTTTTTGGCGGCCGGGAACAATACATTGTTCAGTATCAGTCGATAGCCAGGAGAGTTGGGGTGTAAACTCAGATCCGTGGGAGGGTCACCCACAAAATGCTGGTAATCCTCTGGGTCATGCCCACCGTAGAACGTCCATTGTCCCTTCCCGAATTCTCCATGGATGTACTTGGCAACGCCGAAGCCTTTGTTCTCTGCCAGTATGAGGACATCAGGCTTGATGTACTGTTTCTTATACGAGGTGGTTTGCCCCATAAATCCTTTGACAATCGATTGATGGTTTTGACAGAGCATCGTCGGAACGGGATCCCATTTTGCTGAGAAATCGAATAAGGTGAAGAAGTCTTCGGTAGGCTTTACCTTGGCATGAATGTCCGTGGCGTCTATCTCGGAGAATTCGTAGATCATGGGATTCATGATCAAGTTATAATTTTCAAATGCGAAGGATTGATCGAACTCGATCTTCTTCTGTGCCATCGGGTCTGCCGGGTCTCCGTCAAACATCCGTTCACATATGTCTACATGCTCAGCGGCCAACGCAATATCGTAGGAGTCGGTTCCAGAACACATCGAGAATAAAAATCCACCCCCTGAAGTATATTCTTTGATTCGAAGTGATACGGCTAATTTCAGCTCTGAAACTTTCGCGAAGCCGAGCCTTGTAGCAGTCTCCTCAAATTCAGCCACTTGATCTTGGTACCACTTGTGGTTGCGGTAGGATCCATAAAAGCGTCCGTATTGACCGGTGAAGTCTTCGTGGTGGAGGTGGAGCCAATCATAGAGGTGGAGGTTTCCATGGATGATCTCATCGTCATAAATGACTTCATAGGGGATCTCAGCGTAGGTCAACACAAGTGTTACGGCATCATCCCAAGGCTGCGCGCTCTTTGGTGAGTACACGGCGATCTTAGGTGCTTTCTCAAGCTTCACCGCGTCCATGTTCACCTCAGGGTTCGAAATATCTAGCAGCAGCGATGCTGCTTTTGCATCGGGTATGTTCTCAAAGGAAATGCCTCGAATCACCAATTCCTTTTCCACCTCGGGATAGTGATCAATTAAAAAACTTCCGCCACGGAAGTTGAGCAGCCACTGTACTTCAACGTCGCGTTCAAGCGTCCAGTAGGCCAGTCCATAGGCCTTCAAATGATTTGCCTGAGACTCGTCCATCGGGATGAGGATCTTCTTGGCGAAGACCTGACCGATGATTAGAAAGCAAAGCAGTAGAAGACTAGAATGGCGGCTCATCATCGCCCTCTTCAGCCTTATCCCAATTCTCTGATTTGAGTATTTGTCTTCCATATTGATCATCGACCTGTACGTCGCTTTCTGGTGTAATGCCAAATGCCTGTTGTTCCCAATTTATAAACTTCGCCAAGTGGTTCTCGAACCTCACCTTGACTTCATCGGTAGCACCATTCCGGTGCTTCGCGATGATCAATTCTCCTAAACCTTGCGTGCTATTGCCCTCCTCATCTTGGAGGATGCCGTAGTATTCAGGTCGATAAATGAACATAACCATATCCGCATCTTGTTCAATCGCCCCTGATTCACGTAGGTCACTCAATTGCGGACGCTTATCGCCTCCTCGCGTTTCCACCGCACGACTCAACTGACTTAACGCAAGAACAGGGACACTTAGTTCCTTGGCGATTCCTTTAATCGCTCGGGAAATAGTACTGATCTCTTGTTCACGGTTACCCTTTGCGTCGGTAGATCCGCTCATCAACTGCAGGTAATCAATGATGACCAATTGGATGTCTTTTTCGGCCTTGAGTCGACGGCACTGAGCCCGCAATTCAAAGACGGATAAACCTGGTGTATCGTTGATGTAGATCGGAGCATTTGTCAATTTGCCGATGCGGGAGTTCAATTGCTCCCATTCATAAGGCTCTAAGGTGCCTTTCTTTAACTTCTCAGCAGGGATTTGTGTTTCTGATGAAATGAGTCTATTGACCAATTGAAGGGAGGACATTTCAAGTGAAAAGATGGCAACGCCTCTCTTGAAGTCAACCGCCGCATTGCGTGCAAGCGAGAGTACGAAGGCTGTTTTTCCCATACCAGGTCTTGCTGCAATGACCACCATGTCTGATGGCTGAAACCCTCCTGTCAATCGATCCAAGTCTCGAAACCCGGAAGGCACGCCGCTGGTGCCGTCCTGCTTGCTGATCTCCTCCAGCTTCTTTACAGCCTTGTGCAGGAGCTTACCCATGTCCTCGTACGACTTGCGAATGTTGCCTTCTGCCACTTCAAAGAGCCTGCCTTCGGCTGAATCGAGAAGGTCGAACACGTCTATCGTTTCATCGTAGGCATCCTTGATAGTATCGCTGGAAATTTTGATCAATTCCCGTTGAATGTGTTTTTGGGAAATGATCCGTGCATGCGATTCAACGTGTGCACTGGATGCCACCCGGTTCGTGAGCTGAGCAATGTAAAATGCACCACCCACCACATCTAAGTTTCCTTGCTTCTTCAACTCTTGGGTAACCGTCAAGATGTCAATGGGCTCAGAGCGCTCAAATAACTCCAAGATGGCCTTAAAGATCATTTGGTGATCTTCCTTGTAGAAGCTCTCCTTTTTAAGGATGTCGATTACATCAGTCAAGGCCTCTTTGTCCAAGAGCAAAGCTCCCAGCACTGCCTCTTCGAGATCGACAGCTTGAGGTTGTAATTTGCCATATTCAGGACTGTCCAATTGGTTCCTAACTACACTCAATCCACTCTTTTTACCGCTTGTTGCTGATTTTGGCTCTTCCATGACTCAAAGGTAGGAATAGGAAGAGGCGTTCTCGTGATCTGAGGGGTTAAACTTTTACAGCCAGATGGGAACGCAGGGGCATGACGCCTTCGCCTGTTATGACTGGGATGGATCGGTGAATAAAACTTCTGAACGTTCTATCAACACATCATTTCAACGGTTCTTGATAAACCATTCTTAAATGAGGAATTCCGTCTTCCAAGTACATGCTTCCTTGCGCCTCAAACCCCAAGGATCGATAGAAGTCGCAGAGGTAAATCTGCGCTGACATTTCGATGGATCGACCAGCATCAGCGTGAACACAGTGCGCGATGGCTTCCTCGATGATTTGTTTTCCTATACCAGCTCCTCTCTGCGAGCCTTTTACCACGACGCGGCCTATGTGCCAAGCGGTGCTTTGAATGATCCGCAGGTATGCGATCAGTGCGTCTCCCTCTTTTCTGAGAAGGTGCGTGGCTTCTGGGTCTTTTGTATCTGGGTCGAGGTAGACGCATTGTTGTTCTACCACAAACACATCTGAGCGCAAGGCCATGATTTGATGCCAGTCTTCCGATTGGATCTGATCAAGAGAGCATATGATTGAATTTATGGACATACAGAACCTAGTGGGAAGTTGCTTGTTTCTATGGCATGAAGGTATATCGTTTGTCCACAACCCAAAAGCTTCCGATACCATTGGAGCAAGCTTGGGAGTATTTTTCGACGCCCAGTAACCTGCAAGAGATTACGCCGAAAGACTTGAAATTCAAGATATTGACTGAGCTTAGCCGTGAGAAGATGTACGCCGGTCAAATCATCAATTATTTTGTCACACCGCTCTTTGGCATACCAATGCGATGGACCACCGAAATCACCCATGTAGAAGAGGGAAGGTACTTTGTGGATGAGCAGCGCTTTGGGCCTTACAGTTTTTGGCATCACAAGCATTTCTTTACCCCCATTGAGGGAGGCGTTTTGGCGACAGATATTGTGGATTACGCCTTGCCACTTGGGGTTTTTGGGAGATTGGCACATGCCCTATTCGTCAAGGCTCAATTGAAGCATATCTTCACTTTCAGAGAAAAGAAGCTGGAAGAGATGTTCGGTAGCTTTATGGGTGGATCAACGGATCGATAATACCCGATGCTGCTCGTCCCATTCTGGCCAAGCGAATAGATCCTGTAGAAGGTTTTCCTTCTTCGGTCCGATGGAGAATATTTCTAGTTGTCGCTCTGCCCGTGTGAAGGCGACGTAGAGTACGTTCAGTAAATCCAAGTTAGAACGCTCATCCTCTTCTTCAGGAAGCCGAGCATAATGTGATTCCCTGAGCTGACTCAATTTTAATTGCACATTTCCTAAGGCGTAATGTTCTTCTATCTCCACCCACCCATACTCCTTGGTATTCTTTCTTTTGGTAACCTCGGGCATGAACACCACCACCACTGGAAACTCTAAACCTTTCGACTTGTGGATGGTCATCACGCTGATGGCATTCGTGTTATCCGCCAGTTGAATGCTTTCGTCTTCTGCTTTTTTAGCCCAGTATTCTAGAAAGCCCTCTTTTAAGTAACCGCCGGAAGTTTCATACCTCAGGCAGATGTCTAGGAATTTAGAGACGAAGGCATTTTCCAATGGTACGTGCAGTATTTTACAGATCGCCATGGCCCTCTGAAAGGTGTCGCCATGTTGGACCTCAGGAGTGGAAAAGCTAAATCCCATTGCCTTCGCGGTCTTCGTAAAGCTCCATTTTTCTTGTTTGACTTGCTTTGTTTTTGCGTGTGCATTTGTAATGTTTACGTGCTGGGTCAATCTTGAAAACCAAAGCTGAGTTATAAATGGGTCTTTATTCCATTGCAAACCTTGCAGGGTAGACGCAAGAAGCTGCACCAGCGGATTGTTTTTCAAGAGCAAGCTTTCTTGACTCACCACGCTAAAGCCCGCTTCGAGCAGCATGGATGCGAAGGCTGCGGCATCAGCATTGGTTCTGAACAAACCACAAATGTCCCCTGGAGCAACACCATCCTTGTCGACCATTTTCCTTACCCGATCCAGCATCTTGAGCATCAGCGCGTTCTTGTTCATCTTGGGATCTTCATCTATCCACCAATTGACTTCGCCCGCCTTTTCTTGCACGGGATGTTGCTCGAGCGTACTGTATGTTCCTCGGTGCGCCTCGGAGAGCATGGAACGATGGGCTTGATCAAAGAATCGGTTGTTGAAGTTGACGATTTGCTGGGACGATCGGAAATTTTGATCGAGGACAATTTCCTTGAACGTGGATTCTAGGAGACCCGATGAAGGGTGGTCCACTTTGGGGAGCTTCACAAATTGCTCGGGATCACTGTTGCGCCAGCGGTAGATGGATTGTTTTGCATCACCGACGATCAAGGAAGTGTTTCCTTCTGATAAACTGTTTTCTACCAGAGGAAGGAGGTTTTTCCACTGTAAGACGGAAGTGTCCTGAAACTCATCGATCAAGATGTGGCTGAATTGCGTTCCAAGACGCTCAAATAAAAAGAAGGTCTGCTCATCTTGGAGTTGGTCCGAAATTAGAGTGTTGAATTCGCTAAGTAGACGAATGTTGTCCTCTTCGCGAATCCATTCGAAAATGTCCTCTAATGCGCTGTAAAATCCTAGCGCATAGACTTCTTGCCTCAATGCATTGATCAATTGTAAGTGCTGATGCACAGGCATCGAGGACAAGGTTTCTTCAAAGCATTTTTTTAGATCCTCTTTGACGTCCTCGATCGAAGGGTTCTTGGACCCGCTCATCCATTTATCTTCTTGGATGGTTGCAAGCACATAACTGTTCGGTTGGACCTTACTGAGATCCCCCTCGGCAATTCGTCTGAAATAGGTATGAATACCTTGGGCGCCTCGGTATACGTCCTTTGCCTCAATGGATCGGTCTGCGAAAATCTCCATGGCGCGTTTGGCGGGCGCGATGAATTCTCCCGTCAATGCTTCGGCGTCCTGGTCGAGCTGCTCTTTTAATGCGAATACAGCTTGGGGTTTCCACGTTTTAAATTTTGAACGGGCGAAGTAAAATTCATCCGAAAGCAGAGAGCGGCACGCATTTTCAATCACGTCATCCGCGTTATTAGATTGATCGTCTGCCAATCGAGAGCGCAGCATTTGCAGCAATAAAAAAGTCAAATCATCGTCAGTGCCAACTTTTTCAAAGAGAAGGTCAGCCGCTCGGTCGATGAACATGGATCGGTCTACCTGGATTTCAAAATCGGGGGCCAGGCTCAGATCGCTCGCGAATGAGCGGACTAGTCGAGCAAAGAATTTATCGATCGTCACGATATTGAACTCGCCGTATTGATGAAGAATCTGATGGAGGCGTTGACCACTGCGTTCCTTGATTTCTTCGTGACTGAGTCGGGTATCTTCTTTTAGCGCATCCAACATGAATTCGGCGTCGCTTCTTTTTCTGGTTTCATTTCCAGCGAGGATGGATAGGTAGGTGATGATCCGATCCTTCATCTCTGCCGCCGCTTTCACCGTGAAGGTGATGGCTAGAATACGCTTGAAATAGTGAGGGTCTTTAGCGGTTAGAATGAGGGATAGATAAACCTTTGCAAGGTTGAAAGTCTTTCCTGAGCCAGCCGAACTTTTATAGACGAGAAAGGGTTGAGGAAAATCCATGGGCTAAAATTCAACTTAATTCTACGATTTTCGTCTTATATTCTATATGATGAGTTTTAAAACATTTACGCTTTGCTGTCTGCTAGTCGTGACGGCTCCCCGCATATTTTCACAACACGTTGAGTCGTTTGAGCACTATGTTCCTGGTGAGTTGATCGTCATGATTCACCCGAGGACAAATGTAGATATGTGGTGCCGTGAATTTCATGAAATGGGGTTGACGTCCATGGAGGCTGGTGAACGCTTGTCTGCTACGATGAATTTGTGGAAGGTTCAATTTGATCCAACGCAAATGACAGCGGATGCCGCTCTCTTGCAAGCCGAACGGATTTCATCTACCCAGATTGTTCAGCTTAATCATACCAACCTTGTGCAGCGCAATGTTCCAGATGACGAACTTTTTGAAGATCAATGGGCATTGCACAATGACGGCAGCAATGGAGGTTCGGGTACGGCAGATGTAGACGCATTGCAAGCATGGGATTTGACTACAGGAGGGACAAATGCCTTGGGCGATTCGATTGTCGTTGCGGTGATCGATGGTGGGTTTAACATCAATCATGAGGACCTTGAGGCGAACATATTTGTGAATCGAAATGAGATTGCTGGCAACGGCATCGACGATGACGCGAATGGATACATCGACGATGTGAATGGGTGGAATGCATATACCAATTCGGGAACGCAATCATTTAGCAATCACGGAACCCACGTGGCTGGCACCATTGGCGCTGTAGGAAATAATGGTATAGGGGTGGTTGGTGTCAATTGGAATGTCAAGGTGATGCCGATCTCCGGTTCTTCCTCATTGGAGGCGACGGTGATTGCGGCCTACTCTTATGTTTTGGACATGCGCAGAATGTACAATGAGACAGGTGGTGAAAAAGGCGCCTACGTAGTCTCTACCAATGCTTCGTTTGGCGTTGACTATGGTGATCCCGCTGATTATCCTCTTTGGTGTGCGATGTATGATTCATTGGGTCTGGTTGGTATATTGAGTGCTGGAGCTACGGCGAACTTGAATGTCAATATTGATGTGGTGAATGACGTGCCTACGGCTTGTGGAAGTAATTTTCTGCTTAGCGTAACAAATACGACGAGCTCGGACATTAAGAATCCAGGTGCAGCGTACGGGGCTACCACGATTGATCTCGGTGCACCCGGCACCAATATTCTTTCCACTACGAGCAATGGATATGGAAACCTGACGGGGACTTCCATGGCTACTCCCCACGTAGCTGGCGCTGTAGGCCTTATGCACAGTGCGGTTTGTGAAGAGATTCTGCAAGCCTATGCCGGAAATCCTGGTGGATTGGCGATTTACATCCGCACGCAGCTCTTGACTGAAGGGGTGGATGAGCTCCAAAGCCTGGCTTCAATTACGGTGTCAGGGGGAAGGCTGAATTTGTTCAAAGCGGTGAAGAGTGTAATCGATACATGCGTATCGATTGCCTTTGAAATGGTTCCATCAACCTGCGGTAATTGCGATGGATCGTTGATTGCGACAGTGATTGGAGGTGAGGCGCCCTATCAGTATTTCTGGTCTACGAATGACACTTCGAATTCGATTTCTGGCTTGTGTCCTGGTACCTATACGTTAACGGTAGTCGACGCTGTTTCAGATAGCTTGATCGGTCAAGGTGTTGTCTCCGATTCGACGGGCCCGGTGGTTTCATTGAGCAAAGCAGACGTTACCTGCAATGGTGGGTCGGATGGAAATGCGACGTTGTCTGGAGCTTCCAGCTACCTCTGGTCCGATGGAAACACGAGCAGTGCTCGAAACGATCTCGGAGCAGCACATTACTTCGTTACGGCAACCAATGCCAGTTCCTGTTCAACGGTAGTAGAAGTAGACATCGATCAACCGGATTCATTGATGATCACATTCATTGGGACTGTTCCGACTCCATACACTGGAAGCAATGGGGTGGTTTCAGGAACGGCAAGTGGCGGTGTTCCTCCATACAGCTATGCTTGGAATACGGGCGCACAAGATTCAATGGTATCGGGGGTTGAAGTAGGTGATTACCAATTGACCGTTGCTGATGCAAATGGCTGTGAGGCAAGCGTTGGATATTACTTGGGTTACCCAACAGGACTCAATAAGTATCATGCAGATCGAGTGAGGCTTTACCCGAATCCAAGCGATGGTTCCTTTTTCATTACAGGATTCGATGGTGAAGAAGTTGCCGTGTCCATTTATGACATCATGGGCAGATCGCTCTTGAGTTTTAATGCGCAAACTGACCTCAAATCCATTGACCTTTCTTCCCTTCAATCAGGGAATTACCTGGTCCATTTACAGACAAGCACGGAGAGAATCGTGAAAAAGGTTCAAATCCTTCGATGAGAAGCTGGGCTGTCATAGTAAGCTTGTTGATTGCCGTAATAGTGTTGGTGCGATGCGTTAAAGATGTTGGCATTGCAGATACAAGTCTGACCGATGTTAAACAAGGCCCGACGCCCTTCCATTTGAAGATTCCTCCTGGGTTTCCAGATTATTTTTTAAAGGAGGAAAATCGCCTTACAGAAGAGGGCATTGCGTTGGGTAAGCGATTGTTTTTTGACCCCATCCTTTCCAGGAATGAGAATATTTCTTGTTCCTCATGTCATTTGCAGTCCAGTTCTTTCTCCGATCCACGGGTTAAGAGCCTTGGCACGACAGGAGAGGAGACCGCCTTTCATTCCATGCCCATTTTTAACATCGCTTGGATGAATGAATTCTTTTGGAATGGCAGGGCGAAATCGCGAGAAGCGCAAGCTCTCCTCCCGGTTACGAACCCGGTAGAGATGAACATGACTTGGCCAGAAGTGGAGGTCCGACTTCAGAACCATCCGGACTATCCCGAATTGTTTGATGCGGCCTTTGGCACTGATCAGATCGATTCGTTCTTGGTTGCGCAAGCCATGGTGCAGTACGAGATGACGCTGATCAGTTCCAACTCAAGGTTTGATCGCGCTTTGAGAGGTGAGATTGCCCTTACTGAACAGGAGCAGATCGGTCAGATCATTTTCAACAGTGAACAGGCAGACTGTTTTCATTGCCACGGAGGGGTGCTGACCACGGACAATTCGTTCCACAACAATGGCTTGGATGATGATATGCACTTGCCTCTGGGACTGATGGAGGTGACAGGCAAGGAGGAGGATTTAGGTAAATTCAAGACGCCCACGCTGAGGAATTTAATCTTCACAGCCCCCTACATGCACGATGGTCGTTTCCAAACATTAGGAGAAGTCGTCGATTTTTATTCAGAAGGAGTACACGACAATCGGAATGTGGATGTCCTGATGGAGTTCGCTTACAAGGGTGGGGTAGAAATGAATGCTGAAGAGAAAGAAGCCCTGATCGCATTTCTACGCACGATGACAGATGCTTCATTCGTAGAGGATGAGAGCCTTGTACCTGCGCTTGATGATTAGGCTTTAAAGTTCTTGGAGAGCCTCTATGTGCTCCGCCTTTCTTCGGTAGCACTGCATTGCATCCTTGAATACCGCTGACTTGAAAATGGATTTGTTCAGCAGCATACGCACGCATTCTTGAATTCCCTCGATGATAGAGGGGTGAGGGTGCACCAGGTCCGCTAACACCTCGATAGATTCATCCATCTTGATCAACAAGCCAATGGCCTGAATGGCACTTGACGCATGTTCACCAATGGCGCGCATGCCCAAGATCCTCATTTTGTCGTCGTCCGTTACAATGATCTTGAAGAATCCCTGGGTCTTGCGCATGGCAATGGCCCGTGCGATACAGCTATAATCGAGCTTCACCACCTTGATGGAGAGTCCTTTCTCAACGCATTGCTGCTCATTGAGTCCAACGGCCGCTACTTCTGGGTTGAGAAACATGATCGTACAGATGTTGTCATAGGAAACGGAGGAATCGTGTTGATATCCAACGATGCGTTCAACCGCGTGACGCGCTTCAATCTCTCCCATATTCACCAAGGCGATGTGCCCTGAGACGTCACCAACTGCGTATATGTTCGGAACGTTGGTCTGGGTGTCACTGTCGGTGATGTAGTTTCGATCGGTAACGGTCACTCCCGCTTTTTCCAGACAAATATGCTCCGTGTTCGGTATCCTACCTACCGAAAGAAGGGCTTTTTCAACTCGAATAACTTCGGTTCTTCCATCCGGATAAGACAGTTCGTACTCCACCTCACCGTCCACGATTTCCATGCGTAGCAGTTTGGCAGTACTGTGGATGGTAGCCCCTTTCTCTTTTAAATTGTCGCTGACCATTTTTGCGATGTCATCGTCCTCGAAAGGAAGGATGCGATCCGCTCGATCAATCAGGTAAACATCGGTTTTGCCGAAATTGGAGAAAATGGTTGCGTACTCACAACCGATCACCCCTGCACCAAGGATCACGAGACTCTTCGGATAGTTGTCCATGTGATGGATGCCGTCAGAAGTCATGATGATTTTCTCATCTACTTCTATGGTCGGCAGTTTTCGGGGCCGACTTCCCGTGGCAATGATCGTATAATCAGCATGGATAATTTCCTCGCCTTTCTTGCTGATGATCTTGACCTCCGTTGCAGATTCAAAAGTTGCGGAACCTCTTGCATATCGAAAGCGCACAGTGGAGGTTTCTTCTTGCAGGAGCTTGATGTGGGCAGAATATTGTTGCTTTCTGTCGAAGATGGCTTCGCGCACTGTCTGTTGCACATCGTCCCATTCCATATCGAAAAGCTTTCGTCCTTGGGCCGACAGCATTTCGTTGATGGACGCCACTCGGGAAGATATTTCCCAAGTCGTTTTAGAAGTGAGCGCGCCATCGTAGATCGCAGCGCCTCCAACTTTCCCTTTTTCAATGAGGATTACCTTCTTTCCGAAGTCAATCGCTCGCATCGCAGCAGCGTATCCCGAGGGGCCGCCGCCGATTACACAGATATCGTAATGTTCCAATGGGCTGTTTTGTACAATCACTAAGGTATGGAAAATAATACTCCATAAGCCATGTGGTAATATATCGCAGGCAACGCAAGGGGACGAGAATGAGTCTATAGAGGTACCCTTTCCCCAACTTTCTCAGAATACTTTCCATTGACCCTAAAAACCAGAGGTTATGGAAATCTTAACTAGTCGCGCAATCAGGTCGAAGACACCCGAAACTCCTTTATTTTCGTGGAACGAGGCCTATTTTCTTATGCGGAGGATCCTGATCATTTTTTTCATGCTTTTGCTCGCGGGTATTGCGCGCAGCCAATGCGTCGTTTATGACGGGCAGGGAAACTCCGTAAACAACCCTGTTTGGGTGAGTTGTTCAGGCGGTGCGTTCACGTTGTACGTACAATCGCCGAACAACTTTGGCTACACGATCATCGATTGGGGAGATGGCACAGCCAACACGGTGGTGAATTCGATCATCCCGCCGGCTTACGTTTCGCATATCTATGCTGCGGCCATCGCCAATTACACGGTGACGATCACCGACACTACGAACAACTGTGTTGCCACTGGACTGGTGGTAATGGAGAAGCCGGTGAACGCGTCTATTCAGATTCCTATTGGAGGGGTCACGCAGACGTGCGCTCCAAATGACCTTATTTTCACCAACAGCAGTACGGATGTCTCACAGAATACAACCTTCACGTGGGACTTCGGGGATGGATCTCCCATTCTGACCTTCGGTCCTGGCAATGCGGGTGATACGATAACCCACACCTACCTTCAGGGTACCGTTGATTGCGTTACGGAGGTCATACTTACCGCGGAAAATTACTGCAGCTTCGGGAATCCAACTCAGGCATCGTTCAATCCAATACAGATTTATGACCTTGACGATGCGCAGATCACTGCTGACAATGTGCTTTTGTGCTATCCAGACACGTTAGTTCACTTCACCAATACCACAGCTAAAAACTGTGTTCCACAGGGAAACACCGCCCAGCGCTTCGAGTATTGGAATTTTGGAAATTATTGGGGAACAGGTCAGGATTCCATTTTTGATTGGACGCCTTTTGATCCACCTGCTAAACCTGGGTACAATATTGCATACCCGGGTATAGGAGTGTATACGGTCATGATGGCCGACAGCAACATGTGTGGACGCGATACGGCATTTATCACCATCCAAATTGTAGATGCCCCGATAGCAGGCTTGACAGCGAGCGTTGACAGTGCTTGTACGGGAACTCCCATCACATTCACAAACACAAGTACAGGTGGGAATCAAACATTGATTAACTACGGGGATGGCGGTGGATTTACAGCCATCGGAACGAATGCCGCTCACACCTACGGAACAGCGGGAACTTATACTGTCATCCTCGTGACCAATATTGTTGGTGGAACACAATCTTGTACAGACACAGCAAGCATTGACGTTGAGGTACTGCCTAGTCCAACCGCTTCTGCGAGCCTGTCGCCCGCTTCTGGATGCGATTCATTGCAGGCGGTCTTCATTAACTCTTCATTTGGTGGAAGTATTTATTACTGGGATTTTGGCAACGGAGATACCAGCACCCTTCAGAATCCGCCTCCGATCATGTACACGAACGAAGGGCCTACTCAAGTGATATTGGTAGTTACAAGCAACAACGGGTGCAGCGCTTCCGATACGGCCATCATCGAAGTGTTCGATACTCCAGTGGTGAATTTTGGACTTCAGAATGTATGCGAGGATGCCCTGGCCAGCTTTATCGATTCGACGACTGTAGGGTATGGTGGTCCCGTGAATTCCTGGCTCTGGAGCTTTGGCGATACGGCTAATACAACCTCCACCTTGCAAAATCCATCGTTCATATACGTTGATTCGGGAACCTATACGATCACCCTCGTTGTGGGAACCCCCTATTGCCAAGATTCGGCAAGCCAGACCATTGTTGTGGAAGCGAAGCCGAATGCAGACTTCACTCCTTCAGATACGGTGGGTTGTTCACCATTGACGGTCACTTTTACGAATAATTCTGTAGGTGCAGCTAGCTATGGTTGGTCCTTTGGTGACGGTAATACGAGCACGGCGATTTCTCCAAGCCACACATTTGTACACAACGGATTGACCGATACCACTTTTGTCGTACGCATGATTGCTCAAAGTGCGTTTGGTTGTGTGGATACAGTTTACGACACCATCAGCGTACTAGGAAATCCGATGGCATCTTTCGCCTCTGATGCTGTGCTTGATTGCGCGCCGCTCGAGGTCAATTTTTCGGATAGCTCAGCAGGGGCGGTATCCTGGCTTTGGGATTTTGGGGATTTTACAGGCAGTACGCTGCAAAACCCATTTAAGATCTTCGAAAACCAAACCCTCTTCATCACCAATTACACGGTGAAGTTGTTCGTAACCGCGCCCAATGGCTGTGTAGACAGTGTTGAACAGACGATCACGGTATACCCGGAGCCGCTTTTTAATTTTCAGATTGTCCCTGACTCAGGTTGCAGTCCTTTGGTTGTGCAATTTCCTGTTGCGGTAGGGGCGGTCCTTTATGATTGGGATTTCGGAGATGGCAACACGGCCACCGGGCCTAATCCGACCCATACCTACTACAACAACACAACGAATAATCAAATTTTTACGGCTCAGTTAATCGCTACTTCTCCCTTTGGCTGCATCGATACGGTTCAAGGGGATGTGAAGGTCTTTCCTAATCCATCGGCGAGCATTACGCCACTAACCCAGGCTGGGTGTGAGCCATACACGGCCAATTTTGTGAATGCTTCTACAGGGGGAACTTCATACACGTGGGACTATGACAATGGTCAAACCCAAACAACGAACAATATAACTGTCAGCTCGACCTATGCGAATGGCACCAACGACACGCTGTTTTTCCAGCCCATGCTGATCGCAACATCCGACGATGGCTGCGTTGATACCGCATATTCCGAGGTCACTGTCTATCGCAGGATCGACGCTTCTTTTAGTGTTCCTTCGCCTGCCTGCCATCCGTACAATGCGAATTTTACGGATCAATCCATCAATGCGGTGAATTGGAGCTGGGATTTTGACAATGGCCAGTTTTCTACCCAACAGAACCCGAATCTTTTCTTCCTCAACACGTCCAATACGGCTGACACCTTCGACGTGAACTTAGAAGTGCAGAACCTAGAACAATGCATGGATGATACTACGATTCAGTTGGTGGTCTTTCCGAAACCAACGGCCATCTATACGATCAACAATACACCTGCATGTCATGAGGAGCTGGTTCAATTCACCAATTCGAGCAGCCAGAATTCGATCAATCAATGGCGTTTTGGGAATGGACTGCCCTATATCGACAACAGTCCAGTCATCGATACGACCTTTTTGAATTTTACGAATAACCCCATTACCTTTTCTATTCAGTTGATCGTTGAGAACGACTATGGATGCACTGACACGGCGGAACAGTCTATGCAGGTATTTCCATGGGTCGAGGCGAAATTTGCCTCTATCGACGAGGGGTGCTCACCTTTCGACGTTGAATTCACCAACCTGAGCAGCGGAGGCAATCTCTATGAATGGCAGTTTGGCGATGGTCAAGTTTCTTTTCTGGATGAACCTGAACACACCTTCGTGAATAATGACACCATGGACGTGATTTATACCGTGGTTCTCTCCGTAACCTCTCCCTATGGTTGCACGGATCAAGACAGCTTTGATATCCTCGTTCATCCGACTCCCAAGCCTCAGTTTACGGTGAATCCAACCGCCCAGACCTATCCGAGTGCTACGGTGAGTTATACCAACTTGACCAATGATGGACCTTGGAGCTACGAATGGAAGTTCGGAGATGGAACCGATACTGTCGGTGAAAATCCGGCGGATCATCTCTATCCAACATGGGGAGTTTACCGTGTTACCCTAACGGCCTCATCCCCGTACTGCGAGGATACCATTTCGCGAAATGTGATCATAGAACCGCCACTACCCATTGCCGAATTTGATACGCTGGTAGATGAGTGTGCGCCGATAACCATCCAATTTTTTAGCAAGTCAGAATATGCAGAAACCTTCCTATGGGAGTTTGGTGATGGCGCAACAAGTACCGCTGAGAATCCACTGTATACCTATCAATTTCCGGGTGTCTACACGGTAAAGTTGACGGTGACAGGGCCTGGAGGGCAAATCGATTCGAAGGAAATTCTGAATGCTATTCGAATAAACCCGCAACCACTGGCCAATTTTGTGAATACACCTGACGAGGTGAACATCCCACTGGAACCCGTGACTTTCATCAATTACTCCCAGTATGCCGATGGCTATTTGTGGAATTTTGGAGATGGGAATACTTCCGAGGACGATAGTCCGCAATATCAGTACGGGGAAGCGGGTGAGTTTTATCCTTGGTTGGTTGCGTATACGAATCTCGGATGTTCGGATACGGCCTATAGCGTGGTGCCTGTGCGGGCAATTGAAACAGGGGTGCTTCAAGTTCCCAATGCCTTCACGCCCAATCCAAACGGCCCGAATGATGGAATGTTTGACCCCAGGGCCTTTGATAACCAGATCTTCTTTCCGATCCTGAGTGGTGTCTCTTCCTCGAATTTCACGTTGAGTGTTTTCAATCGTTGGGGTGAGTTACTGTTCGAAACGCACGATGTGAATCAAGGATGGGATGGCTATTATCGAGGTAACATGTGTGTGCAGGAGGTATATGTGTGGAAAGTGAGGGGAGAGTACGCGAATGGAGAGCGATTTACCAAAGTTGGGGATGTTACCCTCATTCAATGATATGGCAAAGGCCCTAAAGAAAATACTACTTATTGGAACATGCTTCGCATGTTCAGGGTTGCTTTTCGGACAGCGCCTATCGACGGATGAAAGGGAGATTGTGGAAGAGGCGCGCGCCTCTTTTGAAATCGGCGATTACCTAACTGTGCGCAAGCTTTTGGAGCCGCATGTGACCGATTTTAATGCAGATCCTGAACTGATGTATTTCTACGGAGGGGCTTCTTTTTACCTGCGTGAATTCCATACCGAGGCATTTCCATTTTTGCGCGTCGCGTATGAGTTGGGAGAGAGCAGGGCGCTGTACATCTATATCACATCGCTTCTTGAAAGGTACCGAATTGCTGAGGCTCAGGACCTTATTGAGAATTCTGGGGCGCTTGACCTCCCTGAGGGCAGAGAATTGTATGCGCAAGTGCAAGTGGCGAAACGCGCCATGGCCAATCCTGTTCCTTCGGTTGTTGAACCCATGGCACCAGTGATCAACACACCCTATACCGAGCATTCGCCATTGATTGCTGGCAATGACTCAACGCTGTATTTCACATCGAGAAAACCCATCGATAAAAATGCCATCACCGATATGCTTGGGCGCTACGATGAGAATATTTACCGTTCCGTCAGGACAAAGGATGGGTGGTCCGTAGCCGAGCCATTGGAAGGCGAGATCAACGATATTCTCAATGACGCTGCGGTGGCATTGCTTGGTGATGAAGAGCGCATGGTCATATTTAAGACGGCCCGAGACATGGAGTCTTCCGACCTGTGGCTCTACGGGGTAAACCGCAATGGCAAATGGAAGAAAGAAATGAAGTTGAGCCCATCGATCAACTCTAAGTGGATTGAAAACGGACTCACAGTGAATGCCAATGGGGATCTGTTTATTGTCGCAAGTGATCGTCCCGGTGGTTACGGTGGCATGGATTTGTACCGAATTGTTCGCTTCGGCAATGGTGAATACAGCGAACCCCTCAATTTGGGCCCATTGGTGAATACCGAATACGACGAAATCGCCCCCACTTTATTGCTTGACGATAGAACGATGTTCTTCTCCAGAAACGGGGTGGAAAGCATGGGGGGCTTCGACGTATTCCGCACGAATTATTTAGGTGACACTACCTTTACCGATGTGGTCAACTTGGGTTACCCAATCAACTCTACACGGGATGACTTGCATATTTCGGTCTCTCCACTTACGAGGAGGGCTTACCTCACGCGCAGCAAGGAAGATCAGCCTGCTGATTTTGATATCTACTCTGCCAATTTGCCCGGATTCAACCTCCGCGCCACGGTCTATAAATTCAAACTCACCGCTGGTTCAGCATTCGACTTGACCAATGCTGAAGTTAGTTTGTTCACCGCTGACTTCTCTGAAATACAAGGGATGTACACGGTAAACGAGCTTGGTGAATTCATTGTGGTGCTCTTACCGGGAGAGAGTGGAGTGCTGGGCATTGACCTTCCGGGTGCGCACAGCGAGGAGATTGAACTGTTCTACCAAGACTCGGAGACGATCATTGAAAAATTCAAGACCATCACGCTTAGTCCGAATGAACCGTGAAATGGAGCTTGACGATAGCGTTAGTCGCCACCATTGGAGTGGCTTGGGCGCAGGACCCTCAATTTTCGCAGTTCTATAGCGCTCCGTTGTATATGAATCCGGGCTTCGCTGGAAACACAATCCAGGCGAGGGGAGTGATCAATTATCGAAATCAATGGCCAGCCATGCCGGGAAAATTCGTTTCCTACGCCGCTTCCTTTGATTACAACATCGAAGAATTGAACAGTGGTTTAGCCCTTTCTTTTCAGCAGGATCGAGCGGGCACCGCGGCCTTGCGTTATTCCAACATTGCTCTGCAATATTCCTATACCCTTCGACTTTCGCGCTATTTAGCGATCAAACCTGGAATCAGCTTTTCCTATTCATTCCGTGATGTCAACCGGGCTGAACTCATCTTTGGAGATCAATTGATCTACGACAATCCAACGTCTCAGTCATCCACACGTTTCGATTACGAGCCTGTTCGATATCCTGACCTCGGCGCGGGTTCCATATTGTACTCTCGGAATTGGTGGGCGGGCATGGCCTTTCATCACATCAACCGACCGAATCAATCATTGATTGCGCAGGAGAGCAGATTGCCCATTCGATTTTCCGTTCACGGAGGGTACAACGTTGTGATGAAGAAAGACGTGAAGAAGAAAGACGTTTCTAGTTTCACATTTGTCGCGCATTATAAAGCTCAAGGAAAGTGGGATCAATTGGATATAGGAGCCTACTTCAAGTACCGAATCATCACGACCGGACTTTACTACCGCGGGCTTCCTTTGGTAAAGACCAATGGCTACAAACAACCTAACCATGATGCTTTGACGGCCTTGATTGGTTTTGAGTACAAGGATCTTTCTTTTGGGTATTCTTACGATTTGACCCTTTCAAAACTCATTACCAACTCCGGTGGAGCCCATGAAATTTCTATCATTTATGAAATGGCCAGCGATCGGAGAAAGCGGAGTAGAAGAAGGAGCCGGTTCTTCATTCCATGCGCGAAGTTTTAAGTCAATCGGTGCCTTTCGCTTTTACGTAGACTTTCCATTTTTCTAGGACTTGAACCATGTCATCGGGAAGAGGGCACTCGAATTCCATCCATTGGTTGGTCACTGGGTGGGTAAATCCTAGGGTCTTGGCATGAAGGGCTTGCCGTGGAAGGATTTGCAAGCAGTTGTCAATAAACTGCCGATACTTGCTAAACGTAGTGCCTTTTAGGATCTTGTCGCCACCATAGCGAACGTCACCGAATAAGGTGTGGTTAATGTACTTCATGTGCGCTCGGATCTGATGCGTTCTTCCGGTGTCTAACTTACACTTCACCAACGTGACGTAACCAAAACGCTCGATTACCTCATAGTGGGTTACGGCATGCTTTCCTTCCTCCCCTTCTGGATAAACCGTCATCTGTTTTCGATCGCCATGTGATCGTCCTATGTTACCTGTGATGGTTCCTTTGTCATCTTCTATGTTTCCCCACGCGATCGCGTAGTAGAGGCGCTGTGTAGTTCTATTGAAGAATTGTGCAGCGAGATTGGAAAGCACGTCCTCTTTCTTGGCGATCACCAATAAGCCGGTGGTGTCTTTGTCAATACGATGCACCAAACCAGGATAGGCCACGTCACTTTTTTCATTCTTGGGCAGGTAGCCAAAATGGTGAAGCAAGGCATTCACGAGCGTGCCGGAATAGTTGCCATGCCCAGGGTGGACTACAAAACCGGCCGGTTTGTTCACGACTACCAAGTAATCGTCTTCGTAAACGATGTCTAGGGGAATGTCCTCAGGGAGCAGCTTCAGCTCGTGTTTTGGATGTGAAAATACCAGCGAGATTTCATCCTCTGGTTTGACCTTGTAATTCTGTTTGACGGACATACCGTTGACCACGACATTGCCGTTTTTGGCGGCTGCCGAAATCTTACTTCTCGAGATGTGTGGGATGCGATCGATCAGGAACTTGTCGATCCTTAGAGGTGCTTGTCCTGGGTCTGCTGTAACTTGAAAATGCTCGAAACTCTCGTCCCCGTCCTGATCCTCTATAAGGTCTTCTTCTTCTTTCATTTTTGAATGATCAATTTTTGAGTCTGAATGGCTCCCATCTCATCGATGCCTCGGATGAGGTAAACGCCATTTACAAGCCCGCTGAGATCAAAGGCGACCTGTGCTCCATTTTGTTGTCTGATCATTCTTCCTGAAAGGTCATGGAGACTTACTTCCTGAAGCCTGTGTTCACTCTTTATCTGAACATGTTGAGTTGCTGGATTGGGAAAGACCACCATGCCTTCCTTTTCTGACGAAATTTCTACCGTCGACATCAAGATGTCTTTGCTGAAGCTCGGACGTATCATGAGCGCTCCTTTGAAGTTGCTCTCAAACCATGTTTCACCGATTCGATAATGGGTGTGCTTTGATGCCTTGTTATTTACGTCAAACCCTATGTAGATCTTCTTTGATTCTTGTTGACGAAAGCCAACGAAGAAATCGCCCTGAACGAATACTGGATCGTCCAGATCCAATCGAAAGAACTCATTCGCCGCTGTGTATTGCGGGTCAATCCATTGCAAACCTTCATATATAGGTGGCGCGTCAAGGTCATCCCAGACCATGATCCGGATTGGAAGTTCTTCGTTGTCGTCGTGCAGGATTTGTGGGAAGTTAAACAGCACAGCCCTGAGCGAGTCTCCAATAGGTGTGTTGAATCCGTAGGCGAGGTCGAGTCCTGCTCCAGTCAGCCCGTACGCTTTTTCCGCAGTTCCGTCGTCGTAGGCGTAGTAGTCTCTCAAACGTTGGGTGTTCACGTTCGTGTCATTGATGTAATAGGTGTTCTCTTGCCCTACTGAAGTATAGCGTGAGCGAATCTGAAAGTCTGCATACTCTGTTCCCAAGTCTGGAAATAAAGGGCTATCCGAGATGGGGAAGATCGTAGTCAATCTTGTCCTCGGATCTACGGCTGGGGCTGCAGTGATTTCACCCCCCACAACGTTGCCGGAGGGGTCCATGATCTCATATTGCAATCCGATGAGGATTACGGTTTCTGTTCCTAAATTGACAACGGTAAAAGATGCGTCATCTGCTTCAAAAGCGGCGGGGTTGGTAAGGTAATGGCTGTAAGGAACACTGTGATAGGGCATAAGCATGCTTTGAATGCCTTGCACGAATGCCGCGTCGCGGATGATTGAATCGTCTGCGAGCGTATCCCGGTTTTTCCCAACGCGCACATAATCGACGTGCCATTGGTCAAAATTGCCTGAGAGAGTCGCGTAATTCATGAATCGGAATCGAAAGCCAGATTGCAGGTATTTTCGACCATCTATGGCTATGAATACTTGATCGGTCCAATTGGAATCCTCTTCCGTTGGGGCCGTCAGTCGGTGAGCGGATCGCCAGGTCGAATCGACCACATCGAAGAATTCAACCACAAGTGAATCTTCTTCATCTGGATAGTTGCCATGTCCCCCGGCCTGGTAGAAAAAGCTGAGGTAGACATTTTCCATGTTGGAGTCTAGCCGAAGCGGTTTTGAAGTCAACACATCCGCAAGTCCGAAAGATGTGGCAGAGCTGATGTCATAGGGATACCCATCTGCCTTGGTTCCGTCGAACGTCGCCACGCCTTGAGTGAGGGGAGTTTTAGCAAATCGGTTATTAATGAATGGGATCGAGCGAAGCGAATCAAAGCTATCGATCGGCCAGGTCCACAATGTGCTGTTGTCCGCTACCTTGAAGAAGGTGTCTGGTTCATTGATCAGGCTGCGTTCGGGAAAGAGGGTGTCAAATGTAACCAAGCCTGTGCCTTGATCGAATTCGGTTAGAACGTTGGTCCAGCCGGTGTCTTGACCTATGGGTTTGCCGTTTTGATAGAAGGTTATAAAAAGCGTCGGATTAGACTGTGGAATTAACTGTCCATTGACCAGTTTAAGGATCGAAAAGGTAGTGTCCTCCATGTAATCCAGTTCGATCGGATTAGCGCCGTTGACGGAAAAGTCATAGTTGATCTTCAGCGATACGTTGGCGTCATCAAAATCGGCATTGTATTCCTTGATGCGATAAGTAGAAAAATCGTCAAAGAACGGAAGCTCAAGCGTGTCGATCACGTAAATAAATGGGTGCTTTAAAACATCGATCCGACTCGTGGTTTGCATGGAAGTCTTGGCATCAAATATTCCACCGATACGGCTTAGGTCTTGTAATACCTCCTGAGAAGCGACAAGCCCTGAAGTCAAAAGACCCATAAGTAGTATGAGCAGATGCTTCACCATTAATGCGTGATCTGAGCTTTTATCGAGTCAATGTTGGCATTTGGCAGCAAGGTCAGGTCTTCAGAAAGGTAAACATCGACGGAGGAACCCATCATGATTCGATCATTTGGGTTCGGATGTGGCAGCTGTCTGTAGATCCTTGCAGCAGTAGAATCCGCAGCATTTTCACAGTCGATGTAGACGGTAGCGCCAATATTGAGGCCAGCCCGGTTAACGAGCTGCTGCGCCTCATCGACGGTCAGTCCAAACAATACAGGGATGGAGATCTTCTCTCCTGTAGCTCCTTCTCCTACCAATAGATCAACCTTCAATCCTTTGTTGATCGGTGTTCCAGGCTCAATTTCTTTGTTGTCGATCAGCACACCGATGACACAATCGGTGCAATCGCTTGGTTTATTGATGAGCTCACCGACCTCGATGCCGTATGAACTCAACTTCGCCAAGGCCAGGGCGAGCGTTTGTTCTTCGATGTTAGGGAGCTTGACCATAGGGGAGCTATAACGGGAGATGGTCAGATATATTTTTCGATTTTCCTTTACGAAGGATGCTGCTTTTGGCTCTTGGTCAACGATCTGTCCTCCGCGCGTTTCCGGCAAGTAAAGTGAATCGACCACAATACCCTCCAAGGTATATTCTTTCAAAACTGCTTCCGCTTCCACAATGTCGTAGCCTTCCAAAGACGGGACGGAAACAACACTGTCTTGCTTTGTGTAAGTCTGTAAATAATAGTAGGACCCAGCGATAGCGGCGACTACGGCGACAAGCGCAAGCGCGAAATGAAGAATGAATCGTTTCGAGAAAATGTCCTTGAGCATTGAGACTTCAAATATACTTGCTCTGAGATAGAGAAGTTCCTCTTGAGCACGAAAGAATTGCATCGATTTTAGCACTTTTGCCACTTAAAGACGGAAGAAATGAAGAATCAAAGGGTTGTCGTTACGGGAGGTGCTGGTTTCATCGGTTCACATTTGGTTGTGCAACTGGTAGAAGCGGGCAATGATGTTGTGGTTATAGATACGCTGCTGCGTGGGAACAAGATTCCGCATGAAATATTCAAGCAAATAGAGTTTCACAAAGTTGACGTGTGTGACCGGGATAAGGTCAAGGCGATTTCGAAAGGTGCCAACGTAATCTTTCATTTTGCGGCGATCCTCGGAGTGGACATCGTAGCTGATAATCCGATTGAGACGATGGAGACGGAAGTCAATGGCATGCAAAGTGTCGCTGGGGCGGCGATTGAAAACCAAATCGACCGCATTGTCTATGCTTCAACCAGCGGAGTTTACGGACACCTTGCACTTGAAAAGAGTGTAGATGAAGAGATTTTGGTGGACCCAAGGACAAGCTATGCCATGGCTAAGCGCTACAACGAAATTTACCTCGCTTCGCTATTCGAGGAAAAGGGTATCAATTCGATTGCGATTCGCTTCTTCAACGTTTATGGCCTCCGTCAAGACAACAGAATGGTTATTCCTCGTTTTTATGAACAAGCGATGTCAAATGAACCGATCACGGTTTTTGGTACCGGTGAGCAAACAAGGGACTTCACCTATGTGGATGATGCGGTCAAGGCATCGATTCTGTTGGCGAATCGCGTCAAGGGTTTTGAGATCTTCAATGTTGCGAATGAGCGTGAGTCTACCATCGGCGAACTGGCTGAGAAGATCAAAAAGATGAGTGGCTCAACTTCCGAAATCAAATTCATTTATGCACCTAAAAAACGCTACGATTTTGAAGTGGGAAGAAGGTTTGGAAGCTCAGCAAAATTACTCAAGCATATTGATTATAAGCCAAACACCCAACTCAACGAAGGGCTGGATGTGATTTATGCTTCTCTTCTGAACTAACACATCTTGTGTTGAAAATCTCCCAATTCGGGCCGCTACCGAGCTGGGCTTCGGTCTACATTTGATCGAACCGAAAGATCCAAATTGGCTAAGAAGAACATCGCGATCGTTTATGGCGGATTCTCCGCTGAGCGGGTCATCTCCGAGAAGAGTGCCCAGCTCGTTCATCGTCATTTACCCGAAGAAAAGTACAATGCTTTCTTAGTGGATATCGCTAGGGGAGGTTGGTTGGTTGACCATAAAGGAATGAGAATTCCTGTTGACAAGACCAATTTTTCTTTCGAGCTAGATGGTATGTCCTTGGTGTTTGACGGCGTTTTCAATGCGATCCATGGAACGCCTGGTGAGGATGGGAAACTTCAAGGATATTTTGACGTTATGGGAATTCCATATAACAATTGCGGGGTCATTTCATCGGCCATTTCATTCAGTAAATCAGCTTGTAACATCTACCTGGGAGCCCTTGGCATCAAGGTCGCCCGCTCTCGTCTCATTCGGCTTGGAGCAGCGTACAATGCTGATGAAATCATTGCTGAATTGGGTTTGCCTTGCTTCATTAAGCCAACAGATGGTGGCTCTAGTATTGGTATAACCAAGGTCAAGGAGCGTAACCAATTTGATGCTGCTGTAGTGAGCGCACAGGCGGAGCAAACGGACGCTCTGGTTGAGTCGTTTTTGGAAGGCACCGAAGTGAGTTGTGGATGCATCAGTATTCAAGGTACACCTAAGGCGTTAGCCGTGACAGAGATCGTCCCCGCCAATGAATTTTTTGACTTTGAGTCGAAGTACACAAATGCAAAGACCCAGGAAATCACACCTGCAAGGATCGACGCCAAGGATTACGATGAGGTGATGCGCACCACTGAAGAGATTTATAGCATGCTCAATGGAAAGGGAATGATTCGAATCGATTTCATGGTGGGTAAGGAAGGGGTCTACCTTATCGAGCCCAATACAACTCCGGGCTTGAGCGAAGCAAGTATTCTGCCTCAACAAGCAGTCTATTGTGGATATGACTTAGACAGCTTCTTTGACCTATCATTGGTGGAGATGTTCAGGCAACACTCAACGTGAGTGGAGAAAATGGATCAATTTTTCCACGGCTTGCGCTCGATGACTGATGCTGTTTTTTTCCGCCAAACTCATCTCAGCGAACGTTCTATCATGTCCTTCGGGTAAAAAGATGGGGTCATAACCGAAGCCTTCTGTTCCTTTGAGTTGCGCGATGATGGTTCCATTCACAGCGCCTTCAAAACTGAAGTGTTCTCCATTTAAGATGAGGTGGATCACCGTACGAAAATGTGCCCGGCGGTTTTCTTCACCAGCCAATTCGATCAGGACCTTTTTATTGTTGTCTTCAAAGCTGCAATCAGGGCCAGCGTAACGGGCAGAAAAAACTCCAGGCGCACCATCCAGCGCCTCAATTTCCAATCCCGAGTCATCTGCAAACACATTTTCTCCAAAGAGGTCATAAATGAAATCAGCCTTGATGCGTGCATTTTCCTCGAGCGTTTCACCGGGTTCCGCAATCTCTCCCTCAAAGCCCTTTTCCCGCATAGAAATCACCTGGATGTGTCCGGGTGATTTGTCATTCAACTCCTTGATTTTGTGGGCATTTCCGGAAGCGAAGATGAGTTCCATGGGTGTTAATTTTCGATGGTGTTCCGCTTCGGATTGCTCAAAAGCTTTTGAATGACGAGCAAGTAAAAGACAAAGAAGGGAAGTAGGGGGATTTTAAACCGGACCATGGCGCCATAATTAGGCGTAGTAAAACCGATGGAAAAGGCAAAGAGCAGCGTAAACACGAGACAAAAGGACAAAATGGGAGAATCCAACATGATCATAGCCAGGCGCCTGAATTTGAACCCAAAGAGGATGCGAAGGGTCAGGTAAATGAGGATGGTGTTTTCCAAGGCACTGAAAAGCATGACGATGTTCCGTACATCGAAAATGGTTGGCGCATACAGGCCGTAGAATGTCGCAATCGGGAATTTCGATAGTACTCCGAGGAACGATGGGTCGACTTCGCCAATGTCAAAGGAATTGCCGCCGTAATAATCCCGTTTCAGGTCTTCTTGCGTGATCAATGCTTTTTCTAGAATCTGATCCGCCGAATAATCACCGAGCAGCTCATTGAATTGCTGAAAAGCGAAAATGAAGAGCAAAGAGCTCATGATGGCGATAAAAGGAATGGTGAAGCGGCGTACGAAGTTGCTTTTAACCTTGGAGAAGGGCGCGCTCATCAACCAAAGAAAAATACCGGGCAATAGGGCAATGAAGATGTACGGTTTAATCGCCAGGATGAGGTATAGCGCGATTCCCGAACCGATCAATCGACCAAGCTTTACTTGGCGCTTAATCACGGTGAAGTAAAATCCATAAACCAGATACGCGGCAGATGTGAAGGTCACGGTATCCTTGGATATTCCTGTACCCCAAAAAAGCACGCTAGGGATGAAAAGAGCGGCGATGGCTGCGATCCTCTTGTTGCTGAAGGCATCCTTGAATACTTCGTACAGCTTCCATGGACCAATGAAACTCAGTGCGCACAGCACTAGGGTGGCGGGCAAGTAGCGATTGAGACTGATCAGGAGGATAGGCGAAATCACTCGGGACACCGTAAATGTTTGATTATCAACATAGATGTATTTGAGAGGATAGCCGGTATTCTGGTCAAAGAGCGCATAATTCTCCTTGGAATAAGCAGAAAACAAGGCGTCAATTGCCTCTAGCGGTCTGTCGAACATCAAAGAAATGAAAGGCTTAGCCGTGAGGTAATAGGCTATGGTGTCTCCACCCCCATAATAGAAGAGGTAAATACTAGCAAATAGAAGCGCACCAGCAATGCGGGCAGAAAGTGCCCACATGAAAAGTGTGCGTTCATCCTTCGGCGCTACCACGTAGGCCACTCCCATGATCAATGCCAAGTAAATAGGCATGATCAATAATTCCCAAAACTGAAAGATGTCGCTATTCACAACAGGGTATTGGCTTTTGATGCGAAGAAATCAAAGGTGATGAAAATACGGGGTACATTTGTCCGACAACCCTGAGGAATGAAGATCGTTGTTACTGGAGGAGCAGGCTATATTGGGTCGCACACTATCATAGATATCTTGGAACGCACGGATCATGAGGTCGTTTCCATTGACAATTTTTCCAATTCAAATGAAGACACATTTGATCGGATTGAAGAGATCACCGGTAAGCGCGTTAAGAACTACAATATTGATCTGACTGCCTACAAGACGCTCAAAGAAGAATTCTTTGAGAAGGAGAATGACATCGACGGCATTATCCATTTTGCGGCATTGAAGGCAGTTGGGGAGTCCGTGGAAAAACCAGTCAAATACTACCAGAACAACTTGAACGGGCTCATCAATTTGCTCAAGTGTGTTCAAAAATTTGACGTTCCTAGCTTCATTTTCTCTTCCTCTTGCACGGTGTATGGAAACGTAAAGGTGCAACCCGTTACAGAGGATACACCAACCCAAACCCCAGAGTCACCCTACGGGTATACAAAGCTGGTCGGCGAGAAGATTCTTTCAGATTTTTCCAAAACGAAGGCGGCTTTTCACGCGCTGTCTCTACGTTATTTCAATCCGGTCGGAGCGCATATGTCTGGTTTGAATGGTGAGCTTCCAAAGGGCCGACCCAATAACTTAGTTCCCGTAGTGACCCAGTCTGCCAGCGGGTGGATCGATGACCTTTGTGTTCACGGTACTGATTATGAGACGCGGGATGGAACGCCAATTCGTGATTATATCCATGTAAGCGACATAGCGCACGCGCATGTTTTGGCTTTGGAATACCTTCAGTCAGGAAAGGCAGCGGCCAACTACGATGTATTCAATTTGGGCTCGGGAACTGGCGTTACGGTGTTGGAAGTGATCCAAGCCTTTGAGGAGGTGAGCGAAATAAAATTGAACTACACCGTCGGACCGAGAAGGGACGGGGATGTAGAGATCATTTATGCCAACAACCAAAAAGCAAAGGATTTGCTGCATTGGGAGATCAATCACTCCATCGAAGATGCCATGCGTTCAGCTTGGAAATGGCAACAGTACCTCAACGAGGTCAAGAGTGGTGATAAGGTTCACCACGGATGATGCTAAACGCTCGGTAGAGTTGCTCCGCTAAAATCATTCGCACCATCTGATGATTAAATGTCAAGGCAGAAAGCGAAAGTTTCCTGTTTGCGCGATCGTACATTGCCTCTGAAAATCCGTAGGCCCCGCCGATCACAAATACCAAGTCCCCTTGCTCGTACAGTTGAAATTGTTCAATCATGCCAGCGAAGCCTTCGGACGAAACACTCTTGCCTTTTTCGTCTAACAGAACGACGGTGTCCCTCGCTTCGATGATATGAAGAAAGGCCTCACCCTCCTTGCGCTTAAGTTGCTCCTGATCCGTTCGATCCACCTTCTTCACATCCGGCAACTCTGTCCACGTCAACTTTGTATAGTGCTTGAGACGATTGAGGTATTCCCCTATGCCCGCTTGCACAAAGTCTATGTTGGTTTTTCCTACGGAAATGACACGAATCGCCATGGTTCAGGTATCTTTGGTAGTGATTCAGCAAATATCGATTCTTATGAGATACCTCGCTTTGATCACGACCACCCTTCTGTTCAGCTTTTCGCTACAAGCTCAAAACTACGAGGCCATATCAGATGCCTTTTCAGATGGAAATGCTACGGCATTGGGAAGGTTGTTAGACGCTTCCATTGAGTACAGCTTAAATGGAAACATGTCAACCGTCGGAAGGAGCGATGCTGAGAATAAAATGCGCAGTTTTTTCATGGACAATGAACCGAGAAATTTTGAGATCGTTCACAAAGGGGTTTCCCAAAGCGACGTCCATTATTGCATCGGTCAATTGGCTTCTAGCGGGGGACCGTATCGGATTACGCTGTACTTGCATAAGTCCATCGATACATATCTAATTCAAAGCATAGAGATTGAAAATGACTGAGGCAATGCCTTTTTCCCTCGATCGTTTTGTGAAGGAAGCACTGGAAGAAGATATTCAAAACGGTGATCACACTACGTTGGCGTGTATTTCTGTTGATGAGATCGGCAGTGCGGAGCTCATCGTCAAGGAAGAGGGTATGCTCGCCGGTGTCCAGATCGCTGAACGCATATTTCATCAATTTGATCCAACATTGGAGATCGAACACCTCATCTCTGATGGTACGCACGTGACGACAGGTCAGCGGGCGTTTAAGGTGCATGGAAAGGTGCGTAGCATGCTGACTACCGAACGACTCGTGCTCAATTTGATGCAGCGAATGTCGGGGATAGCTACCACAACGGCTACGTATGTAAAGCGGATAGAACACACGAAGGCCAAGGTTTTGGACACGCGTAAAACCACTCCGGGACTTCGCTGGTTTGAGAAGGAAGGTGTGAAGATCGGCGGTGGGGTGAATCATCGCTTCGGTTTGTACGACATGATCCTGATCAAAGACAACCACGTGGATGGTGCCGGATCGATAACCGGAGCGCTAAACCGGGTACACGATTACCTGACTTACAAGAACCTCGACCTGAGGATTGAACTTGAAGTACGCAATTTTGAAGAGATCAGCGAAGCTTTGAATCACGGAGGCTTGGACCGTATCATGCTGGATAATTTCAGCGTGGAAGACACGAGAACTGCCATCGAGCAGATTCAAGGAAAATTTGAGATCGAATCCTCTGGAGGAATTACGCTTGACACCATTCACGGATACGCAGAGACTGGCGTGGACTTCATTTCGGTAGGAGCGCTTACCCACTCTGTAAAGTCCCTTGACCTCAGCCTAAAAATCATTACCTGATGCGCTACAGGATCCTTTTACTTCTTCTCGCCTGGCCGATAGTGTCCATGGCGCAATTCAACCCCTTGGCCAGTCCGAACACCTTTGCTTCGGATGATAGTCCGATTTACTGGAAGAACAAGATGCCGCATGCTGGGTATTGGCAGCAGGATGTGCACTATACCATTCAAGCAGCACTAGACGACAGCAAGGATCGAATCAATGGTACCCTCCGACTAGTCTACACTAATAACAGCCCTGATGCGCTTGATAAACTGGTCTTTCACCTTTATCAAAATGCATTTGATTCGGGATCCTATGCTTCTGATTTTCATCAACAATATCCGAGGAAAGGGGATACGCTTTTTCAAAAAATAACAGTGGAAGACGTGACCGTCAATGCGATAACGGCCTCCATGAAGCAAGACAATACGATCTTGTTTGTAAAACCTTCCAGCCCGGTGTTACCTGGTGAGAGCGTAAGCATTGAATGTTCATTTACTACCCAGTTTGGTCCGATCAATGGGCGGATGAAGATGTACAATGCCTGGGGATACAAACACTACAATGTGGTGCACTGGTATCCGCGGATCTCTGTGTACGATCGAAAGTTTGGATGGACGACAGACCAACACCTCGGCCATGAGTTCTATGGCGACTTTGGAACATTCGATGTGGAATTGACCTTGCCGGAGCAATACGTATTGGATGGCACGGGCTACCTCACCAATAGGAATGAAGTTTTGCCGGCAGATCTGATGGATAAACTGAAGATCGAGAATTTTAAGGATAAGCCATGGAACGAGTCACCTTCTCAGGTAATTCCCCCTTCCGATGAATCAAAGACGTGGAAGTTTCACGCGGAGAATGTGCATGACTTTGCGTGGACGGCTGATCCTACCTACCGCATAGGAGCTACGGAAATTGAGCTCGAAAGCGGTCATAAGGTTACTTGTTATGCCCTGGCTCAAGAGCCACATGCGTCGGGCTGGCAAAATGCTGCGGAGTATACTGCCAAGGTTGTTGCATTGTATTCCAAGGACATTGGAGAATATGCTTACCACAAGATGATCGTAGCGGATGCGCGCGATGGGATGGAATACCCGATGCTCACCTTAGACGGCGGAAGGGATCCTAACTACAGGGGCCTATTTGCTCATGAGGTGGGTCACAATTGGTTTTTCGGTATGGTTGGAAACAACGAGACCTACCGGGCTTCCCTGGATGAGGGCTTCACTCAATTTTTGACTGCGTGGGCCATGGTCAATTTAGAAGGAGATAGTGCTCAGATAGGCAGTTCTCTATTCGGATGGGATAAGGCATTCCAAGAGATGCGTTCCAACCGTGACTTGAGTGTGTATTATGGCTACTATTTCTCTGCGATCATGCGCGGTGAAAGCCCAGCTTTAAATACGCATTCTGACATGTTCGAGGGTGGACGCGGCTATGGTCAGGTTTATTCAAAGACGGGCACGATGCTCTACAATTTGCAGTACGTTTTGGGTGATGAGCTATTCCTCGAGGCCTTGCAACACTATTTCGCTCAATGGAAATTCTGTCATCCCTATTTCGAAGATTTTAGGGCATCCATCATCGATTACACCAAGGTAGACCTCAACTGGTTCTTCGATCAATGGCTGGAGTCAGAACAGACGATTGATTACAAGGTGAATTCCCTGCGATCTGCCGGTGAAGGCAAGTATACACTCTCGCTCGAGCGCAAAGGCATGCAAATGCCACTGGACATTCGACTGACAGATACGGAAGGTAATGCGCATGATTTTCATATCCCCAACAATTACTTTGTCAAGGAGACGGATGCGACTGTATTGCCGAAATGGTATGGATGGGGTGATTTCAATGACCGATACGAGACGGTGATTGAGCTGGACGCTGTAATCGAGCGAGTTGAGATTGACCCGACAAAACGATTGGCGGATGTGTACCAGTTGGACAATTCTACCGCCACTTCGCTCAGCGTTGAATTGAACGATTTTCAATGGGAATACCCTACGCACGAGTACGCCATCGAATTGAATCCCATGCTTTGGTACAATTCCTATGATGGTTTGAAGCTCGGGGTGCAAGTGAGCGGGGATTATTGGAGCGTATACCATCGCTTGGACCTGAAGATTTGGATCAATTCAGGATTTGGACAGCAGTTGGATGCGATCACTTCGGAGGATCGCTTTCAATTCAACCGATTCAACTATGCCTTTTCCTATTCCGATCCTTTGCGAGAAATTGGACGAGGCTTAAGCTATACCTGGAATTCAAAATGGTTGGAAGGACTGTTTGCCAATGAGTTCTATTTCACCAAAGAGTTTGACAACAATAAGACGGCCGTCAATTTTGGTATCGGAGGGCTTTATCGGCCATTTGATACCGACTTGAACTATTTGCATTACCCCGAATTTTGGAATGCAGATCGCTGGAACAATTACACCAAGTTGTCGCTGCGTCACTCGTATCGTTACCAAGGAGGAAGCGAAGGTGCCATTCGCGCCGAAGTGCGCAGTCCTTTTCTCGGGTCGGATTACAACTATTCATATGTGAACTTGGAGGTGGTCAATGATAATAGATGGGCCTTTCTCAACATTCGCACACGCGTATTTGGTCAATACGGTCTAGGGGATGATTGGGCTCCAGAGTCACAGCTGTTCGCTGCAGGTGCAAACCCTGAGCATATGATGGACCAAGCACTCACTCGATCCTCTGGGTTTGTGCCAACGGATTTATATGGTTTCGGTGCCAACACTGGAAATTATCAAGTGGGTGGTGGACTGGGTTTAAGAGGGTACAATAATTACCTCATGCCTTCTTTCAATGGCGATAGCCTGATGCGATTCGGGAATGCAGGACACAGCGGGGCATCATTCAGCACGGAGATCGAATTTGACGATGCCGTTTCACTGTTTTCGAAGTGGAAGCGGATGGTGGAGTTGAAGACCTATCTATTTGCGGATGCAGGGGTTATCAATATCAACCGCGCAAATGAATCTATAGAATGGTCGAATTTTAGAATGGATGCTGGAGTTGGCGCGACCTTAGAGGTGAAAAGGTGGGGTAGATTGTCTGAATTGAAGCCGTTTAAACTCCGCTTCGATCTACCGCTGTTCTTGAATCGTCCCCCCGCATCTGAAGAGTACTTCGCCTTCCGGTGGTTGATCGGATTTCAGCGTGCCTTCTGATGGGGGATTCCAAACTCATACTCATCGGAAGCGCTCCAAGCTCTGGTAGTACTCTTTTAGCTGATTTGTTGGACAGCTCGCCATTTACGGCTTGTGGGCCTGAATTGGAATTCTTCTGCAACCGTGCAATCTTTGACTTTGAAACCTATAAGGGGAATCCTTCAGAGAAGAGTGAGTTGTTTAGTTTGCGTGCGTCTTCACTCTTCCCACGCTATGAGCGCCTGCATCACTATGGTACTGATAAAGCGAGTTGGATGGAAATGATCCGTGATGCCAAGGATCTGGATGGTTTATCCGACCGTTTTGCACATGATTTTTTACGATATCGAGAAAAGCCCCAAAAAGGGATAGTCTTCGAGAAGACACCTCAAAATGTAAACGCCATCGATCTTTGGATTGAGCCTTCAGATCGGGCGTTCGTCTTTCTTGTGCGTGATCCACTGTATGTCTTTAATAGCCTTCTGAACAGAGGGTGGGGGACCTACACCGCATTTACGACCTGGTTGCTGTACGCGGCTAAATGTTGGAAATACTTGGATCATCCAAATGTGACGGTCCTGCGGCTGGAAGATTTGGTGAGAGAACCCTTCGAGCGGGCAGCATCGCTTATTCAGTCGTATACAAAGGACCACTTGATCACTCCAGATGCACTGAGACTGGGGTTTGAACAAAATGCATATCGAAAATCGGCTTCCAAGAAGCTGGATACATGGGGCGTTCAAGAGTCTGCCGGCGTAATCCGCGATCCAAATGCGAAGGAGGTCTCTGCCGATCGCATTGAAATTTTTCAAGGTCTACTGGGAACAAAAGTCTCGGAGGAATATGCCAAACGATATGGACTTGACTCTATTGGAATGCAGCAAGCCCTCGAGCGCTTTGGATACGATCATTTATCGGCGGCCGATAATGCAATCCCTTCTCTATCAAGAGATGAATGGCTTCGCTTTGCTCGTAAGACGCTAAGGGGTGTCATGGAAGGTCACGGTTCGATTTCGGACTTTAGGACCTACGCGCGCGCACTGGAAGTCAGTCAATAAACTCTTGCAGCCAGAGTTCGGTCAGCACCAACTTCCAAGTCTTCTTGCCGTATTGGGCTGGGTACTGGAGTACTACCTTATCGAGATACTCAGCGTTGAATATACCCCGCTGCTTCAGCTGTTCGATTGACTGTTTCGTTAGATCACTGAGTTTATTGTCGATCCATGCATTCAACGGAGCGCCAACACCTCTTTTGGCTTCAGTGAGCGCAGGCTGCACCACCCATGGAGCAGCGGCCTGTTTCAAGACAATTTTTCGCTTGTGTCCGCGCACTTTATGCCTTGACGGAATGCTCAATGCGGCGTCAATCACATCGTTATCCAGAAAAGGGTAGAGTGGCATTACCCCCAAGTGATTGGAGAAATTCTCAAAGCGGTAGATGTGATGGTTTGGACAGTTGCTGAACATGTAGTGCATTAGGCCAGAGGTAGCATCAGCGAAGGGTTCTTGACTCGAGTTGTACAAACGTTTCTGAACATCGATTGAACGATAATTGGCGTCTGTGAACAGTGCCCGGAGTTCTTCATCCAAATAGCCTGCAAAAGATCGGGCGTAATATTCATCAATGGTGCGCGCTCCTGCAATTCGCTTGAACTTGTCAATACCCTTGTGCAAGTTCGGAGGCAGCAGTTTTGCCACGGGATTCAACAAGCGAAGCCACTGCCAATATTCTAAGTGTTTGAAATAGTGAAACCCACCATAAAGTTCATCAGCACTGAGTCCATTGATGACCTGATCGTACTTCAAATCACGCGCAATAGATGCGATGGAGAAATAAGCACCCAAGGATATTCCCGGTTGTTCGTACAGCCTTACCAAAGTCTTCAGCTCTGAGGTAAAATCTTCGTACTCGAATGCTCTTATGTGATGGGTGATGCCGTGCTTTTTGGCTGTCAGGGAGGCTACATCATCTTCGTTCATAGCATCAAATGCGGCTCCTTTGACTTTGAAGGTGAAGGCTTCCACAGATGGGTCGTGATGGTGCGCTAGAGCAGTCAAGTAGGCCGAGTCGACACCACCACTCAGCGTAGAGCCGATGCTAGCGCCGTTACCAACCCTTCTTTTAGTGGCTGTATTCAGCGTTTCATGGGTGAGTGCAACAGCATCATCAAAGCGCATGTTCTCATCGATGTTTCGCGAAGGAATTTCCCAATACTTATCCGTCGAAAGTCGACCATCATGGAGGCTGAGATATGCCCCGCGTTCGATGACGTGGACATGTTTGAAACAGGTCAGCGGTTGGGTAGGCGCTGGATAGGCGACATTCATCCAAAGACCTTCCAGATCGAGTTCCTTTTGCGTAAAGAGCGATGATTTTGCCACACCTCGTAATCCCGAGCTTAGAAGGGTGGCTTTTTCTGCGTGATGGTAGAATACCGTTTTGATTCCTCCGCGATCTCGAAACAGATGTAAAGTGCCATCGTGCTTGTTGAATTTGAACAGGGTAAACCCACCGTTCAATCGCAAGACGTCTCGGTGATCCAATGTATTCGCCTCAGGAAGAGAGCGGCTCAGGATGGTGGATTGATTGGATGTTTCGTCATCGAACAACCTACCATAGACGATCAACATCCAACGGTCATCCTCAACGATGGTAGCTTGTATCCGGTTTGTGATAAAGCCCAGTATGCCTTCAGCCCCGCGAGTAGAGCGGAGTTCGATCGTTTGAATCGTGGAGGGCTGATCTCCCTCCAATGCGGAGAGCATTTCCTTCAGACGATCCTCATATTGAGATGCTGGAGCGGGTTGGTCGTATATTATTCCTGAGAATCCGATCATGGATGTTTCATGTCAGCTCCAAAAGTTCAAAATATCCTCAAACGAATCACGGTCCCTGAGAATAGCCAGTTCACTGTCTTCACCAATGATCTTGGGAAATGCTCGACTGCAATGCCTCGACCAAAGCGCAAAGCTGTTGGCTCCCGTATCTTGAATGATCAGCCATTGTCCGGGCTTTGCCTTGGGCAACTGAATGTTCTTTGCGAGGTAATCCCCACCAAAGCACAAAGGCCCGCCTACATCTGTGCTCATGAGGTCAGCGTTCTCAGAAGGCTGTAGCAACATATCATGATGCCAAACCCCCGGGTTGTAGGCCTCTCGGAGAAAAAGATCAGCTCCAACATGGACGATCAATACCTGATGCTGCGACTCGGTGGATTTCACATCATGTACTTTGGTAGCCGTCCAAGCCGCATTCGCGTGGTAGTAGCGGCCAAACTCAGTAACGAGTTCGAAGGAACCATCAAAGAGCTCGGGACAAGCTTTACGCAATGCATCCGCATAGGAGGCTATGTCGAAATCATCCCCCGCTTGGTACTCCGCTGGGAATCCGCCCCCAATATCAATGGTTCGAATGGTGTCGGGGGCAATGGCGTTGATCTCAAGTGCCAAGTCAACTACCTTTCGAATTGCGCCTACCATTTTGATAAAGTCCGCTGTTTGTGAGCTGGTGTGTACATGCAGGCCGCTTACCCTTCCGGAGGAGGAGAGCAGCGTTTCAATGATCTGTGCTCGATTTACAATCGACTCTCCGAATTTTGATCGTGCTCCTGCAACGCTCATGGAAGCGTGTGCTCCCGTATCTGCATGTGGGTTGATTCTCAATAAAATGCGCGCCTGCTGATTCAACTCCAATAATGCGCCCAGTTCTCTAAGGCTATCAGCATTGATCAACAACCCGTCGACCTCATTGGAAGCAATCATTTCTTGACGCGTCTTCGCAGGACTGTCCCAAGCGATCAGCGGTGCGCCGGCGCGCTGTGCGAGCAATACTTCCTCAAAGGATGCACACTCCAGGCCACACCCTTTGCCCGCGATGTAGGTCAGCACCTTTGAGAGTGGGTTGCTTTTCACCGCCACCGTATGATGTGCAGAAGCGCCAAAAGCAGAAGCTACCTGTCTGATGCGGGTTTCAAGAATTGAAAAATCGTAATAAATAAAGGCAGTATCGATTTCGTCGAGCAAGCTTGAAGCGCTGACTTTCTCGAATTGTAGGTTTATCCTATGTGCGTCAACGCGACTCACTCCGAGTCGTTCAGGATAATACGTAGGGTATCGAGTAGTTGGGTATCGTCTCTGAGGTCTAATTCTCGATCAATTAGCTTTCGCACATTAAACGAGCCCAGGGCCAATCGTAAGAATGATCCTGCGGCGTAGGCAACCGGTTGACCAATCGTGATCAATTCATACTTGGGCATCCATTTATGGCCTTCTAAGCAAATACGCTTGTAAAGATTTTTTAATTGGTCATGGCTCAAGTATGCATCGTTCTTTTTGACCCTGAACGAGATGATGGACTTGTTGGTCTTGTCTTGATCACTCATCAATTCAAACACCTCTGCCTGCTCTTTCATGTATGCTTGGATATGATTGTTCCATCGAGTAACCACGCGAATCACTTCGCTTTCCTTGTATTTGGACAAGGCTTCGAATTCGAAGATGGCTGCTTCCCATCTCAAAAGAAGACCATCGTTTCCTCGCCCTTGAAAGAAGGGTCGAAAGATGGAATTACCAGGAAAGTCAAATGATGAAAACACGCGATCAAACCCAATGGAAATTTCTGCTTTACAGGTAGAGGCCTGTATGCGATCGTTGAGCTTCTGAGGGACGATCAAGGCGCCGCAAAAGGGAGGCGATTGATAGAATTTAGACCCCGTGATCAGCAAGCTGCAGTTCAGGGATAAAAGGTTTTGAATCAATTTTCGCGAGACTCGAAGCTGGCAAATGTCTACTACCCATCGAACGTCTAGGTCTTGGCATTCTTCGATGATGGAGACGTTATCCTCGATACCAGACTTGCTGCCAATCACTAGATTGACGATGACCGTGTGGCTTTCCTCGTGTTCTTTGATGCAATCGATGATCTTCTTGCGATGATCCAGAATCACGCCGTTGGAATTCCGTGCTGGGAAGGGAATGTAATCAATGTTTATGCTCGGGTTGAGTGGCTCTGTCAATTCCACACTCTCAATTTGCGTCTTCTCAGAGAAGAAGTTGCCCTTATATGCCATCACCGATCCTGACCCAAGCTCCTCGGGACAGGTAACAATGTTGAGGATGGGCTTAGTCGGAGAAATTGTTGCTGAAAAGAGTAGTGGAAAATAGCACAGGTCGCTGCCTGAAGGCGCTAGGTACACTTCAAAAGGTTCATTGCCTTCTTGCAACGCTGCCTTGATGCGATGCCGAAGGTGCTCGTACTTCATCGAATAATCCGGATCATTCGAGAGGTATTCGTACAGTGCGTGGGTAGGAATCTTTGCTTCTTCTGTGATGAAAGAACATGTGCATGACCCTCGGTTGAAAACACCTTTGGACTTGGTTGGATTTACGTAGTATTTGTTCAGACCTTTTTCGTCTAGATCCAAGCGTTCATCACCGCCGGCAACGAGCAGATCTTCAAAAGTGGGTTTAGCCATGTGAGGAAATCCTTGGTTCATGAACAAATATCAAATAATCTGTCGATGAACTGTTGTTATTATAGCGCTTCAAGACTAGCAATTGCGGGAACAAAGGTGGTGACTTTTTTCTGGTGAAGCCAAAAGCTCGAAATAATCATCTTTGAAGCTGTCGCCATTATTTTCAATCGATTTGAACCTCATTAAAAAACTCCGCCGAAAACTTCGTCCTCCTGGTATCTACGCTAGGGTAGTGGACCTGAGCGTGTCTCCTTTCTTGGATGCTCGGGAGCGAAAATTTGTCAAGGGGCTCGACGTGTCAGAGCCTGCCAGGCATGCGCCTGTGTTCATCGTAGGTGCACCTCGCTCTGGGTCTACGATGTTTTACCAAATATTGGCCAATGAGTTGGACGTTCTCTACATCAGCAATTTTGTCCATGTCTTTTCAAGTTGGTTGAATACAGCATTTGGCTTAGAAAATAAATGGCTCCGGAAGAAAAAGCGATATCCACTGACTTCGAGCTATGGCGGCACCTTCTCCGCCGGCTGGGGAGCACCCAGTGAATGCGGGGTCTTTTGGTACAAGCACATGCCCCAAGAGAAACATTTTCTCACCGGTGAAGACCTAAGCCTGGATGCTCAAATGTTCTTCAGGCGTTCTGTTCGCATTCCAATGAGTACTTATGGTAAGCCATTCCTCTTTAAGAATATGAATGCTGGTCAGCGCATCGATTATTTGAAACGAGTTTTTCCTGAAGCGAAGTTCATCTTTATCAAACGAGATGTCCTGGCAATGGCACAGTCGATCCTAAAGGCTCGAAAAGATATCTATGGTAGCGCCCATACATGGTGGAGTATCAAGCCAAAGGAATTTCAGGAATTGGCAGAAAAAGAACCGTTCGCACAGATCATTGGGCAAATCTTTTACATTGAAAAGCAAATTCTTAAGGATTTTTCGTCTCTCGAGGAAAAGGACCGTATGGTGCTTTCATATGAAGCGCTGTGCGCTGATCCAAATGCCATGATTTCAAAGGTTTCTGATTTTATAAATGAGGATGTGAAAGATTCCAAGTACGACGTCGATTATGGTTTGGAGGCCAGTTCAGGCAGAAAGTGCAGCGAAGAAGACTATGCTCGTCTCCAAGAGATCATCCACACCTATAATTGGACGACGTATGATTTGTAGGGCCCGCCCGAAATATTTGAAAGTGGATGACTTTGATTCTCCCGACGTCACTTGGCCGGCTCACTTTGACGCGACGCTTTTTTTCAATAGCGGCAGGGCGGGATTGAAATTCTTCCTTGATCACTTTCGAAGCTTTCATGGGAAGGATCGGTTGCGGGTTGCTCTGAGTAGCTTTAACTGTGATTCCTTGATGAAGGGCATCCTCCAAGCAGACGCAACAGCGATATTGTTGGACGTGAAGCGCTCGGATATGTCCATCAGCCTTGCCTCGCTGAAGGCTCAATTGCCTACTCCAGATGTCCTAATCTTGGTCCATTACCAAGGGATTCCCAACATGGAATACCTTGATATTGCAGAATATTGCCGAGCTCATCAGATCGCTCTGATTGAGGATCTTTCTCATGTGCATGGTTCCACGTTCAAAGGCCAGGCATTGGGGAGTCAAGGAATGGTATCCCTACACTCACATGCATTCGATAAGCCCTTTACCGCACTTTATGGTGGAGCCATCTCCGTGGGAACGATTAAGGCCGACTTTGAAAGTAGTCTCAGAGCAGCTTATCTAAAATTACCAGAGGCGCCCAAGCTTGGCGCGAAACGAGATCTGGCCATTCTTAGGAGCCTTTTCTTCTTGACAGCGCCTCAAAGCTTCAGGACGGGCATCGATCGGGTAGGGGCGATCTCTTTTTTCTTGTCGATGGGCTTCTCGACGGATGCGATGAGCAGCTTGTACAAAAGCAGCGGATTCGTGTCCATGCTTTGGCGTTTGGTGGACAAACTGAAATCCCGATTAAAAAGCGACCGAATTGAAGTGCTGAGGCAACATCCATCAAAACTTCAATTGATTTTCAAACAATTCCAACGTTGGGACTCGGGTCAGGACGAAGTCATGGAACTCGAAAAGTGGCTTTCGAACCAGGGTATTGAAAACGCTGAGTTTGGAGAAGCGGTCATCGAATGGAATCGATATGCAGTCCTTGACCCAGAGGGTGTCCTAAGCCAACAGTTTTCAGAAATGGGCGTTCAAGCTGGGAATTATAATTGGCCCGTGACCTTGCGAAGCAAATATGCAAGGCATCCTAACGTTCGTGTAGATCAATCGCTTGAAGAGAGTGAATACGTTGCTCGGCACGTCGTTAATATTCCAGTGTGGACCGATGTTCTGGCCGATCATACTGCCTGATCCTTTGGGGATCTCTCCATCTTTGCTGTCTATGCTCGAGCGATGGAAAGGTCGAGGATTAGTTCACAAAAGCTTGTGAGGTCTGGATGCTGAGCTTGTGCTGAGTGGCGTGATTTTTCAATAGTTTCGAAGAGGAGAAGAGCGGGTTGCTCCATTTGGTCAGAACGAAGGTGTTTAGTCGCCATTCCATTCATGTCGAGCCCCAAGCAGATCCGAGTGTTTCTAAGGAATACAGCCGTTAAATTCATTCAATTAAACCGCAGCGCGGATGAGTGTCAGTATCGTTTCAGATAAGTCAGCCTACCTACAATTCATCTCTGGGCAAGCTAATCCCCCCATTTTCTCTCAGCCATGGTACCTAAACATCGTATGCGGGGCTGATAGATGGAACTGTGCACTGGTTCAGAAGAAGGAAGAAATCATTGGCTCCATGGCTTATTTCCAAACCAAGGAATTTGGGCAATCGGCCATTGTGAACACCAAACTGCAGCCGTATACCTGTGTGTTAGTGGACATTCCCGATAACATGAAAGGGGTGAGTGCGAAGTCGAGAGAGAATGAGGTGTTAACTGCAATCGCAGATGGGTTACCAAAGGTTGATCGGGTCAACATCAAACTGTACCACAACGTCACGAATTGGCTGCCATTTCGTTGGAATGGTTATCATGAAACCACATTCTATACTTACGTAATTCCGAAAGGAACGAGCGCTGAGGAGGCGCGCATGCAGTTTCGTTCATCCGTGAGATCGACGATCAAAAAAGCGAGAAAGACCTTGACTGCAACCCAAGATGTTGGCATTGATCAAATGATTGAATTTGGTCAAAAGACATTCGCTGCCAAGGGAAAGAAGTACCCCAATGATCCTGAGATCATTCGACAGCTGTTTGCCGCCTGCAGCGAGCGGAATTGTGGGATGATACGTGGGGCGGTAGATGAGACGGGCAAGCTGCACAGCGTGATCTTCTTGGTCGAAGATGCAGGAAGCGTGTATTACCTTTTGAGTGGATCCGATCCAGAACTTCGAAATTCCGGCGCAGTGAGTTTACTCCTTGAAGATGCGATCGTTTATGCAATGGAGGCGGGCAAGGAATTTAACTTCGAGGGGAGTATGGATCGCGGCATCGAATCCTTCTTTCGAAGTTTTGGAGGCGTGCAGGTTCCTTTAATGAAAATCTCAAAGAACCGCACTTGGCTGATGATCCTCTACGACCTTTTCAAACGAAGATGATAGCTGCATCCATATTTGATATCCAGTTGACGGGTCAATGCGGCCCGATGTTTCGTCATACGCTTGATCAGTTGTTCAAGCACGTGCAAAGCACGCAACGATCTAATGTTGCTATTGGAATCGAAGGAAGTGAAGCGGAGATTCAAGTTTCGAATCGATTTTGTGAACGGATACAGCAAGGACCTCCTTTCGTTAACATCCTAGACCAACACCCTGAAGTCAGGAGGAAAGATGGAAGTATCGATCACCTTTCTACACTGATGTATATGGTGAATTACCTGCAAGAGTATGGAAGAGTGGAGCAGGATGATATTGGCAGGTTTCCTTTTTACGCGTCCTACCAAAAACGATTTGACGTTGTGTCAAAGGCTCTAGTCCTCTACCACTTCAAGAAATTTCTAGCTCAGTACGAATTGGGAAAATGGATCGATCAGCCGAGTCGATTGTTTGTGTCCCACGATAACGACGGACTTTTTAGAAGCTTCAAACAAGACGGCAAATTTGCATTGAGTAAGGGAAGGTTGGATTGGCTGTTGCGGATTGTTTTCTCGGAAGCCATCCGGAAACCTCGTTGGTTCAATATGGATCGCATCATGGACATCAACGATGAGTATGATTTGAAGTCGACCTTTTTTTGGCTGGTGGAGCAAGGGGATGTGGAACTTGAGAGTAGAAGGCTGCGGAATTCGGACTATGCCATTGACGACCCGAGAATTCAGCGTCAAATGAAAAAGATTGAAGCTCGGGGATTTGAACAAGGGCTGCACAAATCCATCAGTTCCTATGGATTCGATGAGGAGATTGCCCTACTCCCTTTCGCGTGCCAGGCGAACAGGAATCATTTTTTACGCCTTCAAATCCCTGAACATTTTCAAGAAATGGAGGACGCGGGATTGAAGTTGGATTTTTCGCTCGGTTTTGCGGAAGAATTCGGACTCCGAAACAACTACGCTCTTCCTTACCAACCCTACGATCTGAACCATGGTCAAGCAAGCAGTGTTCTCTATGTTCCGCTGATGATCATGGATACGACTAACTGGACCTACAAGCAGCATTCGATAGAAGAATTTAGGATCAAGGCCTTGTCCCTGATCGAAGAACACGAGCAGAATGCGGTGATTTCGATTTTATGGCATAACAAGTATTTTACAGACATGAAATTTGAGGGATACTTGCAGGTTTATCGTTCCATCTTGGATTTATGTCGTGAACGCGGGATTGCGGGTGTTTCGCAACAGGAGTTGCTCAATCAATATACACGCTGAGTATGGGGGTGATTCGAAGACAAAGTGCCTTCTCAAGCATTGCCATGTACATTGGCATTGCTTTAGGATTTGTGCTTTCACTGTTCGTCTATCCGCGTTATTTGGTGGCAGAAGAGATTGGCCTTGTACGGGTGTTGGTTGATATGGCGAAGCTTATTTCGCCATTCTTGCTCCTAGGTATTCCCGGTACGTTTGTACGCTACTATCCCTATTTCTCGAAGGATGAGAATGCTGCGGCAGCATTTCGTTACCTATCCCTCTTGGTAACGGGTGTCGGAACAATTTTCGCCTTACTCCTTTTCTACTTTCTTGAGCCGATATTGGTGGCCTCCTTTGCCGAGAAGTCCCCGCTCCTCAGCGAATTTTTTGTTTGGTTGCCCATTCTGATCTTTCTCGTGGGTGGTATTTCCTTGTTACGGGCTTATTATCGATCTGATTTCAACATCACTATTCCCAATGTCTATGAGGTAATCGTTCTCAAAGTGTTCTTTATAGGAGCCGTCTTGGTGTATTTCTATATGGACCTTTCTGTAGACTGGCTGGTCTACATGTACATTTTCTCACATGCGCTGATATTTCTGGGGTTACTGATCACATACGCCCGAAACGGCCGATTGCGATTGAACAAAAATCTGAGCTTGATTGATCCGAAACTCCGCAAGGAGATGATTACTTATGGCTTGTTTGTCATTGCCAATATGGTCAGTGGATCCATGATAGTAAATATCGACTCTTGGATGCTTGCTTCGCTTTCAGGGTTGTCTGCAACGGGCATCTATGCTATCGCTCTTTCGATCGGAATGGTCATAGAATTACCCAGACGCTCCATCACGCAGATCGCCGTTCCAGTGATTGCGAATGCTTGGAAGAACAATAACATGGATAACATCCGCGATATTTACCACAAAACCAGCTTGAACCAGCTGATTGCAGGTGGCGTTATCTTTATTTTGGTTTGGACAAACGTTGATGACCTTTTCAGACTAATCCCCAATGGAGAGTTGTACAGTGCTGGTAAATGGGTCGTCTTCTTTATTGGAATATCAAAGCTCTTTTCGATCGCTACAGGATGTAACATTGAGATTCTACAAGTGTCGGAGCACTATCGCTATAGCTTGTGGACGCGAATTATCTTGATTGCGACGGCGATCGTCACGAACCTTTATTTTATTCCAAGGTATGGCATCACAGGAGCCGCAATAGCTACTGCGATCTCTTTCTTATCCAATAACATCATCCTGTACCTTATCGTTTGGATCAAACTTGGACTGCAACCTTTCAAACGGACTAACCTCTATGCGCTTCTTTGGTTAGGGATCATGTACCTAATTGCCGCATACCTGCCTTACCCCTTTGAACATCCCCTGGTACTGATGGGTCTCCGTACCGTTGTTGTGGGTGCGTTGTTCCTGCTGATTGTTATGCGATTTGACTTTTCTGAGGACCTCAAGCAATTTATACTACTAGCACTGAAAAAGGCTGGACTCAGGAAGTAGGGTAGTCATACTCTGCCATGTAGCTGCGCAAAGCCGTATTGAGACGGGAGATCTCTTCGCCATTGAAGCTGTCTTTATAGCGTCCGATGTGATGTGCGCTTAGGTCGATCTCCAACATATCTGCTTCCAATGTGATTCCTACAAAGGCGCACACCTTGGTCAAAACTCCCTGCGGATCCTGCACTAGATCTTCAAATCGGATTTCCAAATAACGATCAGGATCGATGGAACTGCGTTGCTCCCTCCACGTGTCCATTACGCCAGCATACCACGGAAGGAGATGGTCTAAGTGGGTAGGTGCCCAACGTTGCGTCTGGAGGGAACTGATTACGTCTCGGGGGTCTCGCACGATGTGGAGCATCTTCCCAGACGGCACGAGCGATAGCAGGTCATGGGCCACTAGGAGGTTGTGGGTGTTGTCTTCTTGAAAGATGTGTTTTCCTTGCTCTTTTCGAATCGCATCCGTACATGCTTGAATAAATTGGGCAACGACAGGTTGCAAGCTTGAGGCATTCATGGGAGGCGCGAAGTACATCTCATTCTGCTCGACGTTTTCTTTCGAGCCTGGCCAAACACCACTATAGCTGAATAATCGAATGTCATTGATGAAAGCGTCAATCAAGTTGGCGTAACCTGGAATCCATTTGCTCAGTTCCCATCCCGCATAGGGTGGAGGGGTGTAAGCCAGCCCAGTTGGGTCTTTTGTCTTTGCGGTTTCGGTATTGGCGGCCTTGCTTGCATCGACCACGCTCAAGGATCGCAGAAAGTTTTCTAGGCGTTTGATCTGCTTGTCTGCTCTATAGGGAGACCACAAGGCTGGATAGGAGCGATAAAAATCGATGACCCCGTCAGGGTCGATGATGAAGCGATATTCAAAGGGAAGGGAGGCAATCGCAGAATGGCGGGACATGATCTTTTTCAAGATGTTCGTGCCCGATCTTCCGGTACCCGTGATGAACAGTGTATCGATCTGTTCGCGCATCAGATGATCCAACGGATTACTTCAAAGGCCTCCGCAAATTCTACGTTGGCCTGCAGGCCCCGATAGTTGGCTACACCACGGATCAATTTGTCCTTCGCATAAAGTCGCTTTGATTGAGACTTGTAACACTCCATGGCGGCTACCTTTTTCGCGACGTCTGATTCGTTGAGTTCGATAAAGCACTGCGAGGCGAATTGGAAATTGTTCCAAATGAATTCATACCCAAGAAGGGTAGTGTTTTTAAAAGCACGCTTAGCTTCCATGCTCACCGTTCCATGATCCTGATGGATGTCGTAGCTCGATGGACAAAATACGAGGTCAGGTTTGTACTCCTTGTTCAAGCGAACCATGCTCTCGAGTATTTCTTGTCGGTCGCGCGGGAAGTAGCGGACTTTGAAGTCGAGGATGACCAAATCTTCTGATAGAATGCCCAAGGTGCTAGTGGCAGCCTTCACTTCGTGCGACAGCACATCAGACGGAAATCCTTCTGGAACCGATTCCTCACAGGTGGAAAAAGCCACGTAAATCACTTTTTTTCCAAGTGATAGGAGTTTATGGATGGTACCACCACAGCCGAGTTCGCCGTCATCGGTATGCGGTGCCAGGACCAAGACGGTATCGAATGCATTAAGTGCTGAAGTCTTCATAAGCGGTGTCGAATTCGTTGCAAACTTCTCGAAAACCCACCTTGCGTAGGTCCGATGTTAAGTTCTCTTGTGACAATATTCGGAAAGTTTCGTCGGCTATCTCTGCTTCCATGCGGAGAGTTACGTAGACGGCTATGTTGATGGTTCTACTTTCGAGGTCGGCTTGCGCAACGATTTCTGCGGCTTCCTTGGCACTCTCTACAACGATTTGAGGAACCTCCAGAAGTCCATTGTGATAGCGGTAGGGTTGGGTATCCATCAAGTTGAGCGAGGATACATACCTGAATTCTTTGCTTGAAACGGCCAGAACATTTTTACGCAACAGGGCCTCCATGATCGGGAAGTGCTCTTCTAGATCGACCTGAGGATAAAGCAGAATCCCTTGCTCTGTCCTATCGCCTATACTATTCCTAAGTTCTTTTCTCTGAATTGCATCCCCTCCTGTCAAGGTAGTCTTGAATCGATATATGTCAGGGATGTTAAGCACTGAGAGGGGAGTGTCGTCGGAAGAAAGCACATCACCTTTGGGAGTGATCACGCAAAGGCGTACCCCAGGAGCGTACAAAGCTTGAGGGGGCTGGCGATGCCCTCGAAAAGGCGGAAAGTCCATGGCGCGCACAAAACGTTCCTTTTGTTCAGGGAGCCAATCCCATTGCAGCTGGCCGCCGAATGGCTCGCCACGCAATTGATACGTAGCATCCGTTGCTGACTGTTCTTCGAGCTTCAAAAGGCCATTGTCAAAATTGGGCAACGCGCGTTCAAACATGCGTTTGCCGGCAAACATCAATTTAATGTAGAGCGTGTAGGCGTTGTCTTCGGATTCGATCGCCACCTTTTCCTGATCTGCGATGGGACCATTATCAACGCCGGTTTCCATTTTGTGCAGGGTGATGCCGCAGTAGGGTTCTCCCTTGATGATGGACCACGGTATTGGCCGCGATCCTCGATTCTTGGGGAGGTAGGCCGTATGGAAGTTGAATATCCCTTGCCTTGGGATGCCGAGGACTTCAGCTTTGAACAATTCACTCCAAAAGCAGGAGAAAATCACATCTAATTGCAAGGAGCTCAACAGCTCCAGAGATTCCTCGGAATTGACTTTCATTCCGAAGTGAACAGGAATACCATGCGATTGCGCTAAAGTTGCGAGAGAGCGGTGGCCAAGGTCTTCATGCCAAATGCCCATGCCTGGCTCGTCATCCCTACTGAAAACACCGAGTACTTCATGCCCTTGTTCCAGCAAGGTGTCTAATAGGATGCAACTCAGCTCCTTGCTCCCTATGACAACCGTTCTCATTGAGCAATGCGGTTGAGGAGTGATGCAAGCACCGATGTGCTTCCCTTTCGGCTGAATTGTTTGAACTTGTCGTTCCCTGTGACCATGGGCGAGGGGTGGGTCTGGTATTCTTGAAAGTAACGGACCAACCAGTCTTTTATGCGATCTGTATCGGCGTAGTCGATCATGGGTTCTTTGCCACAATCCATGAGAATGTCGGCAGCATTGCCATCTATAGGGCCGATGCTAAGAATGGGCCTGCGCGAAGCAAGGTATTCGAAGAGTTTTCCCGTTAGGATGCTCTTGTTGCCGCTGTCTTGAGGAATGGGTAAGAGCAAGGCCTGGGATGCCATCATTCGTTCGATTGCCTCCTTATGCGGAACAAACGGTAATAATTCCACCATGCCCATGATTCCCGCCTCTGAAAGACCCTGCCTCACCTCATCAGCGATGTTACCGGTAATCCTGAGTTTGAAGTTCGACTTGAAGGCTTCGTTTTCATCTGCGAGTGATGCGATGGCTCGCCAAAGGGCGGTGACGTTTTGAAAGGCCTTGAGGTTTCCGACGTATGAGAGTGTAAATTCCTTGTAGGGAGTGGGGTTGAGGTGTAGGATGTCTTCTTCGTCGTAGCCATTTGGAATGAACACAATCTCTTTTGCACGCGCTTGAAATTCCGCCTTCAAACCAGGAGATGCCACTACCATTGCGCTTGCTGTGCTAGCGACCATGTCTTCCAGGTCTTGATCTCGTTGTCGCGTACTTTCCGTCCGGTTTAGGAAGGCGTTGTAATAGATATTGGTCCAGGGATCACGAAAATCTGCGATCCATGGAATGCCATTTTCCCGATGCAGTCGCTCACCTACCAGGTGCGTGCTGTGCGGTGGTCCGGTGGTAATGATGACCGCCGGTTTTTCGACCTTGATAATGCGGAGTGCTTCGGGTAGAGAATAGATGTTCCATCCTACCCGTGCATCAGGCACAAAGAGGTTTGCGCGGACATAGTTGGAAAAACGCGCAAAGAAGCCTTGCTTGCCTTTGATGTTTCCCATGCCCACCTCGATGCTTTTACCTTTTTTACCCCTCAAGGCATTGTAGATCGCGAAGGGTTCGAGTGTGGCGGTCTTGTGCACCATTAAGTCGGGAGGAATGTCCCCAGAAAGGCTTTCGTCTTGAGAAGGGTAACTTCCATTGCGAACGGTGACGACGATGGGTTCCCAGCCTTCGTCAGGCAGGTATTTGCAAAACTTCAACCAACGCTGTACGCCGGGCCCGGAACCCGGTGGCCAATAGTACGTCAGTATCAGTGCTTTTTTCAATGGGGATCAGTCCTCGCGTTGTTTCTTAAGGTGAAAATAGATCAGTCCGCCGGCAAATAGCAGGAACAACACGGATCCGGCCAATGATACATTCATACCCAGCCTGAAAGAGCTCGGGTTAAAACGCATTTCCACCACATGCTCTCCTGATGGAATCTTAATAGCACGGAGCACATAGTTGACACGCTCAATTTCTGCTGGCTCACCATCGATGGTTGCTTCCCAGCCATTTCCGTAGTAGACCTCCGAAAAGACTCCAAGACCATCTTGGTCATTTTTCGAGGTGTACTTCAAGAACTTCGGAGACAAATCCGTCAATTGAATCGATGCGTTTGTTGACTTTCCAAAATTGTATCCGTACAGTGAGGCTTCATACTCTGCGCTCACGATGGCTGTTTTATTGGGGTCGAATTGAGCCAATGCGGCCATCTCTTCGTCTGCTGTGCCTACCTTTTGGATGTTTTCTACAAACCATGCATTTCCGCAGGCGGAACGATTCAATACTGCACCACCCGGGTTGTTTGCCTGCACGATGAAGTACTTCGTGTTCAGCATGTTGTAAACAGGCATTTGCTGGGCTACAGATGGGTTCATGATTACTTGATCACCCTGCTGCATCAGGCCACTGTTCAACTTTTGAAGCTGTGCATTCAATTCATTTTCAATCAAATCCTGATAGCGCTGCAATTTGGCGGCGTGATGCCCTCCCACATTTTCGTGATGGTAGCAGGTCAGACCATCGGTCCAGGGACTTCGCGTTACATTAATGACCCGGTAATGCGGATCGGGATCTTGCAAGATGGCTTGATCGGCGAGGGATGGTCGGAATTTCTGATCAAAGTCGCGCTGGCTTACGAAGTCATCGTTGTTGAGGTAACGCTTACTTACGTGCCACATATCTGCCAAATAAACAAGGCCGATGATCATCACTACGGCTGTTAACTTCATCTTGCCTTTATCGTGGTACCAGATTACAAATGCCGTCACCGCCATCACCAATGTACTGATGAACCAGTCTGACAAATACCTTGACTTCCGATCGGCAAGCAAGGCTTCGTAAATAGCATCGATGCCCCATGGCGAATTCTTTCCTTGGTAGCTGGCATCTTTCGGGCCTACCCAATCGTTGAGCAATCCGTAGAGGAAAAGCAAAAGCATCAATCCACCAGCAATGTATACGGTGTATTTCAAGGCTTTTTTCAATTCAGTCTTATCCACATCTCCGTTGAGGACGCGATGCAGTCCTAGTATTCCCATCAGGGGTATGGCCAATCCAGCAATGGCAAGTGCCATGGAAGGCGTACGAAACTTGTTGTACAGCGGAAAATAGTCGAATAGCAATCCGGTTACGGCCTCAAAATGCCGTCCCCATGATATGACCAGCGACATGACAATGATGCTCAATAGCCAAGTGCGGGTCGGGCCTTTCAGAAGGAAAATGGAGAGGATGAAAAGGAAGATGAAACCTGCTCCGAAATAGACCGTCCCTAGTAAAAATGGCTGATCACCGACGTACATCGGGCCTTGTGCTAGGATGCCTTCCTTCTGCTGTTTATTGAGCTGAAAGCTTTTGAGAGCTTCTTCCACGTTTCCACCTTCTGGAAGCGGCTCCCCGGTTCCACCGCCCATAAAGGAAGGAACTACCAAGGTCATGGTTTCTAAGGGGCCATAAGACCAGCGCATGGCATAATCTCGATCCAGACCGCCTTTGTCTTTGTCGTCTTTGCTGCTCAGCTCTGATTTTCCACCTCGAATGGTTTCCTGGCTGTGCTCATAGGCATTGTAGAGTTTTGCCGTGTTTGGCAATAAGCCGCCAATTGCTGCCAGCGCCAAGATTCCAACGGCCTTTGCAAAATCAGGTAAGGTCTTTTCCTTGAACGCTTGGATCAGGTGGACAATGCCCACCACAATGGAAATCAACAAAAAGTAATACAGGATTTGGAAGTGGTTTCCATTGATCATTAGACCTACAAACACCAAGGTCATTAACGCACCGATCAATCGTTTTCGTCCCAAGGCCAACACAACACCGCCAACGGCCGGAGCCATGTATCCGATCGAGACAACCTTGGTTACGTGACCCGCTACCAGCGATACAATGAGGTTCGTGGAAATGCCGTAGGTAAGGGATGCAGCTAGCGCAAGCCAAGGATTGACGCCCATGGCTACAAGCAGTATGAAGAAGCCGAGCATGGTGACGAACAGGACATTTGCAGTACGAGGGAAGGTTCTGCGCACCACTTTGTCTAGCAGGAGCGCGACGTTGGTGCTGTACTGCGTTCCGATATGAAACGCGGTCATACCGCTGAATACACGGGTGGTCCAAAGCGGCTCTTCCCCATTAGCATCTCGATACTCTCGCATCTCTTTGGTTTGGGCAATGTTCTTTACGATGTCGTCTTGAACGAGTCGTTTTCCCTGCAATACAGGTGAACAATAAAGGATGGATGTCAAGAGGATGACAACTACCGAGATGATGTGCGGAGAATACTTTTTCCAGTCCATGGATGAATGTCTTTAAGAGGAAAACAAAGAAACCAAAAAAAGAAGGCAATGAAAGGAGAAGTTCAAGACACGAAAGCCTCAGACGTCCTCATAATCGACGTACTCTCCATCTTCCGAGGTGGATGATCCGTCGCCTTTCGGGGCCGTCTTTCGGATGGTTACTTCTCCCTCTTGATAGATCTTTTCCCCATCTTCACGCGTACGCATACGTTCTTGCATGCCTTCACTCGCCTTTTTTACAAAGTACTTCGCTGCCCATGGCAACAAGTAACGCGAGATAAGTCGCATAGCCAGGTAGATGATCAAGAAGATCCCTAGAATGCGTATTAATCCCATTACCTTGACAGATAAAGGTTACGTTCGGAATAGACCTGCTTGAAGTATTCGTCCTTCAGATCTTTTATAAAATAGATCGCCTCTCCCGTTGATTTCATCTCCGGCCCAAGCTCCTTTGCTACCTCCGGGAATTTATCAAATGAGAAAACCGGTAGCTTGATTGCGTATCCTTCCTTGTGGGGTTGGAAATTGAAATCCTTCACCTTCTTTTCACCCAGCATCACCTTTGTTGCATAGTTGACGTAAGGCTCTCTATAGGCCTTTGCAATGAATGGCACTGTGCGCGATGCGCGTGGGTTCGCTTCGATGACGAAAACCTTTTCATCCTTTATGGCGAATTGAATATTGATCAAGCCGACCGTCTCCAATTCAACGGCAATCTTTTTGGTGTATTCTTCAATCTGACGCATTACGTTATCACTCAGGTCAAAGGCTGGTAGTACCGCATTCGAGTCTCCGGAGTGGATACCCGCAGGCTCGATGTGTTCCATGATTCCAATGATGTAGGTGTCAACACCATCGCAGATTGCATCTGCTTCCGCTTCTATGGCCCCCTCTAGAAAATGGTCGAGCAACACGTTATTATCAGGCATATCCCTGAAAATATTGATGACGTGCGTTTCCAATTCCTCTTCGTTGATGACGATCTTCATGCCTTGACCACCTAATACGTAGCTAGGGCGCACCAACAGCGGGTAACCAAGCCTTCGGGAAAGTTCAATGGCTTCTTCTGCCGTTTCAACTGCACCATACTCGGGGTATGGAATCTGCAGTTCTTTAAGCCTGTCAGAAAAACGACCTCTATCCTCTGCCAAGTCAAGAGCTTGGTAACTAGTTCCAAAGATCTTGATGCCAAAGCGCTCGAGCTTCTCTGCAAGTTTCAGTGCAGTTTGGCCTCCGAGCTGAACGATTACACCCTCTGGCTTTTCATGCTCGATGATGTCATAGATGTGTTCCCAGAAAACGGGTTCGAAATAGAGCTTGTCAGCGGTGTCAAAGTCTGTCGACACTGTTTCAGGATTGCAGTTGATCATGATGGTCTCGTAGCCGCATTCTTTTGCAGCGAGCACGCCATGCACACAGCAATAATCAAACTCAATTCCTTGTCCAATGCGGTTCGGACCCGAGCCTAGCACAACCACTTTCTTTCGGTCAGAGCGTACACTTTCGTTTTCACCTTCAAACGAAGAGTAATAGTAAGGCGTTTCCGCCTTGAATTCTGCTGCACAGGTGTCGACGACTTTGTAGACGCGGTTCACACCCATCTCCACCCTTTTCTCGCGTACTTGACTTTCGAGGCATCCAAGTAAGTGAGCGATCTGTCGATCCGCATAACCTTTTTGCTTCGCATCCCAAAGCAAGTCTTTGGTCAATGTATCTAAGGTGTGCTTTTCGATTTGCTTTTCGATGCTGATCAATTCGTCGATTTGATGCAAAAACCAAGGGTCGATCTTGGTCTTTTCGTAAATCGTGTCGAAACGGATGCCCAATTTGATGGCGTCATAGATGTGGAACAGTCGGTTCCAACTCGGATTCGCCAAACTGTGCAGGATGACGTCTTGGTCTTTGAGCTCTTTACCGTCCGCGCCCAGTCCATTTCGGCGAATTTCGAGCGACTGACAGGCTTTTTGCAATGCTTCTTGAAAGGAACGGCCAATGCCCATCACCTCACCTACCGATTTCATTTGAAGTCCAAGCAAGCGATCCGCTCCTTTGAACTTGTCAAAGTTCCAACGTGGAATCTTCACGATGACGTAATCTAGGGTAGGCTCGAAAAATGCACTTGTGTTGCCGGTAATCTGATTATTCAGTTCGTCGAGATTGTATCCGATGGCCAGTTTCGCTGCCACTTTTGCAATAGGATATCCGGTAGCCTTGGAGGCGAGCGCTGAGGAACGGCTCACGCGGGGGTTGATCTCAATGGCGATGATTTCTTCTCGCTCATCAGGGCTTATGGCGAACTGTACATTACACCCTCCAGCAAAGTCTCCGATGGAACGCATGAGTAATATGGCCATGTCGCGCATCTTTTGAAAAGTGCGATCGGAAAGGGTCATTGCCGGGGCTACGGTGATTGAATCACCCGTGTGGATGCCCATCGGATCCATGTTTTCTACGGAACAGATGATGGCCACATTGTCGTTTGCGTCTCGCAGCAGCTCTAGTTCAAATTCCTTCCAGCCGAAGAGGGCCTTGTCAATCATGACCTCGTGGATCGGAGAAGCGTGAAGGCCTCGTTCTAATTTCTTGTCAAATTCATCCTTGTGGTAGACAAAGGACGCTCCTGTTCCACCGAGGGTATAAGACGGACGGATGACCAAAGGAAATCCGAATTTCTGCGCAATCTCTTTTCCTTCGAGGAAGGATCGGGCCGTATCTGCAGGGGCGTAACCGATGCCAATCTTGTCCAGCAATTGACGAAAGGCTTCACGGTTTTCGGTGATGTCGATCGCGGCGATGTCCACGCCGATCATTCTTACGTTGAATTCTTCCCATAAACCTTGCTTGTCACACTCAATGGCAAGGTTCAATGCAGTCTGACCTCCCATAGTAGGTAACACAGCATCGATCTGAGGTTGTTCCTCAAGGATCTGGCGAATGTATTTCGGCTCCAAAGGACGGAGGTAGACATGCTCTGCCGTCACTGGATCCGTCATGATGGTTGCTGGATTGCTGTTGATCAAGCTGACCTCGATACCTTCTTCACGCAGCGATTTCGCCGCTTGGCTTCCGGAATAATCAAACTCACAGGCTTGGCCGATAATGATCGGTCCGCTCCCGATGATCAGGACGGATTTGATGCTATAGTCTCTAGGCATATCAAGTGAAAATTACAATTGTCCAAATTGTGCGCGAAGGTAAATGCTGAAAACCAAATGACCGCCCAATGTCGATAAGATGTGGATAACCTCTTTGAAGTTGATTTCCGTCCGTTCTTTTTAGGCGACCGTTTGTCACTTTTCTGCTTGTGCTTCATCGCATTAGTGTCTTATTTCGACCCACGATGAAAAACCTACTTAAGATCATCGCCATGGATTGGAAGGGTTCTACGCGCTCTCCAATTTGGCACCGGAAGGTCATTGTGAATGTATTCTTGGCTTTGACCTTCATCTATTTGATCGGCAACTTGTTGGTCTTGGGGATTTTCTTGGACGACATCCTCATGCAGCTTCCAATCGATGGGGTGGATTATCAGACCTACGGCCCAAGTTTCGTTTTGCGACGCTTGAACCGCTACTTGATCTATTACTTCTTCTTGGATTTCATCGTGCGCTACTTTATGCAGAAGTTGCCGGCCATGTCGATTCAGCCATACTTGCACCTCCCGATACGAAGGGCTTCATTGGTGCATTTCATGTTGGTCAAGACTGTCTGGAGCCCGTTTAACTTGATACACTTCGTCCTGCTCGGTCCATTCATGGTCGAAGTATTCAATAACCTTCCACTATCTCAGGCGCTCGGCTGGATTTCCGGGGTGATTGCAATTGTCTACTTCGCAAATTATTTCTTACTCTACATCAAGCGCACGTCAGAGGTGGACACACGCGTGTATGTCGGTTTGTTGGCTTCACTAGCGCTGTTGGTTGGTTTGCATTGGTATGATATTGTCGACTTCAATGCCATTTCCACGCGCCTGTTCGATGCCTTGTTCCTCCATCCTTGGTTGGCTGCTGTAGCGCTTTCGTTGCTGGGGGTTGCTTACTATATCAACTACAAGTACTTGAAAAGCAACATGTATCTCAGCCGCATTTCTAAAGTGAATCGTGACGAGGTTTCATACGTTGGTACAGGCATTCTGTCCAGGTTTGGATTGGTGGGGCGCTTAACGGAGTTGGAGTTCAAGTTCATATGGCGCAACAAGCGACCCCGCTCGGTCTTCTTGATCACCATTCTATTCTTAGGCTATGGACTGTTCGTTTTTCCGCAGTCTGAATATGCGGGAAATTACTTGATGTATATTCTGTTCAGTATCATCATCACTGGAATGTTTATGCTCAACTACGGTCAGTATCTGTTGGGATGGGAGGGTACTCATTTTGATCATGTGCTTACGCGCAATGTGTCTTTCAAAGACTATTATATGAGCAAGTTTCTGCTCTTTGCCATTGTGAGCGGAGCGGCTATGATACTCTCCACACCCTATGCCTACTTTGGAACGGAGATCTTGTTGGTGCTTTTTTCTGTCTTCCTCTTCAACCTGGGGGTTAACGCGCACATTGTGATGTTCTTCGGGTCTATGAATCCAAAAAAGATTGATGTCACCAAAGGCACAGTGTTCAATTGGCAAGGCACGGGTGCAGCACAATTCATGCTGATGATTCCTGTACTAGGAGCTCCTCTTGGACTCTACGGACTAGGCTTGCTGTTTTGGGATGAGATGGGTGCCGTTGCCTTGATTGGAGTAGTCGGGCTGTTGGGATTGGCTGGAACGCGGTATTGGATACAGATGCTGGCTGGGTGGTTGAGGAGACAGCGTTACGAAATAGCAAATGACTTTAGAAATCAATAATTGAAAGTATGGAGATCAAATTCTCTCAATTGACAAAGAAATATGGTGATTACACTGCCGTTGAGGTCGTAGACCTACGCATTCCTTCTGGCGAAAGCTTTGGGCTAGTAGGCAATAACGGAGCCGGTAAAACCACTCTCTTCAGGTGCTTGATCGACCTCATCGAACCCGATACCGGGTTTGCGATGATCGACGGCAAGGTGACCCGGGAGAGCGAGCAATGGAAGCACGACACGGGTAGTTACCTCGATGAGAATTTCTTGGTAGGACATCTACTCCCAGAGGAGTATTTTGATTTCATCGCTTCGATCAATGGCATTGGCGAAACCGATCTCAAGGTTCGACTGCTTTCGTTTGAACCATTGTTCAACGGTGAAATACTGGGCGGTAAAAAGTTGATTCGCGACCTGTCCAAGGGAAATCAGAAGAAAGTTGGGATAACTGCAGCATTGTTGGCAGATCCGAAAGTGTTGGTCCTAGATGAGCCCTTTGCTAACTTGGATCCTTCTACACAAATCCGACTGAAAGAATTGCTCAAACAATTGAAGCATGACCGCGGGGTGACCATGCTGATTTCGAGCCATGACCTGAGTCACGTGACGGATGTTTGCGAACGCATCGTTTTGTTGGAAAAGGGAAAATTGATCCGGGATATTCGCACCTCAACCGACACCCTGCGTGACCTAGAAGCCTACTTCACGCAAGTGGGGAGTGGGGTAAGTCATGAGGAGGCGATGTAAGCCAAGAGCTCCATCAAGCCGGCGATTCCGATGTGTGCAATGCAGCCACCGATAATATGTCGCTGGTAAAGGGCAATTACCCCGAGCAGGTATCCTCCGAAAATGCTGCTGATGGCTTCTCCGAGGGGTTTGTTGATGTGCAGCATGCAATAGATCACAACCATGGGAAGCACCACATCCTTTCCTAGAAAGCGTGATAGACCAATGATCAAAGCACCTCGGAAAATCAATTCAACGCGAATAAAGTCCAACAGATAGAAGCTTTCGTATATGGCCGTCATCTGTTGGAGGCTAAGTCCGAAAACAGATTGGTAGCGGTTCGCTTTGAACATCGGGTAGGTGTCTAAGAAATGGGGTTGAGAGGAAGCCCCAATCAACAGAGGAAGCATTAAGAGCAGCAAGCCGAAGTAGGGTAGGTAGTTGTGCTTCTTTCGAATGCTCAAACCGTAGAACCCGTCGACCTTGCCTTTGTCTTGCACATAGAACAGGATGCCAAGCCCGACAAAGACGACAATCGACCCGAGAGAATTGAACAGGATGCGCATTACGTAATACTGTTCCATTTGGGAAAAGCCGCTGACCCAAACTCTTGCGAAGAGCAATGAGCTGCTCAACGTTGCTATGGAAACAATCGCGAAGCTGGAGATGAGAAAGTCTTTGTTCTTGAATGGAGCGGTGCCAGATTTGATCAAGACCGCTCCGTAGTAGCTCAGGAAGAAGACCGCCCCATTGAACCAGAGGTAGCTCCAATTGGAAATGCCTTTGAAGAAATCGTTTTTGAACTCGAAATAATAATTGCCAAAAAGCAGGAGTGTCAGAAACAGTCCGGTCAGCAAGTAAGAACGAGGAGAGTAGTCATCCTTGACGTGTTGAACGAGCTCTTTCCAAATCTGATGCATTCGATTTTCTTACTTTGATTATCATTACACGGAGAAACAATGTTAGTCACATGTTCACATATTCGGTATGCCATTGTCGTCATTATTGCAATGGCGGCGTATGATCTGTTTGGGCAATCCAAGCAATCCGAGTACGAGCTCAATATTGTCAAAGGCAGAAAAGCCAAGGACAAGGAGTTACGTTCTAAAAGGCATTCACCCCTGCAGATTGAGGATCGAAAGCGTTTTGATGCGTTGAACTATTTTGAGGTAGACAGCAAATGGAAAATGAACGCCCATTTTCAAAGAACCGACGAAGGTGATACCACGGATATCATGACTTCTTCGGGTAAAGCAAAACAATTTTTCGAGTACGGCATTCTCATCTTTGAGCACCTGGGTGACGCGGATACCCTTACGGCTTATATGCGCATATGGCCAGATGGATATGATTCACCTTATGAAGCTTACTTATTCGTACCATTCACGGATCTTTCTACCGGACAAACCACTTATGGAGGCGGAAGGTACCTTGATATCGATGTCCCCGAAGCGAACGGAGACCAGAGCTTGGATTTCAACCTGTGCTATAATCCTTACTGCGCTTATGGCGGAGGATTTTCTTGTCCGATCCCTCCCAAAAAGAACTTTTTGGACATGTACGTAGAGGCGGGTGAGCGTGATTACGGAGAGCACTGATCTCAACCAAAGTAATGCATGGCGAGCCGGTAGGTGTTGGCGTGTGCCTCCACGATGTTTGATAAGATAGGCGAATACCCGCCACCCATAGATACCTGAAGAGGAATGCCGAGCACCTTGCATTTTTCCAACACCATGCGGTCTCGTTCCTTGCAGCCTTCTATGCTGACGCCCAACTTCCCTAGCTTATCAGAGCTTAAAATATCTACTCCTGCTTGGAAGAATATGAATTCAGGCTCTACTTGATCTACGGTCTTGCCGAGATGATTGTGGAGTAGTTGAAGGTATTCTTCGTCCCCAATTTTATCGGGGAGGCCGATGTCAAGGTCAGATTGTTCTTTGCGGAAAGGATAGTTCTTTTCGCCGTGCATACTGAATGTGAAGACACGTTTGTCTGCTTGAAATATGCTGGCCGTTCCGTTCCCCTGATGCACATCGAGATCCACCACTAAAATCTTTTTGAGTCCATGATTATTCATCAAATGATGGGCCGCTAGGGCAATGTCGTTTAGCAGACAAAACCCTTCTGCACGATCTCGATAGGCGTGATGCGTGCCTCCAGCGATGTTAAAGGCACACTCGGTTTCAAGCAACGCGCGTTCCGCGCCGATCACTGTACCGTTGCAGATGATGGTTTCTCGCTCGATCAATGTTGCGGAGTGTGGAAACCCACTGGCGCGTTGCTCTTTTGGGGTGAGTTGTAAGTTCTTTAGGCGATCCCAGTATTCATTTGAATGGGTGGTGAGGATCTGTTCTTCCGTCAGGGGGGCAGGAGCAAAGAGTTGTTCGCGTTGGATGGTACCCTCATAAAGCAGTTGCTCTGGGATGAGGTCATATTTTTCCATCGGGAAACGATGGCCGTCCGGTAAAGGATGCGCGTAGATATCAGACCATGCGATTGGAATGGACATGATCCTAATAACCCGTAAGTGCTGTTTTAGTTGGCTTGCTCAGGAGCGGGAAAGAGGGAGACGAAATTGCTCATGTAGTCCTCGTACTGAACTCCTTGGGTAGCACCTTCAACGAAGTACCGCATGATGGGCTCGAACTGCTTGGGAGCCTTGTACCCTGGAAGAATTTGAATGCGCTGGAACTCTGCATTGAGGAAGATGAAGCTTGGGTAGCTCAACTTGTTGTCCAACAGAGATGCCGCAAGTTGGTGCGTACTGCGCTTTCTGTCGGGCTGTGGGTTGACGAAGGTGTATCCATTGAATTCAATGGTGTCTTTCATCTCAGCGTCCATTTTCACTGCGTAGTAGTGCTCGTTCATGTATTCCGCGATCACTGGGTTCGCGAAGGTGCTGGCATCCATTTTCTTGCACCATCCACACCAGTCGGTATAGGTGTCTACGAAGATCAAGCGCGGTTCATCGCTGTTGGCTGCGACCGCTTCGTTCCAAGACATCCAATTGATTTTGGAAGGTGCTTGAGCTACGGTGTTAAGCGTGACTGCAAGGAGAAAAAAGAGCGTATAAAACGAATTCATGGGGCTAAAGTTACAGATTATCAGACGCATGAAAATGAAGAAAGGCAGCCATTAATGCATATTAACAACCGCCTTTCTTTGAATTATATGGTTCGTTTAGACTATTTCACGCCGTGCATTAGCTTCTCCAACGACTTGTTGGCAACGATGATAATCACGGCGATTCCAAGGAGTACGACTCCGATGGTAGAGAATACGCTCATGTATTTACCCAAGCCTTCGGCGACCGACAAGGCTGCCCCATCTTCTCCATGTCCTCCAGTGAGCGTTGCGATTTTACCACCGACGTAGTTGGCAATTGCAAAACTTAGGAACCACCCACCCATTGCCGTTGCGGCAATTTTCTTGGGAGCGAGTTTGGTCACCATGGATAATCCAATAGGAGATAGGAACAATTCACCAGTGGTGTGAAGAAGGTAAAGGAAGAACAGGGTCAACAATGGAACTTGAAAAGCCTCATTGACGAACATGAGTCCTACTTGAGTAACCAGGAAGCCGGCTGCCAACTGAATGATGCCGAAGGCGAACTTTAGTGGAATACTCGGATTTTTACCGATGTTGGCCAATTTCACCCACATTACAGAGAAGATGGATCCGAAAATGATGATGAACAGCGGGTTGAAGAATTGCGTCATGGAAGCTGGCATCAACCAACCCATGATTTCTCTGTCAACGTTTCTGTCAGCGAAGAGTGTTAAAGAAGTGCCCGCTTGCTCAAAGCATGCCCAGAAGGTAATGTTGATGACCATGAAGATGATCAATGCAATCATGCGATCCTTCCAAATGGCCGTGCCTTGTTCTTTGTCCGCTTCTATTCCAGAACTGATCAAATTCCAAGCGACGTAGACGAACAATGCCAATAGGATGTAATCGAGTATTTCGTTTTGAGAAATAAGAATGTAGCAAAGAGGAATCAAAAGGAGCGATCCAAGTGAGATAGCCCAAGCCACGTTAATAGGACCAAATACTTTCTTTTTTCCTGCTTCGGTAACTTCAAGTCCAGTGGAGGCAGAATAATTTTTTCTACCTGTCCAAAAAATGAGAAGGCCGGTGAGCATACCCAGTCCTGCCAGACCAAATCCTTTCTCAAAGCCATAGGTCTCGCCGACGTAAGCCACTACTGTTGTAGCCAATAAGGCACCTATGTTAATACCGATGTAGAAGATGGTAAAGCCAGAGTCCCTTCGTGGGTCGTCGTCTTCGTAAAGTTTTCCCACGATGGTGGAAATGTTTGCCTTGAAATATCCATTACCGACGATCAAAGCTCCCATTCCAACAAGCAGAAAGAAGTCATTGCCTCCAAGGATGAGGAATTCACCAAGCGCCATGAGGATTGCTCCTAGCATAACCGCAAAACGGTAGCCCAAGTATTGATCTGCCATACGTCCACCGAGAATCGGAGCGGCGTAGACCAAGCCGGTATAGGCGCCATAGATCAACGATGCCTCTGCATCCCCTTTCATCAAAGATTTGACGAGAAAAAGAGTCAGAAGGACCCGCATCCCATAGTAACAAAAACGTTCCCACATCTCCGAAAAGAAGAGGGTCATTAAGCCATCGGGATGGCCTTGCTTTACTTCGCTCATAGCGTTGCTGGTTTTTAGTGTTTAGAGGTTTTCAGTTAGAAAGTTCGTGATCTTGGTAAAGAGGTGATAGCGTGCATTTCCACCGTAGATACCGTGATTCCGATCGGGGTAAATATAGAAATCAAATTGCTTGTCCGATTCTATCAGGGCATCCACCATCTCCACAGCATTCTGGAAATGGACATTATCGTCTGCCGTTCCATGGATAAGTAGGTAGTTTCCCTTCATCTTATCCGTGTGATTGATGGGGGAGTTTTGATCGTAGCCATCGGCATTGTCCTGCGGCAAGCCCATGTATCGCTCTGTGTAGATGTTGTCGTAATAACGCCAATTGCTTACCGGTGCCACGGCAACTGCGGTTTTGAATTGCTCGGCTCCTTTGAATAGACAAAGGCTACTCATGTATCCACCATAACTCCATCCCCAAATGCCGATGCGCGAACCATCCACGTAGGATTGAGAAGCAAGCCATTTCGCTGCTTCGATCTGATCCATGGTTTCATACTTACCCAGTTGTCGGTATGTGAGCGTTCTGAAATCTTTACCACGCGCACCCGTTCCTCGGTTGTCAATGCTGACGATGATATATCCCTTCTGGGCCATCATGTGATACCAAAAAGAATTCCCGCCCATTGCATTGGACACGGTTTGGGAACCAGGGCCACCATACACATACATCAAGACAGGGTATTTTTTCTTCTTGTCGAAGTCGTTCGGTTTGATCATCCATCCGTTGAGCTTGACGCCTTCACTCGTGGTCATCTCGAAGAATTCCTGCGAGGGAAGGTTGTAGCCTTTTAGTGTCTCTTTGAGCTCGGCGTTGTCCTCCAAGGTGCGGATGTCTTTACCCGAAGCATTCTTTAAGGTCACGGTTTGCGGAGTGTTCGCATCGCCATGGTACAAGATGAAGTACTGATAACCGGCACTAAAGCTAGCGCGAGACGTGCCGTTTTTTGGACTGAGCAGTTGAGGCTCTCCGCCTTTCAAAGAGACACTGTAAATCTCGGTATTGTACACTGCTGTCTTACTAGCGCTGAAATACAAGGTCTCCGTCTGTGGATCAAAACCGATGAACTGTTTTACTTCCCAATCCCCGTTCGTGATTTGCTTTCCATTGCCTCCATCTATGTCATAGCTATAGAGGTGGAAGAATCCATCTTTTTCAGAACGCCAAATGAAGCCGGCATTGTTGCCATAGAATGTGAGGTCATCGCTGATCTCAATGTAGGTGTCGCTGGCTTCTTTGTAAACCATTTTCCGACTGAAGTCACTTGTATTCACCAAATCTATTTCCAGCACGTTTTGCAGGCGAGGCATCTTCATAACGGCCAGCAGGTTGGCATCTTGTGTCCATTTGATGCGTGGGATGTATTCGTAGTCACCAATGTCAAGCACATTGGTCGAGGCTGAGCTCACATCGTAGACATGAATGGTAACCTTCGAATTGTCTTCCCCTGCTTTGGGATACTTGAAGGTGTAGTCTTCCGGATAGAGTGCGTCGAAGACCGGCATGTGAAATTCCTTCACATCGGTTTCGTCAAATCGGTAGTAGGCGATCTTTTTACCATCGGGTGACCAGAAGAAGGCTTGATCAAAGGCAAATTCTTCTTCATAAACCCAATCGGCAAAGCCGTTGATGATCTTGTTGTGCTCGCCGTCCTTGGTGATCTGGGTGGTGGATCCAGTGGCGTAATCTTGAATGTAAATGTTGTTTTCCTGAACGTAAGCGATGCTCTTTCCATCCGGCGAAAGGGTCGCGTGCCTTTGCTTTTCGCCCGATGCGAGCTGCCGCGCTTTTCGTTCTTTTAGATCTACGATGTAGTAGTGTTCCTCGGTGGAGTGGCGATAAATGCTCTCTTGGTCAAAAGGGATCAGCGCGAATCGCTCGTGGGTCGAGAACCGATACCCATTGATGGTAGCGTCTGTTGCGTCGGTCAACTCCTGCAATTCCTGATCAGAAAGGATGGTTGCTAGCTTTTCTCCGGTGGCGTAACTGTATTTATTGATTTCATTTCCTTCCTCACCACGGTCGAGGGTCGTGTAGTGGATACCATCGTTCATGGACGATAATCCATAAACCGAACGTTGTTTGAAGGTGCCTTTCTTCCAGATATCTTCAAGGGTAATGTCCTGTGCGCTAAGGGATAACGTAAGCGCGACCAAGGCGGCTGTGAATATGTTTTTCAGAATCATGTGTCTCACGGTTTGGAAGGCAGCCGAAAATAGGAAATATTTGGTCGGACGTTACTCGGCGCGCTGCCGGGGATGAACTTTGTGATGAAACGATGAAAGAATTGGATCCGAAACACATTGATGCACTGATCGCCATTGTAGGTGAAAAGGGTTGTACAACTGATCTGGAGGCTCGTAAAGAATACGGTCATGACGAGACAGAAGACCTCAATTTTCCGCCGGCGGTAGTCATTAAGCCTGCTTCTGTAAAGGAGGTTTCGGAAGTCCTTGGCTTCGCCAATACGCATGGGATTCCGGTGACACCCATAGGAGCGCGCACGGGCCTCAGCGGTGGTGCTCTTTCGATCCATGGTGGCATTGGTTTGAGTATGGAACGGTTTAATCGCATCCTTGACATCGATGAAAAGAACTTGCAAGCGACGGTAGAACCGGGAGTGATCACCCAAGTATTTCAAGATGCCGTAAAAGAGAAAGGCTTGATGTATCCACCAGATCCAGCCAGTAGAGGCAGTTGTTTTATCGGAGGTAACGTAGCCGAAAATTCTGGTGGTCCAAAAGCGGTGAAGTACGGGGTGACAAAAGACTATGTCCTCAATCTCGAAGTCGTTTTGCCGAGTGGCGAGGTGATCTGGACGGGTGCCAATACCCTCAAGAATAGCACAGGATACAATTTCACTCAATTGTTGGTGGGCAGTGAAGGCACCCTTGGCGTGATTACCAAGATTGTGATGCGCTTGATCCCTCATCCTACCCAGGATCTCTTAATGTTGGTTCCTTTTCGATCGGCTGAAAAAGCATGCGAGGCGGTGAGCGAGATCTTCCGACGAGGCATCATTCCTAGCGGAATGGAGTTCATGGAGCGCGATGCGATTGAGTATGCCATGGACTTCATCGGTGAGGAACCCGTGCCGCTTGGCGCCGAGGATGCTGCCCACTTGCTCATCGAAGTGGATGGAAACGATTTGGATGCATTGATGGGCGATTGCGAAAGAATCGCTGAAGTAGTGGAAGCTTTTGATTGCGGGGAGATCCTGTTTGCGGAAGACCAGTCGAAGAAGGATCAGTTATGGAAATTGAGGCGGAGGGTAGGAGAGGCAGTAAAAGCCCAATCGATCTATAAAGAAGAAGATACCGTCGTGCCGCGTTTTGAGCTACCCGCATTGTTGAAGGCGGTGAAAGAGATTGGAAAGCTGTACGGGTTCAGAAGCGTGTGCTATGGCCATGCTGGCGACGGCAACCTCCACGTAAATATTCTCCGCGACGAAATGTGCGAAGAGGACTGGAACAAGACCACCAAGGAAGGCATCCGCGCACTTTTTGAACGGGTAAAAGAGTTGGGAGGAACGATTTCAGGTGAGCACGGCATTGGCTTGGTGCAGCGCGACTACATGGACATCATGTTTTCTAAAGGCCACCTCGAATTGATGCGGGCGGTCAAGCGGTCGTTTGACCCCAATGGAATCTTGAACCCAGGGAAGATCTTCTGACCATCAAGCGATAGCAGATATAGGGTCGTCGGTTACCTTCGCGCGGCCAAACACGCATACCATGAATAGAATATATGTTGTACTGATCGCTCTCTCGCTGATGGGTTGTGGCGGAAGTGAGACAGCTCCCAACGACACGGTGGAGCTGTCTAATTCGGAGCACCTCGTGCATTCCTTTGCCATTCCAGCAGAGGCTAAGGTTACCCATTTGAACCTTCAAGCAGAGGTTGATTTTGAAGCGCGACAGATCACGGCGACCGCGAGCTATCGGATTGATGTTCGCGAAGGAGCGGAACGCATCATTTTGGATATCGATGGTTTGACCATCAATGCAATCCGGGTGGATGGCACAGTTTCCAAACAATGGTGGATAGGCGAGGAGGTAGCGTTTCTAGGTCAGCCGCTTGAGATAGCGATCAATGATACCGTTCAGGAGGTGAGCATCGATTACGTCACCTCACCGGATGCCCGAGCATTGCAGTGGTTGACGCCACAGCAGACGGCGGGTAAGGAGCAACCTTTTCTATTCACGCAGTCCCAAGCCATCTTGGCGCGGACCTGGATCCCTTGTCAAGACAGTCCAGGCATTCGATATACCTATGAGGCGACGGTTAAAGTTCCTGCAGGTTTGATGGCGGTGATGAGTGCATCTAATCCAGTTGCCGTTGATTCAAGCGGTGTCTATCGCTTTGAGATGAAGCAGCGCATTCCAAGTTACCTGATGGCCTTGGCGGTGGGAGAATTGAATTTCAAATCCGTAGGCGACCGCACGGGTGTCTATGCTGAACCCAGTATCTTGGAGGCAGCGGCCTTTGAATTCGAAGACATGCAAAAGATGCTCGAAGCCGCAGAGAAAATTTACGGCGCCTACGCTTGGGAGCGATACGACGTGATCGTGCTTCCACCGAGTTTCCCTTTTGGTGGGATGGAGAATCCGCGATTGACCTTTGCTACACCCACCATCTTGGCGGGCGATAAATCGTTGACGGCATTGGTAGCCCATGAACTTGCGCACAGTTGGAGCGGTAACTTGGTGACCAACCGCACCTGGAATGACTTCTGGCTGAACGAGGGTTTTACGGTCTATTTCGAACGAAGGATCATGGAAGCAGTGTATGGGAAGGAATACGCCGACATGCTGTCGGTTCTTGGAATGCAGGACTTGGAGCGGGAGTTAGAAAACCTTGCAGACGTTCCAGAGGACACACGATTGAAGCTTGAGTTGGATGGACGCGATCCTGACGACGGAATGAGCGATATTGCGTATGAAAAGGGGTACTTCTTACTCCGAACGGTTGAAGAAAATGTAGGTCGCGATCGATTTGACGCTTTCCTCAAACAGCACTTTACCGGCCACGCTTTCAGCACGATTACCACAGAGGAATTTTTAGCGAACCTAAAGGAGGAATTGCTGAATGGTGACCAGGCCCAATACGATGCTTTATTGATCGATCAATGGGTGTATGAAGCCGGTATCCCGAACAACATGGTGCAGGTTGAATCTGCGTTATTCGCTCAAGTAGATCAGCAGATAGAGGGGTGGCTAGCAGGAGGAAAAGCGGTGGAGATAGATACAGCGGGATGGACTACGCATCAGTGGTTGCATTTTCTCCGGCATCAACCGGCCACACAATCCTTGGATCGGATCAAGGAATTGGACAGAGCCTTTGATTTTACCGACAGCGGTAACAGCGAAATAGCGGCGGAATGGTTTGTCTTGGCGATTGCTACCGACTACCATGCGGCAGATGAGGCGATTGATCAGTTCTTGACCGAAGTTGGACGTCGGAAATTCCTGGTTCCCATCTACAAAGCATTGGTTGAGCAAGACCCGACCCTAGAGCGCGCGAAGATGATATATCTCACTGCCAGACCGAACTACCATTCGGTTTCAACATCTACCTTAGATGCGTTGTTGAAACTCTAACTAGCGATGGAAAAGCCACACATTAATCACAGCGAGTTCCCACCCCTGAGTTTCAGGGATTTCTCTACGGCGTTCGCACACTTGAGCGACAGTGAATTGAGGTTTTCGTATTGGTTGTTTCGATTCATGAACAAGGAGTGGATGACCTCCATCGGCACATCGATGGCAGAGCTTGCCCTCAATTGGGGGATTCCATTGAGTTGGGCCGTAAAGCCGACGATATTTCGTGTTTTCTGTGGAGGCGAGACCATACTAGAGTCACTGCGCGCTGTTGAAAAGCTCGGAGTGAATGGCATCGGAGCGATCCTGGATTATTCTGTCGAGGGGCAAGAAAAGGAATCCGAGTTTGGAAAGACCGAAACCGAAATTGTGCGTATCATTCAACTGGCAAAGGACAACACAAGTATTCCGGTTTCTTGCATCAAGGTCAGCGGAATAGTGTCGAATGTATTATTGGAAAAACTGTCCTCCGGTGCAGAGCTCACAGATTCCGAGAAGATAGCCGCGCAACACCTTCAGCAACGTTTCGAAAGGATCTGCCAAGCAGCGTACGACAACGGCGTGCCCCTCTATGTGGATGCCGAAGAGAGTTGGATCCAAGATGCCATCGATCGATTGGTGGAAACCATGATGGCCCGGTATAATCAGGACAAAGCGATCATTTTTCAAACGATACAGATGTTTCGGCACGATCGGCTTCCATACTATAAAGATCTCATCGCGAAGGGGAGGAGAGAGGGGTTTAAGATCGGCATGAAGATCGTTCGTGGTGCCTATTTAGACAAGGAGAATGACCGTGCGAAGGAGAAGGGTTATCCCACGCCCATCCAGCCCGATAAGGCGGCTACTGACCGTGATTACAATGCTTCACTCAAATTGAGCGTAGAAAACATCGATTGGGTGGAGATCTGCGCCGGAACCCACAACGAGGAGAGCGCAATTTACTTGACGGAGTTGATGGTTGAGCAGGGCTTACAGAACAACCACCCACACATTTATTTCTCCCAGTTGTACGGCATGAGCGATTACATGAGCTTCAACTTGGCAGCGTCGGGGTATAACGTATCGAAGTACTTACCCTATGGCCCGGTCAAGGCAACCTTGCCCTACCTTATGCGCAGGGCAAAGGAAAACACAGCCATAGCAGGTCAAATGGGTAAGGAGTACAGCATGATCGTAAACGAAAGAAAACGAAGAAGCACAGCATCCTTCGAAATATAACCCAAGCCCCGTAGGGGCGACACACCCAAAGCCCCGTAAGGGGCGACACACCCAAAGCCCCGTA
>JABMOM010000039.1 GCA_013204105.1 Flavobacteriales bacterium
AAGTTGAAGTTGAGATTGAAGTTCCTTAAGGTTGTTCGCGATACATCCACGCCCTTGGCGTGGCCACTCGAACTGACACCGTATGGGGAAAGCCTACGGCGCAATCACTCGAACTGACATGCCCTATGGAGGCCAATGGTTACTCCTAGCTCCTGCGCGAGAGCTGCACAATGGAGAGCACATGTACAAATACCGCAACGGGCATCAGAAAACCAGCGACCAATACATAAGGATAGGCGACGGCCTCAGCAGGGAGCAAGGCCACTTCGCTGCCGAAGAGCTGCGGGTTGAACAAGGACGAAAGAAACAAGAAAATAATGGAAGCAATCACCGCCAAGCCAAGGTAGTTCCATAGCAAGACTAGCTTTCTCGATATCCATTTGCGGTACGTTAAAAACCCAATGATGGGCGCCGTGAACGCGAAGATCATGTCAAAGTTGTAGCCTTCTATGGTGACTTCCGGGTTGAGGATGCCTTGGGCTACCGAAGCGACAAAGATGGACTCCACCAAGATCCGAAACGACTGAAAGAAAACCAACCAATGCAGGGGAATGCTGCTCAGCCAAACTCCGTTGCGATGCTGATAAGCGAAGATTCCCGTAAAGACAAAGAGCGGTAGGATGAGCAATAGAAAAAATCGAGGTGGAAAGTCAAAATTGTTGAGCACTCCCGAGATGGTTATCAAGAAAGTATATGCCTGCCACAACACTAAACCAGCGATCAGCAGGGTTCTCTTTCTTGCGGCGATGGCCTTGTCAGCATAGCTGGCGTTGATGGCCTTGTTTCCGATGAACACCAACAGCAGGATCATCGCCCACGTCAAGGTCAGGTATGCAATCTTCAGGCTCAATATGCTCATGACAGTAGTTTATCGGTTAGTGTGTCTAAGGCCAGCAGACCTTCGCCTTCAAGTTTGGACTTGATTTCATCCATTGCCTTGCGCCACTCGGGAATAACCTCATTGACCAGCGACTTGCCTTCATCCGTAATCTTAATCAGCGGAAAAGCCTCCTTGGCCACTAAGCCAGCATCTACTAGTCGTATCAAATTCCGATGGAGGGAAGACTTTTCTAAAACTGCAATCTCTGAAAGCTGCTTCTGACTCAGTCCATCGCGCTTCGCCAAAATGAAAAGCAGGGTAAGCTGGCTGTTCGTCACCCCAAAAGGACTCAAGTATTTCCGAAAGATGTTGGCGGTAACCCGACTCATGCGCATCATCTTTCCAGAGATGCACGAACCAGGATCAAAAGAAGCAATGTTTTGCAGTTCCACACTGCAATGTTAGCGCATTGGGTTGTATATACAACTAACAATGGTTTGAAGGAGGAAGCAATAAGTCGTTTAGAGGCGCTCTCCCCTGGCTATTTTTAGCTGGAATTGTGCTTTTACGAAGTCTCCCAAGGCATTGAAGTAATCCATTTGGGATTGGAGGTAGTACTGCTGGGTTTGGAGTACTTCGTACGGCTTGGCGGTTCCTAGCTTTTGGCGGGCGATGCTTTGGTTGAGGGCTTGGCTCATCAATTCAAGGCCTTCTTTGGCTAGGCTTACTTGCTCCTTGCCTAGCAACGCTTGTCGAGTCGCCCTGGCGATTTCTTCGTTGATCTCAGTGCTTTGGCGTGGCCGTACGAAATGTTGTCTGCATACGCGTCTGCTGTTACCTTCTCAAATTCGTTCGATGCCTTGGTGCTTGAGTATAGTATCCGCAATACTGAGTTCAACTTCTGATCGAATAAAGCAGAGGGATGAGGGTCATGAATTGGATCTTTCATTCGATTGAAGCATCGGAGACAGTCCTGTTAAAATCACCATCCTAATAATTATTTCGCCCGATTTTAGACTAGCCGTTGCGCGCCGTGAGGTCGTTCAGAATTGCAACGAATTCTGTCCAAATTATAGGTAGTTGGATGATGGATGATGCGAAAAGAAGAAAGTCCATTTATTGCCTCAAGTTCTTTTCATTTATCCTTCATCAATTCTATGTACTCTGGTTCATTTCGAATACCGTCTAAGTCGGGATCAATTTTAATGTACTCATAAGCTTCAAACCCGTTGGATATGGCCAATTTTAAATGTTTTAGTGCATCTTCCTTTTCTCCCAAATCGGAATAAAAACATGCCGCATTGTAAATCATTGTGGCGTCCGTTGGACTTAATTGAATAGCCCTGGCCATCTTAGATTTGGCTTCTTCTGCTTGATTATCGTCAAGGAGGATAAATGCATAAAACATTATTGCACGCGAATCGTCAGGATTACGCATCAGATAGGATGGGTAAAAAGTCAGGGCCCGTTCTTTCAGTTCTTTGAGCTCTTCCTCCTTACCAAGCCTTTTGAGGGACAAATGAATATCTCCGTACGCTGTATGGAAATCGGGATTCAACTCTAGTACCTTTTCAAATGATTCAATGGCTTCCTTATCCCGGTCTAAAATTCTGAAAATTCTACCTTGAATCCAATAGGCGAAAAAATCGTTAGGATCCAACTCAATAGCTTTCCCAACTGCTGTTGTGGCTTCTTCATATGACTCTCTCACATAATACACAACTCCCAAAGCACTGTAAGCCTCAGAAGAGGATGCATCATACATCAAAGCTTTAAGTGCAGCATCCATGGCCTTATCAAGCAAGGTTGGATTCTTATCAAAGGCTTCAAAAAGAAATGCATACGCTTCTCCGAGTCCAGCATAGGCAGCTGCATACCTAGGGTCCAACTCAACCGCTTTTTGAAAGAGATCAATGGCCGCCAAGGTATAGCCCTTTAGCTTTCGGTATAGAAACCCTCGTGCGTGCAAGTTCAGATCATATGCTTCCATATTATCCGTAGCACGCTTACCCAGGGCCACCTGTTCGGCCGGCGACAGGGTTAATCGCAATGCGCTGACAATTTCTTTAGCGACAGATTCTTGAATGTCGAATATGTCAGCCATATTTCCCTTAAATGTGTTTGCCCATAGATGGGTATCCGTTTTCACATCGATGAGCTGCGCGGTTATTCTGAGGTTGTCTAGGTGCTTTCGTACTGATCCTTCAAGAATGTATCGAGCATTGAGTTCTTTACCAATGGCATGCATATCCTTTTGGGTATTCTTATACTGCATGGATGTGGTTCGCGAAACAACCTTGAGTTCCTTGATACGCGATAGGTGCATGATCATTTCCTCTGTGAGTCCATCGCTGAAATAATCCGTTTCTCTATCTGGACTGAAGTTTTGAAATGGAATTACGGCCAAGCGATTATTTTCTTCTTGACTAACCTCTCTAACCTCTTTTTTAATGGTCGCTCCGGCGACATTCACTTGATACGTGTCAACCGGTAAGTCGATGTTTTTCAACTCCCTTCTCTCCATCTTTTCAAGCGGTATTTTCAATTTATTCTGCACCAATCGAGCAACATCTTCTGAGATGCAAATCCCACCAGGATTGGCGAGCGGCTCAATTCTGGATGAAATGTTCACGCCATCTCCATATATATCTCCATCTCGATGAATGACATCTCCAACGTGGATGCCTATTCTCAAGACAACTTGCCTTTCTTCCGAAGAATTTAAATTGTAGTTATGGAGGGCGTCTTGGATTTCAATACCGCAGTTTACTGCATCCAAAGCACTAGAAAATTCGACTAAAAACGCATCCCCGATCGTTTTGATTTCCTGACCTCTGAACGGTTTGAATACTTCACGAAGGATAGATCTGTGATGCTCAAGCAGTTCCATTGCAAGTTCCTCATTCCTTTGAGACATTGCGCTGTAGCCAACAATGTCTGTGAACATGATTGCTGCCAATTTTCGGGTTTCGGTCATAATAGGTCAGCTTTGCGAGCTTAGCGAATATAGACTTCTAGACTCAGGATGCCAAAGGCAGCAATACGGTAGATTAGTGGATTAGTCCATCAGTGCATTAGCACATTAAAGTCAGGGAATGGGGACTGGGATTAGCTCGCTTCGCTCACTGAGCTCGGCTTCGCCTCGGTTGG